>NZ_JBXAFT010000001.1:0-543075 GCF_058793415.1 Rhodoferax sp. MLSD5-FHT05B10 | reverse complement strand
ACCCACGCCCGTCGCGGCGGCGCCGATGGCGACGGCCGTGCCGGCAGCGCCGACAGCAGCACCGGCCATTGCGCCAGCGCCGAGCTGCGGCGCACCGGACACGAGGCCCGTGGCGATGCCGGGGCCGAAGATCCCGAGCGCCAGCAAGGTGAGCGAGGCCAGCATGATGACCAGCGCGTGGTCGATAGACGGCTCGGCGGGATGGACTTGGAACTGAGCGAACAAGCCCGAGCCGATACCGACGATCACGGCCAGCACCAGAACCTTGACGCCGGAGGCCACCACGTTGCCCAAGACCTTTTCGGCGAGGAACGCGGTCTTGTTCCAGAGCGCGAATGGCACCAGCACGAATCCGGCGAGCGTGGTCAGCTTGAACTCGATCAGCGTGATGAACAGTTGGATCGCCAGCACGAAGAAGCACAAGACCACGACCAGCCACGCGAGGAACATCACCACGATGGGGTCGAGGTTCACGAACACTTCGGGAAAGCCCGCCATCTCGCCGATCTGCTCCAGAATCGGCGCCCCGGCGTCGATGCCGGTTTTCGCCAACCGGCCCGGCTGCAGGAAGTTTTCCATCGTGATGGCCGAGCCGGTGGCGGTGATGCCCAATCCCGCAAACGAGCGGAATACGATGCTGGCCAGCCAGTTGAAGTTATTGATGATGTAGGCGAAGGCGCCGACGTACAGCACCTTGCGCAGCAGCTTGGCGATCACGTCCTCGCCCTGACCGGTGGCATGGCTCATGGCCCAATACAGGCCGGCGATCGTCATGTCGATGACGATCAGCGTGGCCGTGAGGAACGCCACTTCGCCCCGCAGCAGCCCGAAACCCGAGTCGATATACGCGGCAAAGGTGTTGAGGAACTGGTCGATGATGGTCACGTCATTCATGGCGTGTTCTCCGGTTCGGCGGGAACGGCCGGCTCCATGCCATCGGCCGGTTCATCGAAGCTCGGCGGGATCGGCGGCAAGTCGGCCAAGGTCTGGTATTCATCCGGCCCAGCCTGGCCGGAGAAGAAGCGCCGCCGCAAGGCTTCGGCGGCGGCGCGGCAAGCGTCCTCGCCCGCGGCCTGCCGGTCTGCCGCGCATTGCGCGCGCAATGCCTTCAGCCGCACGGGATCGGCGGCCAGAGCATCGGCAAGGTTGTCGGCCGGCTGCTTGCCGCAAGCGGCCAGCAGCACGACAAGCACCACAACAGACGGGGCGAGGACGCATCGCATGGCGGCCTCCCGTCAGTTGCCGTAGAAGTTCACTGACTGCGGCGTGTACGGCGTGCCATCGCCCAGGAAACGCCGCCGCATTTCGCGGGCGCGCTCCGTGGCCGCCGCCTGCCGCGCCAGCTCCAGCGAAGTGGCCCGGTCTTGCGTAATCTGAAGCCGCTGCGACTGGATCGACTGCTTGGCCTGCAAGGCCAGCAACTGGTTCATGGCCTGCATCGCCTGCAGCGCGCCTTCGGCCGACTGGCTCTTGCCCACAAGATCGGCCAGCACGCTTTCGTCTTCGCCCAGGTTCTGCGACACCTGCGCCTGCATCTGCATCGTGGTCTGCAAGCCGTTGAGCGTGTTCCGCCAACGCTCCTGCGCGTCGCGGTACATCTGGTCGCCGCTGACGGTGGCGGCGTACTGCTCGGGATACAGGCGCGCGAACTCCCGATCCAGATTCGTCACGTCATAGGCCAAGCCTCGGGCCTGGGCGATCAGCCGCTCGGTCGTCGCCAGGTTGGCGCGCAACTGGTTCACCACGCTGGACGGCAGGCTGGCGAGGTTGCGCGCCTGGTTCATCAGCATCTGCGCTTCGTTCTGAAGCTGCTGGATCTGGTTGTTGATCTGCTCCAGCGTGCGGATCGCGGTCAGCGTGTTCTGCACGAGGTTCGTGGGATCGACCACGACCCATTGCGCATGGGCGGTGGCGGTGCAAAGCATGGTCGCGATGGCGGCGGCGACAAAACGCTTTTTTTTCATGGCAGGTTCTCCAGGGGTTGGTCAGCGAGGGAACCCGGCGCGAGGCCGGGGAACGTGGGCAGCAGGTCGGCCGCCCAATCGAGGCCGCGATGGCGCAGCCAGGCGCCCGCGAAGCCGGGCACGCCGGCGTCCAGCAGCACGCGGTCTATGTCGCGCTGGTCTTGCGGCGTAGAAGCGCCCGCAAACGCCAGCGTCGCCGGCCCCAGGTCGAGGTCGAACACGCGATTGCCGAGGCGGGACTGGTAGTAGTAGTCGCGTTTGGGCTGCGCGGTGGCGACAATTTCGATCTGCCGGTTGTTGAGGCCGAAGCCCTGGTAGATCGTGCGAATCTGCGGCTCGGTAGCCTGAGGGTTTGGCAGGAAGATGCGGCTAGCGCAGCTTTCGATGATCGCGGGCGCGATGCTCGAATCCTTGATGTCGGCCAGCGACTGCGTGGCGAAGATGACGCTGACGTTCTTCTTGCGCAGCGTCTTGAGCCACTGGCGGATGCGCGCGGCAAACACTGGGTCATCGAGGAACAGCCACGCTTCATCGAGGATCAGCAGCGTGGGAGCGCCATCAAAGCGTTCGTCGAAGCGCGCAAAGAGGTAATGCAGCACGGCCATGACGGCGGCCTTGCTGTGCATCAGCTCCTCCATCTCGAAGCACTGCACGTCGGCCATGCCCAATCGGTCATGGTCGGCGTCCAGCAGCTTGCCGTGCGCGCCGCCTAGCACATAGGGCGCGAGCGCTTGGCGCAGCGCGTTCGATTGCAGCAGCACGGAAAGCCCCGTCATCGTGCGCTGCTCCACCGGCGCGCCTGCGAGGCTTCCCAGCGCCGACCAAATAGCGGCCTTCTCGTCGGGGCCGACTGCGACGCCTTCGTGCAGCAAGCGGCCCTCGATCCATTCGGCCGCCCAGGTGCGGTAGCTCTCGCGGTCGATGCGGGCCAAGGGTTGGAAGGCGATTTCGCCATCCGTGCCAAGGTCGTAATGCTCGCCGCCCAGGCCGAGAATGGTGGCGCGCATCGAGCGGCCCATATCGAGCGCGAAGATGCGCGAGCCGCGATAGCGGCGGAACTGCATCGCCAGCGTGGCGAGCAAGACCGACTTGCCCATACCAGTCGGCCCCGCGACCAGCGTGTGGCCCACGTCGCCGATGTGCGTGACCAGCCGGAACGGCGTTGCGCCTTCGGTGCGGGTGACAATCAGCGGCGGCCCGCCCAGGTGGTCGTTCTTCTCCGGCCCGGCCCATACCGCCGACACCGGCATCATGTGCGCCAGGTTCAGCGTCGAGACGATGGGCTGCCGGACATTTGCATAGGCGTTGCCGGGAACGGACGACAGCCACGCATCCACGGCGTTGAGGGTTTCGGGGATGGTGACGAAGCCGCGTCCCTGGATGACGCGCTCCACCATGCGCAGTTTCTCGTCGGCCACCGCAGGGTCGGCATCGAGCACCGTCACCGTGGCGGTGAGGTAGCCGAAGGCGACTTGATCGCTGCCCAGCTCCTGCAGGGCGGCGTCCGCGTCCGCCGCCTTGTTGCTCGCGTCGGTATCGACCAGTGGGCTTTCCTGCTGGAAGATGGTTTCGCGCAGCAGCGCGATCACGTTCTTGCGCTTGGCGAACCACTGGCGGCGCAGGCGTCCCAATTCCCGTTCCGCCTCGGCTTTGTCGAGGCACAGAAACCGCGTACTCCAGCGATACGCAAAGCCCAGGCGGTTGAGGTCGTCCAGAATCCCCGGCCAGGTCGAGGTCGGGAAGGCCCGCACCGACACCACGCGCAGGTGCTGGTCGCCCAGCATGGGCGCCAAGCCGCCGACCAGCGCGGAATCGGTCAGTAGCGCGTCGATATGGAATGGCACTTCGGGCACGCCGACGCGGTAGCGCCGCGTCGAGATGGTGGCGTGCAGGTAGGTCAGCGCCTGCCCGTCGTCCAGCCACGCGATTTCCGGCATCACGCCATCGAGAAGGTCGAAGACGCGATCCGTTTCCGCCATGAAGGCCGCCAGGCGCTCGCGCCAGTCCACGCCTTCGGTGGGCCGGTTCTCGTACAGCATCCCGGCCGCTCGGGCGCGGGATTCCTCGGGCGGCAGGTACACCAGCGTCAGGTGATAGCCGCTCTCGAAGTGGTTGCCAGATTCCTCGAAGGTGGCGCGGCGTTCCTCGTCCACCAGCCACGACAGCGGCTCGGGAAACGCCGAGTGCGGATAGTCGGCAGCGGCCCGGCGCTCGGCTTCGATGAACAGCGCCCAGCCCGATCCCATGCGACGCAGCGCGTTGTTCAAGCGCGCCGACGTGGCGATCAGCTCGCCCTGGGTGGCGCTGTCGAGGTCAGGCCCGCGAAAGCGCGCCGTGCGCTGGAACGAGCCATCCTTGTTCAGCACGACGCCCGGCGCCACCAATCCGGCCCAGGGCAGCCAGTCGGCAAGCAAGGCCGGGCGCTGGCGGTATTCGGCAAGGTTCAGCATGGCATTCCCCTCACACGTCCAGCAGCGGCCTGTGCTTGATGTGCCGCGCGAACACGGCCATGAACTGCGGATCGACGCGCGCACCCCACACCGCCAGCGAATGGCCGACGATCCAGAGCACCACGCCGGGAATCCACAGTTGCAGGCCCAGCCCGACAGCGGCGGCGAGCGTGCCGTTCGCAATGGCGACCGTTCGCGGTGCGCCGCCCAGCAGGATCGGCTCGGTGAGCGAGCGATGCACCGGCACCTCGAAGCCGGCCGCGAAGGTATCCGGGGCACTCATACGACGGCCCCGCCCGAGAAGCTGAAGAACGACAGGAAGAACGAGGACGCGGCGAACGCGATGGACAGGCCAAAGACGATCTGGATCAGCTTGCGGAATCCGCCCGACGTGTCGCCGAACGCTAGCGCCAGGCCCGTGGCGATGATGATGATGACCGCGACGATGCGCGCCACCGGCCCCTGGATGGATTCGAGGATGGATTGCAGCGGGCCTTCCCACGGCATCGAGGAACCGGCGGCCTGTGCGGTTCCGGCCAGGAACAGCAGCAGCGCGGCCAGCAGCAGCCCTTGCCCCGCAGGGCGGGCCAGGCAGCGCAGCCGCGCAAGACGCAAAGCCGGATTTGCAGAAAAACGGAAAGCAGGAATGGTCATCTGCGTCATGGCAGTTCTCCAAGTGAGTCAGGGGATGGGGAAGTCGCCGCAGCGGGTGCGGCATCGGGAAGTGGCGGCAGCTCGGGAAACGGCGTTTCCAGCGCGTCCGCCAGTTGGTAGCCCACGCCGTCGAAGCCAAGGACGCGGGCGATGCTCTCGATGCGGCGCTTGCGCCCGCGCCCGGCGATGTGGATCACCACGTTGACCGCTTCGGCGATCAGCGCACGGGGCGGATTCACCGCCACTTCGAGAATCAGTTGCTCCAGGCGCAGTAGCGCGCCCAACGCGGAGCCGGCATGGATCGTGGCGATGCCGCCGGGGTGGCCCGTGCCCCACACCTTGATGAGATCCAGCGCCTCGGCGCCGCGCACTTCGCCAACGACGACGCGATCAGGCCGCAGGCGCATGGACGAGCGCACCAGCTCGGTCATCGACACCACGCCTGCGCGGGTGCGCAGGGGAACGTGGTCGCGGGCCGCGCATTGCAGCTCCACCGTGTCTTCAAGCACCAGCACGCGGTCGCCCGTGGCGGCGATCTCAGCCAGCAGCGCATTGGCGAGCGTGGTCTTGCCGCTGCTGGTGGCGCCGGCGATCAGCACGTTCTGCCGCTCGCGCACGGCGCGAACGAGAAAGCCCGCCTGCGCGCTGGTCATCATCCTGTCGATGACGTACCGCTCCAGCGGAATCACGCCGATGGCGCGCTTGCGCAGCGCGAAGGCCGGCCCCGGCGCTGCCGGCGGCAAGATGCCCTCGAAGCGTTCGCCCGTTTCGGGCAACTCGGCGGACAACAGCGGCTGGCCGCGATGCACTTCCGCGCCAACGTGGGCGGCCACGAGGCGGATGATTCGCTCGCCGTCCGCCTCGGGCAGTTCCACGCCCATCGGCGCGCGCCCACTGGAAAGCCGATCCACCCAAAGGGTGCGATCGGGATTCAGCATCACCTCCACCACGTCCGGGTCTTCGAGCGCGGCGGCGATCAGCGGCCCCATCGCCGTGCGCAGCATCTGGATGCGGCGGTCGAGCGACGTGGCGGTCATGGATTGGGGAACGGCGCTCATGACGCACGCTCCCGCGCTTGGGCGGCTGCCGCCGCGTCTTCCATCCGCATCGGATCGGGATGCAGTTCCTCCACCACGTCGCGCACCAGGCTGCGACCCCGCAGCAGGTGGCGGCCCAACTGTTCAACGAACTGCTCGAAGCGCGCCTTGCCCTGGGCGCGGGCGGCCTCTTGGTGCGCCTCGGGGACTGGCGTGCTGACCGTGAGGTAGTAGCGAATGAATAGCGCCAGCGTCTCGATCTGGATGTTCTGGTCGCGCTCCAGGCGCTCGGCTTGGCGCGACAGACGATCAAGCCGCTTGGCGATGGCCGCCTCGCGCTGGTCGGCCGCATCGGGCGACAGCCACGATGCGAGCGCCGCCGCGACGATGGATGACTTGGACACGCCTTTCTTGGCGGCCAGCTCATCGAGCCGCTTGGCGTGCTCTGGCTGGATGAACAGGTTGAGGCGGTAGTGGCTCATAGCTCGATTCCGTCGTTGGGATTCAGCGATGCCAGCCGGGCCGTGCGCTGCATGGCTGGATCAAGCTGGCGAGGAAGGGGAAGCGGCAGGTCGTCGTCGTCATCGAGTAGCGCGAGGTCGGCCGCGGGAGCGGCCAGCTCGGGGTCGTAGGCGACGGTCTCAGTTAGTTCGGGTTGACGGCGCGGGCCGCCGTCGTCGGCAGATGCGCCGAAGCCTTCGGCGGTATCGATCACAGACGCCGCAGGCACGGCAGGAATCGCCAGCCCGCTCCAGTCGTCCGGGCGAGTCGGCGGCGCATCGGCGTATTGCCCGTCCGCCAGCGCCGGCGGCGGCAGCACGCGCTGCTTGAAATTGGCGTCCGCGTAGTAGCGCAGCTTTTTGGCCTTGATCGGCGCCACGCTGGACACCATCACAACCGCCTCGTCGGGCGGAAGCTGCATCACTTCACCTGGCGTCAGCAGCGGTCGCGCCGTCTCCTGCCGCGACACCATCAGGTGCCCCAGCCATGGCGCCAGCCGGTGGCCCGCGTAGTTGCGCTGTGCGCGCAGCTCAGTCGCGGTGCCGAGTGTTTCGGAGATACGCTTGGCGGTGCGTTCGTCGTTCGTGGCAAACGTAACGCGCACATGGCAGTTGTCCAGGATCGAATGGTTCTGACCGTAGGCTTTGTCGATCTGGTTGAGCGACTGCGCGATGAGGAAGCTGCGGATGCCGTAGCCCGCCATGAAAGCCAGCGCCGTCTCGAAGAAGTCCAGACGCCCCAGTGCCGGAAACTCGTCGAGCATCAGCAGCAGCTTGTGGCGGCGCTCGATGCCGTCGGAGCCATCGAGCGATTCGGTAAGGCGTCGCCCGATTTGGTTGAGGATCAGGCGGATGAGCGGCTTCGTGCGCGAAATGTCCGAAGGCGGCACCACCAGATACAGCGACACCGGATGCTCGGCTGCGATCAGGTCGGCGATACGCCAGTCGCAGCGCGAGGTGACTTCGGCCACCGTGGGATCGCGGTACAGGCCGAGGAACGACATGGCGGTGCTCAACACGCCGGAACGCTCGTTGTCCGACTTGTTGAGCACTTCGCGCGCAGCGGAGGCCACCACCGGATGCGGGCTATCGCCGAGGTGCGGCGTGGTCATCATCCGGTGCAAGGTCATCTCGAAGGGGCTGGCCGGATCGGACAGGAAGTTGGCGACGCCGCGCAGTGTCTTGTCCTCGCCTGCGTAAAGCACATGCAGGATGGCCCCGACCAACAGCGCGTGGCTGGTCTTTTCCCAATGGTTGCGTTTCTCCAGCGCGCCTTCGGGATCGACCAGAATGTCAGCGATGTTCTGCACGTCGCGCACTTCATGCGCGCCGCGCCGGACTTCCAGCAGCGGGTTGTAGGCCGCCGACTTCGCATCGGTCGGGTTGAATAGCAGGCAGTGGCTGAACCTGCTGCGCCAGCCGGCGGTGATGCTCCAGTTCTCACCCTTGATGTCATGGATGACGGCCGATGCTGGCCAGCTCAACAAAGTGGGCACCACCAGGCCCACGCCCTTGCCCGAGCGCGTGGGCGCGAAGGTCAGGACGTGTTCCGGGCCTTCATGCCGCAGGTACTGGTGCTCGTGCTGGCCGAGGAACACGCCGGCAGGCTGTGTGAGGCCAGCCTTGCGAATGTCCTGCGCGCTCGCCCAGCGCGCAGAGCCGTAGGTGGTGACGAGGCGTGCCTGCCGCGAGCGCCAGACCGACATGGCGATGGCAACGACCACGGCGACCATGCCGCTGATGCCAGCAATGGCACCGCCGGTGTCGAAGACCTCCGGCGCATAGGCGCCGAAGAAGAACCACCACTCAAACAGCTTCCACGGGTGGTAGATCGACGTGCCAAGAAAATCGAACCAGGGCGAGCCAAGGCGTACTTGATAGCCAAGAGCGGCGGCTGTCCATTGTGTGGCGCCCCACACGCCGGCGATCACGATGCCGAATACGACGGCGATCTGACCGAACAGCACGTTCGTCCCTTGCATGACCTGGCCTCCGATTTCTCCTGCGCTGATTCCTCGTGGAAGAAGCGGCACAACAACGTGCCGCAGGCGTCAGGATCGGTGCCGGATCAGTGTCGGTCAAAGGCCGTTATGGCAGGAATTGAGGCTAAAAAAGCAGGAGTTCCTGCTGTAGCGAGGGGAAGAAAGGCGTTGCAACCACGAGCGCATTTCAGCGTGGCGAGGTAACGGAAGGATTTTTCCAAAGCGAAGCGACTGCGCGGGTGACTACCTGGGTTTCTGCTCCGGCCGATCACCGTAGAAACGCCGCTTGGCGGCTTCTGCGGCGCGTCGGCAAAGTTCATCATCGACCTTCGCGCGATCTTCCTTGCACAGCCGTTGAATCTCCTTGATGCGTTCGGGATTGGCTGTAAGCGCGTCTACCGTTTCTGAAAGTTGAGAGGGTCCACATGCAGTCAGTGTGGCAGCCAGCATCAGCAGCATCACCTTATTCATGGTTCCAATCCTTTCATCGGGTGGGTCGGGAATTTTTGGCATTGCTCAGATTACCTGCCGAGTCGATGAAGGCCACTCGTTCAATGAACCGGGTCAACATCTCAGGAGTCTCCGCATCACGACGCAGCAGAAAGGTTGTCAGCATCGGCGGTTTACCCGCCAAGGGTCGAGCCACAACACCAAGCTCGCGACTGGAGCTGATGTGCGCCGCGCCAGCCAGGCCCAAGGCCAACCCGGCGGAAACCAGAGTCATCATGAGGTCAAAGGTGGAAACGTGCTGGACTATCAGCGGCTCCTGCTCGTGCCTGCGCAGGATGCGCTCGACCTGACGCGCATGGCCTTCGCAGATTGCCGGATCGCCCAACACCAGCGGATAGTGCAGCACTTCCTCCAGCGGAACCTGCCTGAAGGAGAGCACGGGATGGCGAGCAGGTACTGCGACCATCAATTCGTCCTCCCAGGCAGATGTGGCCACGATGCCATCGCCCACATCATCGGCCATCGAAAAGCCGGCATCGTATAGGTCATCGTGCAAGCCTTTGATCTGCTGGGCAAGCGGAACCTCGAATAATCGAACCTCGACCTCGGGGTCTTCTTCGCGGCACTGCGCAAGCAGCGCCGGCAAGCGTGATGGCGTGATGCCATCGGACAAGGCAATGCGCAATTGCCCGTGATAGCCATTGGAGGCAGACCTGACGCTATCGCGGGCTTGTTCCAGCGCAGTAAAGATGCGCGGTACGTGTTCCAAGAGCAATCGACCTGCACGGGTCAGTTGCGTGCTGCGGGTAGTGCGAACGAACAGGCGCGCACCAAGTTCTTCCTCCAGTTCCTTGATGGTGCGAGACAGCGGCGATTGGTCGATGTGTAGCCGTTCAGCGGCACGAGCGAAATGAAGCTCCTCCGCGACAGCGATGAAACATCGAAGTTGGCGCAATTCCACTTATGCCCTTCCTAGCGTTTCAGATCGTCCATGTTCTATGGGGTGCGGTCTGATGCTTCATTCATATGAGCACACCAGGGACGCTGTCCTCCGAACCGAAAGTGTCCCGGTTGCGATGCAAGCAGTCCAATCCGAATTGCAAAAGCTAGTGATATGTTACTCACTAAATTATCAAAAGACAATGACTGAATCGATCAATAGGCGAGGCAAGTCCCCCTCCTTTCGGCGGGAGGGAGGTCTGCGGTTGTCAGCTGATGCCTTGCAATGTCTTCACGCAGGATTCGCGTGATCTCCGCGATTGAAGCAGCGGTCTCCTGCACGCTGTGCCCGGACACGATGATTCTTTCCGAGGCGGCCCCCTCCAAATGGGCACTTCTGTACGGAACCAGGCCGTCGTCGGAGTCCGCAAGAGAACCATCGGTGTTCTGCCTGGCGATAATCGAGTGATATAACACCCGACCCGAGATAGGAAGCTCCGCTGCGGCTTTGACAAAAGGATCCTTTTCGTCGAGTTGATCAATGCTGTTGGGAATGCGCTCCAGGAGCGTTTCCTGGGTTGTTCCCATGGTGTAGGCGCGAGCCGGAATGGCGCCAGCGAGCGCTTCCAGCAGCGTCAGCGGCAAGCGGACCAATCCGGCTACCCAGCGCCCAAACCCTTGGCCGGCAACCACGGTTCCACGGTGGGGCGTGGCGATGAATATCACCCGCTCAACACCTCGAAATGGCTGAAATTGCAGGAGAGGGTCAATTTTGGCGCGGCTCTTGCCAAGACGATTCAGATCGATCCTCGGATCCGATTCGGCCCATTTCAACAATTGCTGATCCGACGTGGAGACCATCAACCGCGCGAGCACTCCGCCCATGCTGTGCCCAACCAACACCAGCCCGTGTGAAGCTGCGGTTTTATCCTCCGGGTCGAAGTGATGCAAAGCGGCCAGCAGAACTTGTCGGATTGCCGCATGATTGGCTGGCAGCGGCATGTTCGTGGGGTAATAGACCTGCCAGACTTGGAAGGCGCACCGCAGTTCTTCGTCGGCCAGAAGTTCATTGGCCAGGTTGACCCAAGCCTCGGGGCTGCTCGCCAGTCCATGCAGCATCACGATGATGCGCCGCTGTGGATCGAATGGCTGCATCAGATACAGGCGCGGCTGATCGATTCCACGGTCACGCCCAAGCAGACCCAACAACGATTGCCGATTGAACTCCGAGCGTGCCAGCCACAGACCATAGCCAGCTGTGAAATTGCCAGCCAGCGGAACGCGTTGCCCATGGAGCGACAAATAGTCTTGCACCAGCGGGTCATATACCGCAACGACGAGTTCGTGCGAGGCCAGCAGCTCCTCCATAGAGCGCACGTCGAAGCGGAGCACTACCGTCACGTTGGGGGTGGGCATTTCGTTCCAGGCGTTGGATTTCGTCGAAAAATCATCTCCGGTGGGTAACCCGTTTTGATTGGTCAACGACTGGGCATCGGTTACGGCCACCAGTTCAACGCCCAGGCCATCCCTACGGTAGATGCCGCGCAGACCTTGGAATCTCAGCGCGCTGGCAGGCAACAACTCGCGCGGCATTGCCGCGCCGTTCGGCAGGCGAGCATTCAGGTCAACTCGCAAAGTCCAATCACCCAAACGCAGCACACCTTTGGCCTTGACAGCCTTCGCATCCGGTTTCCCTTGGCGTACGCCAAACAGCTGTGCGACCGTTTTTTGTACTGCGTAGTTGTACCAGTCGCGCACCTGCGTCTGCCGCTCCTCAAACGCGCGTTCGCCGGGTGCGCGCCTGGTAAAGAAGAGATAGGCATACGCATACCGTGCCGTCTCGATCCAAGCTGAAGTGGAGGAGGATTCGGTGTAAGGAGCCGAAATTGAAATGGACACGGCATGCTGCAACCAAAGCTCAGCCAGAGCCGATGTCCTAGTCTCTTCGTCCATGTCCTTGACCGCGGCTATCGCCGCAATACAAGCAAGTGAGGTGCTCTTTGCGCAGGCCCGTTCATCAATTTCGGCGACGCGGAGGGCCTGCACAGTCAACGCACTCAGTTTTCCCGTGCCGAGGACATCGCCCCGCCGTAGCGCAACGTATTCATCCGGTGCCATTGCGCGTACAGTCACAGAGGGCTTGAACTCGCTGACAATCGCGCAGCCGCCAAGTGCGAACACGGCAACGATCACGATCGACCACCGCAAAGAGAATGCAAAGGCCACCTGTCTCACACCTTGATGCTGCACCGGCGTTGCCGACCTCAGCCGCGACCGTAATTTCAAGCGGCGGTATAGCCGCCATCGACCACCAGCGCGCTGCCGCACATGTAGTTGGCGCCCTCGGAGAGCAGGAAGCAGGCAGCGTGGGCGATCTCTTCGGACTGGCCCAGGCGCCCGATTGCGTGCATGCCCTTGAGCGCCGCCAACGTCGCCTCGTCCAACACTTTGAGCAGCGGCGTATCGATATAGCCCGGGTGGATGGAGTTGATGCGGATGCCCTGCGCCGCGTAGGCCAGCGCCGCTGAACGCGTGAGGCCGGTGACACCGTGCTTGGCGGCGACGTAGGCTGGGGCGGTGGCGCTGCCAACCAGGCCGAGGATGGACGACATGTTGACGATGGCACCACCACCGGCGGCCAGCATGGCCGGAATCTGCGCCCGCAGGGCATATTGAACACCAGAGAGATTGACGTCGATGACGTGCTGCCACTCGTCCGCCGCCAGTTCTCCCGCAGGTTTGAGCGTACCGCTGATACCGGCATTGTTGAATGCCAGATCCAGGGCGCCGAAATGTTCGAGTGCGCACTGCACCGCTGCTTGTGCGTCGTCGGGACGGGCGGTGTTGCCGGCGTGCGCCACGGCGCGGCCGCCGGCGGCGTCGATGGCCTCCACCACGCGCCGTGCGGCCTCAAGGTCGATGTCGGAGACAACAACCTGCACGCCGTTGGCGGCCAGCAGACGGGCCGTCGCCTCGCCGATGCCGGAGCCACCGCCGCTGACGATGGCGCTGTTGCCCTTGAAGCTGTATTTCATGGTGAAGACTCCATTTTGAAATGCGGGTTGAATCGGTGGCGCAAGCGCCTCACGGCGGCGCGGCGCGCCTGCGTTCGGCCAGCATGAGTGCAATGGCGCAGGATGCCAGGCGCGTGGTGCGCGAGTCGGAGCGGCTGGTGAGCACGATGGGCACACGCGCGCCCATGACGATGCCGGCGCTCTCGGCACCGCCCAGGAACTCAAGCTGCTTGGCCAGCATGTTGCCGCTTTCCAGATCAGGCACAACAAGCACGTCAGCCTGCCCTGCCACGGCCGACCGGATGCCCTTGACTTGCGCGGCCTCGGGCGAGACTGCGTTGTCGAAGGCCAGCGGCCCGTCGACTAGGCCGCCTGTGATCTGGCCGCGATCGGCCATCTTGCACAGGGCTGCCGCATCCAGCGTCGAGCGCATGCGAGGGTTCACCGTTTCCACCGCCGCCAGGATGGCGACTTTGGGTTCGGGCACACCGATGACGTGTGCCAGATCGATGGCGTTGCGCACGATATCGGCCTTGTCCTCAAGCGACGGAGCGATGTTGATGGCGGCGTCGGTGAGGATGAAGGGCCGGGGGTAGCTGGCCGTCTGCATGATGTAGCAGTGCGTCAAGCGGCGCTCGGTGCGCAGGCCAGCCTCGGGGGCCAGAATGGCGCCCAGGTACTCGTCGCTGTGCAAGCTGCCTTTCATCAGTGCCTGCACCTCGCCCTTGCCAGCCAGCCGGGCGGCGGTGGCCGCGGCAGCGTGGCTGTGCGGCACATCAACGATCTCACTGTCCCCCAGATCCAGCCCGAAATCGGCTGCAACGGCGCGCAGCTTGGCAAGCGGCGCCACCAGCACTGGCGTGATGATGCCGGCATCGCGTGCGTCCAGTGCACCGCCCAGGCTGAGCGCGTCGCAGGGGTGCACGACGGCAGTGCGCACCGGGGCCATGGCTTTGACATGGGCGATGAGACGCGCGACACCACTGGGAGCAACGGCACTAACGTGTTCAGAAGTTTGTTCGTTCATGTGATTCCTTTGCGGTGCGGTTGGCGTACCAGCATCACGGGAACCGGCGCGATGCGCGCGATCTGCTCCGCGTCGCTGCCGAGCAGCAGCCGATCCACGCCGCGACGCCCGTGGGTGCCCAGGATGACCAGATCACACGCACTTGCCTCGGCCTGCTTGGCGATTTGTTCCGACACGCGCTCGGCACCGCTTTCAAGAAGCACCGTCTCCACGGCAAGTCCGTCCTGACGCAATCCGTTGGCGGCCTCATCCAGCAAGGCCTGTCCAGCCACCATGAAGCGCGGACGGACGTCCTCGATGTAGACCTTCGGACGTTCGAAACCCGTGCTGTGTCGGGTCGGCTCGACGACATGCAGCAGGATCACCGTGCCGCCACTCAGATGGGCCAAAGCGCGGGCATGATCGAGGGCCAGAAGCGATGTGGGACTGCCGTCCAGCGGCACCAGGAGTCGTGAATACATGGCATTCCGTCCGAAGTCGATTGGTCTTGGGGATTGCAGCGTCAGAAATTGATTGCTTGTGGCGCGGATTCCATGGCCGCTCAATACATGTGCTGGCCACCATTCATGGCGACGTTGCTACCAGTCATGAAGGCGGCGGCTTCGCTGGCGATGAAGGCGACAAGCTCCGCAATCTCGGCTGGCTGACCGAGGCGCCCGACCGGAATCGCATCGATGATCTTCTGGCGCACATCCTCACGCACCGCCATCACCATCTCGGTGGCCAGATAACCCGGCGAGACGGTATTGACCGTCACGCCCTTGCGCGCCACTTCCAGCGCCAGCGCCTTGGTAAAGCCATGGACCCCGGCCTTGGCCGCCGAATAGTTGGTCTGCCCGAACTGGCCCTTGCTGCCATTGATCGACGAGACGTTGATGATGCGACCCCAGCCACGCTCGACCATCGGATCGATGAACGGCTTGGTGACGTTGAACATGGAATCCAGGTTGGTACGCAGTACGGCATCCCAGCCGACCTTGTCCATCTTGCGCAAGGTCGCGTCGCGGGTGATACCGGCGTTGTTCACCAGGATGTCAATACGATGTCCATCGACATGAATGCGCCGCGCCAGCTCCTGCGCCGACTCGTAGTCGGACACATCCACCCCGTAGGCCGCAAATCCGTAGCCCTGCGCCGCCTGCGTGTGCTGCCACTGGTCAATCGTGGGGTTGCCTGGCGTATGCGTGACGATCACGCGGTGGCCGGCATCGTGCAGGGAACGGGCGATCGCAGCGCCCAGTCCCCGGTTGCCTCCGGTCACCAAGGCCGTTCGTTGAGGGATGCTCATGGCAACCTCTTCACTTCTTGGCTTTGCCCTGGGGCGCAGTGGATGGCGCGGTCCAGGGCTGGGCCCATTGCTGGCAAAGCTGGGCAAAAGAGGCTGTGTCACCACTGGCGCCGAATGCCTCGGAGACGGATGCCTGCCAGGCCGAGAGCGATTGGCGCAAGCCATCGGCAAAGACTGCCTGGCTTTTCGCGGCGGCCTGGCCGACCGCTTGGGTATCGCCCATGCGGCCCTGGGACAGGCGCCAGAACACCTCGGTCGGCAAGGTTGCAAGCGCCTGCCAGTCGGCCGCCTGTTGGAGGTTCTGGATGCGCGAGGTGGTCTCTAGCATGCTGCCAGCGCTGAGCTGTTGCATGGCTTCCAGCCAGTGATGGCCGCTTTCTTGCAGCAAACGGGTGATCTGAAGCTGCAGTTCGGCATTGGCCTTGTAAAGTTGGATGGGCAGTTCACTGTTCATTTCATTGCTCCACGGTCATGAGATGCCCCATTAGGGCGGGTATGGGCCATCCCGCAGGAGTGTCCCGGTCGAAGTCGGGTGGCTGAATTGAGGCCTCGGGGCGTCATGTCATCGCATTGCCACATAGGTTCCCGGCGCATCACCAAGCGGTGTTTGCGTGCCGCTCATCGCAGGCGGCGTCACACGCCCGGTCGAGCGCCGCGCCAGCCATTGCTGCCAGGCCGGCCACCAGGAGCCCTCGTTCAGTGGGGTTTCGGCGCGCCATGTTTGTGGATCAACGTAGCGGGCGCCGGTGCTGCGAGTCGCCATCTGGTAGCTGCGCCGCGGGTGCCCCGGCTCGCTGACCACGCCGGCGTTGTGCCCGCCACTGGTGAGGACGAAGGTCAGCTCCGCATCACTGAGCAGGTGCATCTTGTAGACGGATGGCCAAGGGGCGACGTGATCGCGCACCGTGCCGACGATGAGCATCGGCGCTTCGATGTCGGCGATCGCCACCGGCCGTCCGCCGACCTGGTAGCGCCCCTCGGCCAGATCGTTGTTCAGATACAGGCGCCGCAGGTACTCGCTGTGCATGCGATATGGCATGCGCGTCACGTCGGCGTTCCAGGCCATCAGGTCATTGAACTGCTGGCGTTCGCCCAGCAGGTACTCGCGCACGCGGCGGGACCAGATCAGGTCGCGCGAGTTGAGCATCTGGAAAGATGCGGCCATCTGCTTGCCGTCGAGATAGCCTTTGTCCCACATCCCGGCTTCTAGCCAAGCCAACTGGCTGTCGTCGATGAACAGTGCGATTTCGCCCGACTCGCGGAAATCGGTCTCCGACGCCAGCAACGTCAAGCTGTGCAGCCGATCATCGCCGTCGCGCGCCATCGCAGCAGCGGCGATCGTCAGCAAGGTGCCGCCCAGGCAATAGCCAACCGCCTGCACCTTGCGCTCGGGCACGATGGCCGTGACCGTGTCCAGCGCATCCATGACCCCCAGCCACCGGTAATCCTCCAGGCCAAGGTCACGATCGACCACGGTCGGGTTCTTCCATGAAATGATGAACACCGTGTGCCCTTGGTCGACCAGGTACTTCACCATCGAGTTGTGTGGCGACAGGTCTAGGATGTAGTACTTCATGATCCACGAGGGCACGATCAGCACCGGCTCGGCATACACATCGGGCGTCGTGGGTGTGTACTGGATCAGCTCGATGAGGTGGTTGCGGAACACCACCTTTCCCGGCGTGACCGCCACGTCCTTGCCAACCTCGAAGCCTTCGACCCCGGCCGGCGCATCCTCAAGCGCGAGACGCTGCGCATCGTCGAAGAAGTTCATGGCGCCGCGCCACAGGTTGGCGCCGCCGCTGGCTCTGATGGCTTCCAGCACTTCCGGATTGGTCCAGACGAAATTCGAAGGCGACCACATGTCCAGCCACTGCCGCCCCGCGAAAGTGACCATGTTCTCGTGATGGCGCGACACGCCACGCACGCCGGTGGTGGCGTTGTGCCACCACTGCTGCTGCAGCAAGAACCCTTGGTGAATGACGTTGAACGGCCACTGCTGCCAGGCCGGAGCCGCGAAGCGCCGATCCTGCTCCAGCGGTTCGATGCACGTTGGGCAGCCCTGAGCGCTTGCAGCGTGCGCGGCGTAGCGCGCCAGGCGTTGCTGCTTGTGCAGCCCTTTTTCGATCAGGCTGCGCTGCTTGCCCGGTGAAAGGCTCAGGTGCAGCGCCCAGTCGTACCAAGCCAGCAAACCCGCAGCCGGCGACAGCCCGCCAGTGGCGCGCGCCCGCCAGGCGTTCGCCAGCGTATCCAGGACATCGGGGTGAAAGATTTCGGATGGTGCCGGCACGGACTTGTCAGACGTGGCAAGGGGGTTCATGTTTGATCATCTCATTTAGCAAGTGACTTATTACTATCTTATCGCTTGCAGGAAAAGATGCAAGCCTTGCTGGCCATGTGGGATGAATTTCCACTGGCGCCCCGGCGAATCAACTTCCCGCACCCTCAACGAACTAGCCGACTTGTCAGTCGAATGCCTCGTCAACCGCTTGAATGGCGCGCTCGCTTCTTGAGATTCATCAAAGTCGGTCGTTGAGCGCACCGGATGGACAAGAGCTGGCCCTTACCGCCACAGCCTGTCTGCTTTCTGATCTTGCGTCATGGTTAATTTGCGTGTTAGGATAGTAATAGGTTACTTACTTTATGGAGTCTGAGCGATGAGCGAACGTCCTCAATATCTGTCCGCCGAAGAGCGGCGTGCAGCCACGGTGCAAGCCGTGGTCGACTTGGCAGCGGAGCAAAACCCGGCCGATATCACGACCACGGCCATCGCCGATCGAATGGGTTTGACGCAGGGCGCGTTGTTTCGTCACTTCCCTAACAAGGACGCGATCCTGGAGGCAACGATGACCTGGGTCGGCGAGCGTCTGCTGGTACGCGTGGACAAGGCGGCCGAAGGCGCTAAGTCACCTGCCGCGGCGCTCGAAGCCATGTTCATGGCGCACATCGACTTCGTGGCCAAGCATCCCGGCGTGCCGCGCATGCTGTTCGGAGAGCTGCAGCGCTCCGGCGAGACACTCGCCAAGCGGATGGTGCAGACCTTGATTCGTCAATACGAACAGCGCCTGCGCCGTTTGATGGAAGCCGGCAAGGTGCAGGGCGAGTTGGATGCGGATCTGAATGTGGATGCCGCCGCCGTGTTGTTCATCGGCACGATCCAGGGACTCGTCATGCAGTCGCTGCTGGCCGGCAAGGTCAGTCGCATTCGGCGAGACGCGCCGGGCGTGTTTGCCATCTATCGGCGTGGCATCGAAAGCACCAAATGAAGGATCCGTCTGCTCCGCAAGCGCGACTGCGACCTCCAAACCCTTCGATAAATCGGGAGCAACAAACATGACGGCACACAGCGGACGCGCGATCTGGATGCGTGTGATTTCCTTGATTGCCATCGGATTTGGCCTGCTGACCCTCCAGGAAGGTGGCGCAGTGCTGTTTGTCGACGGTGCGGCGCGCCAGGCAGCCGGCCACTATGTGCCGTTCGTGCTCTGGTTCAATTTTCTGGCCGGTTTCGCCTACATCGTCGCGGGCGTTGGCTTGTGGATGCGCCGGCGCTGGGCTATGTGGTTGGCGGTTGCCATCGCGGTGGCGAGTGCGCTCGTGTTCCTGGCTTTCGGAGTGCATGTGGTTCTGGGTGGCGCCTGGGAGCGGCGGACGGCGGCGGCCATGACGCTGCGCACGCTGGTGTGGGCGGGCATAGCGGCCATGGCTTGGCGCCGGTCAGCGGCGAATGTGCCGACCGCGCGCGAGCACTGAACATATTTATCTAGCGGAAACCCTTCAATGACCACTCCAAACCTCTCCATCAAAAAAATTCGTTGGGCCGTGATCGCTGTCGTCGTGATCGCTCTTGGCGGCGCACTGGCGTTCTGGCTATCGCGCGACCGTAACAAGGAAGATGCGTTGCGCCTCTACGGCAACGTAGACATCCGCGAGGTGCAACTGGCCTTCCGCCAGCCCGGGCGCGTGATGCAGATGGCTTTCGATGAGGGTGATGCCGTCCGCGCCGGCGCGCGCCTGGCCGCGCTCGACGCGCAACCGTATCGGGACGCCCTTGTGGCGGCACAGGCCCAGGTGCAGGTGGCGCAGGCGGAACTGGCCAAGCTGCGCCGTGGCCTGCGGCCGCAGGAGATCACCCAGGCGCGCGAGGCGCTTAAGAAAGCTCAGGCGCTCGTCACCGAGGCCGAGCGCAATCTTCAGCGCCAGAGCGGCCTGCTGGCATCGGGCGCCAGCAGCCAGCGTACGGTCGATGCCGCCCGCACCGCAAGGGATCAGGCCGCCGCGGGCGCCGAAGCAGCCAAGGCCGCCTTGTCGCAAGCAATCGAAGGTTTTCGCAAAGAGGACATCGCCGCGGCAGAGGCTCGTCTGGCGGCCGCGCAGGCAGCAGCAGCGCAAGCCACTACGTCCCTGGCGGACACCGAATTGACGTCGCCCAGCGACGGAACCGTCATCGCGCGGGTGCGCGAACCCGGCAGCATGGTCGCGAGCCAGAGCACGGTCTACAGCCTGAGTCTGGATAAGCCTGTGTATGTGCGCGCCTACGTGGGTGAGCCGGATCTGGGGCGCATCGCGCCCGGCACGGCGGTGCGCGTCAAGAGCGATTCTTCGGAGAAGGTCTATCGCGGCCAGATCGGCTTCATCTCGCCGCGCGCCGAGTTCACGCCCAAGACGGTGGAGACAACGGACTTGCGCACGGATCTGGTCTATCGCCTGCGCATCGTCATCGACGAAGCCGATGCCGACGCCGCCTTGCGCCAGGGCATGCCGGTGACGATAGCGGTCGATGCCAAACCAGTCTCTGGCGCGCGCGTGGGGGAGCGTTGAGATGCAGGCGAACACGGCCATGGCCACCACGCCTACAAGCGCCAGCGCCGATAACGCCGCCGTCGTCATCGAAGGCCTGAACAAGCATTTTGGCGACGTAAAGGCCCTGCGGAGCTTGAGCGCACGCATCCACTATGGGCGGCTGACGGGACTGGTCGGCCCCGATGGCGCCGGTAAGACGACGCTGATGCGGATTCTGACCGGGCTCCTGGTGCCCAATGCTGGCCGTGTCACTCTGGCCGGCTTCGACGTGGTCAAGGACAACGACGCGATCCACGTCGCCAGCGGCTACATGCCGCAGCGCTTCGGCCTGTACGAAGACCTGTCGGTGATGGAGAACATGCGGCTGTATGCGCAGTTGCGCGGCATGGATGCGGATCGCAACGCCGCGCTGTTCGCCGAATTGCTGGATTTCACGCGCCTCGCGCCCTTCACCAAGCGCCTGGCCGGCAAGCTCTCCGGCGGCATGAAACAAAAGCTCGGCCTTGCCTGTGCGCTCATGGCGCGACCCAAGGTGCTGCTGCTGGACGAGCCTGGAGTCGGGGTGGACCCGGTCAGCCGCCAGGATTTGTGGCGCATGGTGCAGGCCCTGACCGATGAGGGCATGGCGGTGGTCTGGTCCACCGCCTATCTGGACGAGGCCGAGCGTTGCGAAAGCGTGCTTCTGCTCAACGAAGGCCAGTTGCTCTTCGACGGCCCACCGCAAGAGCTGACCGCGCAGCTCAAAGGCCGGAGCTTCCGTCTCGAAGATGTCGGCACCGAACGCCGAGCAGTCCTGACGAAAGTCCTGGATTTGCCCAGCGTCAGCGATGGTGTGATTCAGGGCGCTGGTGTCCGCGTGGTGCTGCGCGAGGGCGCGACCGTGCAGGACGTACAACAGCTGGCGGATCAGGCCCAAGTGCGCCTGGCCCAAGTGCCGGCCCGCTTCGAAGACGCCTTCATCGATCTTCTCGGCGGCGGCCCCGGCGGTACATCGCAGCTCGCCGAGCGCCTGTCGCCGGTCGAGCTGGGTTCCGACATTGCGGTGTCTTGCCGCAATCTCACCAAGCGCTTCGGCGAATTCACGGCCACCGACAACGTCAGCTTCGAAGTGCAAAAGGGTGAAATCTTCGGCCTGCTTGGGCCCAATGGCGCCGGCAAATCCACTACCTTCAAGATGCTGTGCGGCCTGCTCAAGCCCACTGCGGGCGAGGCGCAAGTGGTGGGGCACGATCTGCGCCGCGCCACCGGCGCAGCCAAGAGCCGACTCGGCTACATGGCGCAGAAGTTCTCACTCTACGGCCTGCTTTCGGTGCGGCAGAACCTGGAATTTTCGGCCGGCGTCTACGGGCTGGAAGGTGAAACCCGGCGCGAACGCATCGAGGAAATGATCGCCACCTTTGATCTGGGCGGCTGGCTGTCCTCGACACCCGATTCCCTGCCGCTGGGGCACAAGCAACGCTTGGCATTGGCCTGCTCGCTGATGCACAGGCCCCCGGTGCTGTTTCTGGACGAACCCACTTCAGGGGTAGATCCCATCACCCGGCGCGAATTCTGGACCCACATCAACGGCCTGGCGCGAAAGGGCGTGACCATCATGGTCACCACCCACTTCATGGACGAGGCCGAGTATTGCGACCGCGTGGCCATGCTGTCGCGCGCGCGCCTGATTGCGCTGGACACGCCCGACGCACTCAAGCGGATCGCCATCAGTTCGGAACGTCCTGATCCGACCATGGAGGATGCCTTCATTCATCTGGTGGAGTCCGCCGAACGTGAAATGGAGGTCGCCAAATGAGCGTCGCTGCACCTCACAAAGATGCGGATAGCACCGCGCAGGCTGATTTGCGCCGTTTCGACCTGCGGCGCCTCATCGCTCTGGTCACCAAGGAAAGCTACCAGGCGCTGCGCGATCCCTCGACGCTGCTGATTGCGTTCGTGCTGCCTGTGGTGTTGCTGCTGCTGTTCGCGTATGCGGTGTCGCTGGATGCGAAGAATGTCCGTGTCGGCGTGGTGCTGGAGTCGCCCGGCGCTGCGGCGCAAGAGCTTGCGGCGGCCTTTGCCGGTACGCGCTTCCTGGATGCCTATTTCGCCCATGACCGGCGCGAAGTGGCCGATCAACTGATCTCCGGCGACCTGCGCGGCTACGTGGTGATCCCGCAGGACTTCGAGCAGCGCCTGGCGCAGCGTGGCAGCGAACCGCTGGTGCAGATCATCACCGACGGCTCCTACCCCAACACCGCGAACTACGTCGAGAACTATGCGCGCGGCGTGGTCCAGACCTGGCGCGCCGGGCTCGATGTCGCGGCGCCGCCGCAGGCCGTAGTGCTGGAGCCGCGCTACTGGTTCAACCCTGAGCTGGAAAGCCGTCAAGCGCTGATTCCCGGAGCCATCGCCATCGTCATGACCATCATCGGCACCATGCTAACGGCGCTGGTGGTGGCGCGCGAATGGGAGCGCGGAACCATGGAGGCGGTGCTGTCCACACCGGCCTCGGTGGCCGAAATCCTGATCGGCAAGCTGCTGCCGTACTTCGTGCTCGGCATGCTGTCCACGCTTGGCGCCGCGGCGCTGGCGGTGTTCGTGTTCGGCGTGCCGATGCGGGGCTCGCTGGCAGCGCTGCTGCTGCTGTCGGCGGTGTTCATGGTGCCGGCGCTGGGCCAGGGTCTGCTGATCTCGTCACTGGCGCGCAACCAGTTCCTGGCGGCGCAGATCGCGCTGTTCTCGGGCTTCCTGCCGGCTTTCATGCTGTCGGGCTTCCTGTACGAGATCGACGCGATGCCCGCACCGATCCGGGCCATCACCCGGGCGGTTCCGGCGCGCTACTTCGTCGATTCGCTCAAGACAGTGTTCCTGGCCGGCGACATCTGGGCCGTCTTCCTGCCCAACCTGGCGGCCATGGCGGCGATCGGTGCGCTGTTCTTCGTGATCGCCAAGCGCGCCACGCGCAAAAACCTGGAGTGAACCGATGTTCTTCGCTGCATTCTCGTTCACCCGCCTGCGCGCCCAGTTCATCAAGGAAGTGCTCAGCGTGCTGCGCGACCCGCGCAGCCGCATGGTGGTGTTCGCGCCGCCCATCCTGCAACTGCTGGTCTTCGCCTTTGCCGCGACGCTGGAGGTGCGCAACGTCGACATTGCCGTCTACAACCAGGACGCCGGGCGTTGGTCACACGAACTGGTGCAGCGCCTCGACAGTGCCCGCTTCATCACCCACGTCCGGCATGTCGACAGCCAGCTGCAGCTGCACGAACTGATCGACCGCGGCGAGGTGATCGCCGCGCTCGCTATTCCCGTCGATTTCTCGCGCGCCATCGCCGCCGGTGACAGCGGCCGCGCGCAGGTGCTGGTCGATGGCCGGCGCAGCAACTCGGGCCAAATCACTGTGGCCTATCTGTCCACTATCGCTGCTGAGGTCGGCGCTGAGGTCGTGCCCGACGCGCAAGCGCCGACGCCGGTCGTCGTGCGCCACTGGTTCAATCCGAACCTGGTCTATCGCTGGTACATCGTGCCCGGCCTCACGGGCATCCTGGCGCTGTTCAGTTCGTTGATGATCACCTCGTTATCGATAGCGCGCGAACGCGAGCTCGGCACCTTCGACCAGTTGCTGGTGTCGCCCACCTCGACGCCGGAAATCATCATTTCCAAGTCCCTGCCGGCGCTGGCCATCGGCACGCTACTGGGCCTGTTCATGATCAGCGCGGGCGTCTTCCTGTTCGGCATCCCGTTCACGGGCTCGTTCGCGCTGCTGCTTGCCAGCCTGGTGCTGTTCATCGCCTCAGTGGTTGGCATCGGCCTGATGATTTCCGCCGTCAGCATGACCCAGCAGCAGGCCATCCTGGGCGCGTTCGCCGTCGGTATTCCGGCGGTGCTGATGTCCGGCTTTGCCACGCCTGTGGAAAACATGCCCGTCGTCCTGCAATGGCTGGCTCAGGCCATTCCGCTGACCCACTTCCTGATCATCGTCGAAGGCAGCTTTCTCAAGGCCATGCCGACCGGTGACATTCTCGCCAGCCTGTGGCCGCTGGCGGTCATCTCCCTCGCCACGTTGACCATGGCCACCGTATTCGTCCGAGGACGCCTGCAATGAAATCCAAGACCCGCACACCCTTTCTTCGCGCAACCGCCACCGGCCTGACCCCTGGGCGCGTACGTCCCCTCGCGCTGGCACTGTCCTGCGTGCTGCTGACTGCCTGCGCAACCGTGGGCCCCGACTACCGCGAGCCACCGCCGGTCGACATCGGCAGCGGCTGGACTCTGCCGTTGGCAAGCGCATCCCAATCCGCAGACTTAAGCCAATGGTGGTCTGCACTGGATGATCCCGTCCTCGATCGCCTGATGGTCACGGCGCTGGCACAGAACCTGGATCTGCGCCAGGCTGCGGCACGCATCGATGAGGCGCGCGCCCTGCGCGATCGTGTGGCCGGCGAAGCATTGCCCACCGCCGCCGCTGGCGCGAGCGTCAACCGGCGCCGTCAAAGCGAGAACGGCCCTTTGCCCGTAGGCTCCATCCCCGGTCTTGACGCCACGCAGACCATCTACGACGCGGGCTTCGACGCGGCCTGGGAGGCCGACTTGTTCGGGGCCAAGCGGCGCGCCCTGGAAGGCGCCAGCGCCCGCCTGCAGGCGACCGAAGCCGAGGCACAGGGCGTACGCATGCGCATCGTGGCCGAGGTCGCGCGCACCTGGTTCAACGCCGTCGGCGCCCGCTATGAGTTGCACGCACAACAGGCCACGCTGGACACGCTGCAGCAGACTTGGGAGTTGGTGCGCCTGCGGCATGCGCTGGGCGACGCGTCGGCCGCCGATGTAGAGGCAGCGTACGCCCAATGGACGGCAGTCAACGCGCTCATCCCGGATATCGA
The DNA here is from genome assembly GCF_058793415.1 of Rhodoferax sp. MLSD5-FHT05B10. Lineage (NCBI taxonomy): Bacteria > Pseudomonadati > Pseudomonadota > Betaproteobacteria > Burkholderiales > Comamonadaceae > Rhodoferax > Rhodoferax sp. MLSD5-FHT05B10. Next base: position 518,108 of record NZ_JBXAFT010000001.1, on the reverse strand, counting down.
GGCGCGCCAGCGCGCCGCGGTGCTCAGCCTGGGCGTGCTGCTGGGCGCACCGCCGGAGCGGGAGTTGGCACTGCTTGATGGCCCCTTGGCGCCGAGCACGCTGCGGGCGCTGCCGGTGGGCGAGCGCGCCGACATGCTGCGCCGACGCCCCGACGTGCTGGCCGCAGAACGACGCCTGGCGGCAAGTTCCGCCGACATCGGCGTGGCCACGGCCGAGCTGTTTCCCAAACTCTCCATCGGTGTGGGTGGCGGGTTCCAAGCGCTCAGTACGGGCGATTGGTTCGATGCCTCCAGTGCGCGCTTCTCCATCCTGCCGCTGATTTCCTGGCGCCTGTTCGACGGCGGCCGCGTGCGAGCCGAAATTCGGGCACGCGAGGCCGCCGAGCGCCAGGCCGCGCTGGCCTATGAGCAGGCCGTGTTAGCGGCGCTGGGCGACGCCGAACGCGCGCTGGTCGACTACCACGGCGGGCTGGATACTTTGGCGCGCCGCGGCATGTCACTGGATGCGGCGCGCACCAGCTACGGCCACGCCAGGACGCGCTACGCGGCAGGCGACATCGCGCTGGTCGAACTGCTGGCCGCCCAGCGCAGCCTGCACGAGGCCGAAACCGCAGCCGCGCGGGCACATACCAACGCCGCCGTGCAATTGGTGGCGCTGTACAAGGCCCTTGGTGGTGGCTGGGACGTATCCACGGCGGCACCGACCGCAACCCATTCGCTTCGTGGCGCTACCGCCCCCCTCGCGTTTTCAAGCCGTTGACTCAACACAAGGAGACCGTCATGCAAATCAACGTCGGAAGTCTCGACCGCATTGTCCGCATCGTCGTCGGACTGGTTCTGCTCAGCCTCCCGCTGTGGCTGGATTCATCCTGGCGTTGGCTGGGACTCATCGGAATCATGCCCCTCATCACCGGCCTGGCTGGCCGCTGTCCGGGCTACCGTCTGCTTGGCCTGAGCACTTGCCCGATACAAAAGAAAAAACCGGAGTGAGCATCCCATGAAACTGCATTTTCTGGGCGCTGCGCGCGAAGTCACCGGGTCGTGTTTCTTGGTGGAAGGGCTCAACGTACGCTTCCTGGTGGATTGCGGCATGGTTCAGGGCGGCCGCACGGCGGCGGCCCGCAACCATGAGCCATTCCCGTTCGACCCGGCGTCGATTGATTTCGTGCTCCTGACCCATGCCCATATCGACCATAGTGGGCTATTGCCAAAACTCACGCGCGCCGGGTTCAAGGGGGCCATCTACGCCACTCCCGCCACGGTTGATCTGCTGGGCGTGATGCTGCCCGACAGTGCCCACATCCAGGAGAGCGATGCAAAACGCAATGCGCAGCGACTCCGCGGAAAGGACGCACTGCCGCCTCTGTATACGCTGCAGGATGCCAGCGACTGCTTGCAGCAGGTGCGAGGCATCGAATACGACCGGGAGTTCGCGCCCCGCGTCGGGGTGCGCGCCCGTTTCCGCGATGCCGGGCACATTCTTGGGTCGGCCATCATCGAGGTCTGGGTCACCGAATATGGCTACCCGACAAAGCTCGTTTTCAGTGGCGACCTCGGCCAACCGGCGCGCCCGATACTGCGCGACCCGACAACCATCGAGGACGCCGACATCCTCGTCATCGAGTCCACCTACGGCAACCGCCAGCACAAGGATTTCTCGGCGACCGAAGAGGAAATGATCGGCATCGTCGAAAAGACATTGTTCGAACGCGGCGGCAATGTCATCGTGCCGGCCTTCGCGGTCGGCCGAACCCAGGAAATCCTTTATCACCTGCACCGACTCACCTGCGAGGGGCGGCTGCGGCAACCGAAGGTATTCGTCGATTCGCCAATGGCCACGCAGGCCACGCGCATCACGCGAGAACATCTCGAATTGTTCGACGAACAGGCGAAACGGTTGGCAGGATGGCACGCGCGCGGCGAGAACCTCCCATACCTGAGTTTCACAGCGAGCGCTGAGGAGTCCATGGCGCTGAACCGGATCCGCTCCGGGGCCATCATCATTTCTGCCAGCGGCATGTGCGATGCGGGGCGTATCCGGCACCACCTGCGCCACAACTTGCCGCGCCGGGAATGCAGCATCTTGTTTCCCGGTTTTCAGGCGCAGGGGACGCTTGGTCGGCGCCTGATCGAGGGTGCCGAACGTGTACGCATCTTCGGTGAGGACATCCCGGTACGTGCGGCGATCCACAGCGTGGACGGCCTCTCCGCGCATGCCGACCAGAAGGCGTTGCTGGATTGGGCTCGGGGTTTTGTTCAACCCCCGGCGCAAACCTTCGTGGTGCATGGGGAACTGTCCGCCGCGCAGGCCTTCGCCGAACTCTTGCAACAGCAACTCGGCTGGCAGGTTACGGTGCCCGAATATGGTCATGTGCTGCGCTGGCCGGATTTTCTGGCGGTCGAGCGATGACCCCGTCGGCAAATCCTGACGAGCGCCTGCGCGCCATCCTCGATTCACCCACTTACCGCCTCGCATACGAGGACATCGACTTGCTTGGCCAGGAAGAACTGCGGCCATTGCGGCTGCAGCTCGAACTGCTCAAGCCCGAACGCATCCTGCACGAACAAGGGATCCATTCGACGGTGGTGGTCTTCGGCAGTGCCCGCGTAAGCGACGCCGAAACCGCGGCTGCGCGCCGCGACACGCTGGAGCGACAGACACGCGCCGCGCCGTCCGATGCCAAGCTGGCGCGGGAACTCGCCCAGGCCCGACGCCGGGTGGATCAAGCGCGCCACTATGAGCAGGCGCGACGCTTCGCAAGCCTGATCTCGGCACGATTTCAGCAGCAGAACCGCCGTGACTTCGTCGTCGTCACTGGCGGCGGGCCGGGCATCATGGAGGCGGCCAACCGTGGTGCCTTCGAGGCTGGCGCACGCTCGATCGGCCTCAACATCACGCTGCCGCACGAACAAGCGCCGAACCCTTATATGTGTCCGGAGCTGGCGTTCCGGTTTCACTATTTCGCGGTGCGCAAGATGCATTTCCTGCTGCACGCAAAAGGTTTGGTGGCCTTCCCCGGCGGCTATGGAACGCTTGATGAGCTGTTCGAGGTGCTGACCTTGATCCAGTCCGGCAAGATGAAGCGGATTCCGGTGATTCTTGCGGGGCGCGCATTCTGGCGCCGCGCCGTCGATTTTGATCTTCTGCTCGACGAAGGCTATGTATCACCATCGGATCTCGACTTGTTCACCTGCGTGGACGAAGCCGAGGAAATCATCGACGCCCTCGAACGCTTTTACGTCGATCGGGCAGTGGATGGCGGGCCAGCGTGATGCGGATGGGCAAGCAGAATGCGCGCCTGCGCGGCACCAAGACGCCGCGGCCGATATGGGCCGCCACCGCGTTGCTGCTTGTCGGCGCGGCGCTCGGTTCCAACGCTGCCCGCAGCGCGGAACTCCCGCTCTCGATTGATCTTTCCCACTGTCCGCCCGAGCAATCCCTGCGCTGGAGGGGCGGGACCTTGCGCCTGGAGAACGATTTGTTCACCGGCACCGACCGCAACTACACCAATGGGGTGGCGTTGACCTTGGTGTCGCGCGATCTGCAAGGTGCGCTCCGCCCGGAGTGCCTGCCCCGGCCGATCGGTTGGTACGCCCGTTTCATCGGTTGGGCTGATCCCGAGTTCTGGCGAGACTCCGGCGCCCAGGCATCGTCGCAAAACCTTGTCGTTCGCTTTGGCCAGTCTATGTACACACCCGAGGACAAGACGCGTACCGATCTGATTGCCGACGATCGGCCGTACGCTGGCCTGCTCTACCTGGGCCTGGCGTGGAATCGCCGAATCCACCCACAGGCTGCCAGCTATGAAATGCTGGACGTACGCGAACTAACCCTGGGCGTGATCGGCCCCTGGTCGCTGGCAGAGAAGTCGCAGGATCTGGTGCATCGGGTGCGTGGCATCGAGCGATTTCGCGGCTGGGACAACCAGTTGCGCAACGAGCCTGCGTTCCAGATGGCCATGGAGCGCAAGTTCAAGTCGTACACGGAGGGTGCCGTCCAGCCAGGATGGGACAGCGACGTGATCGGCAGCTATGCCCTGCGGATCGGAAACATTGAAACCGCGGCCAGCACCGGCTTGGAATGGCGGGCCGGCTGGAACATTCCGAACGACTTCGGCAGCTATCCAATCCGCCCTGGCGCGGAAAACCGGCCACCTTCAGCGGTTGCCGATTTGCGCACGACAACACCGCAATCGGCCTTGGCGCCCAAACCTGGCGCGCATGTCTTCCTGAACCTCGAGGCCAAGGCGGTCGCCTGGGACTTCTCGCTCGACGGAAACCTGTTTCGCCACAGTCACCACGTCAGCCGTCGGCCCTGGGTCGTTCAGGCGGCCATCGGCATCAGCAGCCAATGGATTGTTGCCGGGCACGGCGTGCGGCTTGCAGTCATGCGCGTCTGGAGAACCCGCGAGTTCGACCAGCAGATCGGCCGCCACGCCTTCGGATCGATTGCCCTGAGCATCGAATTTTGAGCATGCCAGCCACCATCAGCCCGTTTGCAAAACATTCATCAACGACCCCCATGGAGAATCCCGTGAGCCACCCCTTGAACACCCGCTCGCTTTTCACAGTCGCCTTGTCCGTGGCCTTGGCCATTACCGCAACAGGACTTGGCGCACAGTCCGTAGAGGCCACGAAACCAATGGCACTGCGCACCGTCATGGAGAAGCTTGGCCGTGACATGCAAGCCGTCACTGGCGCGATTTCCAAGGAAGAATGGGCGCTGGTCGCCGAGTTGGCGCCAAAAATCGCCAAGCACGCCGAACCGCCCCTTTCGGAAAAGATGCGCATCCTCGGCTGGCTTGGCACTGACGCTGGAAAGTTTCGAGACTTCGATGGCCACGTCCACGACGCCGCGACCGCCATGGGGGATGCCGCGAAGCGGGGCGATGGCCAGGCCGTGATTACAGCGTTTTCCAAAACGCAGCAAAACTGCCTGGCCTGCCACCAAAGCTTCCGGCAATCGTTCGTGGAGCAGTTCTATGGGAAACGCTGATAGATATTGGTCCGAGGCCAGTTCGCATATGCCATCACGATCAAAATCATCACGATGAGCACCCCGCAGCCGAGCCTCATCCTGGTTCTCAACTGCGGCTCATCGAGCATCAAGTTCGCCTTGTTCGATGCGCAGGCAGACCCGTTGCCGCGCAAGCCACTGTGGCAGGGCAAAGTGCAAGGAATAGCCGGTCCTGCACCTGAGTACAGCGACAGCGTGACTGCGACGCAGCTCATCAACCTGGATCACGAACATCCTCACACTGCCGCCCTCGCGTTGATTCAAGCACGCGTCGCGGCCCGACTTGACGGCTGCCACATCGTGGCTATTGCACACCGTGTCGTCCATGGTGGCTGCAGGTACTTCGAACCCACCGTGGTGACCGCCGACACCATCGCGAACCTGCGAGCCTTGATCCCTCTGGCGCCGCTGCACCAACCCTTTCCTCTGAAGGCCATGAGCCTGTTGTTCCAGCAGTGGCCTGGAGTTCTTCAAGTGGCGTGCTTTGATACGGCGTTTCACCGGACGATGCCGAAGGTGGAGCAGATCCTGCCGCTACCGTATTCGGCCTGGGAACGTGGTCTGCGCCGCTACGGTTTCCACGGGCTTTCGTACGACTACATGAGCCACACTCTGCCCGAGCGCCATGGTGATCTGGCACGAGGCCGCACCATTGTTGCGCACCTCGGCAGCGGGGCCAGCTTGTGCGCTATGCAGAACCTGGAAAGCGTCGCCACCACGATGGGCTTTTCCGCGCTCGACGGCCTGATGATGGGCACCCGCACGGGCTCGCTCGATCCCGGCGCTTTGCTCTACTTGATGGAGGTCGAAAGACTTTCGCTGGAAGAAGTGGGCAGCACGCTCTACAACCAGTCCGGCCTGCTCGGTGTTTCCGGGATTTCGGCCGAACCGCGCGTGGTGGTGAAGCACGAGAATGATCCCGGTGAGGCTGGCGAACGCGCCCGCATCGCGCTGGCGCTCTACGTGCGCCGTATCGTGCGCGAGATCGGCGCGCTGACCGCAGTCCTGGGCGGCCTGGATCTGCTCGTGTTCACTGCCGGTGTCGGTGAGCACAACGCCTTCGTGCGCGAGCGCGTCTGCCGCGACCTGGCCTTCCTCGGCATCAAGCTCGATGCCGATGCCAACACCATTAATGCCCCCGTCATCTCCACCACTGGCAGCCGCGTGCGTGTCGCGTTGGAGCCCACCAACGAGGAATGGATCGCAGCACGCTGTACGCAGAAACTCATGATCGCCGGGTGATGTCCCACGCAGGGTTCATCGGCACCAAAGAAGGACAATCGTATGACCACCGGTTCCATCATTCGCCAGCGCTGGTTTGCCGGCCACGGCCCCATCGTCCATCACGAGGAGACCGTCGCACGTGTAGATGCATTGGTAGCCGGTTTGATCGCCGATGGCCGCGTTGCCGATGAGGCGACGGCCTACACCTTCCTTGCTGCCGCCGACCGCTTGGGTTGCGTGGCAATGAACGTGGTCGCGCACATGACCTATGCGAAGCGCATTGACCTGTCCGGCGCGCTGCTGGCTGAGGAGGACTTCAAGCTGACGCCAGAAGGCCACACCGGTGGCTCGCTGAACATGGTGCAGGCCTTCGTCGGCTACCTGCTCGCCAACGCGCTCACCGGCAGCACGCGCGGCTGGATCATGGGCCAAGGCCACTGCGTCGCCGCCATCGAAGCCGTCAATGCGCTCACCGGCGACATCTCGCCCGCGCAGCGGGGCCGTTACGACCGCAGTGAGGAAGGCCTGTCGCGCCTGTGCGCTGATTTCTATTCCTATGCCATCAATGCGCAGGGCCTCCCGGCTGTGCCGCTGGGCAGCCATGCCGGCCCCAACACTGCCGGCGCCGTGTCCGAAGGCGGCCACCTCGGCTTTGCCGAACTGCAGTACATCCACATGCCGCTGCCTGGCGAATCGCTGGTTGCCTTTCTCAGCGACGGTGCCTTCGAGGAACAGCGCGGCCCGGACTGGGCACCACGCTGGTGGCGCGCGCAGGACAGCGGCTTCGCCGTGCCGGTGATGATTCTCAATGGCCGCCGCATCGAGCAGCGTACTCAGATCATGCAAGAAGGCGGTGCGCAATGGCTGGCTGAAGACGTGCGCCACAACGGCTTTGATCCAGTGATCGTCGATGGTCGCGACCCGTCCGCGATCGTCTGGGCGATCATCAAAGCCGAGGACACGCTGCATGCCTTCGCCGCCGATCCGGATCGGCGCTATCCGGCGCCTCTGCCTTACGTGATCGCCGAGACCGAGAAGGGCTTCGGCTTTCCCGGTGCAGGCAGCAATGCCGCGCACAACCTGCCGCTGAGCGGCAATCCACACACCGATGCCGCCATGCGCGGGCTGTTCAACGAGAGCGCGGCGGCGCTGTTCGTTCCGCCTGTTGAACTCAACGCCGCACTCGACGCCTTCGCGTGCCATGCCGCCCAACAACGTCCGCTGGAGAGCGCGAATCCGATGGCGCATCGCCATCCCGCCGCGCCCAAACTGCCCGAGCCATGCTGGGAGACACCAGGCAGCGAAGGCAGTGCAATGACGGCTCTGGATCAGTGGTTTGTCGAATTCGCCAAGGCCAATCCCGATATGCGCATGCGTATCGGCAACCCTGACGAATTGGCCAGCAACAAAATGGGCGGCACGTTGGCGCTGCTCAAGCACCGCGTCAACGAGCCCGAAGCCGGTGTGCCTGAGGATTTGCACGGCGCCATCATCACCGCGCTCAACGAGGAAGCTGTGGCTGCGGCAGCACTCGGCAACAAAGGCGGACTGAATCTGGTCGTCAGCTACGAGGCCTTCGCGGTCAAGATGCTTGGCCTGATACGGCAGGAAATCATCTTCGCCCGCCACCAGCGTCAGGCCGGCCGGCCAGCCGACTGGCTGTCGGTGCCGCTTATCGTCACCTCGCACACTTGGGAGAATGCGAAGAACGAACAGTCGCACCAAGATCCGACCATCGGTGAAGCCCTGCTGGGCGAAATGTCTGACACCTCGCGCGTGCTGTTCCCGGTGGATGGCAATACCGCCGTCGCCGCACTGCGTGACGTCTATGCTGGACGCGGCCAGCTTGCTTGCCTGATCGTCTCCAAGCGCGACGTGGAGAATCGCTTCGACGCCGAATCGGCGCAACGTCTGATCAGTGACGGCGCAGCCCATCTGATAGGCAATCCCGCCAATGCCGAGGTGCAACTCATCGCGCTGGGCGCCTACCAGTTGGACGAGGCAATCAAGGCACAGCAGCACCTTGCTGAGCTGGGCAAGTGCGCCTGTGTCACCGTCGTCCTGGAACCCGGCCGCCTGCGTATTCCACGCGATGCCATCGAAGCTGAATTCGTCGATGACGACGTAACCGTTAGCACACTGTTCCCATCGGGCCTGCCGCGCGTGATTGTCACGCACACTCGCCCGGAACCCATGCTTGGCATTCTGCGCCGCATTGACAGTGGCCCCGCCAAGACTCGCGCCCTTGGCTACATCAGCCGCGGCGGTACCTTCGATGTCCCTGGCATGCTGTTCGCCAACCGCTGCACCTGGGCACATGTGGTGGATGCAGCAGCGACCGTGGCCGCTTGGAGTCGCGAGGTGCTGCTCGACCGCGCACAGCGCGCTGCTGTCGATGGCACCGGTGATCCAAATGATTTGCTGAGCCCGTGAGTCGGACACGCGAGCGCTGTGCCAGTCACGAAGTGCGCCGACAGCGTTATCCGGCAATATGTCTCCGAGATGTCGCGGTGATCTTTCTCTTGGGGTAGATTCAGCCGATCGACATCCCCCGTCCACGCCGCCCTACATCCCACGACACACCGGCACCCCGGATCGTCGCGGCGATCTGCTGTCCCAGTCGTTGCTCGATCACTGGCTTCCACGGCACCAAACTGAACCCCATGCCGTCATCGAGCATGGCGTAGCGCCCGCTGGCGAGCATGACGGAGCGCCGGTAGATACCGGCCACGCGCTGCCCATCGGCCACCGGGCGATGCTCTAGGCCGGTGTCGGCGGCAATGTCCTTCGCGGCCTGCGCCAGCTCTCGGCTGCGCAGCGTGCCTAACAGGTTGCGTGCAAGGATCACGCGCTGGCCGCGCCGCTCGGCCAGACCCTGTTCGGCCAGGAAGTCGGCCCGCTTTTGCAGCGCATCCTTGACCTCGCTGCCAAAGCCCAGGTCACCCAGGCCCGAGCCGCCGCCGATCAACTGCTGGTCGAGCCAGGTGGCCCCGATCACGTGGGCCTGCCGTTCGATGGGTAGGTGCGATTTCAGCTCCACCGCCACGCCGCCCAGGCGCTGCGCGTCGTAGCGGCGGCCTTGCTCGGGTAGGTCGTCCGGCACCTTCCACAGCCCCTCGGCCACGCGCTCCACGATGCCGGCCCGGCGCAGGGCTTCCAGCCTGCGGACGTGGGCCGCGACGACTTCCCGCGGATCGCGGTCGGGCACGGCCCGACCTTGCTCAATCGCCAGGTGATGGTCGGTGCGGTACAGGCCATCGCTCGCCAGCGCAGCGATGTTGCTGTCGGCCGCGCGCACGTCGGCCGAGCCCTTCACCTCCACCACGGCGCCGGTCGGGTAGTTCGCCAGCTCGTCATGGGCGTTGAGCGCGACGTAGTGGGCCTTGCCGTCCACCCCGTCGATGACCAGATAGCCCCGGTCGCGCAGCTCGTCGGCCAGCCCCTTCGCGGCCACGCGGCCGAGAATGGTGTGGCCGCTTCCGTGGGCATTCGGGCCAGGCTCGAACACCGCCAGCTCGCGCGGCTCGCCGCGCATGGCCCGCTGCATGGTACGGATGATGTCGCCACGCTCGCCCAGGGCGCGCAGGGTTTTTTCCGCATCGGCATGGACAGCCCAGGTACCGGGCTGCATTTCGTCGGCCAGGCCCAGGCGCTGCAAGCGTTGCAGGCGGCCGATCAGCAACAGGCGCTGGCGTTGCAGCCGCGGTTCGTTGAAGCGTTCGATCTGCACTCGGCCGTCCTCGCCGGCCTCGCGTTGCAGGGTGCGATCCAGGCTCGTCCACCGCTCTTGTTCCACCTCGCGCTGCAAGGTCTGCTGGATTTCGAGCTCCGTGCGTGGCCCCAGCCATTCGGTCGCCAGCTCAGCAGCGCGATGGCGGAAGCCATCGGCGATGTAGTCGCCCGCGATGATGAGGTCTTTGCCGGTGTCGTCGCGCCCACGCACGACGATGTGCGTGTGCGGGTTGTCGGTGTTCCAGTGGTTGACGGCTACCCAATCGAGGCCCGTGCCCAGGTCGGCCTCCATGCGACCCATGAGGTGCCGCGTATAGGTGCGCAGGTCTTCCAGCTCCGCGCCATCCTCAGGCGAGAGGACGAAGCGGAAGTGGTGCCGGTCGTCGGCGCAGCCCTCCGTGAAGGCGTCGAGGTCGGCAGCATCGGTCTGTGGCCCGTAGGCTTGGCCAGGCTCGCCATCGCGGCCTACGCCATCGCGCTCGATGTAGCGAAGGTGCTTGGCGAGCGACTGCGGGCTGGCCTGGCGCTGATTGACCAGCAGCGTCTTGATGGTTACGCGCCGCGACATGGGAGTGAGCTTCGCGCCCGCGAAGCGCGCCGCCGTGTGGCCGCGCCCGAGGCGCGAGCCGGGCCGCTGGCCGGAGTGCTGTCCGTTGCCGCCAGTGCGAGGACGGCGCATCGCCGATTTGCCGCCGCTGGCCTTGCCCGCCTGCTTGAGCACCTTCGAGACGAAGCCCTGGCCCCGGTTCTTCGGGGCCTTTGGAGGGTTCGGGCGGATACGGAAATCGTCGTCTCGGCGGTCACTCATGGCTGTGCTCCCTGCAAGCTCTGGCGTGTCCGGTCGTGCAAAGCACGCGGACACACCCGCATTGGCGCGGGCCTCGCGCCACAAGCGGCACGGCGGCGAAGCCGCTGTGTGCCGCGCCACCACCATGTGCAGACTGGCTTTCGACGCGGCCCGGTGCCGCGTCTTTTTGTCTTGCCTTCCGCCTTTGCCCCTCGCTGGCGCTCCGGGCAGCGGCGGCCCGGCGGCGCTGCTGCGCGAGCAGCCAGCGCGCCGGCGAACGCGGACACGGCCGCAGGCCGGGCGCGTTCGAGGCAAGACGCCTGCACGTTGGACGGCTGCGCCGAAGGCAACGCGAAGTGCGGTGCCCAATGCGTAGGATTGGCACCCGCACTGCACGCGCGACGACACGGCGACGAACAGCAGAACGACACGCCCGATGGCACGATGAGATGCACGGCGACGTGCAGCGAATCGACGGCCTTCATGGGCGGGATTCCAGCCAGACCGGATGCGCGACGCCGATCACGGCGGATGCGCTGACCGGCCCGAAATACCGGCTGTCGAACGACGCCGGGTTGGTCACACTCAAGAGGAACAGTTCGCCAGGTTCGAGGCGGCGGCATTGCTGCCAGGATGGCAGCGACCGACCCCAGCGGTCAGCAGGCAGCACGGCGGCCGAAGGCACGCCGTCGATGCGGACAACGCGGTCAGTGATACACACCTCCTGCGGCGCGACGGCGCCCACGCGCTTGAGCAGGGGCACGCGCGCCGGCAGGTAGCCGCGCTGCGCGGCCAGCGCAGCGGCATCTGGCGGCAGCGTGGTCAGGACGATGCTGTCCACAGACAAAGGACGTGGCAGCGAGCCGGTGCCGTGGCCCAGCGGATCGACGCGATACCAGCCGACCGCCACGCTGTCGGACGGGTTGTAGATCAGGCGCGGCAGCGGATGCACGAAGGACGCCCAGGCCAGCGCAGCGAGGCCGCAAGCGGACAGGCCCGCCAGCACGATGCGAGCGCGCAAACGTGCGCGGGGCGAGCGAGGACGCGGCGCGGTGCCGGCAGTCGAAACGGCGGTCATGGCAGCGCCCTCCCGATGAGCCATGCGGCGTGCCGCTCGGCGGTGTATTCGGGCAGCGGCAAGCGCGCAGCGAGCCGGTTGGCGAGCGTGCGCCAGTACACGGGCGAGGCACCGATAGGCGCGATGCCCAGCGCCTCGATGGCGTCGATGCGCTCCAGCACGGCGCGCACCTGATTCTCGCCCTCGGCGTGCAGCAGCAGGCGCGCGCCCGGCTGCACGCCGGAAATGCGCTGCGCCGCATCGAGCGGCGTGCAAGCCTGCATCACCATGAGCTGCCAGCGAATCGTGCCGTAGTCGTTGGCCTGCCAGCGGATGCGGCAGAACATAGCGCCCGGCTGGAACACCGCGCAGCGCCGCCAGCGGTCGAGCTGGTGCGTGCGCGCAGGTTCACCGAAGCGCAGGTAGAGCTTGAAGCGCGGTTCGATGTAGGCCAGTGCCACGCGCGTCAGCGGCGCGCTGGCAGGCTGGCCGGAAGGTGCTTCGAGCGCAGCCGTAGCCGCGCCAGCGGCAGGCGAAGCGGATGCGGTCATGGTGCGTTCTCCCTGCGATGCTCTGGAAACTCACGCTCCAGCAGGCCGCGCAGCAGATCGGCCACGGTCACGCCCTGCGTGAAGGCCGACACCTTGATGCGCGCGCGCAGCGCGGGCGTGATGTCGAGGGTCAGGCGGGCGGTGTAGAGGTCGCCCTTGTTGAGCGCATCGACGTCGCCTTGGCGAATCCACGCCTCGGCGTGCGGATTCGCGGGCGGACGCGCGCCGATGCCGACGCGCTTTGCCGTGCTTCTGCTGTTCGGTGGCGGCTTCTCGGTCATGTCGGCCACCGCAGCAGTTCGTCCACCAGGGCGGTGATTTCCCGCGCGGCGGCGCTGTCCGGCGCCGTCTCGCGTGCAAGCCGGCCAGCGGCCACGCTGTCGGCGAACACGATGCGTTGATGCACTTCAGAGCGCAGCGCAGGAAGCGGTTGGTCGGCCAGCGCCTGGCGCGCTTCGCGCCCGATGACGGTGGTACTGATGCGCCGATTGATGATGAAGGCCGCACGCAGCGCAGGCCGAAACACCTGCGCTTCGCGGATCAGCGCCACCATCTCGGCGCTGGCCCACAGGTCGTAGGGGCTGGGTTGCACGGGGATCAGCACGCGCTCGGCCGCCAGTAGCGCGGAGCGCGCCAGTGCCGCGATGCGTGGCGGGCCGTCGATGACGACGTGATCGGCCCGCCTGGCGAGCTCTGGTGCTTCCTGATGCAGCGTTTCGCGTGCCAGGCCCACGGCGCTGAACAACCTTGGCAAACCCTGCTGGCTTCTGCGTTGCGTCCAGTCCAGCGATGAACCCTGCGGGTCGGCGTCCAGCAGGACGACGTGCTGGCCGCGCATCGCAAGCTCGCCGGCGATGTGCGTGGCGAGCGTGGTCTTGCCCACGCCGCCTTTCTGGTTGAGCAGAGCGACGATCATGACGAGGCCCTCCATGCTGGAAAGCCTTGCTTTGATCGGTCTGCAAAACCTGTCGGCTGCCGGCTGGTATTGCCTGCCGTTTGTGGCCGCGTGGTGGTTATCCACCGCAGCGGCGTTTCCCTACTAAAAGTTAGAGAATTTAAGTTAGGGAAGTTAGAGGGGCGCGAAACCCAATGCTGGCGCGGGTTTGCGGCCGATCGGCACGCCTGATAGCACGATAGTCCCACGCCTGATAGCACGATACCCCGCACGCCTGATAGCACGACACCATTCACAAGTTTTCCCGGAGTTATCCCCGTGCCGTATGCGGCACGGGTCGGAACGTCAGCAGCTCCATGCCGCTGTCCGGCATCCGCTCGATGCCCAGGACGTAGCCGGGCAGCGACTGCCGCGCGACCAGCGCGCGCAGGTCGCAGGCGAAGTCGTAGGGCTTCGCAGTGCTGCCGGATTTCTGGTGCAGGTAGCGAAAGTCGAACTGCCAGCCGTATGCTTGCTTGCCGCCGTGCTTGCGCACCAGGCGGTACAGCCACCGCTCGATGCCGCCGGTCAGCCGGAAGTACGCCGGGTCGATGGTCAGCACCAAGGCGGCGTCGAGCACGCCCGCATAGAACCAGTCCGGCAGGATCAGCTCGATGCCCAGCGGCGTGCCGCGAGCATCGGCCAGTTCCTTCCATTCGTTGATCCACGAGAAACGGTGCAGGCGCCGCCCGGTCGTCTCGCGGATGGACGTGGCCACCGTAGTCGATTGCAGCCGGTCGAGCGCGGCCTTGAGGCGCTGGTAGTCGCGCAGCGACTTGCCGCGCCCGATGTAGCGCAGGATCTCGTAAGGCGTGGCGCGCATCAGCCGCGACGGCCGCAGGCCCGCGTCCTTCGCTTCCACGATCTGCGAGGCCGCCCATATCAGCACGTCCGCATCCCAAATCGTGGCGATGCCGTGCTCGGCTGTTCCCTCCACGCGGATCGTCACGTTGCCCGCACGGAAGTCGATGGGCCTGACCCGCTTGGACTTGCCGAGCGAGAAGAACGGATAGGCCATCAAGTCCTGGCTGTCGCGCGGCGCCATGTCGCCGGGCAAGGCGCGGAACAGGTCGAGCTGTTCGCGCTCCTGCAACGGCCGCTGCCGGGGCGGCAGCGCAGTGCTGGACATGGCGATGGCCTGCCGCGCGCCGCCGATCAGCGCGCACGACTGTCGGCCGAGTGGTGCTCGGCGTATTCGGGATCGGAAGTCGTCTCGAAACTGCGGTCGGCAGCCCAGGCATCGAGGTCGGCCACGGCGTACATGACGCGACGGCCGAACTTGCGAAAGCGCGGGCCGCCGCCGATCACGCGCTGCTTTTCCAGCGTGCGCGGCGACAGGCGCAGGTACTCGGCGGCTTCGTCGTTGGTGAGATAGCGTTGGGGCTGCGCAGCAGCGGTCGAGACAGTGGCGGCAGGCCGCAAGGGAGCGGGACGCATGGTGTGAACCTCCATCGGTTGAAAACGCCGGCTGCACCAGCGCAACCGGGATGGAGGCAGTCTCAGAAAACGAAGCTCTCCTGCTCAGGGTCGTTTTTCTTGGTCTTCAAAACGACCCTTCTCAAGCGGCGGAAGCTGTGCTAGGTGGCGGTAGCCGCCGCGCATCAGCGCATCGCCGCGACGCACTAGGCGGCGCACCTTGGAGCGCAGCCCGCCATCGCTGTACCAATCGGCTGCGGCATCCACGCCGAACAGTCCTTCCGCGACTTCACGCAAGGACGCGCCCGCCAGGGTCGCGTCGAGCGCCTGCAAGCTGTGCAGTTCCAGCAGCGCGGTAGGTGTTGGCCTGGGTTTGGCATCGGCCAGAGCGGCGCCGGGCACCTGTCCGCGTGCAGGCGCGGCAGCGCCGCCGCGATAGGCATAGGCGACAGCCATGCCGTCCTCCAGGCCGGCCGCGAGCGCGAAGCGCAGGCAGTGGCCTGGGCTGCGCGCGATTAGCGCCAGCCCTTTGCCGTCATGCAGCAGTTGCTTGTGGCCGGGGATACGCCAGAACGCGAACGTCGCCGCGTCCAGCGGCGGATCGGCATCGGGGTAGAGCTGCACCACGGCGGCATGGCCGGGCAGCCAGGCCGGATGCGCGTCGCGCGCATCCAGGGCCGGGTCTTCCAGCAGGCGCAAGCCCCAGTGATGCGCCGCCTGCTGGGCTGCTTGTGGCCGACGATGACGGCGCAGCCAGTCGAGCCGGTAGTCGGGATGCCGGCGCAGGTATTCCCAGGCAAGCGCAAGGCCGTCCAGATGCAGCACGTACAGATACGCGGCAGTCGGATACCAAGGCTCGGCGCTGTGATCGACCATGACGCCTCCTCCTGCGAACAGGACTCGCCACCACGGAAGAACTACGCGCTACATCGCCATCGTCAAAAGGTCATGGGTCAAAAAGGTGGATCGGGTTGTCAAGACCGATTGGCTCCGATGCGTTGCGGTATTCGTCTCAATGCTGCGGCGACAGCGCCCCGAGTTGGAGTGCTGCACAGGCCAGCCTGCCGCAGCCCGTGCCAGCCATCATGTCTATTTGGATCAGACTGGTGGGGCTACGCCGCAAGAATGCCGATTGAGACCTGCCCGGCATGACATCAGACTGAAAAAGTCACAGTAGGCTGTGTTCAGTCCGGGATGGCGCCGTCACGCTCGGCCGCGCGGGTGTACTCCGACAGCGTGCGCGTGGGACGGAAATAGAGGTCGCGCATCACGGGCTGCTGGCGCGGCCCAACGATGCCGGCCAGCTCGGACAGCTTGACGGTGCCCTGTGCCGGCATCCCGATCCCCAGGTCGATGAGGCCCCAGGCCGTGTCGCCATCGGCCGGATCGAGTGCGGCCAGCAGCCAGGTCACGTGCGCGTCCGGGGTGAACAGCCGCACCACGGGCACCGGGTCGATGGCCCGGCCAGCGGCGCGGGCCTCGCCGTTGGCGAGCAATTGCGCGCGCTCCGGGGCGGTGGCGAATGGCTGGGGCATGGTCGGCAATCCCACAAATCCAATGATGCACGAATGCGGTTTCACGTCGAAGCGCAGAACCACGAAACCGGATTTGCGCCTTCGTGCGCAAGCACGGATGCGGTTCTATGGCTTTGCCGGAATCCGCCGATACGGATTTCCGTAGAGGCACAAAAACGGAGAGCACCAAATGAACACTATAGATTGTAGCCCTATAGGGCGCAATGGGATGTCATCTTGGTTTTTGAGAGGAAACCATAGGTGGCGGCTGGGAACTCATTGGCGAAGGCGTTGAAGACAGTCAGAAAGGCGCGTGGCTTGAGCCAGGAAGCCTTCTCTGACGTGTCCAGCCGCACCTATATGAGTACCCTCGAACGCGACCTGAAAAGCCCCACCTTGAACAAGCTGGCCGAGCTGTGCGAGGTGATGGAGATCCATCCGCTCACGCTGCTGACGCTGGCCTACGCGGGCGACAGCCCGCGCAAGGCCGACGAGCTGCTGGCGCAGGTGCGCCAAGAGCTGGAGGCGGTGTTGAGCGAACGCGACGCGGCGGAGCCGCGCGCGTGATGCGGTGATGTGCTGCTATTAGCAGCACAGCGCCCCGCCGCGATGGGCGGGGCGCTGCGGCGGTCACGCCGCTTGGGGCTTGCTGCGCGACCAGATCAGGTCGTGCGTGCCGTCCTCACCTTCGATCAGGCGGGCATAGACCGCTGCCGGGAACGAAGGGTCATCGAGGGTCACGGACAGGTACTCGCGCCCAGCCTCGCTGGTCTTCTTCCACGCCGCGCCGATGTCGTGGCTGGCGGCCTGGAGGCGGAAATCGGGGGCGTTCTCGCTGCTGCCCTTGTCGTTGGGAACCAGCTTGACCTTGACGTTGAGCGTCAGGGTGCGAAGCGTGCCGGTGAAGCCGTCTTTGTCGGTGGTGAAGGTGCCGATGTTGGCCATGATGTTTTCTCCTTTCGGTTGAACAAGGTTCGCGCCCATCGCGTCCTTGTTGTGATCCGGCCGGCGGGGGACGGGCTGGCTGCACCGCTTGCGGTCGCAACGCAGTGGAGAGCCGGGAGGCGAAAAGAATTTGGCCCGCGAGGAATGCGCGCAGCGCAGGGGAAATTGTTTTCGCCGGACGGTTGCAGCCATGAAGCCCGAGGCGCAGCCGCGCCACCGCCAGGATTCACAACGAGACAAGGACGCCTTGGGCCGGACCGCTCCGAAAGGAGATGGGGCCGGCTCGGCATCCCCGCACGAAGGCTTCTCCGGCTCGCCCACTGACGCGGGCCAGGTCAACCACCCGACGACAGGCGAGAACGCCCCCGCCGCACCTTGCGGCGCCGCTCTTGAGGCGTGGCGTGGAAGCTCCATAGCGATGCCGGGCGGGTTGTCCGTGAACCGTCCTTCGTGACGTGATGGGCAGGAACCGCCAGCGTTGAGGACGGCACGCACCTGCACAACCTGCCGCAGCGAGCGCCAGCGTGTTCGCCAGCGCCCCGCCCATCGCGGCGGGGCGCTGGCCGGGCCGATCCGGCGCAGCCGGTTCGGCGTCATCGAGGGGCGCCAAGCATCGCGCGGCGGGGATAGCCCGCAGGACTTTCCCCTGGAGGCAAGCGAAGCGCGCAGCGCCGCAGGCGCGAAGGCGTGAGGGATTGAAGCCGAATGGCCGTGACGGCAAAGGCGGCACGGGGCGCAGCCCGAAAGCCCGGCGGCGCAGTGCGCCGACACGCCCAGGCTGTTCTATATTTTCAGGAAGCAATCGAAGACAAGCCCATGACCCTCCAGCTCCGACACGAAACCCCGGACGACATTGCCGCCATCGAGGCCGTGACCATCGCCGCGTTCGCTGATGCACCACACACCAGCCACACCGAGCAATTCATCGTGCGCGCCTTGCGTGCCGCCAACGAAC
This sequence comes from Rhodoferax sp. MLSD5-FHT05B10, assembly GCF_058793415.1. Classification (NCBI taxonomy): domain Bacteria; kingdom Pseudomonadati; phylum Pseudomonadota; class Betaproteobacteria; order Burkholderiales; family Comamonadaceae; genus Rhodoferax; species Rhodoferax sp. MLSD5-FHT05B10. The sequence goes on along the minus strand of NZ_JBXAFT010000001.1, from coordinate 499,976 downwards.
TGACGCTTTCCATCGTGGCCGAAGAACATGGGCGCGTCGTCGGTCACGTCGCGCTGTCGCCAGTAACGATCACCCATGAGCACGGGCGAAAGACCGAGGGCTGGTATGGGTTGGGGCCGATCTCCGTCCTGCTGCCAAGGCAGGGGCAAGGCATCGGTTCGCGCCTGATGGAACAGGCGCTGTCTGAACTGCGGGCTATGCAGGCCGCAGGCTGCGTGCTGCTGGGCGATCCAACGTACTACACGCGCTTTGGCTTCCAGGCCCATGCGGGCTTGCAACTGCCGGGCGTGCTGCCCGGCTATTTCATGGCGCTGGCCCTGCATGGGACAGTGCCGGAAGGCATCGCGCACTACAGCGATGCCTTCAACGCCGCCGCCTGAGCCAGCGCGAAGGCGGCGGCGTTTTAATTCGGCTATTGGGCCTTGAACACCGGGCGCGGCCACTGTCGCACCCGGATTTCGCGTCCACCGCGCCCAGGGCGCGGTGCTGATCGCGGTTATTCCTTCGTCTCGGTGCGCCACCACACAAAGCGAAGCGCCCCGGTCGAGGCCGGGGCGCTTGCCTTCAGCGCGGGTCAAGCGGCCAGCGCCTCGGCGGGTTCATCCGCCATTGCTTCGGCATCCTCCGGGGCTTCCTGCTCCGAGCTTTCCTCCTGCGCGGCATCCTGCGGGCTTGCGGCCTTGAAGATAGCGGGCATCCAGCCCGTGCCATCGGCCAGCCGCTCGGCCTCGCTGGCAATGTCGGCCTTCTTGAGTTTCGCCAGCCGGGTGACGGATTCCGGTGCAAACGCGCCCACGGCATCCAGAATCACAGCCTTGGAAACGTGCTTGAAGTAGCCTTCTGCGGTCGGCTTCCACCATGCGGCCATGTCGAGGCCCACGGCCTGCGCCAGTTCCTCGCCGGGCTGGTGCGGCGTGGCACGGGGCGTCACCACGTCCACCGTGGAAGCCACGCACACGGCCAGCAGCCGCACCAGTTCGTCTTGCGACTTCGCCAGCAGCGCGGCGAACAGTTCGGCGCTGTCCTCCGGCAAGGCTTCGCCGGCTACCTGTTGCAGTTCGCGCAGCGCCACGGCGGCAGGCGATTCCGGCCAGTCCGGGGCCATGCCTTCCAGCCGGTCTTGCGCCGTGAGGCGCACGCCCAGCGGCAGGTCGTGGCCGTAGTGGCTGTCCTGCAAGACGGTCTGCACCATGCCATGCACCAGCGCGGCGAGCGCGACGTGCGGATGCCGGGCGACTTCGATTAGCAACGCGGCGGTGCGGTGCGCGCTCAACCGCTGCGCCAGCCGGTCGGACAGGCTCGCGGCCTTGGGCTGCTCGGCGTCCTCGCTGTCGTCGTCGTTCCCGGCTTCGCCTTCCGCGCTGCCGAAACCCTGCCGCAAGCGTTCCAGCGTGCGCAGTGCCTTCGCTTCGGCTTCGCGCAACAGCCCGCGATGAATCACGGCTGCTCCCTCGCGGTCGAGCGTGACGATGGCACCGGCCACGGCGCGCACGTCCGGGGCGTAGCCCTGCAAGGCATCCTCCACGGCTTGCAGTTCCCCGGCGACCTGTTCGCGGCGCGGTTCCAGCGCCTCGGTCTTGTCCTCGTCCCCGGCGTCGTAGGCTTCTTCCAGTTCGGCGTCGATCTTGTCGAGGCGGTTTTGCAGCGAGGTAATGCGCCGGGCTTCGCGGGCGGTCGGTTCGCGGCGCTGGCGCGGCGCGTTCTGGAACGCCTGCCGCTCGGCGTAGCTTACGTGCGGCACGGCTTCCACCCACGCCCAACCCTCGGCGCGCACGTCCTCGGCATGCGCGTCCAGCTTGCCGCGCACCAGCGTTTCCAGCAGTGCGGCGTCGGTCAGGTAGGTTCCGGCATCGCCTTCGGCGAACAGATCGCGCCGGATGCCACCGCTTGCCGCCGTGTACATGTCCAACCCGACAAAGCGCACCAGCGGATGCGTGGCGTCGATTTCACGCTCAGTCAGGCGCTCGCGCAGCGCGGATGCGCCTCGCTGCCACTCGGGCGCACCGTAGAACGCGGCTTCCTGCGCGGCGTGGTCGTCGGTGATGGTCAGGGCCATCAACTGTTCCAGCGTCACCGCGCCCGGATCGCCGCTGCGGTAGTCCGCCAGCAGACGCGGCGAGACGTTGGCCAGCTTCAAGCGGCGCTGCACCACGAGCGGAGACACGCCGAAGTCGGCGGCAATGTCCTCCACCGGACGGCCCTCCTTGACCAGTGCGGCGAACGCCTCGAACTGGTCGGCGGGGTGCATGTTCTCGCGCAACAGGTTCTCGGCCAAGCTCACGGTACGCGCCGAAGCATCGGGCACAAGCAGGCACGGTACTTCGTAGTCGATGGCGATGCGCTTCTTCTTCGCCAGCAGCTTCAAGGCGGTCAGTCGGCGGTCGCCCGCCACCACTTCGTATTGCTCGCCATCGGCAGCGAGGATGACAACGAGGTTCTGCAGCAGGCCGACGCGGGAAATGCTCGCGGCCAGTTCGGGGATGGACAGGCGCGGAGTCGTGCGCGCGTTGCGCTTGGAGCGGCGCGGCAGCAATTGCGAGAGCGGAACCAAAATCAGGTTCTTGGTCGGGTCGGCCACTTCCAGCGGGGCGGCAGTTTCGATGGCGGTGGTTTCAGTTTGGGTAACGGCGTTCATGGTGATAACTCCAATCAGTTGAGGGATGCAGCAGCGAGAGAAGCGGCAAGGGCGGCTGCCTGCCCCTGCCGCGTGGGGTTCAGGCTTTCAACTGGCGCAGGCCGTCGGCCAGCAGCCACAGGGCGCGATTCAGGCGGATGCCGTTGTCAATGCCCTGCACAGGTCGGGTGGTCTGGCGGCGACCGTTCGCGGTGCGGGCGGACAGTCCGCCTTTGACGAGGTTTTCCTGCGTGCGGTTGAACACGCTCCACAGGTCGCGGCGTCTGTCGTCCGTGCGGCGCGGCATCAGGATTTGGCTTTCCGTGATGGGCGCGGGCTTGTCCTCGTCGTACTTCAACGCCAGCGCGGCGCGGGCGAACACTTCCGATTCACCCGTGTCGAGTGCGATGGCCTGCATGGCGTCGCGGGATTCCTGCGCCCGGTCGAAGCCGTGCAGGACTTCGTAAGCGCCTTCGATAACATGCGCGGCCACGTCGCCCTTGTGGGGTATGCGCACGTCCGCCACGGTGTCGCCGCAGACCAGGCCGTTTTGGCACACGAAGCGGAACATTCCAGCGAGCATCTGATAGCTGCTGGTGCCGTCATGCGAGTTCAGCAGAATGATTTCGTTGGCCTCACGGCCGTTGATCTGGCTGGCATGGCGCAGCCGGATCATGTGTTTGGTGTAGTCGCGGCGGTCGTCGTTGCGCACGCGGGTCTGGCACACCATGAAAGGCTCGAAGCCTTCCCCGCGCAGTTCTTGCAGCACGGTGGCGGTGGGGATGTAGCTGTAACGGTCCGATCGGCTTTCGTGCGGGGCGCCCGCAAAGATGGACGGAGCCACGGCGCGGATTTGGTCATCCGACAAAGGACGTTCCGAGCGCAGCACCGGCGAACGGGAAGCGAAGCGGGAAGCAAGTTGCATGGTCTTTCTCCTGACAAAGTTGGCTGTTGAAGAAACCGCACACCGGATTCCTAGATTCGGAGCCCAGCCTTTCGGCTGTTCGGTGCGGTCGGCACGAAGAACCCGGTTGGCCTCGTTGCCACCGTCTTTCCTGAGTTCATCGCCCGCGACGGAAGGGAGCCCGCGGACGGGGGCCGTCAAGGAGGCAAGCGCAGGGTTGGTGCGGCCCGCAGGCGCAGCCGAGGACACGGCCCTGCGCGCCTTGACGGCACACGGACGCGGGCTACAGTCGCGGACAAGGTGATGAGGTCAGGGAAGACGGCCTGGACAGGCAACGGCCATCCCTTTGTGCCGACCGCACGCAAGCGAAGCGCGCAGGCCCGAAGCTGGAAGCCGGGCCGAAGGCGTCAGCCGAGCGGAGCGAGGGAACGATGGAAGCCCGAAGGGGGCGAGACGCCAGGACCGCAGGGCAGGGTGGCTCGATGCGCAGCACGACAGCGCGCCCGGCCGCCTTCTTGGCCGGGGACGTCCAGACTTAGGTCGGTATCCGGATACCTGAGCATCCGTTCGATGACGCGCACTGGGGTACCGACAGAAGTGGCTTGGTCAAATACGCTACCAGCCATGTTCACTATCAAAGACAGGCCATGAGCGCACCCCAATCCGATAATCCGAAGCAGATCTGCGAAAACATCCTCATCGAGGGGAAGCGCTACAACGTCGAGCACCGCATCCTGCCCAGTGAAAATGCCGTTGCCGATCGACTGCTTGCTCGTGGCATCGAGCTGACTGAGGCCTATGAGGAACTGCACGGCAAGCTCCACACACATCCGCATGCGCTGCAGGTCTTTCTAGGGCTTGTCCTGAGCACCGCCGCCTTCTGGAGCCCGGAGAAGATCGCGCAGGCGCGTACCGCACGAGGCGATCTCGGCAACGTCAACCAGCAGATTGCGAGGAAGGCGGCAGAACTGGCTGGTCTGCTGCAGCAGCGCTCGGATCTGCACAACACCTCCGGCTTCAGCACCGACACCCACTACCACGTGTGCGATGTGATCGAGGCGGCGGCCAAGCGCAACTACCTTTTCACGTCGTACGTTCAGGAGCGTCTCGATGACCTTCACGGTCAGTTCGATCTGAAGTATTGGCCATCGCTGAGCGACTTCCTGCAAGAGCTGGCCTCCGATGCCGAGGATGCAGTCGCGGAAGCCACAGACCCCTTGACTGCGGCCGCCACCGTGGCCTCGCGCCCGTCCCGCGCCGATTTCATCAAGGCGCTGCTCGCAGCCATCGACGAGAACAGGGGGCGCAACCACGGCCAACTGCCCAACGATTTCAAGGTCACCGACAACACGCTCGCTACCTTGGCGAGCTGTGTGTTGGACCTGGGCCCCGACGAGCTGGTCGATGGCCCTTACGTCAAGCGGCTCCGTCAGCGTGAGCGCGACGGAGCCAAGTAGTCACCGACGGGGCGCTTCGGTGACTTCGTTTCGGGCCGATCAGGCGCAGCCTGTTCGGCGGCTTTCAGGGGCGCCAAGCAACGCGCGGCGGGGATGGGCTGCCGGCCAATCCTCTGGATGCATGCCCGAAAACCGGAGACCGACACACAGGGCACAGCAAAAAAAAGGGGGCAAAGCCCCCATGCATCAGATCAGGCCCCTCTCAGCGAACGATGTCGTGTCGTTGCCCGCCACAATGATGTGGTCCAGAACGCGCACGTCCACCAGCGCAAGTGCCTCCTTGAGGCGCTTGGTCAGCAGTTCGTCGGCCCGCGAAGGCTCTGGGTTCCCGCTCGGATGGTTGTGGCTAATGATCATGGCCGCCGCGTTGTGCTGCATGGCCAGCTTCACCACCTCGCGTGGATAAACTGCCGCCTGGTCGATCGTGCCCTGGAACAGTTCGACGTACTCGATCAGGCAATGCTTGGTATCCATCAGCATCACGGCAAACACTTCGCGCTCGTAGCCCGAGAGCTTGGCCTTCAGATAGTCCTTGACCTCGCTCGGCGACGTGAACGAGGCGCCGCGTCTAGTCTTCTGGTCGATGATTTGTCGTGCGGCTTCCAAGATCTGGTCGGCCGTCGCCATGAGGTAACGCCCCTGGTCGTCACGCACCAGCAGGGAAGAATCGAGTGACAAAGAAAGTTGCGACATGATCGTGCTCCAGTTGCTCGGGCGGAATTGCCCGGAACCGGCTGCAGCACGGCGCAGCGTAAGCAGTCAGGGGTCGAAGACGGCCACGGCCGCAAGTGCCAAAGGCGCGAAGCCCTTGACGGCGAGAACGCCGTGATACGGTGAAAGGTTCAGCAAGACCGTCCACCCACCTCCAGCAAATCACGGATGGGCAAGCGCAGCGCGCAGGCCCGCCAGGGCCGGAGGCGTCAGGGATCAAAGCCGGACGGCCGCGACTCGGCACGAGGCGCGGGGCGCGGGGCAACGCCCGCGAGCCCGACGGCGCGCCGCGCCTGACGTTCAGATCGGCTCTCTCGGACTCTGTGCCGAGCTAATGCGCCTGGGGATCGAAAATCTTTTTGTTACTATTCTTCGGGGCCTAGTCACGGAGCCGTCTGGGGACGAGGCTAGTGAGGAACAGCATTGAGACCTCACGGAGCGTCGATGGGCTGTGGCGCTAGCTTGCCCTTGGAGCAAACGCCACCGGCAGTTCAATGGACAGAAAAATCTACATGGGGACTTGAGTATGGCCGAGGCTTCTGCCGATCAATACGCCGCAGGCGAGCAAGGCTTGGGGTACATCTATCAGCCTCGTTTCGGTCTGCTGAAGCTTTTGCAACTGCCAGAGAGCACGTCGATCCTGATTGAAAAGGACGATGACCTTGACTTCATCGACAAGGATGGTGTCAAGACCCTGGCCTCTCTCAAGCACAAAGGGGTCGGCGATCGCCTGACGGACTTATCCACGGATTTCTGGAAGTCGGTCCGAATCTGGCTGGCCCGCTACAACCGCGATGGACGCAGCGAAGCCAGCCTTCGCTTCTTTCTGTTTTCGACAGGCACGGTTTCAAGCACGTCTTTCTTGCGGCGTTTCCTGTTGGAAGCGCCTACGGCAAACGACGAGGCCACGTCGTTGGCACAAATCGCGTCCGATGTCCTTGCCAAGACCGAATCGAAACTCATCACTCCAATCGGCGAAGAGTTTCACAAGCTCAACGACGACGAGAAAGAAGATTTTCTCTCGCGCATCGTGATCTTTGATGGCGGACCTCGCATCGAGGATGTGCCGTCAATCATCAAAGACCAGCACATGCGCAGCATCCAGCGTGACAACCGAGATGCCATCTTTGAGCGACTCGAAGGTTGGTGGAATGACACCATCGTCAATTTGCTGGTCGGGAAACGCACCGAGCCAATCTTCGGCTACGAGGTCTCAGACAAGCTTTCCGCGTTTGCCGAGGAGTACAAGTCAGACAACCTCCCGATCACATTCAGAGGGAAGGTGCCGGCTGGAGAAATCGATGCAGACAACGATCCACGGCTTTTCGTTGTGCAACTGCGAGAAATTGGCGTTGCCTCCAACCGCATCCGCAACGCCATCTTGGATTACTACCGGGCTTTCGAGCAGCGTTCTTCCTGGGCTCGCGAGAGCCTCCTGATTTCGGGGGAAATGGAAGAGTACGAAGACCGCCTTGTCGATGAATGGAGCCGCTATCGGGACGTGGTATTCGAAGAGCTCGATGAAGAAAGCGCCGATGCGGTTCTTCTGGACGCAGGAAAAGCACTCTATCGCTGGGTTGACCTGGAGACCGGTAACAGCAGCACGCTTCGCATCAGGGAGCGCGTGACCGAGCCCTACGTGGTCCGTGGCGGATTTCACATTCTTGCCAACAGCCGGCCAATTCCAAGGGTCTATTGGCACCCTCGGTTCCTTGATCGTGTCGGCCAGGTGTTGGGGGCTGCGAAATGAAACGATGGGATCAACGGCCATTCGAAGTAAGAAATCTTTTCAATCCCGCCTTCTGTGGCCTCGTGTTGTTCAGGGCATTGCTGGGCTATGAGGAAGAAAACCCGGATGGCATGCCGTTTTCTCTCGCGCTGCTCGTGCTGCCATTGTGTCTGCAGAAAGACGCGCGTCAAGTGATCGCGGGAAACTCTCGCAGCTATCTGCTGAAGATCGTGGAGAAGAATCCTCAGCTACTGGTTGGCTTCGCCGAGCGGACCAGGGACATGTTGCCGTTCGCACTGGAGGCCTTCGGCTTGCTGATGGAGCGGGGATGTTTTGACGTATCGCAGGATGGTCGGTTGAAGACCGTATCGGGCCGGGTTCGAAAGTCGGTGACAGGGACTGACGAATCGGTTTCCTGCCAGCGTGTGGCACGCATCGTTGGAAAAGAATTTGCCCGCATCGCAGACCGCGTGACGGTGTACACGACCTTTGGAATACGCCCATGAAGATCAAGTCGATTCATATCTACAGCCACGACGGCCAGCGTCGGGATCTTCAGTTCAAGGTGGATGGCCTGAACGTCATCACCGGACGCTCCTCCACCGGAAAATCAGCACTCTCTGAGATTGTTGAATACTGCATGGGGCGCTCGACCTTCAATGTCCCCGAAGGCATCATTCGCGACAAAGTGGCTTGGTTCGCTGTGATCTATCAGTTTCCCCAGGAACAGGTCATGATCGCGAAGCCCACGCCAACTGCAGGGGGGACGAGTTGCAGCACCGCCATGCAACGACGGGGAAGTCAGCTGGCAGTCCCGGACTTCAAGGATCTGGTGGTCAATACCGATGACGATGCGGTGGTTGTACTGCTGTCACGGTTACTCGGTATTCCGGAAAATCGAACCGATGTCGCGATTGAGCACAGCCGAGAGAGCTATGACGCGAACGTCAAACACACCTACTACTACCTGTTCCAGAAACAAGGCATTGTCGCCAATAAGGATCAGCTCTTCTATCGTCAGAATGAAGGGTTTCAGCCGCAGGCAATCCGCGACACATTGCCGATCCTTCTTGGCATTTCTTCCAGCGATCGGTACGAATTGGAAGTCAAGCTGCGCGCTGCCCAGCGAGAAATGAAGCTCAACTCCAAGCTACTGGAGCAAGCTCGCGACGCCATAGACACGTCCCAACAAAAGGGCATCGGTCTTTTTTCGGAGGCCAAGACGGTCGGCATCATTGGGCTGGAGAACCAACAGGCTGGGGCTGATGGTGTGATCGACGCCTTGCGTACTGCTTTGGAGTGGAAGCCAGCCTCGGTTCCCGAGGACGACGGCCACCGGATATCTCGGCTCGAAGAAGAGATCGGCCAGCTACGCAAGGATCGACGCGAGGTTCAGTCCAAGATTGATGCCGCCCGCCAGTTTTCGAAGCAGGCCGGCGGTTTTGAGAGCGAGGCGCTGGAACAGAAAGATCGGCTCGCTTCCATCAAGGCTCTTCCCAAGAATCCTGAGACGGGTGAATGGCAATGGCCATTCTGCGAAGCGAATCTGGCTTTGGAGTCTCCTGTTGCGAAAATGCTCCTCAACGAACTGACGACGCTCGACGAGGAGATGAGCATCGTGGCCGGACAACGCCCCAAGCTGGAGGCTTACTTGGCCGAACAGGATGACAAGGTGCGAGAAGTCGTAGACGCGATCAAGAGCAAGGAAGCGGAGCTTTCTGCGGCGATCGCTGCAAATGAAGTGATTGCTCAAATGGGGACGCGCAACAATGCGGCTGCACGGGTCGTAGGTCGCGTGAGCTTGTTTCTAGAGAATATTGTCCCCAATGCAGAACTCGTCTCGCGCGAGGCAGAGCAACGCCGTTTGAAGTTCAAGGTTGAGGAGTTGGAGAAGAGGGTCGGTGCCGACGACAGCCATGATCGACTGATCTCCATCTTGAACAACATCTCGGCGCAGGTGTCGCGTTACATACAGACCTTCGAAGCGGAGTTCAGCGCATTCCCTGCGCGGCTTGATCTCAACCATCTCACCGTCGTGTTTGATCGTCCAGATCGTCCGGTACCGATGAGTCGAACTGGCGGCGGTGAGAATCATCTGGCGTATCACCTTTCGGCATTGTTGGCTCTGCATCTTTTCGCCGCGAAGAACAACTGCCCGATTCCTCAGTTTCTGCTCATTGACCAGCCTACCCAGGTTTATTTCCCGTCGGAGAAGATCTACCAGGAGGCAGACGGATCTGTTCAGAAAACGGAAGCTGACGCCGATCTAGCGGCGGTGCGCCGATTATTCGAACTGTTGTTGAAGTTCACGCAGGATGATGTCCCGGGCTTTCAGCTCATCGTGACCGAACATGCGAACCTTCGCGATCAATGGTTCCAGGATGCATTGGTTGAGCAGCCTTGGACCAAGCCTCCGGCGTTGGTGCCGGAAGACTGGCCTTTGCTGCCGCGGTCGTCATCCTGACCAAGAGAGCAAAAGAAGCATGAGCAGCAAGATCCCGAACTCTGCCATTGGTGCCGCCTCTTCCGTTCTCGCGGCGTACTCCTACAGCCATTCAATGCTGAACTCTCTGTTCATAGAGTGCGGTGTGCCGGGAGGCGCGCCCGAGGGAAACTGCGAAATGGGAGTATCCGGATCAAGATCGGGAGGAATTGACAGATGAAAAGGGTGTTAACCGTCGGGTTGAACTATACGGACGATGTAATTGAGGGGGTGGAGATCGATAACCTCGGACTCTGCCAGCCGGAAGTAGACCGTGAACAGGCGGCCTATCCTCTCTACGAATATGACACGATCATTATCAATCCGGAGAGCTACACACACTTCCTATTCGGTAAGGCGGGCGAGTTCTCGAACGAGATTCACGAGCTTGGCAAGCTGAAGGGGCAAAACGAACGCTACGACGTTGACTCCGCCTTCGATGGCGAAGACCGGCGCAAGGAGATGGAGGCGGCGATCGCGGGTGGCGCGACAGTAGTCTGGTGCCTGTCGGAGCCGAAGCGTGTGAACTTCTTCGGCTATCGTGAGACCCATCTCGGATACGTGGCGCCGCCGGTGGCAAGGCTTGTGAAGCGCTCGGAGCTTATCGTGAAGAAGGGGCGCAGGGTGGGTCCGATGGATCCGGATAGCCCCTTCACACGCTATTTCGAGGTGCTGTCACGAACGGGCGGCTGGGCCCTGTGCCTGACCGATCCCGGCGAGGGCTATACCTCGATCGCGGCGACACCGGAAGGCTACAGCTTGGGTGGCCAGGTCACGCTCGGGACCATGACGGGCTGGCTACTGACCCCGCCGACGTCACAGGAAGCCCAGAACCAACTCGTTCGCGACAGCTTGGCGCTGGAGAAGGCCAATCCAGCGCATGAGAAATATCATGGCATTTTCCTGAGCCACACCGGCGTCGATAAGCCTTTCGTGCGCCAATTGCGCAAGGATCTCCTCGCCCATGGCGTTGAGCGGGTTTGGTTGGACGAGGCCGAAATCGAAATCGGTGACTCGCTCATCGCCAAGATTGAAGAGGGCATAAAGCTCAGCCGCTACATCGCCGTCGTTCTGTCGAGTAAGTCGATCGACGCCCCTTGGGTGAAGAAGGAACTCGACGTGGCGATGAACCGCGAGATCGCCAGCGGTGAGGTGGTCGTACTGCCACTGCTCTATGAGGAGTGCCAACTGCCGGAGTTCCTGAAGGGCAAGCTATACGCGGACTTCTCGAAGCCGGAGAACTATGAAGCGGTACTCGGCAAGCTTTTGCGCCGGCTCCGGATCGCTTGATGAGCGAGGCTGCGACCCGTCCGAGCGAAGCGATGATCTCCGCGATGACGGACCTTTGGCGACTGCGCCCGCCAGGGCCTGACAACGTCCTTGCGCATCCGGCCTTCGAGCGGCTGCGCGAAGTTTGCCGAGACGGCTATCCGAACGCTGGCAAGAAGGGGCCGGCTTTTGCGCTCTCAACCGCATTGAGGGCCTTGGGGCTCCCATGTGAACTGCGAGAAGATATCGCCTATCTCGCCTTGCCAATAGAGGAGGCGGCGAACGGCCTCGATGTAGCGCTGCGCGCCACTCACGCCAGACGCATTCACCTTGCGCCGCTTGATCTGGCTGCCGACCTACCGTCGATAACTTTTGGCCCGGCGAAAGTGGGCCGGCTGACCGCGGGCGATCTGCGAACACTGGTCGATGAAAGCAGGCTGAAGCGGCTCTATCCGCACCAGAACTTCGACGCGGAGCGTTTTTCACAGTTCCACTGGCTGGTAGTCGAGGAGACGGTCGTGCTTGAGCAGGAGCCTGAGGCTCGTTCTGTCCCGGTACTGTTCATGGATCTGAGCCAAGACTTGGGGCGGATCGAACCGCACAAGGGACGATTTCCAGGAGTTGTCGAGGAGGCGCTGTTCTTTCTGTTGCTGGCGTCGTGGGAAAGCTGGTCGACGATGACCGAAGTCGATTGGCGTGGGTTTCGCGTCCCGTGGGTCTACACGGTCGACAGCGACATATTCGTCCGCCTCAATGCGCCACCATCTCCAGATACGCTGAGTTGGGAAGATCGGGTCTACGACGACGGCCATGGCGGTACCTATGAGGAGGAGCGGCCCATTGAGCTGCCCCTGGAAGATGTGGCTGCAACCGAGTTGCCGGTCTGGGACAACCGTCGTTGGGCAATCATCGAGGAGGCGAAGCAATCGGTTCTCTTCGAAACACCAATCGCTCACTTCCTAGTCCGCGCATTCCTGGCCGAGGGCGTCGACGAGTTTCTTGCGCACATTACTACGATTGAAGCGGCGTTGGGCCTTCGCGCTGACTATCAAAAGAGCTTCCGGGTCGCGCCCGATCGCCACAACGGAATGCGCGCCACGAACAAGATGCGAGGCCGCGTCGCCGGACTTCTCGGCGACCGCCGTTACGCCGATCAATATGAGCGGCTATTCGACGTGCGAAGTGCCTTCCTGCACGGCCGCGCCATGGCAGCCATTTCGACGAAAGAACGAGTGATGGCTCGTTCTCTGGCTCGGGCAGTCGTGGAAGCGCTGATCCTTGCAACCCAAAGGAGCCCAATTTGCTCCCGCGAAGATTTCCTCGATGGACTCCTCGACACGGGCAAATTGCTAATTTGAAGAAGAGGCGACGATGTACATTTCCGAAATCTACGCGAACGGCTTCCGATGTTTCAGTCCGAACGCTCCATTGCAGCTGAAACTGTCGCCCGGTTTGAATATGCTCGTCGGACCGAATGATGCAGGTAAGAGCGCAATTGTTGACGCTGCCCGTTATGTCCTCTGGACGCGCGGCGACGATTACATCCGCCCCGACGAACACGACTTTCATGTCGGGGAGGAGGGCGTGAGAGGATGCGACTTCATCGTTCGCTGCACCTTCGATAATCTCAGTGCTGATGAAGAGGCTCGCTTTCTCGAATGGTGCTCCAACGAGAAAGGTAAGTTGCGGCTGCATGTGTGTATGCGTGGCACTCGGCGGATTTCTCCTGGCGGCGGCGCCGTGATCACGAGTCAGCACCGTGCTGGTGCTCAGGGCGAGGGCTTGCCGTTAGAGGGCGAGTTGCGCGAGTATCTCAAGGCCACTTACCTCAAACCTCTACGCGACGCGGAGAGAGAGATGCATGCAGGGCGGCGCTCGCGCTTGTCGCGCATCCTCGGTGCGATGCCGATGATGGGGTCTCAAGGCAAGCCAGCGGCGTTAGGAGCCAGTTCCACGCTTCATGACACGCTGACAGCAGCGGATGCTGACATTCGAAACAACAAGGCTGTCGGTGGTGTTGCTGACAGCGTCAACACCGACTTCCTCGACAAACTTTCGTTCGAGAATGATCGCCTCGTCGCGACGCTGGACCTCGGCGCCGGGGGGTCTTTCGATCAGATTCTCGAACGATTTGAACTCTATTTGAATGCCAGGGTAGGCACCGAGCGCATCCAACGCGGATTGGGCTACAACAACCTGCTATTCATGGCCGCCGAATTGTTGCTTCTGCAGTCTCATCCTGATCAGGTGCCGTTCCTGCTGATTGAGGAGCCGGAAGCGCATCTGCATCCACAGCATCAAACGCTCTTCATGGAAGTGCTCGCGGCCCGCGCTGCCAAGCCAATTCACGAGAAGGGTGAGGTTCATCAACAAGTCCAGGTCTTGCTTACCACCCATAGCTCGCAGCTCGCAGCCGGCGCTGAGCTTGAGACCATGACCATGGTTGTGGGTCACCGTGCTTTTCCGCTGGGTATGGCACACACGCGACTTGAAGCCGACGATTACGAGTTCCTCCGCCGGTTCCTAGACGCGACCAAGGCCAACCTCTTCTTTGCCCGCGCGCTGATCGTCGTCGAAGGGGCCGGCGAGCAACTATTGCTGCCCGCGATTGCCGAGAAGCTCGGCCGCCCGCTCAGTCGCCATGGTGTATCGATCGTCAATGTCGGCCACCGCGGCTTGTTCCGGTACAGCCGAATCCTGCAGCGCAAGGCTGGGAACGCAATCGCGGTGCCTGTGGCGTTGATCCCCGACAGGGACATCCCGCCCCCTGAAGCGAAGGGCCTGGTCGGCGACCGTAAGACCGAGAACGAGTTAACCCAGGATGAGATCGCCGCGAGGCTTAAGACGCTGCGACGCGATGTCGGAGACCCTGTGGATGCGTTCATCGCTGATAGCTGGACGCTCGAATTCGATCTTGCTCTCAGGTCTGAGCTTGCCGAGAGCGTCCACCAAGCGGTCCAACTCGCCAAGACCAGCAGTCGCAAGCCTGAATGGCTCGCTAAGGTTGTGAAAAAGGCGAGCAAAACCTACGCGGAATGGAAAGAGGCCGGGCTCTCTGCGACTGAGATCGCAGTCAAGATCTACCAGCCGGTACATGACAAGGAAGCCTCCAAGGCGGAGGTCGCTGAGCAACTCGCCGCCCTAATACTCAAGCGCGCCGACACGCCGGAGCAGATGCGTGATCGGCTGCCGCCTTATCTGGTGCGCGCGATCGACTACGTGACGGGCGGCTATGTGCCAGGTGAGCCGGCCATCGCACCAGAGCCGGATGCCGCAGAGATTGGGGTGGCCGAGGTAGATGGCGTGGCAGCAGCCGAGGCATAGCGCCATGTTCGAAATTATGCAGCTCACCCCCGAACTGCTTGCCGAACTTGGCAGAGAGTTAGGCGGTTGCGATTTCACCGATCCTAGCCAAGCCGATTTCTTGGCAAAGGTAGGCCCGTGCGATGTTCAGGCGGCGCCTGGCAATGGCAAGACTACGCTGCTGGCAGCGAAGCTCGCCCTGCTCTCGCGCAACTGGTCTACCCGCAGAAGAGGTGTCAGCGTCATCTCGCACACTAATGCCGCTCGGACGGAGGTAGAAGATTTGATCGCAGGCCACCCGACGGCGGCGCGGCTCACGGCCTACCCTCATTTCACGGGCACGGTTACTGCGTTCATCAACCAGTACCTCGCCTTGCCCTATCTCCAAGGTTTGGGTTGGAGCGTGCGCCAGATCGACGACGATGCTTTCGCGGCCGAGGCGTTGCGGCGCTATCAGGGTTGGCGCGTCCTAGACAACCTCGCGAAGAACCAGAAGCTCAAGCTGAAGCGCAGGCTGGAGGAGTGGATTGCGTTGCTCGATCTGGACCCCGCCTTCATGGACACTAGTGCGGAGCCCCGCGCGCTGGCTGTGCGCTGCCGCAAAGGGCAATGGGGCGCTCACACCGATTGTGGGAAGGCACTCGAGTCTCTCAAGGCCTCTATGGTGAAGAGCGGACTCTATCGCTATGCGGACATGACCGCGCTCGCGTGGCGCGCACTCCTTGAAAGCCCGGCTCTCGCTGAGCGGCTTCGCGACCGCTTCCCGCTCGTCATTCTCGATGAGGCTCAGGACACGAATGGGGACCAGCTCCGGTTGCTGGAGCATGTGTTTAAGCATGATTGCGCAGCGTTCCAGCGCCTCGGGGATAGCAATCAAACGCTTTATGAGGATGGTGGAGCAGAGCCCGCCTACTGGACGCCGGGGCCGGGTTGCATCCCCCTTGATACCAGCCGGCGTTTCGGCGGGGAGATTGCAGCATTCGCAAGCCGGCTGACCGCGCGCCAGACGCAGACCATTGTGGGGCTGGGTGCAAAACCAGCATCGCGTGTGATGTTCCTGTTCGATGAAACCACGATCAGTAAAGTGCTTGGAGCGTTTGCCGAGGAAGCGCACGCATTCTGGGGCAACGACTGCGGTAGCCGAGACGTCTGGGCGGTCGCCTCGCGTCACAATCTGGTCGGTAAGAAGGGCGTGTGGCAGCCGAAGAGCCTTGTTGACTACCATCCCGGATACCGTAGCGAGAGCGGAGTCCGCGGGAAGGCCCATCTTCTTTGCCGACATTTTCAGAGGGCTGCGGTGCATCACGCGGCAGCCCGACCTCCGGCAGAAGTCGGCGCGATACTAGCTGTCGGGGTTTCTGAGTTGGCGCGCGCGCATGGTTGGAGAGCAGCCAGTGATCGTCCGATTACTGCGCACAATGTATGGGTAACACTGTCGCATCGCGACGTTGCGTTACCGCGCGTCTTACGGCGGCTTTTGCGGGACCACGTGCTTAACGGCGATGCCGTTTGGAATGAGGCGGCATGGCTAGTTTTCATGGAAGAACTGCTGCCGCTTTTTAGTCCGCATCCTCAGGATGCGGAAGGCGAAATCGGCGATATGTGCGCCTTCGTGGCCGAGCTAAAGGCCGATATTGCGGACCCCCGACACCGCTCTACTAAACACGTGCAATTCGACGACCTCACGCTGCGGCTGGGATCCATCCACTCGGTTAAGGGCAAGAGCGTCGATGGCATACTCGTTGTCGAGAGCGAGGTGTGGAAGGGTGGTCGGGCAGACGAACAGTGCATCGACCTGAGTACGGTTCTTCCCCGTGCTTTCGGTGTTACTGACGAGGCCTTTACGGGAGTTCGACTTGCGGCTGCTACTAACATTTTTGTAGGCGTGACCAGAGCCCGGGAGCTGCTTGGGCTAGCGTTGCGGAAATCTGAAGCCGCGAAGCTTATTGCGCCTGCGAGGGAGCAGGGTTGGAAAGTCGTTGACTTAGTTGATCGCGTTGGATAATTGGTCTCTCGGAATCGGTCAGTTTACCCGTCGTCGAACACGCACAGAATCCTAAAAACCGCTCTACAAGATCAGCCGCTATGCAGCCGTGACTCGCCCAACGTTAGCCGAGCTGACCATGGCGTTCGAGCATCCGCATCAAGACACAGTTCGCATGCGTGAAGTTCTCTAGCTGGTCGCGAAGTCCGTAGGCCCATTTCTCACCGTGGAAGAGGTTATTGCGCAGTCGCCAGACGATCATCAAAAGGGCCATCATCTGGTCGCGGGGGTCGTCGTTCGTGCCCTCGATAACTGCCTGCACGAGGTCGGGATGGTCCGAGGGGCGAAGGTTGAGATGAGGGAAGTGATCGGTAAATTCGCCGTCGGCGAAGTAACGATTTCGAAAGTAGTCAAGCTCTGCGTCGTAGAGACCAGCTTCAAGCGTACCGTTCGCCACCCATACATCGACTCGTTCCCGAATGCGGTCGGCGCGGGCGAAATTGACCATGATCTGTGCCTCGAAAAGACTCCAGAGAAAGGCGAAGTCAAATATGGCGCGGCGATCAGGATCAGGAAGATCCAGAAAGCCGGGCGCGCGCGCCTCAAGCCATTGCTCGCTTGCACTCTGTTCTTTTTTATTCATGGCTCAGTTGTCCAGTTCTTCGCTGCGTGGATCGACTTCCGAGAAGTCGCTTAAGGTGTCACAGTTGAGGCAGTGATACATTTGAGATGCCTCCTGAAAGTGCATGCCGCATAGGCAGCCGCAGAAGGGACAGCATTCATTGATCTCAAGGTCGCCCCATTCCCATACGCCGAGATACTCGGGCACTGCATCACGGTCATAGCCGACGATCTGGAAGGCGTCTGCGTTTTTTGCGACGAAGCCATCGCTGCCAGCGCGCATGAGAATGGGCAGGATGTCTGCCGGCTCGATGGCGAACCACTCCCCCCGTACTTGGGTCGCTTCAAAGTGCTGGTGGAGGTGCCGCTCAAGCTGGAACGAGTCGACCACGTCGATCCAGCCGAGCAGCCGCAACTCTAGAGGATTGCCGGTCTGGAGGTTGCGCTTTCGCACTTCTATATTCTTCGCTACCCCGATCTTGATCGGGGAGCATCGATTCTCATCCTCGCCAATGAAGTAGACCGGCACGATGCTCTCCTTTCGATGTTAGCGGAGCCGGTCGAGCAACACCTCGACGATCTCTTGGTTTGATTTTGCAACGAAGTCGAGGGGACGGTTTTCCTGTCGCATGAGAGCAATCAGTAAGCAGGCCGTGACAAGCCAAAAGGAAGAGCTGGCCGGCAAGCTGTAGCCGCTGATCATCGCCGTCAACCGCTCGGCGATCGGCGGGTATTGCCGGTTGCCCCAATGCGCGTGTGTTGGTGTCATTGCGTGGATGATCACGGCGGCGAATGCTATTCCCATTGCGCGCTTTTTTTGAACCTGATCGTAGTTGTGCCCATGCTCTTTGGCGTAGGCAGCGACGCCGCTCATCATGAAGTCGCGAGCCCAGACATCGCAGGCGATTTCCTCTTCGGGCAGCGTGGAGGGGGCGCTGTTGTCCGCGCAGTACATGACGTGCCGGAATTCGTGCAGTAGCGCGAAGGCAAGGGCGAGACCGACCAGATCGAAGGCGACTTTCTGCTGAGAATCACCCAAACCGTCACGATCGGCCGTTGGCTGGGGAACGTCCGCTGGCCAGGAAATGTCGGCGGCTCGCTCGGTCGTAATGAGCGATTGGGCGCTGGCGATGCGCTGCTTGTAGTCGAATTCGAACTGCCCACGTTCGGCATCGCTGTTGAGAGCCTGGTCGAGTGGCACTCCGGTCAAGCTCGTAAGCACAAGGGCTGGTGAATAGACCTCGATTGCGCGCCATGCACTAAAGCCGAGAAGCCAGAAGAAGTTGATCGTCTTGGCGTCGAACTTTATGCGTGCGGCATCGGCATTCATTGTGATGCCTTTGGTGTTCGGAGCGACTTCAACGGCATGGCCGTAGTGGCGCCAAAGAGTGCTGATCTCGTCGGCGCGCTCAGGCACGGCTCCGCGCAGGAGATGGAGGACGATAGTCCGGTCTGATGGTTCAGTCGTCATGGTCGCCATTTCTCCTATGGGCAGTGGTGATTTGCGAGGCGTGACTGGCGCGCTGGTCACGACTGCTCGATTTAACGTCGTGCACCGGTCGAGTCCCCAGGCTTCTTAGTCGTGCGCACATGGGTGACCGATGCCAGGACCGAGTTCGCCCAGATGGTGTTGCATTCGATATCGCCATCGCGCTCGAACCAGTGAGTGGCGCCCGGAATAAGATCGAAGGAGATGGGGTAGGCGGCCAGGGGGTTGTGGAAAACCTCCAGCTCCTGACACCACGCTTCGCCCCATGGCCAGAGTGCCTCATATTCGGAGCTTCCGACCGACATCTCGAATGGGATCGGCTCCAACGCGCCGGGTGTTCGATCGAAAAGGATGCCGCTCCGGATCATCGTCACGCCGGTCGGCCGCCAGCCGGCGAGGAAACCCATGCGGTTGAACTTCGCGAGCGTCGCCGCATTGCTGAAGATGACCGCCGAGACATGAGCAAAGTCTTGGTCACGAAAAAGCCCCGCCGGGATGGCATGCTTGCCCGTCAGATTTGTGATCGGCGTTCCGATCGCGCGGCGCTGCCCGCCATCTCCCTCGACATCGGCGCGCATTCCGTAGAGGTAAGTGGGCAGCGCTTCCCGGCTCCAGACCATCGAGCCGGACTCGTGGAAGTCAGCGATCGCAAGGGCGAACGATCGCCCCTTCACATGGTTGAGTTCCTGATAGTTGCGTTGGAGCTTGCCCCGTAGCGTCTTGGCGAAGCGCTCGGCGGGACTGCCCGTCAGTCGCTCGATACGGTCCTCGGGCGCATGTACCCAATCGCCAATTCCGCCGGCGTGCGGGGTCTCGGAGTTCGCAGTCACCGCCTCGATCCAGCACTCGTTCCCGTCCTTTTCGATCCAAAAGTCTGGCGAGACATGGTCTTGCCGGACGATGAGGCCTTGCTCGCGAAAACAGGCGAGAAGGTAAAGCTCGAAAAGTCTTGCGGAAAAATTGCCGGTCTGAAGATCCGTCACGAAATTTGCGTCAGGGTTTGGAAGCGCGAGATGGCATTCGCCGATCGCCATGAGTGCCGGCAGGTGGCTGATCGTGCTCGTCAGTAGTTCAAACTCCGGGCATGTCCCACGCGGCCCAACTTTCAGCAGGAGTGGCCGGCGCCGACTGCCCGCAGGCAATGGTTCGGGCGGATCACCGCCTCGCATACTGATGCTGAGGTGGTTGAGCGCAGCCTCGGGTGTGGAATAGGGGCCACTTTCATCGACTTTGACCCAGCGGTGATCGACGCGCCGGCGGAGAGCCAAGCTGGTGAAGGTTCTTTGCTCGGGATCAAGAAGAATGCAGCCGCTCGCGCTTCCGCGCCCTGTCCGATAGCTCCCGAAAATATGCGCAGGATCGAAGTTGGGCCCGCGTTCGAGCGAC
The DNA here is from genome assembly GCF_058793415.1 of Rhodoferax sp. MLSD5-FHT05B10. Classification (NCBI taxonomy): domain Bacteria; kingdom Pseudomonadati; phylum Pseudomonadota; class Betaproteobacteria; order Burkholderiales; family Comamonadaceae; genus Rhodoferax; species Rhodoferax sp. MLSD5-FHT05B10. Next base: position 480,027 of record NZ_JBXAFT010000001.1, on the reverse strand, counting down.
AGCGCATATAGCTCGAACTGCCGTTGGGTGATCGGGGCGATTAATCGCTCTTCATCGCCGACAGCCATGGTCAGCTCTCCTGGTCAGAGCACAGGCGGGCGATTGCGACCGCACCGTCATGACGGCGCCGTCACGGCCGCCTGGGCGAGGATGTCGTTGGCTTCCCATTCGTCGCCGCGCCGGGTCGTCACGAACTCGCGATCCCAAACACCCCAGTTCAGCGGCAGCGGAGTTTGTGCCAAGGGATTGTGGACATAGGTGATAGGCCGGACCTGGCGCGACAAGTTGCCGATGCCGATCCGCGACCAGATCACTCCTGAGATGTCTGCGAAACGCTCGTCTAGAAATGCCGTGCGCGGGATCGGATTGCGCTCACGCTGGATGAATGGCGCGGCGTGGAAGCCCTCTTCGAGGACGTCGCCAGTCATTCGATTGATGGTGACATATGCGTCCCCGATAGGAAACAGTGTCGTCATGACGAGCGGTAGTGGTTGCTCGGCGACGAAGACGCCGAAGCGGCTGGCGCTGATCGCGATGATGCGAGGGTCCTCCGGCGCGATCACGCCTTGTTCGATGTAGCGGCCGATCTTTTGCGCCTTGGTCCAGAACGCGCCGGAGGTTCGAAGTTGCGCCTGCCGGATCGGTGCTGCGACAAGACCCCCGCCTTCGTTGATTGGAATCGGCCGCACGATCTGGTCGGGGCCTGGAGCGCCTTCGTCCGGGGTGATGGCCTCGATCCAGATACGACGGCCGTCTTCGAGGACGCACAGATCGGGTTGCCCGCCGTCGCGTTGGCGCTCGGCCACGGGAAGTAAGGTGCGTCCCGCTTCGAGCAGGCTGCAGCCCAGGTACATTTCCCAGAAGCGGCCGTCGACGTCGCGCGCAAAGCCATGCCGAAAATCTGAATCGGCATATGGCTCGTAGCGCGACCACATCTCTTGCAGCATTGCGCGAAGCTGCTGCTCGATCGGAAGCTCGGCGGACTTCAGGTTCTCGAACCCGCCATCGAGATTGGCACCATCAACGTCGAAAAGGTCGCTCATCGTCTAATCTTTCCATATGCGTAACGTCCGCGTACCGTGGGCATATTACTGGTTGCAGGCGTCTCTCAATGGCAACGCGGCCGACGTGCACTGACCCAATTGGGGAACCTGGATCGGACTTCGAAGATTTGGAGCGGGCTCTGAGCTTCCGGCCACCTAGGTCGCCGAGGTGGCTATGCCGGAGCTCGGCGAACTGGCCTGAGCAGGCCTAGCTAGGGCTTGGTGGAGGGCATCAGTTGCGCCCGTGGTGGACGCCGGGGTGGGTGCGCCGATTGAGCAGCGGCGAACTGACAAGGTTCCGCGACGTCCTGTATCCTTGAGCACGATTGAGGATGATGTCGAAAACGTCGCTCCCTAACGAATCGCTCCATCTCCCGCGCCGGCAAAAGATCAGCGCTTCTGACGGTAAAAACGACGGTAAAGACCCATGTCGATCACAGCCAAGTCCTTTAACCACGCGGGTTTGGGTGGCCTGTTGATGATGGAGTGGGAGTAAGACCCCACGGCGATGTGAGGCGTCTCTGACGCATCGGTAAACATGAACCCAGGCAAGACCTGGGTTTTTTTATGCGCATTCGGTGCCGTTAGGAATAACCCTGTAGTAACCGGGAATCAAAGGGTATACAAGTCGGGTTGCGATTGGGGGTGGCGTGCGTGGATGGACGTCTTTGACCTGTGTTTAAACATGTAAATTGTTTAACACATATCAAACAAACATACATTGCATCTGCCTAAAATCGCGGCATTCGCCGGATACCGTTTCGTCGATGGAACTCTACTCAAGGATAACGCCATGTCGCAAACCGATCACTCCCATGCTTCGCAGCACGCAACTGACAATCCCAATGAGCCCGTGCCGCTGATGCAGCAATTGCTCGACAACCCCTTCCTGTTGCTGTTCCTCGGCGTTCTGATTCCCATGGTCGTTTACTCCCTGTGGGGCGTAATCGATATCTTGACTGTGCCGCTCGCCAAGTAATTCACGGTCCATTCTTCGTAAACACCTAACAAAAACCTAGGAGAAAGCATATGAGCGCAATATTGCCGCCGGCAGAACGGCTGTGGTGGAAGCACCCACTGGATCGCGTGGAGGGAACCTGGATCGTTATTGCCCTGGTCTGGTGCCTGAGCATGTTCGCCATGATGGTGGGCTGGCACATATACGGCAAGCAGAACCTGTCGACCGAAACCTACCGCACTACGCCGGAGCAGTTCTCTGTCAAGGCGCAGGCCATGGTGGACAAATACACGGTTCGCACTGAAACAGAAGGCAACATTCCCGTGGTGGCTCCGCCCCCGGGCAGTGATGTGTACCTCACAGCCCGCCTGTGGAACTTCTGGCCCATCATTGAGCTGGAAAAAGACAAGACCTACCGCTTGCATCTCACGTCGATGGATTACAACCACGGCTTTTCGCTGCAACCCGCCAATATCAACATTCAGATCGTGCCAGGGTATGAGCACGTGGTGAAGGTTACGCCGAACAAGGCTGGTACTTATTCGGTCGTTTGTAACGAATTTTGTGGAATCAACCATCACACGATGGTGAGTCGCATTTACGTGAAATAAGGTGACGCAGATGACAACGACCACTTACCGTACCTGCCCGCGTTCCGGGCTTCAATTTGAATCGCAGGCCGAGAAGCTGATGATTGCGAACGCCGTCACGGCGGTCGTGGCGCTGCTGGTTGGCGGCATTCTCGCCATTGGCGTGGTGTTGACACGCTGGCCCACCGTGCACTGGCTGGCTGCAGACACCTTCTACATGGTGCTGACCGCACACGGCATTGACATGCTGATTTACTGGATCATCTTTTTCGAGATGGCCGTGCTCTATTTCTGCTCATCTACCTTGCTGCGGTGTCGCATTGCGACGCCAAAGGTCGCTTGGGCAGCTTTTGCGCTGATGCTGGTCGGTGCCATCACGAACAATGTGGCGGTCTTCCAGGGTAGCTCCAGCGTCATGATGACGTCCTATGTGCCCATGATGGCTGCGCCGTCGTTTTATCTGGGCCTGATCCTGTTCGCAGTGGGCGCCCTGATTGGCTGCTTTGTGTTCTTCGGCACATTGGTGATCGCCAAGCGCGACAAGACTTACCAAGGCTCCGTACCGTTGGTGACCTTTGGTGCCATCGTTGCAGCCATCATTGCCGTGTTCACCATCACATCGGGTGCCATCATTCTGATTCCAACGTTCCTGTTGTCCATCGGCTTGATCAGCGCAGTTGACCCCCTGATTTACCGCACCATCTGGTGGGCCTTCGGTCACTCGTCCCAGCAGATCAACGTGGCTGCGCACATCTCCATCTGGTATGCCGTGGCGGCGATTGCCTTCGGTGCCAAGCCCATGTCGGAGCGTGTGAGTCGTGGCGCTTTCCTGCTGTACATCCTGTTCCTGCAACTGGCCAGCGCGCACCACTTGCTGGCCGACCCCGGCGTCAGCACCGCCTGGAAAGTGGTCAACACCAGCTACTTCATGTATTTCGCCGTGCTGGCGTCCATGATCCACGGTTTGACCATTCCGGGCGCCATTGAAGTGGCTCAACGTGCCAAGGGTTTCAACAACGGTCTTTTCGAGTGGTTGCGCAAGGCGCCCTGGGGTAACCCGGTGTTCTCGGGGGTGTTCATTTCCCTGATCGGCTTCGGTTTCCTCGGCGGCATCTCCGGCGTGATGATGGGTACCGAGCAGCTCAACATGATCATTCACAACACGATTTACGTGCCGGGCCACTTCCACGCCACTGTGGTCGTGGGTACCACCCTGTCCTTCATGGCATTGACGTATTTCCTGATTCCCGTGCTGTTCCGCCGGGAGATGATCAACCCCGGCCTGGCGAAGGTGCAGCCGTACCTGTTCGGCCTGTCGATGTACTTCTTCTGTCTGGTCATGATGGGCGCCGGTACGCTGGGCGTTTCCCGCCGTCACTGGGACATGGCCTTCAATGGCTCCCCCATGGCTTACGAATGGCCGGGTGCTGCCTACCTGCTGATGGGTCTGGTCGGTATCGCCGGTATCTCTGCCATCGTTGGTGGTGCCATCTACATCTACATCACGGTGGGTTCACTGCTGTGGGGCAAGAAGCTGAGCGCGGGTAACACCAGTGCCAATTTCACACCCATTCCGCCCACTGCACCGACCGCCGTTGCGCAGTCGTACGGTTCTGCCGGCTTTGCGGCACCGGGCACCTTTGTCCTGGCCATGGTGTTCCTGGTGTCGTTCGTTCTGTACTACTTCATCAACTGGAAATACCTGTCCCAGGTATGGGGATTGAGCTAATCCGGTAAAACGTACGCGGGCCTCGGCCCGCGTACTGCCTTACTGCCTCTCGCACCGCAAGGAAAAACTAGGACGAAGAACGAGATGCTGAATACCAAGCCATCCGGCACAACAGCCTCCATGCGCATGACCCGCAATGTTCTGGGTTTATTCAAGCTTCGCATTGGCTTCATGATCATGATCACCGCACTGGTCGGCTTGGCGGTTACGCCGGGACCGTCCCTGGGCTGGCCCAAATTGCTGGTGCTGGCGGTGGCAGTGCTTCTGTCTTCGGCCAGTGCCGGGGCGTTCAACCAGTATTACGAGCATGACAGCGACCGCCTGATGGCGCGCACCAAAGGCCGCGCGTTTGCCACCGGGGCCTTGCCCCATACACCAGCGTGGCTGTGGCTCATGGCGGCCATGCTGGCTGCATCCGTCTTGTGCGCCGGCTGGGTGCTCAATCCGGTGTCGGCGGTGTTTGTGTTCTTGGGTGCATTTTTCTACGCCATTGTGTATACCGTCTGGCTCAAACGCCGGAGCTGGCTCAACATTGTGGTGGGGGGACTGGCGGGAAGTTTTGCGGTTCTGGCGGGTGCGGCAGCGGTCGACCCCCAAATAGGCCCGTTGCCGTTCCTGCTGGCTACCGTGCTGTTTTTGTGGACACCACCGCATTTCTGGAGCCTGGCCATTGCCAATGAGGCCGAGTACGCAGCCGCTGGCATCCCCATGTTGCCGGTCGTGGTGGGCGTTCCGCGGGCTGCACGCGTTGTGCTGTGGAGTACCGTGGCACTGGCCCTGACCGCATTGTTGCCCGTTTTCTTTGGCGCCGGTGTCATCTATTTCCTGGGTGCCCTGGCGGGTGGTGGTTACTTTGTCTACAAGGCATCGCAGCTGGCCCGCACCCCGACGCGCAAGACAGCCATGGGGGCATTCTTCGCCTCGCTGGTCCAGCTCAGCCTGCTCCTGGTGACGGCAACCCTCGACAGGCTGGCGTATTGAAACAGGATTCCGGGTTCGGCGCCATGTCTGCTCCGCTTGCCATGTTTGTGCACACCGCCCGGTACGTGGCGGTGCGCTTGATGGCCATCATGGCGCTCATGGCCTACCCGTGCTTCGCCAGTGCTGGCACCGAGCCCTTTCAGGGCACTCCCTCCGTTGGTCTTGATCAAAAGGCGGCACTCAGCCTGAGCCAGGCGGTCGTGGGCAAGACCGTCGGCGACTACACGCTGCTCGATCGCGAAGGGCGGCCGGTGCGCCTCTCCCGTTTCCGCGGCAAGCCTTTGTTGGTCAGTTTTATCTACACCGGGTGTTTTCAGGTCTGCCCGCTGACGACCCGCTCCCTGCAAAAAGCCGTTGAGTCGGGGCGGGACATGTTTGGTACCAACCAGTTCAATGTCATCAGCATTGGATTCAACCAGCCGGCCGACTCGCCGCAATCCCTGAAGGCTTTTGCCAAGCAGCACCGCATTGATGTGCCCAACTGGGAGTTCCTGAGCCCGCACGCATCGATTGTTGAGCCATTGACGCGGGAGTTTGGCTTCAGTTACATGGCGACACCCGCCGGTTTCGATCACATACTGCAGGTGACGCTGCTGGATGCGGAAGGGCGCATTTACCGGCAGATCTATGGTGAGGACCTCTCCGCCAATGCCATTGGCGAACCCCTGAAGCAGCTCATTAGCAACGCCCCGATCCCGCAGCAACTGCGCCTTGACGATCTCATCGATCGCGTGCGCATTCTTTGCACGGTGTATGACCCCAAAACCGGCCAATACCGGGTGGAATACGGCTTGCTGCTTGAGGTGGCCGGTGGCATTACTTTTGCACTGACCATGGCCTGGTTCTTCTTTTCGGAATGGCTGGCCCGTCGTCGGGCACGTCGCGCCCCGCAGTCGTCTCTTTCAGTTCCATCCGGAGGCGAGGGGAGTGCACGAGTCCATCTGGATGTGAAACGCAAGGTCGACGTGCAGACGCTGTAGAGCGTCAGCAGTGCTGCCATCAACGTCCCTATTGAAACGAGTTCCTGTGTTTAATTTCCTACAAACCCTTGTGCAGCGGGCATTCCTCGCAGTGGAGAAACCTCTCAGCGCCATTTTTGGCGACCGTCTGAATCCACTGTATTACCTCGGTGCCATTACCTATTTCCTGCTGTGGGTGGTCATTGGCACGGGCCTGTATCTGTATGCATTCTTCGAGACCGGTGTCGCGGGTGCCTTTGATTCGGTGGAGGCCCTGACGCACGGTCAGTGGTTTGTCGGCGGTATTTTGCGCAGCGTGCACCGTTATGCGTCCGATGGCCTGATGCTCAGCATGGTGCTGCATCTGGTACGGCATGCCACGTTTGACCACCACCGCGGGCTGCGCTGGTTTTCCTGGGTTTCGGGCGTGCTGTTGATGTGGTTGACCTACGCCTCGGGCGTCAATGGCTACATGCTTCCCTGGGACCGGCTGTCGCAATTCGTAGTCACGGCAACCACCGAGTGGTTTGACGTGCTCCCGCTCATTGGCGGGTCAATGACGAGAAATTTCATTTCCAACGCCAACGTCAGCGACCGGCTGTTTTCCCTGCTCGCTTTCATGCACATCGGACTGCCACTGAGTGTGCTGGCCGTGCTGTGGATCCATACCCAGCGCACGCCCAGTGCCAAAACCAATCCGCCGCGACCACTGATGATCGGCATCATGGTGAGCCTGGTTGTTCTGTCCTTGATCAAGCCGGCGCTGAGCCAGGGGCGGGTGGATATGGCCACCTGGCCGGCGACGGTTCATTTCGACTGGTTCTATCTGCCCGCTTACCCTCTGATTCAAGGCTGGGGGCCTACCAAGACCTGGCTGCTTTCCATTGGTGCAACCGTGCTGCTGGTGCTGATGCCCTGGCTGCCACCGCAACGCCGCGGCAAGCAGAAGTCGTGGAGCATGGCGGTTCATCCGGACGAGCGCATCATTTCGGCCCGTAGCGGCGAAACGTTGCTGGACGCGGGCTTGCGCGAAGACCTGCCCATGCCTTTTGAATGCCGCAACGGTGGCTGCGGCGTTTGCAAGGCCACGCTGCTGCACGGAAAAGTGCACCTGCAACCCTATCAGGAGTCGGTGCTGACCGCTGCGGAACGTGCAGCCGGCAAGACCCTGCTGTGCTGCGCGGAGCCCTTGTCGGATGTCGAAATCGAATACGTTCCCCAGCACAACCCCAAAGCGCTGCCGCTGAAACAGTACGTGGCACGCGTGACCCGGCTCGAGCCACTGTCCTATGACGTCATGCGCCTGTGCCTGCAGACCGAGGGCGGGTCTGCGCTGCAGTTTTATGCGGGCCAGTACATCAACATCGTCCTGGGAGACGGTGCCAAGCGCAGTTTCTCCTTTGCTGCCGCTCCGCATACGTCCGAAGAAATCGAGTTGCACGTCCGGTTGGTTCCGGGGGGCCGGTTCACCACCGAGGTGTTCACCCACATGAAGGTTGGCGATACCTTGAGGTTTGAAGGCCCGTTGGGCGCCTTCACATTGCGGGAAGACAGCGAGAAGCCAATTATCTTTGTGGCTGGTTCAACCGGCTTTGCCCCAGTCAAAAGCATGCTGGAACACGCGTTCCACCACGGGTTGAACCGCCGCATGATCCTGTATTGGGGGGTGCGCAGCCGGCGCGATCTCTACCTGGGGTCTCTGGCAGAACAATGGGCTCAAGAGCATGCCAATTTCACCTTCATCCCCGTGCTGTCGGATGCGCGTCCCGAAGACGACTGGAGCGGGAGAACTGGGTTGGTGCATGAGGCCATCCTGGCGGATTTCCCGGACCTTTCCCAGCACCAGGTGTACGCCTGTGGTTCGGTGCAGATGGTCGCGGCAGCACAGCCTGCGTTCGTCAAGCACGGGATTTCCACCGATGACTGTTTCTCGGACGCGTTCCACCTGGCGCCACAGAAACCGCTGGATGGCCAGCACGCCGATATGGTGAAACTTGGAGGTTCGAATGTCTGATAAACCGGTGTCTGCGGGGTTGCCTGCACCCATGCGTTATGCCTTGCAGGCGCTTATCTACGGCCTTTTCGCTGCCTTTCTGGGCTACTTCTCTACCGCGCCGGCTTACCGCCTGCGTGGGGACAATGAAGCCGTTATCAAGCTCTCGTTCAGCCATTCAGCCCAGTTGATGCAGACCTGTCGGGAACGCAGTGAAGCGGAGCTGGCCAAGCTTGCGCCGAATATGCGCACCAAAATGGATTGCCCCCGTGAGCGCGCAACGGTTGCCGTTGAACTCGACATGGACGGCAAGCCGCTGTACCGCATCCAGATTCCTCCAACCGGTTTGCGCAAGGACGGCGCGGCCACCGTGTACCGTCGCCTGGACATTCCGGCCGGGCAACACCAGTTCCGCGCCCGCCTTGCGGACGGGCCGGATGGCGCATTCACCTTTGTGCACGAAGCGGGCGTGGATCTGGCGCCGGGCGAAGTTCTGATTGTCGATTTCTCTGCCAGTGGCAGCGGTTTCATTTTCACGCGCGGATAATGGCCTGGCATGTCCACCCTGATTCGCATTCTGCGTGACGGTGATGAACACCTGAGCGGCACGTTCGACCACGCGTTCGCCCCAGCCCACAATCCCTGGCGCCATCTCGGCGCGCTGTCCTTTCTGTGCCTGGTCATAGCCGTTGTCAGCGGCATCGTGGCCTATGCGCTTTACGACACCAGCGTCAGTGGCGCCTACGAATCCGGCCGACGGCTGCAGTTGGATCCGTGGCTGCTGGGGCGCTTGTTGCGTGGCATGCACCGCTATTCCTCTGACGGCTTCATGCTGCTGACCGTGCTGCACCTGCTGCGTGAAGCCGTGCGGGGGCACTTTCTGGGTTTTCGCTGGTATTCCTGGATCACCGGGGTTCCATTGCTCTGGATACTCTGGGTTGCGGGCATTACCGGGTTTTGGCTGCTGTGGGACGAGCGTGCCCTGTTCAGTGTGACGGCGACCGCCGAGTGGCTCCAGTCCCTGCCGCTGTTCTCTGACCAGCTGGTGCGCAATTTCCTGACCGCCGATGCGCTGAATGATCGGTTTTTTTCCCTGGTTATTTTCATCCACATCGGCTTGCCGCTGCTGTTGCTGGCGGGGGTGTGGATCCATGTGCAACGGGTGTCACATGCCCGTGTCTGGCCGCCCCGCGTCCTGACCATCGGCAGCCTGGTCACGCTCGGGCTGCTTTCGCTGGTCGTGCCCGCCGAGAGCCTGGGGCCTGCCGATACCGGCAACCTTCCCGCGGCATTGTCTCTGGACTGGTTTTACCTGTTCGTCCACCCCCTGGTGGACTACTTGTCTGCCAACGGGGTATGGCTGCTCGCGGCGCTGCTGACGGGGGTACTCCTGGCCATGCCCTTGTTGCCCCTGCGGATGCGGCCTGGCAAGGCGAGGGCGGTTGCCCGCGTGGATCTGGCCAATTGCAACGGTTGCGCGCGTTGCGCTGCCGATTGCCCGTTTGGGGCCGTCATCATGGTTGCGCGCAACGACCAGCGCCACCACCTGCAGCAGGCGGCGGTCATCGCGGACATGTGTGCAGCATGCGGGATCTGTGTGGGTTCCTGTCCATCCTCCACACCCTTTCGCCGCATGGAAGATATCGTGTCGGGCATAGAGCTGCCCGATACCCCGGTGGTGGCACTGCGCAAGCAATTGCAGGATCGGTTGGCCGCCTTGACCGGGTCGCCCAAAATCATGCTGTTTACCTGCAGCCAGGCTACCGACGGACAGGTATTGGGAGATGCCGCAACAGCCGTCTTGCCCCTGGAGTGCGCCGGCATGCTGCCGCCCTCGTTCATCGAATATGCGCTGCGCCTGGGGGCGGATGGGGTTGTAGTTTCCGGTTGCCGCGAAGGGGACTGCGAGTTTCGCCTGGGCGATCGCTGGGTGCAGGACCGGTTTGCCGGAGTCCGTGCGCCATCGCTGCGGGCCTCGGTTGCCCGCGATCACATGGCCGTGGTCTGGGCCGGCAACAGCCCGGAGCGCATTCGCCGCGCTGTGGAGACGCTTCGGGCCAGCCTAAAATCCACGGACCAGCCGTCCGCTGTTTCCCCCGCACTTGTGCACGAAGAACACCATGACTGACACCAATCTGCAGGCTCCCCCGATGCCTTTGGGCCAACCGGGCGCCGCCATAACCCATTTCGACTTTGATCTTGCCGTGCCACAAGACGCGCGCCGGCCACTTGCGGTGGCCTGGTTCGCGCTGGGAATGATGGCACTGCTGGCTTCCGGACTGTTCTCGATCTTGCTGGTGCTCTCGCGCACGCCCCAGTTGCAGACGCTGTTTCCGGTGGCGGACTTCTTTCGCGTGGCATTGGTGGTGCACGTGGATCTTTCGGTGCTGGTGTGGTTTCTGGCCTTTGGCGGCGCCTTGTGGACCCTGAGCGGGACACAGCGGTACCGCCCCATGGCCTGGTTCGCCTTCGCTGTAGCGGCCCTGGGTACAGCGGCCATGTGCATATCTCCCTTTGTGGAACGTGCCACCCCGGTCATGGCCAACTACGTTCCCGTGCTGGACGGCCCGGTATTTCTGACCGGATTGGTGCTGTTTGGCGTCGGTATTGCCACGCTGTGCCTGCGGTCCATGTTGGCGGTAGCTCCCGTGGGCTCCCATATTTCCGGCGCCGGGGCACTGCGTTTCGGGCTGCGTGCGGCCCTGGTGGCCAACGCCGTGGCCGTGTTTGCGTTTGCCTGGTCCTGGGTGTCGGTGCCACGAGAACTGGACTCGCGTATTTACTATGAATTGCTGTTCTGGGGCGGCGGGCATGTGCTGCAATTTGCTTACACCCTGCTGATGCTCGTCAACTGGATCTGGCTGGCCTCCGTGGTGGGGGTGCGTTTTCCGCTGTCTCCCAGGGTAGTGACCCTGTTGTTCGCCATCGCCCTGGTAAGTGTCTTTCTGACGCCCATCACTTACCTGGCCTACGACGTTACTTCGGTTGAGCACCACAGCATGCAAACCCTGCTGATGCGGTTTGGCGGCGGCCTGGTCATTCCACCGATCGCGATGGCGATTTTGTGGGCACTGTGGCCGGCGCGCGCGATAACGGCAGAGCAGCGCCCGCTGCGTGCCAGCCTGATTGCCTCCCTGGTGCTGTTCTCCGCCGGGGGCATCATCGGCTTCTTGATCAGCGGGAGCAATGTCCGCATACCGGCCCACTACCACGGTTGCATCGTGGGCGTGACGCTGGCCATGATGGGGGTCGTGTACCTGCTGCTGCCGCGGTTGGGCTTTTTCGCTCCCCGTTCCAGGGCTGCGGCATGGCAGCCCTATGTGTACGGGGTTGGCCAGCTGATGCACATCATCGGGCTGGTCTGGTCCGGCGGCTACGGTGTGCAGCGCAAGGTGGCTGGGGCCGAGCAGGTGCTGCGTTCGACCCAGGAGACGATGGGCATGGGGTTGATGGGACTTGGCGGCCTGATCGCTATTGTGGGGGGCGTCATGTTTGTGGTCATCGTGCTGCGAGCATTGCGGCGACCTCGCGCACAATAGGGCATGGACGCAACCATTCCTTCACCATCTTCCTCCCCGAAACCTGCAAGGGTTTTGCAGGCCATTGGTGCCATGGGCTCGGTATTGGCACTGGCCATTTTGGGCTCCAGTATTTTTCTGCGCCTGACTACGGCCGTGGGGGAGGGCGGCGTCCTGGCATCCACCTTGCCCCCGACGGTGGAAGGTGTCGCCCGCATGGTGCATCGCCTGTCGGCCTCGGGTGTCGGACTGCTGGCGCTGTTGGCCACCGTTCTGTGCTGGCGGCGGCCCGCCGTGGCGCTGGCAATCCGGCCTACGGTGGGAGTCGTTGCGGCGACCGTGGTGCTGGCGGTGATCGGTCCGCTGACGCCCGGCTACCGGTTTGCGGCCGTCACGGTTGCCAATGTGGTGGGGGGAACCGTCTTGCTGGCGTCCTTCTGGTGGTTGCGCGAATCGCTGGCCACTGCGCACACGCGTCGTCCGCCCGGCCATCCCATGCTGTTCGTGACGCTTCTGGTGTTCTTCCTGCACGTGGGCTTGGGCGCTGCCGCCAGCGCCCTGGAGATGCGCGCCATCCACTGGGTGGCCTTTCTCCACGTGGGCACGGCTATGCTGACCAGCATGCTCGTTGGCTCCATCCTGTGGGATCGACGTGAACACCAGCCTCTGGCAAAGCTGGTCGGGGCCCTGGCAGCGTTGCTGGCCGCTCAACTGGCTCTGGGCTTGCTTCTCCTCTGGGTCGGCGGACGGCCGCCCGGACTGGGACTGGTGCATGCCATGCTGTCGCCGCTATTGCTCGCCGGTCTGATTTCCATGGCGCAACGCGACACCATTGAAAGACCGGCCACCCCCTCGCAGGAGCCCTGCAAATGAATGGATCTACCTTGCCGCCCGCCAGCGCACCCGTCCAGCATTTCCTGCTCAATATCCCGCTGCTGCGCGATGCGACCGCCGACGAGGTGGAGCGCATGGCCGTTGGCACCCGGCGCCTGAAGGTGGCAAAGGGCGAGATGCTGTTTCACCGCGGAGACCCGTGCGACGGATTCTGGGTGGTTCTCTCCGGCCAGATCAAACTGTCGGTGGGCTCCGAGCAGGGGATGGAAAAAGTCATTGAAATACTCGGGCCGGGCCGGACTTTTGGCGAGGCAGTCATGTTCATGGACATGAACTACGTGGTGTCGTCGCAGGCCCTGGCCGATTCGGTGGTGTTGCATGTGCTCAAGAGTACCGTGTTCTCGGAGCTGGAGCACAACCCGACCTTCGCCCGCAAGATGCTGTCTGGCCTGAGTCGCCGTCTGCATGGCTTGATTCGCGACGTGGAGTCCTACTCCATGCGTTCAGGAACCGAGCGCGTGATCGGCTTCCTGACACGCATTGACGGCAGCGAAAACGACAGCGACAGCAACGCCTCGACCATTACCCTGCCGGCGAGCAAAGTGACCATTGCCTCGCGCCTGAACCTCACACCCGAGTATTTTTCGCGCATTCTTCACGACCTTGCCGCAGCCGGGCTCATCGAAGTCAGCGGCAAGACGATTCGCGTACCGGACCTGCAGCGCCTGCGGGATTTCCGAGCCTAGAGGGCCAGCCATGTACCTGCCACCCCAGTTTCAGGCCAAAGACCACGCGATCGCGCAGGACCTGATGCGGGCCTACCCGTTTGCCAGCCTGATCAGCACCGATGATGCAGGCCTGCCGTTTGTCACGCACCTGCCATTGCATCTGGAAACACGTCCGGCCTGCGGCGATCAGCCGGCCCGAGACGTGCTGCTGGGTCACGTCGCCAAACCCAACCCGCATTGGCGTTACCTGCAGGCCCGTTCCACCGCTGTCGTCACCTTTGTGGGGCCACATGCCTACCTGTCCCCCAAGGTCTACCCCGATTTGGCGCGGGTGCCGACCTGGAATTACCTCGCGGTGCACGGCACGGTCCAGGCCACGCTGATTGAAGATCCCTTGGCCAAAGACCGGCTGCTGAAGAAACTCATTGGCGACCACGAACCACCGTATGCCCGACAGTGGCAGGAGCTGGACGAAACATTCGCCCACAAAATGCTGGCCGGTATCGTGGCGTTTGAGCTGGTCATCACCGATCTGCAGTGCAAAGTCAAGATCAACCAGCACCGGCCGGAATCCCACGCTGCCATGCACGCAGGGTATGCCCAGGGCAATGAAAACGAGCAGGACTTGGCACGCTGGATGCGCCGCCTGGGGCTCCATGCCGGCTCAGACAATCACGGAGAAAGCTGAAATGCGCGTCATTCTTGGTGTATTGAGCCTGTTGCTGGTGCTGGCAACCGTTGGGGTGCTGGTCAAGAAACAGATGGGAGCCCTGTCAGTCGCGCCCACGCTGGCTCCGGCCGCCACACCGCAACAGCAGAGTCAGCAATTGCAGCAGCAAGTGCGGCAATCGGTGGAGGGCAACCTGCAGCAGGCCCGCCCCATGCCCGAAGACAAATGAAGTGTAAAAACCACTTCTGAACCCCGTGAAATCTGCGTAAGCAGCTACAAAATACATAGCAAACATGCGTGATACCGTCTTCATGCAGATCGCACTGGCCCAGGCGCGCGCGTCTGCGGACGCGGGTGAGGTTCCGGTGGGCGCGGTGGTCGTGAAGGATGGCCAGGTGATTGCCACCGGCCGCAATGCGCCCGTTGGCGGAAATGACCCCACTGCGCATGCCGAAATTGTGGCCTTGCGGGCTGCGGCCCAGGTGCTGGGCAACTACCGGCTGGAAGGTTGCGAGTTGTATGTCACGCTGGAGCCCTGTGCCATGTGCAGCGGAGCCATGCTGCACGCCCGACTGGCCCGCGTTGTGTACGGTGCGGCCGACCCCAAGACGGGCGTGGCCGGTTCGGTGCTGAACCTGTTTTCCAGCGTCCAGCTTAACCACCAGACCGTGGTGCAAGGCGGGGTGCTGGCCGATGAGTGCTCGGCAGTGCTGCAGGCTTTTTTCCAGCGCAAGCGTGAAGAGAAGACCCGGCAGAAGAGTGCGCTGTATCCGCTGCGCGAGGATGCCCTGCGAACCCCCGAACAGCGGTTTGCGGACCTGGACGGCTATCCCTGGGCACCGCACTATCTGGCCGATCTGCCGTCGTTGGCCGGTCTGCGGATGCACTACCTGGATGAAGGTCCCCGGGATGCACCGCTGACCTATCTGTGCCTGCATGGCAACCCGGCCTGGAGCTATCTGTACCGCAAGATGATTCCGGTGTTCCTGGCCGCCGGGCACCGCGTGGTGGCGCCCGACCTGATCGGTTTTGGCAAAAGCGACAAGCCCAAGAAGGAGTCCGCCCACCGTTTTACCTGGCACCGCCAGACCTTGCTGGAACTGGTCACGCGTCTGGATTTGCGCAACATTGTCCTGGTGGTGCAGGACTGGGGTGGGCTGCTGGGCCTTACGCTGCCCCAGGCTGCGCCTGGGCGCTATGCAGGCCTGCTGGTGATGAACACCACCCTGGGAACGGGCGACACGACCTTGTCGCCGGGTTTCGTGGCCTGGCGGGAAATGTGCGCCAAAAACCCTGAATTTGATATTGCCAGGCTGCTGACCCGCGGCAACCCCCAACTCACCAGCCGCGAGGCCGCGGCCTACATGGCGCCTTTCCCCGATCGGGGTTACCGTGCTGCCACCCGCGCCTTTCCGGCCATGGTGCCAGAGCAAGCGGATGCCGATGGCGCTGCCATTTCCCGCGAGGCCCGCCTGTTCTGGCAGGAACACTGGACGGGACAAACTCTGATGGCGATCGGCGTACAGGATCCGGTCCTGGGTCCGCCGGTGATGGAGGTGTTGCAACGCAGCATCCGGAACTGTCCTGAACCGCTGCGCCTGGAAGGGGCAGGGCATTTTGTACAGGAATTGGGCGAACCGGTGGCCCGCGCTGCGATTGCCTACTTTTTGCCTTCTTTGACGCCCACGATTGGTGCACAATGTTCCAATGAATAACGCGCCGCTGCCCGCCACACTGGGGGACCCTGACACGCTGCATTTTCTGGATGACGAAAGTGTGGACGGTGGTGCACGAGAGCCGGTGTGGCGCCTGTTGGTGGTCGATGACGAGCCGGATGTCCACCGCGCAACGGCCTTTGCGCTGGCCGGCGTCAAGATCCTGGGGCGTGCACTGGAGTTCCTGCATGCGTATTCGGCTGCCGAGGCCGCCGAGCTGCTGCGTACCGAGGTGGACGTGGCGGTTGTGCTGCTCGACGTGGTGATGGAGCGCGAGGATGCCGGGCTGGCACTGATCAAGACCATTCGCCAGGACCTGAAACTGACCGAAGTGCGCATCATCCTGCGCACCGGGCAGCCCGGTTATGCGCCCGAGATCGAAACCATCCACGATTTCGACATCAACGACTACAAGACCAAATCGGAACTGACACGCACCAAGCTGTACGCCACGGTGACGGCGGCCTTGCGCGCCTACGAGCAGATACGCAAGCTTGATGAACTGGCGTTTTATGACGGCTTGTGCAAATTGCCCAACCGCAACAAGTTCATTCATCTGCGCGATGAGCGGCTGGCCAGCGGCTTGTTCCCGGACGACGTGCTCGCTATCGTTGACATCGATGACTTCTCAGAAATCAACGATGCTTTGGGGCATCAGCAGGGAGACCGTTTGTTGCAGGCGGTGGCGGAGCGGTTGAAGCGGGAGTTGGGCGACGACGTCGTGCTGGCACGCATCGGCAGCGACACCTTTGGGCTGATGGGGGCTCGCAGTCTGATTACGCCTCAAAAGGTGTTGACTCTGTTCAGTGAGCCCTTCGTGGTGCAGGATGACGCCATGCTGGTGACCGCCACCGTCGGGCTGAATCCCCTGCAGGGTGCGGCGGTCACGGGCCGTGATGCCTTGAAAGATGCCAACACCGCACTCAAGCTGGCCAAGAAGAAGTGGCGCGGGAGTTTTGTGATCTTTTCTGCCGCCATGGGCACGGACACCCGCGAGCGTGTCCAGCTCATGCAGAACTTGCGCAATGCCGTGGAGCGGGAAGAACTCTTCATCGTGTACCAGCCGCAGGTGAACCTTGCCAGCGGCAAGGTGGTGGGGGTGGAAGCCCTGCTGCGGTGGCAGATGGACGATGGCACCTTTGTGCCGCCGGACCGCTTCATTCCGCTGGCCGAAGCTTCGGGTCTTATCGTGTCCCTGGGTGACTGGGTGTTGCGCATGTCTTGCCGTGAACTGGTACGGCTGCAGGCCCTGGGCTTCCCGGATTTGCGCATGTCGGTCAACGTGTCGCAGATCCAGTTCCGGCACCCAGAATTTCTGGACCAGCTCCATGCCACCTTGGTCGACACCGGCATCCGCCCACATTGCCTGGAGCTGGAAATCACCGAATCGGTGGCCATGGAAGACGCCGATTTCATGCTGGAAATCCTGCACAAGGTGCGGGAGTTGGGCATTTCCATCGCCATTGACGACTTCGGAACCGGCTACTCGTCGTTGAACCACCTGCGGCAGTTGCCCATTGACCGGCTCAAGATCGACCGTGCCTTTGTGTCGGAACTCAATGAGCAGGTCATGGGGGGGCATATTGCTTCCATGGTGGTCGAGTTGGGGCGCAACCTCAACCTCACCGTCATTGCTGAAGGCATTGAGGACGAGGCGCAGGCACAGACCCTGTTGCGCTTGGGTTGCCACGAAGGCCAGGGGTATCTGTACGCTCGGCCCATGACCGCTGCGCACCTGACGCAGTGGCTGCAAAACCGGCGGTGCGCTCACTAGGCAAGCGCACCCGGCAGGGACACGCTGGGTTCGCGTTTGGCTGCCGGATAATGATGCCGTGAAAAAACATATTTATATCTATTCCCCCTCCGGGGCCGTGCGGGACAAGGCCGCTTTCAAGCGGGGCATACGCCGTCTTCAATGGCTGGGGCACGAGGTTGAGGTCGACCCAGATGCGCTGGTAAGCCACATGCGCTTTGCCGGGGATGACGCGACCCGATTGGCCGCCATTCACCGCGCTGCGGCCAGCGGCGCCGACGTGGCGTTGATCTCACGGGGCGGCTACGGCTTGACCCGCATCCTGGGCGGCATCCGTTACAAGGCACTGGCCAAGGCCATTGAACGTGGCACCCAGTTCGTCGGCATCAGCGACTTCACCGCCCTGCAACTGGCCCTGTTGGCCCAGACGGGCAGCCTTACCTGGGCGGGGCCGGCGTTGTGTGAAGGTTTTGGCGTGGGGGGCAAGCCAGGCCAAAGCGACGGAAATGGCCATAGCGAAGAGGCCGTTCCGGACGACATCATGGAAGACTGCTTCAATGACCTGCTGACAGGGCAGGGGGAGGGGACCGGCTGGCGGCAGCACCGCGACCCCGCCCCCGAAGCGTTGCGTGTCCTGAACGCCACCGTTTGGGGCGGCAACTTGTCAATGCTGGTGTCCCTGCTGGGAACCCCTTATTTTCCCGAGATCAAGGGCGGAATCCTGTTCCTGGAGGATGTTGCAGAGCACCCTTACCGTATCGAGCGCATGCTCACCCAACTGCTGCACGCCGGCGTGTTGGCGCGACAGAAAGCCATTCTGATGGGCCAGTTCACCGAATTCAGGCTGACGCCCCATGACAAAGGCTTCAAGCTGCAAAGCGTGATTGAGTGGTTGCGCAGCCAGACCAAGACGCCGGTTCTGACCAATCTGCCGTACGGCCATGTCGCCACCAAGGTCCTGCTGCCCGTGGGTGCCAAGGCCGACTTGGTGGTGGAAGGGCGGGATGCCCTGATGGTGTGGGGCCACGCAACCTAGGTTGCGGCGGCCCCTCTCTCAGTCGCCCAGCGGGCTGGGACGGGTGGCCAGTCCTTTGGGCAGATGGCCCTTGAACAGGTCGCTGACGCGAGCCAGTTTGCGCCGTGCCGTCGCTTCGCCGTCCGTGGCGGAAAGCACGGCCATGACATCCCCCCGCAGATACCAGAGCTCCTGGATGTCGCTGGCGTAGGTCACCCGGAATTGAATCTGGGGGTACGCCGCGGCACCCGATGCACCCAGGCAATCCAGCATGGCCTGGCGAATGTCGTCCAGCGCCGCCCGTTCCCGGCTGCCGTCATCTTCGGCAGGGCTCTTGAACAGACCTTGCAAACCGGACATCAGATTAGATGGGGTCCAACGCATTTTGGTATTCAGGGCAATTTGTCGCAGCATCCTGCCAGTGTATTTTTTGGACAATAGGTGAAACGGGGCAAATAGTAAAGAAACAACCCTGTTTTCAAAGACTTGCGGTTGTAAATCAATGTAAAGCTTGCGCTTGTATCGTTGCGTTCACCGCCTGGCTTGTGCCCGGGGCAGGTCGCGGAGTGGCAAGTATGCGACCAGTGTTTGCGCCCTTATGCCTGAAAATATGCGGTGCTTGCGGGCTAAATCAGTGAATGGGGTCCTTGTCCCGGCCCCGTTGGTTTTCAAGAGCTGCGCAATGCCCTAAACTCTGCGGATACACAAGAATCGGAACTATTGGGAATGGGTGTTCAAACGACCGTTGTTTTCACGGATTTACATGGCAGCACGGCGGTGTTTGAAGCGTTGGGCAATGCCCGGGCAACGGAAACGGTTACCCAAATCACAACCTGGATCGCACGGCAGTGCGAACTCAGCGGCGGACGCGTGGTCAAGACGCTGGGCGATGGCGTGCTGGCGATGTTTCCGGACGGCCAGAGCGCGGTCAACGCCGTAGTTGAACTGCAACGCCTGCATTACAAGCGCATCATGCGCACCCCGGTCGATTTGCGCATGCCGATGCGTATTGGCGTGGCCAGCGGTGAAGTGGAAATCGTCGCGGGCGACTGTTACGGCGACGCCGTCAACGTCGCAGCCCGCCTGTGTGACCTGTGCGGGCCGCACCAGATCTGGGCCAACGCCGCCGCCCTGAGCGCGGTGGACGAAGCCCGTGGCATGACCTTCCGCATCCTAGGGCCCATCAGCATACGCGGCCGTGCAGAACCGTGCACGGTTTACCAGATCGAGTGGCGCGAAGAGGAAGCCTCTGATTTCCTGACCATGCAGGGCCAACTCGACCCCATCTATGCGTCCGGCGAAGTCGACGCGCTGGGCCGCGAGATTGAGCTGACCTGGATGGGGTACGCCAAGCGATTCCGTTCGTTTGACTTGCCTGTTCATATTGGCCGTGTGCGCAACATGGAGTTCGTGGTCAACGATCCCCGGGTTTCCCGTACCCATGCCCGGTTGGAGTGGCGCAACGGCAGCGTGGTGCTGGTAGATGTCAGCAGCTACGGAACCTGGGTCCGTTTCTCCGGCGGCGGTGGTTCCGATGTGCTGTTGCGCCGCGAAGAGTGCGTGCTGCACGGCCACGGTGAACTGGCACTGGGCGCTTCGTTTGCCGACGCCACGGTGCCAACGGTCGCATTTTCCATTCTGTAGGCGGCATTACAAGCAGCTTTGATGAAGTTCTTTACGCCGCGCCCATTGAGCGCGCTGTAGCTTTGGCCCCTAGCGTCAAGCAAATCGTTCAAATGACTTTTCGTTCAAGTTTTTTACGCTAAATCAAGTGACGCGAAACTCATTGACGTTCTGAGCTTTGATCATCAGCAAATTTGCACTATTGGGGCGAAGGTCCGTGCGGACAAGCTCGCAGAAAAAAACAATGGAGTTGGGCGGTCGAGTGGCCAAGGGAGCGCACCGAGCGCAGACTGTCGCGATAAGCCCTAACTTGGGGCCGGAGCCGCCGGGTCGGCCATCAATCCTGGGTATTGATTTGCCAAAATTGAACAGATCTTTTCATTAACCAGAGTCGTCGCGCCTGGTAGGAAGGGGAGCCCGCCAATTTCGACTTGGCCAATGCTTTTGTAGAACCTGTGCGTGCGATACGCGTCCTCGTCCGGGTAAGGAAACAAGGCTACGGCGCCAATCACGGCGCCGGTTTCCCACGCGCCGGACTTCATCGGATGCGGAATAGCTATGGCGTCGCGGTAGCGGTGCATCGTGTTCACATCATCGGTGGTTGGCCCCGGTCCCCCGTATTGCTTCACATAGTCCTTGTCAAACTGAATGCGGTATTTCGCGTCGAAGATGTAGAACCGAGAGGCACTAGCAAATTGGATGACATTGTCTGGCTGTTGGGCAATGGTAGGAAGTTTGTTGAAGAGTCGGTTGTAGACCAGGAACATGTCGGTGCCCGTCGGCGTATGGACGAAGCGCATCGCCGACTGCTTGCCCTTTTGCAGAGCAACAGTCTGGATGGTGAAGAGCCCGATGAGGACCTGGATCTTCCCGGGTATACCAACCATCAAATCGAATATCACGCAAAGTTGTTGATCGAAGCAGGAATGATTGATCCTGGCGGTACGGGCTCCATGAGCGGTTTCACGTTTCGGAGCCTAACTTGGGAGGGGCATGATTTTGTAGACGCGATTCGAGACGATGCGATTTGGACCAAGACGAAAAAAGGTGCTGGCGAAGTCGGTGGCTTCACTTTTGAACTTCTTAAAGACCTAGCCAAAGGCTTTCTTAAAAAGCAAATTGCGGACAAAACCGGCGTGCAGATTTGACTGGCTACCCAGATCTGAACTTGAAAATGGTAGAACACCTTCAGGACTGCTCCACAACAACGGTCAGAAACCATTGCATGTTCACAATTTCTTTACGAAAGGAAGAAGCATGAAGCAACCTGGACTTGATGATCGTCATCGGGACGAGGACGGCACGATTCACAAGAAGCGTGGCGACACTCTGAACCAGAACCTGCCTGGTGGGCCGATCTCGGAATTTGGCCCGAGGACGACACTGCAAAAGATGCGGGAGAAAACTGGGAAGGAAAGCGAGCGCGATGTGCGGAAGGCTGCGAAGAAGCTCCGTTGATTGTGCACAAAGGCCCGACAGTCTGCCTGGGTCTTCCCTCAATAGATATTGGCTGGGTTTATCCGATATAGGGTTCCCGTGCGAGCCGTGTCATTTTTGGCGTTAAGGAATTTCATTAATAAAATCAATTAGATGCAGCCTTCCCAGCTGCATCTTCAATGATCTTTGACACCTGAAGCCGGATTTGCTCCGTTACTCGCTCAGAAGTTTCCAGTTGGACTTTCATGGCCAGCACTTCGCCGCCAAGCTCCTGGACTCGACTGGCGGCCGCCAAACGCAACCCGGACTCCTTCTCCAACTCCAGCCGCAAGGAATTGGTCTGCAGCCTTTCGTGTTCCAACTGGCTGCCGACGATGTCGCGCTGACTTTGAGTCGCCGCTAGCCGGTCATTCAGACTCTTAACCTGCTCTTTCAGCTTTTCTAGTTGGGCCAGTTCTCGCCTCGCGCCACCCAATTCCGTTGTCAGTCGTGCCAGTTCCTGAAACGCTTCGGCTGATTTCAGCTGGGCATGCGTCAGGCTCTCCTTGAGGCTATGAATCTCATGCTGTAGGAACTGCACCTGGTTGTCGTGTTGCCGAGCCTCTTGCTCGCGTTGTTCGCGGCTGGCGTCCCTGAAGTGTTCTAGGGCTCGACGAGAGTCCAGGTACTTCGCTTCCGCTGTCGCTCGATGGCCAGCCTCCGATTCAAGCTGCAATTGGAGGTCTGTTGCCCGTTGTTCGGCTCTGTTTCGTGCCTGGGTTTCCCCAATGAATGCAGCGTGAAGATCCTCGTAGCGCCCCTTCTCTTCAGCAGCCTCCTTTTGAGACTCGGACAAGCGCTGTTTCAGTGCCAGGATTTCGGTTTGGGCGACTTTCAAGGCTTCCTGGCTGGTCTGAAGCTCTTTTTCATGAGTGGACTTAAGCAGCAAAACCTGTTGATCCGCTTCATCCTGAAGTTGTTCGGCCAACTTTTGTGTCAGATTCTGCAATGCCTCAGAAATGGCCACGCCTCTGCCCTTTGTCTTGGCGCCTTCCTCTTCTTCGATTTCTTTGAGGTATCGATGGATGGTTACTTTGGAGCCGGTATTCCCGAGCTCGACCCGCACAGCATCAATGGATGGATGACGCCCCTGGGCCATCAGGTTGTTTCGTGCGCGCACCACCTCAGATTTGTAGATACCGCTTCTGGCCATGACATGCTCCTACGATTTCATACTGGATTACATACCATGATATTACATACCATTTCATTGAAATTCAAGGAGTGCTAACGCCAAAATATGACATTGAATAATCCAAGATTATTGAATGTGATGTGTGTATGGGGGTGAAACAGGGCCGCTCCAAGTATTACCCCGCAGTCACATTCAGAGGGCGGACTGTATCCAGAAGGGCTCTGTGGCAGGCAGCCTCCGCCAGGAAAGCAACAGGGATGCTTGGCACAAGCGCAACCTCGGACGCTTATTTCGAAAGCTCCATCCTGCATCCAACAACACGCAAGCTACCCTCGTTGCTCATCTTCTTGAGCGCACGGTACAGCGCCTCGTGGGTCAGGCTCAAGTCTGTTGCCCACGCCTTCTTGGTCATGGACAACTCCGCCACGCCATGCACTCCTTCCGTCTCTATGTAGTGCCGGATGCGCTCTTCCGCGGTTCGAAGGCCTAGGTGTGCCTCAATCTGACGGCTGCGAACCGCCAGGGACAGGCGCAATGTCAGATTCTGTCGCGGCCTTGGCGCGTGCCTGGAAGCGTTCATAGCAATCCAGCCCGCAGAAATGTTCGACGTATTCCGCGCCTTCCGGGGTGAAGGCGGCATCGAGCGGAATTTCTTTGCAGCATACGCAGCAGGTGGTGCAACTGGCAGTGTTCGGGGCGTTTGCGTTCATGGTGGTACTCCTCCAGATTGGTAGCGAAGCTCAAAGCTGCCCACTCTCGGCTGGCTGGGAAGCGGTCATGATCTTCCCTTGAAGGCCCGCAGCAGCCGCGTCACAGACAGGACAAACAAGCCGGTCAGCGTGAGGGCTGCAATACCCCAGTGCTCCCCGATGAACGCGCCGGCCGTCGTGCCGGCTAGCACAATGGCGAGAATCGGCAAATGGCAGGGACAGGTGAGCACGGCCAGCGCGCCCCACAAGTAGCCGGTGATCGGTTTGTGCGTCTCAGACGGCAAGTGCTCTGGGCTGTTCATGGCAGACTCTCCGCGTGCTGTGCCGGTTCGGTTGGCATGGCGGCCAGTTGCATTTCGAGGCTGGCCAGGGCCTCGCGCCGACGCTCGACGAGTTGCCGCAACACGGCAAGCTGCGCAGACGCACCGTCACCGTCCGCAGCATCCAGCGCCCGGCACAGCCGCGCCAGTGCGTCCAGGCCGATACCCGCTTCGAAGGCAGCCCGTACAAAGCGCAGCCGTTGCAACGCGGTGTCATCGAACAAGCCGTAGCCGCCCGTGGTGCACGCGACCGGCCGTAGCAATCCGCGCAGCAGGTAGTCGCGCACGATATGCACGCTCACCCCGGCATCAAGGGCCAGCCGGGACACTGTGTAGGCGCTCATTGAACACCTCCTTTTCCTCATCCGGCGCAGCACGAAAGCTGCTTCACGTCCTTGCTGAAGGTCTGCGCCGCGAGCTTCAGCCCTTCGACCATGGTCAGGTAGGGGAACAATTGGTCGGCCAGTTCCTGCACGGTCATACGGTTGCGAATGGCGAGCACCGCCGTCTGGATCAGTTCACCCGCTTCCGGGGCCACCGCTTGCACGCCGATGAGCCGTCCGCTACCTTCCTCGATGACCAGCTTGATGAAGCCGCGTGTGTCGAAGTTGGCAAGCGCACGCGGCACGTTGTCCAAGGTCAAGGTGCGACTGTCGGTCTCGATCCCGTCGTGATGTGCTTCCGCCTCGCTGTAGCCCACGGTGGCGACCTGCGGGTCGGTGAACACCACGGCCGGCATTGCGGTCAGGTCCAGGGCCGCATCGCCGCCAGTCATGTTGATCGCAGCACGGGTGCCGGCCGCTGCCGCCACATAGACGAACTGAGGCTGGTCGGTGCAGTCGCCAGCCGCATAAATGTGTGGCGTACTGGTGCGCATGCCCTTGTCGATGACGATGGCCCCCTGCGCATTGGCAGCGACTCCCGCCGCTTCCAATGCCAGGCTGCGCGTGTTCGGTGCCCTGCCAGTGGCGACCAGCAGCTGGTCGGCGCGTATTTCACCGTACCCGGTGGTCAGCACGAATTCGCCGTCCACATGCGCGACCTGGCTGGCTTGCGTGTGTTCCAATACCTTGATCCCTTCGGCACGGAACGCGGCTGTAACGGCCTCGCCGATGGCCGGGTCTTCGCGGAAGAACAGCGTGCTGCGTGCCAGGATCGTCACTTTGCTGCCCAGCCGGGCAAAGGCTTGCGCCAGTTCCAGCGCCACCACAGACGAGCCGATCACGGCCAGGCGCTCGGGAATGGTGTCGCTGACCAGGGCCTCGGTGGAAGTCCAGTAGGGTGACTCTTTCAGGCCCGGAATCGGCGGCACGGCCGGGCTGGCACCCGTGGCGACCAGGCAGCGGTCGAACGCCACCACACGCTCGCCGCCATCGTTTAAACGGACGGCAAGGCTCTGGTCGTCCTTGAAACGCGCTTCACCATGCAGCACGGTGATGGCCGGGTTGCTGTCCAGGATGCCTTCGTACTTGGCGTGGCGCAGCTCATCGACGCGCGCCTGCTGCTGGGCCAGTAGTTTGCTGCGATCAATCGCAGGCACAGTCGCCGCGATGCCACTGTCGAATGGGCTTTCACGGCGCAAATGGGCGATATGGGCAGCGCGGATCATGATCTTGGACGGCACGCAGCCGACATTGACGCAAGTACCGCCGATGGTGCCGCGCTCGATCAGCGTGACGTTCGCACCTTGCTCGACGGCCTTCAGCGCCGCCGCCATCGCGGCTCCGCCGCTGCCAATAACGGCGACGTGCAGTCCGTCCCCATCACCACCAGCCTTGTCGCCACCGCCCAGCCATCCCAGCGCCTTGCCAAGCAGTCTGCCCCGCGCTGAAGTGGATGGGGCATCGGCGGGTGTGGCCTTGTAGCCGAGGCCGGCCACAGCGGCGGTCAGCGCCTCTGGCGAGGTGCCGGGATCGGTGGCGAGTTGCGCGGAGCCTTTCGGGTAGGACACGAGCGCCGACAGCACGCCCGGCACTTTCTCCAGGGCGTCCTTGACATGTGTCGCGCACGAGTCGCAGGTCATTCCGGTGATATTCAAATACATTGCATCGTTCCTTTTCGTTTCGGCAACTGCCAATGCAGTTAGCCGTGTTTGGGTGGTAGTTCGCAGCGGCGGTTGGCCGGTGAGAGCAGATCCCAGATCGACACCCCGATCATCAAGGCCAGACCGACATAGAGGAGGTTCGCCGTCCACCAATTGCCAAAAAACAAGAGCATGGCCGCCAGCACGATGGCTGGGCCGACCATCCCGAGCAGGCTGCGGTACCATTGCCGATGACTCAGCCAGCCCAGTGCATTCGCCAGCAAAGCCACGACTGCGAACAGCGGCAGCAGCTTGGAGATAAACAACCCTTCGTATTCCTGTAGAAAGCCAAGGCCGATGGCCGCGCCCAGGCTGGCGATAGCCGGGAAACAGGCAGCGCATCCCATCGCGGAAACAACGCTGCCAAGCGCGCCAGCCTTGTCGGCAATGCGTGTAATCAGTCCCATGATCGCCCCAGGTTCGGGTTCAGTGGCTCACTGCTTGACGCTGGACGGATAGCCCGCGTCTCCGGTTGCCTTGGTCAGCTTCTGCACGCTGGTCTTGGCATCATCGAACGTGACAACCGCTTCGCGTGTCTCGAAGGTCACGTCAATTTTGCTGACGCCTTCGACCTTGGAAATCGCCTTCTTGACGGTGATCGGGCAGGTGGAGCAGGTCATGCCCGGTACGGACAGCGTGACGGTCTGGGTGGCGGCCCACACGGGGGCAACAACGGCAGCGAGGGCGAGGGCGGCAAACAGTTTTTTCATGATGAACTCCTGTGATTAATAGAAAAATGGCATGACGTAGGGAAATCCGAGCGCGACCAGGACCAGCGCGGCCACGATCCAGAAAATGAGCTTGTAAGTAGCTCGCACTTGGGGAATCGCGCAGACCTCACCCGGTTTGCAGGCTTGCGCCGGGCGGTAGATGCGCCGCCAGGCGAAAAACAGCGCGACCAGCGCTGCGCCGATGAAGATCGGGCGATAGGGTTCCAGCACCGTCAGGTTGCCGATCCATGCCCCGCTGAACCCCAAGGCGATCAAAACCAGCGGCCCCAGGCAGCAGGCCGACGCAAGAATGGCGGCCAGCCCACCGGCGAAGAGCGCGCCGCGCCCGTTTTGTGGTTCAGACATACGCTTGTCCTTTCAAATTTGGTTTGGATAGCTTAAGCTTACTTCCGTAGTTATGTACGGAGTCAAGCGATATGCAAATTAATTTTGAGAATCTGACCATTGGCGTTTTTGCCAAGGCGGCCGGGGTCAATGTGGAGACCATCCGGTTCTACCAGCGCAAGGGCCTGCTGCCGGAGCCAGACAAGCCCTATGGCAGCATTCGCCGCTATGGCGAGGCGGATGTAACACGAGTGCGGTTCGTGAAATCGGCCCAGCGGCTGGGCTTTAGCCTGGACGAAATCGCCGAGCTACTGCGGCTGGAGGATGGCACCCATTGCGAGGAAGCCAGCGGCCTGGCCGAGCACAAGCTCAAGGATGTGCGCGAGAAGATGGCCGACTTGGCACGCATGGAGGCCGTGCTGTCTGAACTGGTGTGCGCCTGCCATGCGCGGAAAGGGAACGTTTCCTGCCCGCTGATTGCGTCACTGCAAGACGGAACGAAGCTCGCTGCATCGGCGCGGGGGAGTCACGGGGTGACTACGCCTTAGCGTGCTTTATTTTCCGAATTCTGAGACGACCCCTGGTTGCCGCAATCCACAAATGGTTCAACGCCCAAGTCTCTGATCATGGCAAGGATGCGATAGAACTTCATCGCCAGTGAATGCTGCATCGGTACGCAGTGCGTTTAACGCTGACCATTGCATCTCAATTTATAATTTCATTGTGAGCCACGAGGGTTGCGGGCGAAAGCCTCCCCCTTGGGACAATTGACAAAGCCCGCAGTCTGCGGGCTTTTCTTTTTCAAAATCCCAAAATGAGCAAGGGTGGGGTTACCTCAACTTGTGAAGCCAGTCAATCGAACGGCAAGCACATCAACCACCTCCGACCAATCTGAGTCATCAGCAAGCGCACGCCGCAGAAAATGGGCCTGGGCAGGCGTCCAAAATGCGGCATCCGGCAAAGAAACACCTTCTGCTAGGCGGTGTGCGGCAATGAAGTCGTCAATATCTTTGGCTGCACCAGAATATCCGAGCTGGCGAAACAGATGACTTAGATCGTGTTTATGGGTTTCCATTGCCATTCCCCTTGCAAAAAGCCTGCACTGCGTCGGAACTCATGCGTGACACACACCAATTGGCATAAAAGCCCCCGAGCAGTTTGCCTAACCAGCGGCCCCACCACCCTGCAGGTAAATCGTAGTCAATCCACACGCTCAATATGCTGTTTGGCGTGCCAGCTACCAATGTAAAGCCCATGCAATAGGGACCGATCACCAATAATCGGGGAGTTCCGATGGTTTCCCAGGCCTTGCGCAGGGGCGGAGCATAGTCGGTCACTTGTTCAGTTACGGACAAGTCCATGCCTAACACGCGCCCTTTCAGGGCAATGACCGAACCCACAGCCTGGCCATTGCGGTCATCGGTTTCGATATGCATGGACGCCCCGGCCATCATCAGTGATGGTTTCTCCATGTGTGTTGCCAGGCGTTGGTGGTCGTCCAGCCACTGGAACACGACCTCCGGGCTGGCGGCCACCAAGACCGTGGCCTCTTTGCGAAACGGCAATGCCGACTTGGTCACTATTAACGTCCCCGCAAACGCAGCGCGTTACCAATCACAGACGCCGAGCTGAAGCTCATGGCCAAGGCCGCGATCAGTGGGGACAACAACCAGCCAGTCCAGGCGAACAGGACACCTGCGGCCACCGGAATGCCGAGCGCGTTGTACAAGAAGGCAAACACTAGGTTCTGCTTCATATTGGCCACAGTATCTTCGGAAATCGAACGTGCCACGGCTATGCCGCGCAAATCTCCCTTGACCAGAGTGACTTGGGCGCTGTTCATGGCCACATCAGTACCGGTACCCATGGCAACTCCGACATCGGCGCGGGCAAGTGCCGGGGCGTCGTTGATGCCGTCACCGGCCATGGCCACGGTACAGCCTTCTTTCTGCAGGCGCTCCACCAGAGCCAGCTTGTCCTGTGGCTTGACTTCGCCATGGACCTCATCGATGCCCAGTTTGGCACCCACTGCTTTGGCGGTCGTATGTCCGTCGCCGGTGGCCATGACGATACGCAGGCCCGCTGCGCGCAATGTCGCCAAGGCCTCAGGGGTACTGGCCTTGATGGGGTCGGAGACGGCCAACAGACCTTTCAAAACACCATCCACCGCCAGGTGCATCACGCTGGCACCTTCAGCGCGTAGGGCTTCAGCCTGGGGTGCCAAGGCGGCCACGGAGACGCCCAGCTGTTCCATCAGGGTCGTATTGCCCAAGGCCAGTTGGTGTCCTTGCACGGTGCCGCGCACGCCTATGCCGGAGCTGGATTCGAAGCTTTCGGGCTTGTCCAGAACCATGCCACGTTCGCGGGCGGCACGCACAATGCTTTCCGCCAGCGGGTGTTCGCTGCCCTGATCCAGACTGGCCGCCAGGCGCAGGACTTCGTCGGCTTCGAATCCGGTCACCGGTACAACGCGGTCAAACGACGGGCGGCCTTCCGTCAAGGTGCCGGTTTTGTCGATGATGAGGGTGTCCACCTTGCGCAGGTTTTCAATGGCGGCAGCATCACGGAACAAGACGCCCTGGGTCGCTCCGCGCCCCGTGGCCACCATGATGGACATGGGCGTGGCCAGTCCGAGGGCACAGGGGCAGGCAATGATGAGCACCGCCACGGCGTTGATCAGCCCGTATACCCAACTGGGCGAAGGACCGAAGAAGCCCCAGCCAAAAAATGTCAGCAAGGCAATGGCTACGACCGAGACCACGAAATACCCCGCCACAACGTCCGCCATGCGCTGCATGGGTGCTTTGGAGCGCTGGGCTTGTGCCACCATTTGCACGATCTGGGCCAGCATGGTGGCCGAGCCCACGCGTTCCGAACGCATCACCAGGGCGCCGCTGGTGTTGAGCGTGGCGCCAATCACTTTGTCACCGGCCTGCTTGCTCACCGGCACCGGCTCGCCGGTCAGCATGGACTCGTCCACGGCGCTGCTGCCTTCGATCACTACACCGTCCACCGGCACTTTTTCTCCGGGGCGAATGCGCAAGACGTCACCGATGTGGACATGCGTCAAGGCCACATCTTCTTCGGTGCCATCCTCGCGGATGCGGCGAGCGGTCTTGGGTGCCAGGCCCAGCAGGGACTTGATGGCGGCCGAAGTCTGTGAGCGCGCCTTGAGTTCCATGATCTGCCCCAGCAGCGTCAGCGAAATGATGACGGCCGCGGCCTCAAAGTACACGGCCACACGCCCCATCGAAATGAAGGACACCGGAAAGGCTTG
The DNA here is from genome assembly GCF_058793415.1 of Rhodoferax sp. MLSD5-FHT05B10. Lineage (NCBI taxonomy): Bacteria > Pseudomonadati > Pseudomonadota > Betaproteobacteria > Burkholderiales > Comamonadaceae > Rhodoferax > Rhodoferax sp. MLSD5-FHT05B10. Next base: position 449,862 of record NZ_JBXAFT010000001.1, on the reverse strand, counting down.
GGGCACCAGGGTGGCCGCCACGCTGTAGACGTAGGCGGCACCGGTACCCAGGCCAATCAACGTCCACATGTTGGGACTGCGCTGGACCAGCGACTGCCAGCCACGGGTAAAGAAAGGCCAGCCAGCCCACAACACGATGGGCGTGCCCAGTACGAACTCCACCCAGGTTTGCACCCGCATGTCCATCAGGTGCCAGCGCTCACCGAACATAGCCAGCACAAAGACGATGGCGGTCAATGGCAAGGTCCACCAGAATCGGTGCTGGAAGTCACGCAACTCGGGGTTGTCATCGTCTTCCAGGGTCGGCATGACCGGCTCCAGCGTCATGCCACATTTGGGGCAGTTGCCGGGGTGGTCTTGCCGCACCTCGGGGTGCATGGGGCAGGTGTACTCAGTGCCCAGCTTCTCCGGTTGGTGCACTGGCGCGGGAGATGGGGCTTGAGCGGGGGCACCCATGTACTGCATGGGACTGGCATCAAACTTGGTCTTGCATTTGGCGCTGCAGAAGAAAAAACTCCGACCCATGTGTTCCGATTGGTGCGCAGACTGCGCAGTAACTGTCATTCCGCAGACAGGATCTTTCAGTTCTGCACCCGAGCCAGATGCGGGGCCGGCCTCAGAATGCCCTGCGTGGTGCGCACCTGCTGCATGGGCGTGATCGTGCGTATGGCCTGCGTGTGGGTTCGTGCTGTTCATGGTCGCCTTTTCGTTCAAGTTGCGTCAGGGCTCAATGGCAGCAGCATCCACCCTTGCCGGCGCTACCACCGTGGCAATTCGCCCCTTCTTTTTTTGTACCCGAGGAACCCATTCCGAGGGCGACCGTGGCGGGGTAGTCCTCCTTGGCCAAGGCCGCAATCAATGATTCCGCCCCCAAGGGCAGATCACTGTCCACGCGGGCCCGCCCGCTGGCCAAATCGACGCTGACCTGGTTCACTCCAGGGACAGCTTGCAACGCCTTGGTGACATGCTTGACGCATCCGCCACAGGTCATGCCTTGCACGTTGAGTTCGATGGTTTGCATTGCATAAATCCTTAATTTCAAATGTGTGTAGCTGCACCAGCCTGCGCCATGAAGGGCTCAGGAGGCTGGCGAATCTTGACCAAAGCGTGGAATAAACCGCGGGGTCTTTTGAGCGTACCGCTCAAAATCTGCACCGAATTGCGCCAGCATCTCAGCCTCCTCGGTCATTGCCAATCGGCCGTACATCAGCAGCAAGACTGGGAACATGACCAGGGTCAGCACCGTGGGCCACTGCAACAGGAAGCCTAGCAAGATCAAGACAAAGGCTACGTACTGGGGGTGGCGGATGCGGGCATAGGGGCCAGCGGTGGCCAGGGTATGCCTGCGCTGGGCGTGATACAGGACGTTCCAGGCCGTGGACAGAAGGTAAAAGCCATAACCCAGAAAGACGTAGCTGGCGATATGCAGCGGGCCGAAATGTGGGTCACCTTTTTCGCCCAGCATAGTCGACCACAAGTGCCCGGCGTTGTGGCTCAGGATGTCGAGGCCGGGATAGCGGGTTTGTAGCCAGCCCGACAACAGGTAAATGGTCAGGGGAAAGCCGTACATCTCCACAAACAGGGCCACGATGAAGGCGGAAAACGCCCCAAAACTGCGCCAATCCCGCGCCGTGGCGGGTTTGAAAAAGCTGTAGGCGAACATGATGAAGATGGCCGAATTGAAGACGACCAGACTCCACAAGCCGTAGGCAGACTGTTCATGGTTCATGACGGATCTCCCGGTTTAGGTGGGGTTTGAGGCCCCGTGTTGGAGCCGGAACCCCCGTGGTGATGCCCATGACCACCATGTCCGCCGTGCATGAACACGTGCATCAAGGGACAGGCCAGCAAAAAGAGATAAGGCAATGCGCCCACGACGTGCGCCAAGTGCTCGGTCAGAAGGAAATAGCCTGCAATCGCTCCGATAACGACCAGGCCGATCGCGTAACGGGAACGCCAAAAGCTCGGTGGCGTTTCGTGCCCTGAATGGTCATGGTCCATGGTTGCCCCCTTACTTGGTGGCTGGTGCCTGCATGCGGTCCATCATCATCTGCATCATGGACTGCATCATGTCCATGCGCTTTTCCATCATCTGGCATTTGGCCATCATTTCCATGGGCATCTTGTCCATCATGGAAGCCTTGTCGGCACCACCCATCATGCCCATGCCGCCCTTGTCACCCATCATCCCCATTCCACCGCCGCGCATGTCGTCCATCATGGTCATGGCGTCCTGCATGGCCTTCATGTTTTCGGGCATCAATGCCATGCGTTCTTCCGGCGTCTTGGCCGCCATGAATTTCTGGTGCATCTCCTGCATGGCCTTCATCTTGGCATCCATCTGTCCCATTTTTTCCATGGTGCCCTTGTCCATGGCGGCAGGTTGGCCCTTGGCGGGTGCGGGCTTTGCAGCTGGCTTGGGAGCAACAGCTTTCGGTGCGGCAGGCTTCGGTGCCTGTTTGGGAGCGGAAGCTGCTTCTGCAGGATGGTGGGCCGTGTGGTCTTCGGCCTTGCTGTCCTGCGCCCACACCCCAGCACCTGCGAGTGCGAGTGACAGCGCCATGACCAGGCGTGATGCGGCAAAACCAACAGTACGGGATTGCATGATGAACTTCCTTTCAGTGTCGTGTTGCCGCCCCGGAGCAACCAAGGTGAATGGGGCCCTAACTTCTGCGAAGTCTTGCGCTATGTCTTGCCTTGAACGGCAGTACGACGCAACAGCAAGCCACCCAAACCCATAAAAAGCACGGAGCCAAAACCCCATACCCAGGCGTAGCCAATCATGTCGCCCCAGGGGGCCAGCGCATACAGCACACCGAGCACCGCCCAGACCACGGCCACGGGGACGATGAGCCAAAAATCTTCGTTCATGGAAAACTCCTTCCGTTCCTGTTCAATGTCCACCGCCACCCGCTGCACTGATGGGCAAGGACTGCATCAACTCGAACCCCACCGCAGAAAACGCGTACATGGCGGCCACGATGACCAGGATGGACACGGGACCGACCCAGGCCGCGGTGCCGGGCTTCACGGCCGTGCCGCCCCAGGAGACGACCATCCCTGTGACAGAATTTCCAGCCTGGCGTTTTGGTAGCAGGCTTGCGGCAATGCCACCAGCAAACACCAGCAATGCTGCTGCCATAACGCTTCCACCCAGAGCCACTGCCAGCATCAGGCTGTGCCACAGCGCTGGCGCTTGCTGTTGGTAGCCCACGTCCATGACCCGGCGCGGTACGCCCATGTAGCCCGCCGTGATGCCGGCGGCGCCAAACACCAGCAGGCCCGCCAGGGCCAACCAAGGCATCCAGCGCAGGACATGGGGTTTCCACAGGTCGCGGCCGCCAATGGCGGGCAAGACCACCGACAAGGCGGCCAGCAGGGTCATGCTGACCGTGCCTAACGTAAAGAAGTGAAAGTAGCCAGGCACGAAGAAGGTGTCCGACAGCAGCGGCGCCAGTTGCCCCTGGATCAACACAAAGGCGAACACCAGGCCGAAGGCCATGCTCAGCACGGCGACCCCGATGGCCGACATGGCCGGGTTGCGCCAGGGCAGCAGCCGAATCCAGCCGAACAAGCCGCGTCCGCCCTGGGCGCGGGCATGCACTTCCAGCGAGGCCACGATGATCAGGAAGGCGGTCAGCGTGGGCACGCTGACGAACAGCGACAGCATGGAACCCGCCACCTGGACCACCTTGGGCAGGTCCGGCTCCAGGAACATGTGGTACAGCGAAGTGGGCGGCACGAACACCAGGTACATCGAGAAAACGATCTTCGAGAAACGCTCACCAAACACCGACTTGACGCCAGTGAGTGCCTGCACCAGCACGTACCACAGGATCACGGTGGCCATCAGCGGCAGGTAGTGCATGTTGTGGAACACGATGTGCCAACGCGTGCCGTGGCTCAGTGGAAACGGCCCGGCGCCCAGCGCCCACAGCACGCCGGGAACGAAGGTGTAGAGCGCGGCAAAGCCCGTGACGACCAGGAATCCACCCCAGGCGAACAGGGCAAAACCCACGGCGCTGAGCTTTTCTTGCTGCCCCTGCCAGCGCGGACGCAGCAGGGTCACAATGGCGCTCACAGGCAGCAACAGCAGCCCCAGTCCCAACAGGCTGTACCCCAGGTTGAACAGCAGCAGATCGCGTGGGTTATCGCGCACCAGTTCGGGTGAACCGTTATAGAGCAAGGGCGTACCCGACACCGAACCCACCATGCTCAGAGCCAGACCCAGCAGCATCAGGGCAAAGGCCGCCCAGGCCAGCGGACGCAGGGCCAGTCCCTTTCCATGTTCACATGCGGCCAGGCCCAGCAGCAAAGCGGTCTGAGTGGTGAACAGCCAGTAGAAGAAGATGCCTACGCCGTGGACCGTGAGGAAGCGGTAGCCATCGGCCATGGTGACGTTCAAAACGCCACCGCGCACCAGGGCAGTGGCCACCCCGGCCAGGACCCCGATGAACAAAGCCAGCAGGGCCACTGCGGCCATGGATTTCAGAAGCGTGCGATCTGCGTCAGGCAATCCGGCCAGACGCTGGGGATAGGTTTGTACGTGTGCCATGTTCAGACCACCTCTATCGTTGCTTGCATCAATTGGTGTGCTTCACCGCAGTAGACCGTGCAATACATCAGGTAGCGTCCTGGCTTCTGGAAGGTGATCGCGGCTTCCGTAACCCGTCCGGGCTGCAGTCGCATCATTCGCCCGGCTTTACCCAACTGAATAGAGGCACCGTGGGCAATGTCCACTGACATCATCTTGAAGCGGTAGGCCTGGCCGGCGTCCAGGCGCAACACGTTGGGCAGGTAATACCACTTGCCCGCAGTCATCAGCACGTCGATGGGCTGGTCTTTGTCGACTGGCATGTCACTGCCAGCATGGCCAGCGTGCGCATCCGCGGCAACAGGGGGTGCTACCGATGCTCCACCATGCCCTGCATGGGGGTCAGACTCCGTGCTTGGCATGACATGGTCTGCAGGTATTCCGGCCGACATGTCGTGCCCGGCATGTGGGTCCATGGCGGCCATCTTCTGATCGCTCATCCGGCGTGGATAGACACTGCCATCGGGCATGCGATAACGCTCTGCAAATTCAGCTGTCAGACGGCTGAATTCCTCTGCAGAAGACCCTTCAGCGGCAGCACCATGGCCTGCGTGGCCTCCAGCGCCTGCTGCTGGGGCTTCGGGTGCTGCTGCGGCGCCATGTTCCGAGTGTCCCCCACCATTACTGGAGGTGGGCGCTTGCGGATGCTCCAGACCCAGCAACGCCAAGGGGCTCGGTGCAGCACCGTAAGCGGCCCACAGGCCATACAGGCTGATGCCCCCGAAGCCACTGGCCGCAATGAAGCCGCGCCGGGTCGTGAAGTGGTTTTTCTTGTCCATGTGGCGCTCCTCAGGCGTACTTCTGGTAGACCGAGGTCTCCCCATTGGGAAGAACCAGCAAGACCGAATAAGGGTCTTTGCGGCCTTGGTAAGCCGAGCCATCCATGCCGGGCGAGCCCACCACCATGCCAGGCACCGTCAGTCCGATGGCCTTGGGCTTTTCGCGCAGCAGGCGCTGGATCTCACGCACCGGCACATGCCCCTCGATGGCGTAGCCACCGACACGGGCGGTATGGCAGGAGCCGAGCTTGGTGGAGATGCCCAATTGGGCGCGCATGGCGTTGTTCCCGGTCTCGTAGACGCGCACCGGAAAACCCGCTTGCTCCAGGATGGCTACCCAGTCCTTGCAGCAGCCGCAACTGGGGTCTTTCCAGACTTCGACCAAAGGCAGGGCGGGCTGGGCTGCCATGCCGGCAATCGGCAACAAAAGCGAAGCTGCCAGCAACTGGCGGCGAATCAGGGATACGGGTACTGGCATCTTGGGCTCTCCTGCATCTGAATAACGCGATGTTTGCAGTTTATGAGCCGAATTCCGCCGCCAAGATGACGAAAACATTACGTTTTTGTCATCTTTGAAAATTGCGAGCGAGGTTGATGCCGACGAGCTGGAGATCTGCGACTGGCCGAATACAGCCACGCTCCCTAAAAAGAAGGGGCACCAGCAATGGATACCCCTTCTCTATGCTTAACGCAGCACTATTACGTTGGCTGGAGGTCTGTAATGGTCAGTTGACCATTCTCATTGGTGACCATGAACTGAATTTTGGCGCCGACAGTGGTTTTGTCGAGTAAGGCCTTGTCCTTAACCACAAAAATCATGGTCATGCCGGGCATTTCCATGTGTTTTATCTCACCATGCTTGATAGTGATCTTGCCGGTTTCTTTGTCAATTCTGCGAACCTCCCCATCGGTCATGGTAGGTGGTGCAACGGATGCCGTTTTGCCAGGTTCAATGGTGGATTGAGCCAATGCGGACACACTGGTCAAGCTTATTGCCGCCAGCATGGAAGCGTTTATCAAAAGGGTGAATTTCATCGAATTTCCTTGATTTCTGTGATAGCTGATCGGACTACTTGGCGGTCACGTTGACCTGCCCCTTCATCCCTGCCTCATAGTGGCCGATATGTAGGCACGCAAAATTTACGACCCCCGTCTTCGTGAAGTGCCAGATTACATCGCCCTGCGCGTTGGGTTTGAGCGATATTTTGTTGGGCTCTTCGTGCTCCATGTTGGGGAACTTCTTCATGACTTCGTAATGCTCTTTGAGTTCCTTTTCTGTACCGAGACTGAATTCATGGGCTACCACGCCAGTGTTTTTGATAAGAAAACGGATGGTTTCACCTTTCTTTACTGATATGTTGGACGGCGTAAAGCGCATGTTGTCGGCTGCATCCACTTCAATGGTGCGAGAAACCTTTTCTGTAAAACCGGGTTCACCATACGCGTATTCATCGTGGCCGCCACTATGTTTGCCGCCGGCCAATGCAGTAGTCGCCATAAAAGCTGTGGCCGCCAGGAAAATGGTGGGGCGAGAGAGAACGGTGGATGTGCTGTGTTTCATGTAATGTCTTTTAAAAAAGTGGGGGTTTTTGTTATACGAAGCTGAGTGAGTTTCAATGCGCCATGCCATTCATTTTGGGTTTGATGGCTTTTGCTGTGGCCGGTGTGAGGTTGGTGGCGGATGCTGGGCGCTGTGCAGGTGGCAGCGTTCCGCTCCATTCGTAGGCCACCGTTCCTTCCGGAAATTTGTACGCCCCAGGGTCTTTGTAATCACCGGGTTTTTGGTCTTTTCGGACTTTGAAAACCGTAAACATTCCGCCCATCTCCAAAGGTCCAAACTGGCCGGTACCCGTCATCATGGGGGCTGTGTTGTCGGGAATGGGCATCTGCATCTCGCCCATGTCGGCCATACCTCGCTCACCCATGAGCATGTAGTCGGGCGCGACTTTCTGAATTTTTTGGATCAAGCCCCGGTGGTCTACGCCGATCATGGTCGGCACTGTGTGACCCATGGCATTCATGGTGTGGTGGCTTTTGTGACAGTGCATGGCCCAATCACCCTCTTCGTCGGCAATCAATTCAATCTGGCGCATCTGACCCACGGCCAGATCCGTGGTGACCTCGTACCAACGTGTACCAGGTGGTGTGGGTCCACCGTCGGTGCCGGTAATCTGAAACTCGTGTCCGTGCAGATGGATGGGGTGGTTGGTCATGGTGAGATTACCCACACGGATGCGGACGCGGTCGTTCAGGCGCACGTTCAAGCTGTCGATGGCAGGAAACACCCGGCTGTTCCAGCACCAGATGTTGAAGTCGGTCATGGTGTTGACTTTGGGTGTCTTACTGCCGGGCTCCACGTCGAAGGCATTGAGCAGGAAGCAGAAGTCACGATCCACGTCGCTGATATGCGGGTGTTTCTCTTTGGGGTGAGTGATCCACATTCCCATCATGCCCATGGCCATTTGCACCATTTCATCGGCATGCGGGTGGTACATGAAGGTTCCAGGTCGGCGCGCCTCGAACTCGTAAACAAAGGTCTTTCCCACGGGAATTGCACGTTGATTTAGCCCCCCCACGCCATCCATGCCGCTCGGAAGTCGTTGTCCGTGCCAGTGGATCGTCGTGTGTTCAGGCAGTTTGTTGGTGACAAAAATGCGAACGCGATCACCTTCAACCACTTCAATGGTTGGTCCCGGACTTTGGCCGTTGTAACCCCACATGTTCACCTTAAAGCCCGGAGCGACTTCGCGCACTACCGGCTCAGCCACCAGATGAAACTCCTTGACCCCATTGTTCATACGCCAAGGTAAGGTCCAGCCATTGAGTGTGACCACTGGGTTATAGGGGCGACCAGTAGATGGGGCCAGCGGTGGTGCAGTGTTGACGGAGGTCTGTATGACAGGCTCTGGCAAACCAGCCAGCGCAGAGCGGGCCACAGCAAGTCCGGCCACGGACGCAGCAGCACCGGCAAAAAATTGTCGTCGGGAGTTGTTGTTCATGGAAGTGTTTCTCTTAATGGGTTGTGGCAGCAGGGGCATCGCCACCTGTGCCATTGAGTGAGACGAGGCTGCTAGGCTCACCGCCCTGCAAGACCCACTGCAAGTCTGTCTCCGCGGTCCAGAAGTCGCGCTGGGCATTGATCACATCCAAGGTGGCCTGGGATTGGTTACGGACTTCATCCAAGAGTTCCCAGACGCTTTTGAGCATCCCGTTGTAGTGAAGCAGTGTTTCCTCCGTAACAAATTCGCGGGTTTTGAGGACAACTTCCGTGCTCTCCAGTGCCAGTGCGTGTGCGGACTGATAGGCCTTTAATGCGTCTCCAAAAAGTGCCCGATTACGCATCCGTTCAGCCATTGGCAGTTGGGCACCTATGGCGTCAGCACGATGCTGCAATTCGATCTCGGACATCGGTTGGGATGGAATAGCAGGCAGTTCCTGTGGGAGCGAGAGTTTCGCAACAAGACCTGTTAGCCCCAGTGTCTTGATAAGGTTGCTTTGTGCTCGATCCACGGCGTATTGCGCACGTCGCAGATCCATCCGTGCGTTGGCCGCTGTCAGCTCAACCGGGGCCAATTGGACTTTGCTCCAATTGCCGATGGCGACCATGCGCTGTCCCAGATCCTTGGCCGCAGCTGTTGCGGCTGCCATGTCACGGCGATGTTTCAGCGTCTGCTGAGCTGCCACCGCTTCCATCCAGGCATTACGTCCGCGTGTGGCAATTTCCAGGACCTCACCAGCACCTTCAACTCGGCGTTGTAGACTTTGATCCAGCTCATTCCACTTCCCTTCCGCAATACGATTAACGTTGGGTGCACCCAGTTGAGCAAGTGGCACAGCAAGATCAGGGTGGGCTTGCCAGATAATGCGTACCGCTGCTTCCGCCGATGGGATGGGAGTCCCGGATGTTGACGATTCGCTACTTGTCTCCGGTAGATTGGTTCGCTCCCATTTAACAACATCGGCGTGCCCCCGCTGGAAGGTTCCCACTGCTTCATTGGCGCGTCGCCAATCGGTTTCCAGCGCGATTTCGGTTGTTTGTGCGAGTAGTGAAAACGGTAGCGCGATGAGGCTCGCAGCCAATATCCCGTTGGTGGCGTTGCGGTTGAATGGGGTTCCCACTAAATAAGCTCCTTATTGATGTAAATCAGGGGAACTTGATTTTGCTTGTGGTAGTTCGTCAATTCCCTGTCCCTCAAATTACAAATTGGTCAGTTTTGATCTACCGTCAGCAGTGGTGGAGCAAGAGTCCATCCTGAGATGAGTAGCGTTCGTCTGAACTGGTAGGCGTCAAAGTCATCTGCACCGACTTCACCACCGTCGACCGCATCGCCAACCAGATCGAAAAGATGGCCAAAGGCGTGCCCGGTGTGTCCAGCGCCTTGGTCGAGCGTTTGACAAGGGGGAGGGCGCTATGCCGACGTCTAGCTACCAAGGGAGGCTGGATCAGGTCGGTCTGTGGAGGTGAGTAGCCACCAGTAGGCGGCCCATGAAATGAGGGGCTGCGTCAGCGCCCCCTGACAGCCGCTTTGAGCGGCTCACATTCCGAATGCCCCCGGCTTTGCTGGGGGATGGTTACCCTCGGTCGGGTGCGGCCGGGCGCACCTATTTATCCCGGAAGCCAAGTTGACGGACGAATCAAACTTGCTTGGCGCAAAACGCGCACGAACTACGCTTCAGCGATTCGGCATTAAGAGCTGCCACATGACGTCTTTGTAACGGACTGGTCATGCCGCTGTAGGGGAAAACTTTCTACATTGAAGTCAACGGTGCAGCGAGTGCACCGTTCCCACGAAATACCTCGTGGGGCTTCACTTACATTGAAAGAGTTCCACTCATGTTTATCCGCAAATCTGTCATCGCTTTGACTCTGGCCGTTCCTTTTGCATCTGCTTTCGCCATGGACACAGCCATCGACAAGTCGATTCCGTTGAAGGACGGCTCGACCGTCCATCAATTCAAAAATGGCAAGATGGCCATGGAGGACATGTATGGACGTCCAACTCGCATGAACGTTGGTGAATCTATGACTGCAGCAGATGGAACAATCATCAAAATGAACAGTGATGAAGTAGCATTGCTTACAACGGTAATTCGCGACCACAACGGCCGCACAATCAAATAAGCTTATCGCGAAGAATTCCTTCGGCCAGTACGAAGTACACGGAGCCACTCTGTAGTGGCGCTGTTTCCAGAGAGCCCAGACAGATGTCTGGGCTTTTTTCGTAGTCGGTTGTGAGTTGCGACTGAATCACAAAGATCAGTTGTATGGTGGCACCATCTTTTGAGCTCGCTGTTGGCTCTATTTCATACCAGCAGACAGGCTGCACTTCAGTAGCGCGTCAACTACCAAAGTTATTTCCTTTTGACATCCGCGTCCAGTTCCTGGAAGGTGGGGCGCTCGGTGGAATAAAGCACCTTGCGGCCGAATTCAATGGGTTGTAGCCCTGCATGCAGGCCATGCATGCGTGGTCTTGATGCACTGGAGTTCCTTGCTGCCTTCTTCCACTTTCTGTTCCGGCAGGCCTGCGAGCGGTTTGGCAAAGGCGTAGGCCAGCAAAATGCCCAGGAAGGTATACCGACCAGGGCCAAACCGATCATGCCCCGCCCAGCACCGCAGCCACGATACCGAAGGCCGACAGACCGCCCGCGATACGCTGCAGCGCGGCGACGGCGGCGTGTTCTTCGTGGTGGTGAGTTTCGATTTCGCTGTCCATCAGGGACTCGATTTCGAGGGCGTTGAAGTCAGGTACCTTTCTAGGAAAGATGAAGCTCAATGCTTGTGATCGGTGTGACCGTCATCCGCGGCCAAGGGGGTGAAGCGCGCCTGGTCTGTTGCTTTCCCAGACAGGGTGACCGCGACAATGGCCTTCATGGTCGGGTTGGAGGCATATTTGCCCGTGCCCTTCATGCGGTTGTCTCCATCGGGTGTCAGTGTGACCACCGTTTTGTCTTTCCCACTCAGCAGCGTTGCCGTGCCCGTCGCCCCGGCACTGGAGAGCTTTTTGCCATGGCCATCGGTAATGAACACCACGACCGGGTTGTCGCTGGCCTCTTTGCTGTTCTTGGCCACGACCAATTCCAGAATGTTCAGACCCGCAGCTTGCACCTGCCCGCCATTGGCGGGCTTCAGGGCCTCGGCATGTACACCGTTCCCATCTGCGTAGACATGTCCGCTGCCCCACAAAAGGCCCACGGTCACTGCGGCCAATACACCAATCTTTTTCATAAGGTTCTCCTTTAACAAAATCAGAAACTTTCAGGCGAGTGCTCGTCGGCCTTGGTGCTCAACAAACGCTCCAGAGGTTGGCGCCCCCAGCGCCAGAACATCAGCGGGGTCAGCAAGGTGTCGAGCAAGGTGGAGCTCACCAGCCCGCCAAAGATCACCACTGCCACCGGGTGCAGCACTTCCTTGCCGGGGGCATCGGCCGACACCAGCAGCGGCACCAGGGCAAAGGCTGCGACCAGCGCCGTCATCAGCACGGGCGTCAAGCGCTCCAGCGAGCCGCGCACGATCATCTTCTGGCCAAAGGTCTCTCCTTCGAAGGCGCACAGGTTGATGTAGTGGCTGATCTTCAGGATGCCGTTGCGGGTGGAAATACCGGTCAGCGTAATGAAGCCCACCAGGGCGGCCACCGACAACGGTTGCCCGGAAACCCACAGCGCAATCACACTGCCCACCAATGCCAAGGGGATATTGCCCATGATGATGAGCGTCAACGCGGTGGAGCGGTAGCGGCTGTACAGCACCAGGAAGATCATGGTCAGCGAGATGGCTGCCAGCAAGGCGATCAGCTGGGCCGCCTGCTCTTGGGCCTGGAACTGTCCTTCCAGGGCCGTGAAGTAGCCTTCCGGCAAGGGTTTTGCCGCCAGTTCGGCGCGAATGTCGGCAATCACGCGCGACATGTCGCTGCCGTCGGTGTTGGCCGAGATCACGATGCGCCGACGCGAGTTTTCCCGACTGACCTGGTTGGGGCCATCGCCGTCTTCTATTCGCGCCAGCTTGGACAGGGGTACCGATCCGGTCGGAGTCTCAATCAACAGATTCGATAGTTCCTGCAGACTGCGGCCATGCTCCGGCAAACGCACCACCAGGTCAAAGCGCCGGTTGCCCTCGACGATTTGCGTAACGCGTTCCCCCTCGATCATCTGCTCCAGCGAGCGCAGCAAGGCCCCTGGTGCCACCCCGTACTGAGCCACCTGTTCGTAGTCCACATGGATCTTGATCTGCGGAATCAGGACCTGCTTCTCCACGGCCAGATCGGTGATGCCTGGGATCTTGGACAGGCGGTTGCGTACGTCACCCGCCAGACTGCGCAAGGTGTCCAGATCGTCGCCGTAGATTTTGAGTGCAATTTGGGCACGCACACCCGACAGCAAGTGGTCCAGCCGGTGCGAGATCGGTTGCCCGACGTTGCTGACTGCTGGCAGAACCGCCAGACGGGTGCGCAAGTCATTGATGATCTCCTCGCGGCTGCGCTCCGAGGCCTTCAGGTCCACGTCCATCTCGGTGTAGTGCACCCCTTCGGCATGCTCATCCAGTTCGGCGCGCCCAGTACGCCGCCCCACTTGGGTGACTTCGGGGACACTGGTCACAATCTGTTCCGCCAAGGCTCCAATGCGGTTGGATTCGGCCAAGGAAGTCCCCGGATTCAACACCACATTGACGGTCAAGGTTCCTTCGTTGAAGGGTGGCAGGAAAGCCTTGGGAAAGAAGGGAATGGTGGCCGCGGCAGCCACTACCGCAATCAGGGCGGTGATGAGCAGTGCACGGGTGTGAGCGAAAGACCAGTGCAACAAGGCTGCGTCCCAGCGTTTGAGCCGAATCACGAGCGGGCTGTCGCCATGTCCCATCTGCTTCATTTTGGGCAGCAGATACAACGCCATCACCGGTGTGATGGTGACGGACACGATCATGCTCACCAGGATGGAGACAATGTAGGCAATGCCCAGCGGAGTGAACAGACGCCCCTCGATACCCGGCAGCACGAACAGCGGCACAAACACCAGCACGATGATGACGGTGGCATAGACAATCGCCGAACGAACTTCCAGGGTCGCACTGGCGATGACTTCCTGCACCGGGCGAGGCTCTTTGAGCGCACTGTTGAGCTTGAGGCGGCGCAGCACGTTTTCCACCCCCACCACGGCATCGTCCACCAGTTCGCCAATGGCAATGGCCAGGCCGCCCAACGTCATGGTGTTGATGGACAGTCCGAAATAGTGGAACACCAGGGCCGTGACCAACAGGGACACGGGAATCGCGGTCAGGGAAATGAGCGTGGTGCGCACATTGAGCAGGAACAGGAACAGGATCACCGCCACCAACACCGCGCCATCGCGCAGCGCTTCTTGGACGTTGGTGACCGAGTGCTCGATGAAGTCGGCCTGCTTGAACAGGAACTGCGGCGCCTCAACGCCGGGCGGCAGGCTTTTACCCAGCTCCGCAATGGCGCGCTCCACGTCGCGGGTCACCGTGACACTGTCGGCGCTGGGCTGCTTTTGCACCGACAGGATGACGGCGGGTTTGCCGTTGTAGCCGGCATCGCCGCGCTTAAGTGCGGGCGCCAGTTGAACATCGGCGACCTGTTTCAACAGAACAGCCTGCCCATTCTTGACTGCGACGACGACGTTTTGCAGGTCTTCCAGGCGACTGGTGCGACCGATCTGGCGAATCAGGTATTCGCGGCCCTGGGATTCCAGAAAACCACCGCTGGTGTTGGCACCAAAGTCCTGCAAAGCGGACTCCAACTTCTCACGCTCGACATTGAGCGCTTGCAATTGGGTTGGCTTGATCTCCACACGGTACTGCCGCACTTCGCCACCAATGGGGGTGACCTGCGCCACTCCGGGGATTGTCAACAGGCGTGGCCGCATGACCCAGTCGGCGTATTCGCGCACCTGCATCGGGCTGACCAGGGCTGGATCTGCGGGCAGTGCCAGCAGCAGGATTTCTCCCATAATGGACGAAATGGGCCCCAGCTGGGGTACCACGCCAGGTGGCAGCTGCTCACGCACCAGATTCAGCCGCTCGCTGATCTGCTGGCGATTACGGTAGATGTCCGAACCCCACTCGAATTCCACGTAAATGATGGACAGGCCAATGCCGGAGACCGAGCGCACACGCGTCACGCCGGGCATGCCGTTCATGCTCGATTCGACCGGAAAGGTGACCAACTGCTCGACTTCTTCCGGGGCCATGCCCCCGGCTTCGGTCATAAGGGTGACGGTGGGCTTGTTCAGGTCGGGGAACACATCGACGGGCATTTTCTGCACCGTCATGACCCCGTAGATCACCAGCAACAAGGAAATTCCCAGCACGATCAAGCGCTGGCGCAGGCTGGTGTGGATGATGAAGTCAAACATGCTGTGTCACCTTCATCACTTCACCTGGGCCAGCAAGCCAGCACCTTCCACCACCACCCGCTCGCCCGAAGCCAGGCCGGAGGTCACAACCACCTGACCCGCATCCAGAGCCTGTGAGCTGACCTTGCGCAATACGAAGCGCTCGGGCGCGGTATGCACCCACACCGATGCCTGGTTGGCACTGCCTTTGACCAGGGCGGCCAGTGCCACCGGAGCACCCTGGATCTTTTGAGATGTTTGTGCAATGACCTTGACAGGCTGTCCAACTGCTACCGGAGCCTTGGCATTCTTGACCCGGAACAGCAGCGGTATGGCCTGCTCGCGCAATT
Organism: Rhodoferax sp. MLSD5-FHT05B10; assembly: GCF_058793415.1. NCBI lineage: Bacteria > Pseudomonadati > Pseudomonadota > Betaproteobacteria > Burkholderiales > Comamonadaceae > Rhodoferax > Rhodoferax sp. MLSD5-FHT05B10. The sequence goes on along the minus strand of NZ_JBXAFT010000001.1, from coordinate 434,797 downwards.
GCTGACCACCGCCGACATACTGCAACTCCAGGGAACCGCCAGGAATCACGGCACTGGCGACCGCCAAACCTTTCAGGACCTGGGCGTCGTAGGCCAAGGCCTCCACCCCCAGACGCCCGGTGTCCACGACTTCAAAGAGCACGTCCTTGGCATCCACCACCTGGCCGATCACGGCCCGCACGGCACTGACCGTGCCGGTGACTGGCGCCAGCAGCACTTCTGACGCCTGCAGGCCTGCAGCCACGGCCTGGCGGCGCTTTTTCAAAGACTCCAATTCGATGCGTGCGGACTCCATGGCGGATTGCGGCACAGAGCCTTGCAGCTGCTCATAGCGCTGCACTTTGCGCTCGGAGATCTTCAGCTGCGAATCCAGTTCTGCCAGTTGGGCCAGATTGGCACTGCGCTCCAGGCTGCTGAGCTGGGGGCGCACATAGGCAAAAGGTTGACCCTTGACCACTTTTTGGCCCAGGGTGGGAAGTCCTTTGGGGCCGGGTTCAATGCGTCCGGCCTGGCTGGCTTGTACGACCCCGGAGGCATTGGCGTCGACAACGACCTTGCCACTGAATTCCACGGTCGCAGCGGTTTCCTGCATTTGCACCTGGGCAGTGCGCAAACCCAACTGGTGTTGGATGGCCTTGGGTACAAACAAGCTGCCATCGGCCAGGCGTTGTGCTGCCACAACCTCGATTCCATTGGATGCGGTGGCCGGGGCGGTCTGGGCTGCACCTGGTTTCTTGTTGTCGTTGCTGTGGTCTTCGTCCCCGTGGGCAAAGGACTGTCCCCATAAGCCCATGGTGGCGAGCGCCACGATGCCCAATGTTGTCGTTTTCTTCATGGTGAATTCAATTTTTAGGAGGGAAGTGCTGGTACTGCCCCAGGCGTCAGGGGCTTCACCATCGGATTCAATGCGGGTGTTTACGTGCCCAGCGTCGGCGGCGCACGACCACCAGTGCCAGGCCTGCGGCCAGCACCACGCCCGACAAGGCCCAGGTCGTCCACTCTCTCCAGCTGTGCACATGGGCCAGTGCTTGTGGGGGGGCGCTAATGTCCAGCGTGGTCGCCAGCAGGTCGGCAGCATCGTCGGTCTGCACAGAAAAGCTCAGCGCGTATTTGCCTGGCGTTGCCAAGGCATCGGCCTTTACCGTGTACACGCCAGGTGCGGTCTGCTGCGCCTGCGCTTTGAACGCCGTGCCGCTTTCCACTTCGATCTGGGCGTCGGCCACCGGGGCATTGGTCGCAAAGTTATCGAGGGTGATGTTCAGGTTGGAGCCTTGGAGCTGTGCCACCAGCTCAAAATCCTCGGTCTGGGCGTACGCCCGTGGCGCGATGGGACTGCTGAGTGCTGCCGGGGCATCGGTTCCATGGTCTTCCCCGCCATGGGCCGCGGCAGCCCCCGTGGCGAAGGCGAGCACCACGGACAAGATGGCGGAGGGGATCAACCTGTGCGCTCGCACGGTGGGAAACAGCATGGCGGTATTCAAGGCAGGACTCCGAGGGATTGGTGGATGCGGGACACCGCCGCATGGGCGTTGATCTGCTGGCGTTGCAGCAGGGCCTGTGCATCGAAATGGGCGGCACGCGCCCGCAACAGGCTGGGCAAATCCGACTCACCCAGCGCAAAGGATTTTTCGATCAAGGCGAGGTTGTCCTGCGTCAGGGCAGCGCGACGGGTAGCCAGTTCCAGTTGGCGTTGGCTTGTCTGAAGCAGACGCTGACCGGTTTCCTTGGCCAGCGCGGTGCGGCGCAGAGCCTGGTCGTACTCGGTTTCAGCCTGCACCAGCTGGGCACGGTTGCTGTCCAGATCCTGGCGCACTCGGGCCCCCAAAGAGAACGGAATGGTGAGCTTGACCCCAAAGGCGTCGGCATACGTGTCCGCAAAGTCCGCGCGATCCCGCACCATCCGAAACGCCAGGGTGGGGGCATCGCGCTGGCTTTTTTGTGCCAGTTCCAATTTGGCTTGGGCAAGATCCTTGCCCGCGGCGGCAGCTTGCACTTGGGGGTGTGCATCGGCCGTCGATTCGGCACGGGTTAGGACTTCGGGCGGCAGTTCCTGCGGAGGGGTTTCTCCAGTCAACAGAAGAAAGTTCTGTTCTGCCTGTTGCAAGGTGGAATGTGCCTCATCCCGTTCGGACTGGCTTGAAAGCTGCTCTACCTGAGCCAGATTGAAGTCCACCCGTGCAAGCTCACCCACACGTACGCGGCGCTCCACGTCCAGCAATAGTGCTTGAGCTGCCTGGTTGCGTGCCTCTATCAGTACGAAGTTGCCCCGGGACTCGGCAACAGCCCACCAAGCCTCGCGCACTTCACCGGCAAGCTGCAATCGCAACGCCAGTTGCTGGGCATCAAACTCCTTTTTCGCTGCCTGGGCTTCGGCCTGGGCCGCGTTGCGCTGGCCCGGCAACCACAAAGGCGTTTCGACTTCCAGCTCCCATTCCTGTTTGCCGCGCTTGGCGCCGAGCTGATCGTCCAGCGTGGACAGGGAAAGCGATGCGGGTCCGGGTGTCAGACCATTGGCAATATCGGTGCGGGCCTGGGCGGCTAACTGGCCGAGCTTGCTGGATGCTGCCAAGGGATGGCGGCTCCAGGCCTGCTCCAGCGCTTGGCCCACGGTCTGTGCCTGCACGGGCAAGCCGATGAGTAAGCAGGTCCCCAAGAGAGGAGCAGCTATTTTTGTGAACATCAATGCCTTTTCGGGGAGTTGCGAAAGCCGGGGATGATGCAAATCCGTCCCCGTCAATTTACTGACGGCGACATTACAGTTTTGTCATGTTGGTTTGGCAGCACCCCGTGTAGGCACAATCACGCCCTGATGTCCCATTGCACTGGAGGTTGACCATGAAAATTCTGATCGTCGAAGACGAGCAAAAGACTGGGGACTACCTGAAACAAGGCCTGACTGAGGCAGGTTTCGTGACCGAGTTGGCCGCCAATGGCATTGATGGACTGCACCTGGCCTTGACCGGTGATTTCGATTTGTTGGTGCTGGATGTGATGCTGCCAGGGCTGAACGGCTGGCAAGTCATGGAGCGACTGCGGCAAAGCGAGAAAGACTTGCCGGTCCTGTTCCTCACTGCCAGAGACCAGGTGGAGGACCGCGTCAAAGGGCTGGAACTGGGGGCTGACGATTACCTGGTCAAGCCGTTTGCGTTTTCAGAACTACTGGCACGTGTACGCACACTGCTGCGCCGGGGCAAGAATGGCCTGGAGCCCAGCACCTTGCGCGCTGCCAACTTGGAGCTGGATCTTCTGCGCCGGCGCGTGGTGCGGGCCGGAGACCGCATCGAACTCACGGCCAAGGAGTTTGCCTTGCTGGAACTTCTGCTGCGCCGCCAGGGTGAGGTGCTGCCGCGCTCCATGATCGCATCGCAGGTCTGGGACATGAACTTTGACAGCGACACCAATGTCATCGAAGTCGCCATCCGGCGCCTGCGTGCCAAGGTGGACGACCCGTATGAGCCCAAATTGATCCGTACGGCACGTGGCATGGGCTATGTGCTGGAGGTTCCGCCAAACGAATGATTCAACGACTATCTCTGACAGCCCGGCTGACGCTGCTCTTTGCCATAGGTTCCAGCACCGTGTTGCTGGTGCTGGGCTGGCTGACCAACGTGGCCATTGACCGCCATTTTGAGCAACAGGATCTCGACGCACTGAGCGGCAAGATGCAATTGGCTCGGCACGCCATCGAGCGCATGGCTACGCCGCAGGACTTTGATGCCTTGCAATCCCAGTTGAACGATGCACTGATTGGTCACCAAGAATTGGTGGTGCAGGTACTGGGCCCTACTGGCGAGTTGTTGTTGGCGTCGGAAGGAGCTGACTTCCCCCGGAATTGGCTGGCAACAGCTCCTTCAGGGCACACCAGGAAGCTGTTTCAATGGACACAGGGGGAGCGTAGTTTCCGAGGTGTGGCCCAGGCCATCCGCTCCGGTATACCGCATTGGCAGCCCTTGGTGGTCGCGGTGGCCGTGGACATGGAGCACCACAACATGTTCATGCGCAGTTTGATGCGCGCACTGTGGGTGTTTGTGGCTTTGGCAGCATTGGCAACCGGGTTTTTAGGGTGGCTGGCAGCCAGCCGGAGTCTGGCCCCCCTTCGCGCCATGCGCGAGCGTGCCACTGCTGTCACAGCGCACAAGCTGGATCAGCGCCTGCCCGTCGATGCGGTACCGCCAGAATTGGCTGAGTTGGCAACATCCCTCAACGAAATGTTGGATCGATTGGAGGATGCCTTTCGACGCCTGTCGGACTTTTCTTCCGATATTGCCCACGAATTGCGTACACCGGTCAGCAATTTGATGACCGAAACCCAGGTGGCGCTATCCCGTGTGCGCGATGCCGACAGCTACCGCGCCACGCTGGAGTCCAACGCCGAAGAGTACGAACGGCTGGCGCGCATGATTTCCGACATGTTGCTTCTTGCCAAGGCCGAATACGGCCAGATGGCGGACTGGATTGCGCAGCACGGCGAGACTGTGCACCTGGAGCAGGAGGTACGCGAGTTGTTCGATTTTTACGAAGCCTTGGCCGAGGAAAAAGGCGTGCACTTGGCATTGATCGGCGACTGCGACGTCTGGGGCGACCGTTTGATGTTGCGCCGTGCAATCAGCAATCTGCTGTCAAACGCATTACGGTACACCCCGGTGGATGGGACTGTCAAAGTGTCCTTGGTAGATTCAGACGGACAGTGTCGACTGACCGTTGAAAACCCGGGTCCCACCATCCCAGAGCAGCATCTGGTGCGCCTGTTTGAGCGCTTCTACCGAGCTGATCCGTCGCGCCAGCAGGCAACTGGCGAAGGCACTGGACTTGGCCTTGCCATCACGCAAGCCATCGTAAGGGCACATCAGGGCCAGGTTTCCGTCGCATCGCAAGCAGAAAGAACCTGCTTCACAATACAACTACCCCATGCCCCTGACACATCTGAGCCCCTGTCCCTGGAATAGCGCAGCGGCGCTATCCTTGGAGAACCAAGGACGGTTGGCTTACTTGATGGCTGTCACGACATAGCCTTTCGCCCCCTGGATGAACTCAAAACTCACCTTCTGCCCTACGACGAGCTTGTCCAGCATGGCCTTGTCCTGAACCAGGAAGCCCATGGTCATGGGTGGCCAATTGAGGCTATTGATGGCTTCATGCTCCAGTGTGACTACTCCCGCCTGGGCATTGATTTTGCGCACGACACCAACGGCCTTGTGGGTCATCTGGAGTTCGGTGGCGGGCTTTTGTGCCTTGCTCTGGGCCTTATTGGCATCGACTTGCTGCTGTGCAAATACTGCAGAAGCCGCCAACGCGGCGGCAAGGATCAGGGGGGCAGCTATTTTTTTCATGGAATTCTCCGTTTCAACGTGGTTAAAGAAATAGGGGGCGCGATAGATGTGAATCTCACTGTGCCTTTCCTGGACGTGTGCGCAAGGAATGCATCAACAGGTAGGCCGCCGGGATCACGAACATTGAAAGCAGTGGCGCTGTAATCATCCCGCCCAGCATCGGGGCTGCAATGCGGCTCATCACCTCCGAGCCGGTTCCACCGCCCCAGACGATGGGAACCAGTCCCGCCAGAATCACCGCCACCGTCATGGCCTTGGGTCGCACCCGCAGCACGGCACCTTCGCGAATGGCATCGAGCACCACGGCAATTCCGAGCGTTTCACCCCGGTGAATCCGATCGGCCAAAGCCTGCTTCAGATACAACAGCATCAACACCCCGAACTCGGCCGCCACACCGGCCAGTGCGATGAATCCCACGCCGGTGGCCACCGACAGGTGGTAGCCCATCAGGTACAAGAACCATACCCCGCCCGTCAAGGCAAAGGGCAATGTGGCCATGATCAATACGGCCTCACTGAGCCGGTTGAAGGTCAGGTACAGCAGCACCAGAATGATGAGCAAGGTGGCAGGCACCACGACCTTGAGCCGTGCGTTGGCACGCTCCAGAAATTCGAACTGGCCCGAGTAGGTGATGCTGACTCCCGGCTCCAGCTTGATTTGCTGGCTGACAGCCTGACTAAGATCGTTGGCGACGGAGGCCAGGTCACGCCCGCGCACATCCACATAAACCCAATTGGAGGGGCGCGCATTTTCCGTCTTGAGCATGGGTGGGCCATCGGTGATCCGGATTTTGGCGACCGTGCCCAGCGTAATCTGCTGCCCCGATGGCGTCAGGATGGGGAGTTGGATCAACTTTTCGGGGGTATCGCGCCATTCCTTCGGGTAACGCACATTGATGGGGAAGCGCGCCAGCCCTTCGATGGTCTCGGCCACATTCTCGCCACCAATGGCGCCCGACACCAGGGCCTGCACGTCATTGATGTTCAGCCCATAACGCCCGGCCGCCACCCGGTCGATCTGGACATCGACGTAGCGGCCCCCGGTCAGGCGCTCGGCCAGGGCACTGGACACACCAGGAACGCCTTTGGCTACCTGTTCGATCTGGCTGGCAATGCGGTCGATGGTGGCCAGATCGGTTCCGTTGACTTTGATACCGATGGGGCTTTTGATGCCGGTGGCGAGCATGTCGATGCGGTTGCGAATCGGCGGGATCCAGATATTGGACAGCCCCGGTACCTTGACGGCCTGGTCCAGCGCCTCGACCAGTTTCTCCGGCGTCATGCCGACACGCCATTGCTCCCGTGGCTTGAGTTGTACCGTGGTCTCGAACATTTCCATGGGCGCCGGGTCGGTCGCAGTCTCGGCACGCCCCGCCTTGCCAAAAACACGCTCCACCTCGGGCACGGTCTTGATCATGCGGTTGGTGATCTGCAGCAACTCTGACGCTTTCTGTGCCGACAGCCCCGGCAGGGCCGAGGGCATGTAGAGCAAATCCCCTTCGTCCAGCGGTGGCAGGAACTCCCCACCCAGTTGGCTCACGGGCCACAAGGTGGAAATGAAAACCAGAACAGCCAAGGCCATTGTGGCTTTGGGGCATTGCAGCACCCATTCCAGCGCGGGACGGTACACCGCAATCAAGGCCCATGTGATGGGGTTGCGCTGCTCATCCGGGATGCGCCCCCGAATCCAGTACCCCATCAGGATGGGAACCAAGGTGACAGAAAGGCCTGCGGCCGCCGCCATGGCATAGGTTTTGGTAAAGGCCAAGGGGCCGAACAGGCGCCCCTCCTGCGCTTCCAGCGTGAACACCGGGATGAATGACATGGTGATGATCAGCAGGGAGAAAAACAGCGCTGGGCCGACCTCGACGGCGGCCTCTGTCATGACATTCCACCGCGCCAGACCTTCCAGTGTCTGCTCCGGGTGGGCATGCTGCCAGGCCTCCAGCTTCTTGTGGGCGTTCTCGATCATCACCACGGCCGCATCCACCATGGCGCCGATGGCAATGGCAATACCACCCAGGGACATGATGTTGGCGTTGATGCCTTGGTAGCGCATCACCACAAAAGCCGCCAGGATGCCCAAGGGCAAAGAAATGATGGCGACCAGGGCGGAGCGCAGGTGGCCCAGAAACAGCACGCACACCACTGCCACCACGATGAACTCTTCCAGCAGCTTGGCGGAGAGGTTGGCTATGGCCCGCTCGATCAGGGCACTGCGGTCGTAGGTGCTGACCACCTCCACCCCGGGTGGCAGGCTCTTTTGCAGTTCGGCCAGCTTGGTTTTGACGGCACGGATGGTTTCCTGGGCATTCTTGCCGGAGCGCAGCAAGACCACGCCACCGGCCACTTCGCCCTGACCATCGAGTTCGGCCACGCCACGGCGCATTTCCGGCCCGATCTGCACGGTAGCGACATCGCCCAGCCGAACGGCAATACCGCCGCGGCTGGAAAGCACAATGGCCCGGAAATCCTCCAAGGTTCGCAGGTAGCCATTGACCCGCACCATGTATTCGGCTTCGGCCAGCTCCAGCACCGAGCCACCGGTTTCCTGGTTGCCATTCACCAGGGCCTGGCGTACCTGCTCAAAAGTGATGCCATAGCCATTGAGTTTGAGCGGGTCCAGTACGACCTGGTACTGCTTGACCATGCCGCCCACGCTGGCCACTTCGGCCACATTGGGCAGGGTCTTGAGCTCGAACTTCAGGAACCAGTCCTGCAAGGCACGCAACTGCGACAGGTCGTGCCTGCCCGTGCGGTCCACCAGGGCGTACTGGTAAATCCAGCCTACACCGGTGGCATCAGGCCCCAACGCCGATTTGGCGCCCGCAGGCAGGCGTCCTTGCACCTGGTTGAGGTATTCCAGGACGCGGGAGCGCGCCCAGTAAGGGTCGGTGGCATCGTCAAACAAGATGTAAACGAAAGAGTCCCCAAAGAATGAGAAACCCCGCACGGTCTTGGCACCCGGCACGGACAGCATGGTGGTAGCCAAGGGATAGGTCACCTGGTTTTCCACAATCTGCGGGGCCTGTCCAGGAAAATTGGTGCGGATGATGACCTGCACGTCGGAGAGGTCTGGCAAGGCATCGATGGGCGTGGAGCGTACGGCCCACAAGCCTGCACCGACCAGGAACACCGTGGCGAGCAGCAGCAGAAAGCGGTTCGTTACCGACCAGCGGATGATGCTGGCGATCATGGATTGACTCCCTGGAGCGTTAGCACCTCGTATCCATTACCCGTGGCCCTGAACTGGAACTGCACAGTGTCGCCAACTTTGAAGCCGGAGGATTGAAGGTTCTTGGCACGCCGGAAGCCCATGGTCATGGCGGGCCACTGGAGGGCTGGCACAGCTTCATGCCGCAACGTGATGTTGGAAGCATCTAGCGCTTCAATCACCCCCCGTGTTGCGTAGGACGTGGCGGTATGTTTATTGGCGTCAGGCGTACCCATCGACGCCGAAGGCTTGTCCGAACGCGAGACAAGGCCGCGCATGCGGGCTTCGGAATCCAGTAGGAATTGGCCGGATGCCACCACTTGCTGGCCCGCGCTGAGACCCTGGTGTATGACCAACTGCCCATCGTGCTCGGCACCGATCTGCACCTCCACCGGCTGGAACCGGCCGCCCTCTTCGGCCAGATAGACCAAGGCGCGCTTGCCGGTGCGAATCACTGCGTCCGAAGGCACCAGCAGCACCGATTCCGAGGGACCGTGCAAGGTGGCTGCGACCAGCATGCCCGCACGCAGCCTTTGGCCCGGATTGGGCAGTTCAACCCGGACACGCAAAGTCCGGGTGTCGGGGTTGGTTTCCGCCAAGATGGAGCTCACCTTGCCTTGAAATACCACCTCCGGCGCAACGCTGAGGCGCGCCTGCACCGATTGCCCGATCGCCAAGGTGCTGGCCTGGGCCTGTGGCAAGGCCAGTTCCAGCCAGACTGTTCCCAAGCCGGTGATGCGTGCCAAACTCATGCCAGGGATCAGGCTCATGCCCTGGCGCACCATCAGTTCGGAGAGCACACCCGACGTCGGTGCGGTGATGGTGGTCACGGCCATGGTGCGGTTGCTGTCCTCCACGCGCTGGATCACTGCAGGGGGCATGCCCAGCAAAACCAGCCTCTGGCGTGCGGCCTGGGTCAAGCCAACATCTCCCATGGCCTTGACGGCCAGAAACTCCTGCTGTGCACCGATCCACTCCGGGGCGAGAACATCGACCAGGGGGCTGCCTGCCGCGACGACATCCCCGGGCGCACGGGCGTAGACCCGCTCTACAAAGCCACTGGTACGTGCCTGCACGATACTGACATCGCGTTCACTGAGTTGGAGCGTACCGGCGACCTCGACCGTGCTGGAGAGGGTCTGTTGCACAACGGTGGCCAGGCGCATGCCCAGGCTTTGGCTGGCACGTGTGGAAATCGCCAGCGTGGAAGTGTCTGTACCTTCTTCGTCGGCATAGCGCGGCACGAGCTGCATGTCCATGAACGGAGACGGCCCTGGTTTGTCGAACTGGGCGTCCGGCTTCATGGGGTCGTACCAGTACAGAACTTTGCGTTCAGCCTTGGGGGTTTGTGCGATGGCAGACTCTCTGGTGGGGCTGCGCTGGGCCCACCAAACGCCGCTGGCAACACCGACAGCCAGGATCAGCAGGCCCATTGCGCACTGAAGCAGACGAATTTTCAGGACTGAGGAATTGTTCATTGGGCACCTCCCATCAAGGGCTTATCGTTGGTCCAATGCAAACGAGCGATGATCGCTTGCCGCTCACCTTGCAAGGCCAGAAAACGGAGTTGGGTTTCCAGTAGTTCCCGGCGTGCGCCCAGGTGCTCCAGAAGACTGCCTTTGCCAGCCTGGTAGGCGGCCAAAGTCAAAGCGACTTTGTCTTGCACCAGTGGTTGCAGAATGGTCTGGCTACGCTCCAGTGCGCGATCCAGACGCTCCAGCTCAGCCCACTGGGTGTCGAGTTCCTGTAAATGTTCCCGCCGCAGGAGTTCGCGCTCGGCATCCAGTTCCAGCCGTTCCAGTTGTTTGGCCGCAATCTGCGGGTCTTGGCGCTTTGTGGGTGAGGTGGGCAGGTCGAAGGTGAACTTGACCGAGACCATGTCGCCAAACTGCTCTCCACGACGCTGGTAGGCAAGTTCCACACCCCAGTCGGTTTTCTTCATCGCCTGGGCTTCTTGCAGTTCGGCATCCAGTAATCGCCCGTTGTCATCGAGCAGACTCACATCCGGGTGGTTTTGAATGCCATGGGCCAACGCCTCCCGGCTGAGAGGCCAGGTTGGTGGTGTTCCTTCCAGGGGCTCTGTGGCCACAGCACCGACCCAACGCTGCAGTGCAGCGATAGCCTGGGTACGCTGTGCCTGCAGTTCATCCTGGCGCTCGGCCAGCATCGCTGCTTCCTGCCTGGGGATAAGGGCATCGGTGATGGAGCCTCGACCGCTGGCCAATTGCGCCTGCACGGCGGACTCCAAGAGCTTGTTTTGCTGGAACAGACTGTCGAACAGCGCTATTTGCTGCTCTAGTACGTAGCGACGAATCCAGGCGAGGGCAGTTTCGCGTCGTGCGAACAGTACGCTGACTTTTTGGGCGGATTCGGCTTGCTGGACCTTGGCCAGGGCCACGGCAATGCGGGCATCCCGTTTGCTGCGATTGGGAACGTCCTGCATGTAGGCGATACGCTGCATGGTCATGAAATCGTTGGTCAGGCTGTAACGATCCGGACCTCCAATAGGGAAGTTCTCCACGCCAACGGCCAGCTTGGGGTCCGGCAGTTCTCCGGCGGAGATGGCGGCTGTGCGTACCCCGTCCACCTTGGCTTGCGACGCGGCCAATGTCGGCGCCCCCTGGGTGGACAGGTGCAAGGCCTGTTCGAAAGAAAGTGCCTCCGCCTGCTGCGGAAATGCGGCGACGAGAGAAATGGCCCATGCTGCCAACCAGTAGTGGTTGGTGTACCTGGAAGCCTGAAGTGAACAATACATGTTCCAACTCCTGAAATGCGGTGCGCAATGGCACAGACAGTCTTGCCGCGCCAAAGGCAGCAAGGCACGTTTTCAAGAAATTGGAATCAGGCTGGCGGACGCCAGATGTTGACCCATCGCATCGCAATGGCGCGATCTTTGAGCCCGGCAATGCGGGGGGATTTTTGGAAATCTTCCGTGAAATTCGGTGACTGAACTGAAAGACCCAGCGTACCGACCTTGCACTCCTGGCCTACTTTGCAAGGCTTGCCGGTTTTGACCATGGTTTCGATGTCATTGCAGCAATCGGCTTGCATTGTGTCCTGGTCCATGCTGGACATGGATTGCCCTCCCATCGTTGCCGCATCCATCGGGCAGGGTATCTTTGGCACACCCAAGCCAGCATAGCCCATCATGGGGATCGCAAAGCTCAACAGGATCAATAAAAGCAGACGGATGGTGCGCACGGCGCAATTAAACACCAGAAACACATTGATCGCCTGATCATGCCTGTGAAGGCAGTACCACTCTCTTTTTTTGCTCTTTTGTGCCTTCTCGGAGCACGAAAGCAAGCATGCCATCTGTCATCAGATAACGGAAGAAGTTGTGTGAGAGTGGAGTAGACAGCGGCTGTGCAGTTGCATCTGGACAGTGGAGTTGTTGTGCGCTGCCTTCGATGAATGGACTTTCATTGGCGCTTGTTCATGGCTGAGCCTAGGCAAGGGGTGATCGATACTGGAAAATCCATATATGGACACCGTTGAAACCTACGTCAAACTGGCAAATCGCCCCAACACCCAACGCAGCTATGCATCTGCAGTGCAGCATTTTGAAGTGGAGGGTCGAGGGGCTCTTCCGGCGACGCCCGAGGCTATTGCTGGTTATCTGGCCCACTATGCCGAGTTGCTGTCGATCAACACCTTGCGATCCAGGCTATCGGGACTGTCTAAATGGCACCGGGACCATGGATTCATCGACCCGACCAAATCAGCGCTAGTTTCACAAGTTCTCAAAGGCATCCGCACCGCCCATAACGTCCCAGAAAAACGGGCTCGTCCTTTCGATTTTGAACGGCTGGCCCAGGTTTCAGACTGGCTGAAATCCGAGGCAGACCATTTGGCGCCATCGGACCCACAGTACCTGCGATGCATGCGTGACCAGGCCATGCTGCTGATCGGGTTCTGGCGTGGATTCCGGTCCGATGAACTGACGCGGCTTCAGTTCGAGCACATCTCCATCCAAGAGGGGGTGGGGATGCAGTGTTTTCTTCCCTATTCAAAAGGGGATCGAGAGTCTTCGGGCCTGAGCTTTTTCTGCCCGGCCTTGTCCAAACTTTGTCCTGTGACAGCTCTTGAACAATGGCAAAAGGCACTTGGGCACAACAGCGGACCAGTTTTCCGACGAATCGACCGTTGGGGCCATGTCTCAAGCCAGGGCCTGGCCAGTGGCAGCGTGGTGCCTTGGCTGCAAAAGCTTTTCCAGGATGCAGGTGTCCCAGATGCAGGCAGTTACAGCAGCCACTCGCTGCGCCGTGGTTTTGCCAATTGGGCCAAATTCAATGGATGGGATATCAAAGAGCTCATGACCTATATCGGCTGGCGGGACTTCAACTCGGCTCTGCGTTACCTGGACATTTCAGATGAGGACCTGAGTAGCCGGTTCGCATCTGCCTTGGATAACAGCCTGACACAACGTCGTGAACTGGAAGGTTCAGCACAGTTAGAGCCGCGAAACCGACGCATGGGCTCCGCGCCTCAGATTCGGTCATCGAATGTGGTGGCCTTGCGCAGGCGCCCGACCGAGTGATTGCCGGAATTTCTCAACAGGAGCTGCAGGTGCGGCTGGGTGCGGAGCAGGTTCTGATCCGCAAGTTCCAAATTCTTTACGGCCGCTGGTGGTCCCATTACGCTTTGCCACATGAGTTGAAATGGACACTCTATGCCGAGTTCGAGGCATGTCCATACTGTTCAACAGTACTGCAAATGACGGCTGATTCACCGGTGTTTGCAAACGCTGTCCGCCACATCGATCACATGAATCCACTGTCGCGCGGAGGTGAAGAGTCCTTTCGCAACGCCATTTGCGCCTGTGCGAAGTGCAATATGGCAAAAGGTCGGCAGTTGTTTTCCGACTGGCTGGAGAAGCTACCCGAAAACAACCAAGCCATTGCCCGCACAGCGTACCTGCAAAAGCTGGGTCGCACGCCCGAGGAGTTCAAGCCTGGGCCCAAACAGCAACGACTGGTGACGACCCGAGCCGAACTGGCTTTTGACGAGCAAGTCCTGCGCACGCTGTACCCGAAGCCGGTGGTACATGGGCCACCCAAACGTCGGCAACTAAAACCTTAGGCCGATGCTGCCAACGGCTGTTCCTTCGACGTGAAAAGCCACTCTGCGTATTTCTCCACGGAGAAAGTGAATATCCCCCGGAAATTGATATTGGAGATGTGTGCTGGACTGACGTGCGACAGCCACTCCATACCTTCAGTCGGCAAAAGGGTAGTGGAATCACCAAAAAGGATGTCCTGCATGCGATTGGATGTCCATCCCAGGCACAGGTTGGTCATCAGGGTCAGCGATCCCGAAGCCGCATGAAGCTCCTTTTCATGCTGCCCACGCGGCTTGGAAAAACTCCCGCTGTAAATGGCTCGCTGCAGGGTATGAACTGACTCTCCGTGGACCAGGATACGGTGGATGGTACGGCGCAACTCCTCGCTGCTGATGTAGTCACAGAGGTAAATGCTGCGAATCAGGCGCCCGAGGTGAACACCGGCACGGTAGGTCGGGCTGTCAGATGACGCTGACCCATAGCGGGCCAAGGCGACAGTGGCCGAGGTGTGGCCCGTTTCGATGGAGGCCGCCAGTCTCACCAGGTTATCCCATTCATCTGTGATCGATTTGAGGGAAACAGTGGTCACCACCATGTCATTCAACCCTTGCGGAACCTTGACCGATTTGGGGACGTACAGTTTGCGTTCGGTAATCTTGGCCAAGCGCGGACACAAGGAAAACCCCAGCAATTTGGCGATGGCCATGGCGAATTCCGTATAGCCATGGGTATCGACCGCCAGGCGTTCGACGTCAAACTCCCGTTGGTTCAAAACGCAGTCGATGGCGGGACCCGCCTGGCGTTCATTCAAAACAATCGGCAAATCATAGATCACACTCCAGAAGTCGGAGACTGCCGTGTAGGTGCCGACCGATGCGACCTTTCGTCGGTAATCCATCCGTGCCCGCCATACCTGCTTGGAGACATCGATGCTCATCATGTCTGACGACGCTAGCGAACCATCACCCCAGGCTGCACAAATGGGCAGACGACGCTGGAATCCAACCACGGCATCGTTAGCAGCACGCACCTGTGCTTTGTTCTCGAAGTAGCGCATCCCGGCCAGAACCTGGTTGGTGGTGAGCTGCGGCACCATGTGGCTGACATCCGAAGCATCGAGGGCGCAACCATGGGCCAGCATGCCGGTGTAGACCTGAAGCAATTCCGTGCTGTTGGCGGCCGGACGCCCAAGAATGATTTTGCTGAAGCCCGTTTGGCTGTCCATCTGCAAAATCAGATCCGGGAATTGGACTATGTCGATCTGGTTGACGAGGGCATTCTTCTTTTGCTCGACCTCGGGCGCGACGGTAATTGGTTTGTACCGGGGGATGCGGAACTTGCCCTCAAGCACCTGAAAATCGCCCCGTGCTCGTGCCTTTTCCAACTCCAGTAGCTTGGCGTTGAGCTCGGCCACAAGACCTTCCAGGAACTGGTGTGGGTTCAAGGGCAGATTGAGTTGGGCGTACCGGTTGACACGATCCCGCTCCCATTCCTTTTCATTGATCATCAGGCGATGCCGACCACGGAATTTTTCGCTGTGGTCCACATACACGGCACCACTGCGTAAAGCCTTGCGCAGGCCTACCAGGGTCATTGCCTCCATCGCGCGCAATGCTCGCTCCCTGTCTTCCCCCTCGATCAAGTCACGCCAGGGGCGTGGGTAACTTTGCCCATGCGCTTGCGCAAGTTCTTTGTGGCCACGCTCATAGACACCCTGCAGGTAATGCACCAACTCCAGGCTTTTGTTACCGGGTTCCGCCTGGAGATCCAGTTTGCGCAACTCGGACAAAAGCGAACGAATCTGTGGGTTGGGCTCACTGAGCAGCCATCGGGCAGCCGATGCCCTGGTTGGAAACTGGGGTGGTTGATACTGCGCGATCACTTCCCGTGCAAACTGCCGGAACTCTGGATCAGACAACTCGGGCTCATTTACTTTTTCGGCCAGGGCCAGCACCGTGTCATGGTACGAAAGTGCGGATTTACCTTCCAATGCCTGCGCATCATGGTATGCCTTCGCCATGATCTTGGTCACGCTGCGACCACCCAACAAAATCGCCGTATCGGTTGTTTCCATCAATGTCCATTTGAGGAAACACACCAAACGAATGGTTCGAAGCGGATCTTTGAGTTCTTTGAAGCGGGCTGGCCGGATATTTTTGAGCTGCTCGGCGTAGGATCGAATTTTTTCCAGTGGAACTGAGTCCAGATTCAGCTTGTCAATCCCGAGGCGCTTGAGGTAGCTGACCCGTGCTGTCTGCTCCCGGATGGCGTTGATGGAATTCTTGCGTGCGGGCTGCTGCAGCCACTCCAGATAAGAACGCTGGCTGGTTGGCTCAATTTTTGACACCTCCTTGGTCCATTGCTGGATGGTGGTATCTGGGACAGTACTGCGGATATAGGTTAAAAAAGCATCTTCCGAGGTGATGGTGACCTTCGCGACTATGGAGTCGAGATCGCGCTCACCCAGACTCAGGTACTTGCGCTGGTACAGCCATAGCTTGGCCCGTTGCGACAGCAAATCCCTGTCCGAGGTCTGGCGGGCCTCGTTTTCCAGAAAACTGGGCAAAGGGGCCAAATCCTGCTCATCAGCCTTTCGGAATCCCAGTAACTCCATGGCCCACCACTGATGGTCGTACCGGGTCTTTTGGCGGTCGTAAATTGACCGCAAAGTTGCGATCCCCACCGCAGGTACCCCGATTTGCGTTGCGACATGCCGCAAAAGGCGCAGCGGTATGGTGTTGAGGTCGTCCAGTGAGCAGCCAGCCATTTTGAGAAAGCCCAACTGCACGGCTGCCGCAATTCGCAACGCGTCCTTGCGTTTCTTGGCAATCTCCGCGAGTTCCTGTTCGGTGTAGGTGAAGAAGGCCGATAGCTCTACGACCGAGATGGTTTTGGGAAGCGTGGTGGTTCCGATGTACTGGTATTGCCACCGGTGGACTTGCTGCATAAGGCCTCCCAAAAATTGAAGAGGGAATTTACCCCTGGGAAACGAACTCGGTCAACGCGTATTGACCCCAAATCAACGAGCTGGAAGTTTGTTCAACAGCCGGACTGATTTCACCGCGACACGACATTGATTCGCAAAAAGGCCGGGCGTGGTTAGCGCTCGGCCTTCATGGTGAAGCTCTCCTTACGGATTATTTTTTCTTGGGCGGTGCTTCTACAACCGTCCTGGTAGGTGCAGTCCGGGCACGTTCCAGTGGTACGTACTGTCCTGTACCTGCATCGCGAGCGCGACTACCGGGGGCCGGGGAACGAGAGGGGCTTGGTTTAGCCATGATGACGGTCTTTCTGCTCAATGAGCATTGAAAAATGACCGGACACCGTTACTCGAATCGGGCAAAATAACTCGGTTATGTGATTACTTTGTAATTCGACTCCCAGTCCGGCCAAAACGGGTTGGGATGCAAAGGCCGAGGCGGATACCTCGGCTTTTTGCTTTCTGGTGTCAACACTATACCTAGCGTAAATTGCACTTTCAAGCACTACCTGTAGTGTTTTTCTTTGAAAACCTTTGAATACCCTTTAAACTACGTTTAAAGGGTATTCAAAGGCTGTAGCTCCCATTTATTAGGGTAAATACCTAGACAATATTTGCTTTATGACAACCACTGAAGGCCATTCAAGCAGCCCCAGCAGGGAGACAGTGCAGGGATTTCAAGAACAGCTGCGGCAGCAGTTGCCCATCTTGCGCCAAGCTCAAGAGATGCAGGACTGGGCAAAGATTTATAGGCCGGGCTATCAGGTCAAGGAATTGGTGGGAGAGTTTGAGCAGCAGCGTCAGGCTCTTGAAGTGCTCAAACACGTATCAGTGACGCCCAGTTACGTTCGAGACATCATTGAAGGACAGTCAAACCTCAGGCATGCAAAGCAATTAATGGAACAGTACATGCCCAAAAATTCGCTGGCGGGGTTCGGCGTGTACAACGACACAGTACGTCAAGCGGCAGAAATGGCCACCAGACTAGGGGCAATGCACCGGTCATTAGGTCTAGACACCGTAGGCAATCTTCACAAGCAGTATGAGCAACTCCTGAAGCCAAGCTTTTTGCATCAGGTGATGTTGGCCAATCTTCAACGCCAAGCGATAGGTGGAGCCGCAGTTAGCGACTTTGCACGCCATATGGCGATGACTAGCCCAGTATTCCAGGCAATGGAAACAGCAAGGAAGTCTCTGGATAGATTGTTGCCAGCGCTTCGCAACATTGACCTCAGTGACTTTGCCAAGCTCGAAAGCGATGAACTGACGACCATGCATGCGTCCGACGCCATCGCACAGTCAGTCACACCGCAAGACTCACTCCAGGAATCTGTCGACAAAATCATCAGTGCAATCCAGGCCCAGAAGGAGCCAACGGTACAACTGATTTTGTGGCTGATTTTTCGAAAGGTGATGGACTGGCTAATTGCAGGTGCGATTGGGGCAGTCATGGGGTACTACGCGCCAACTTTGCTTGACAAGAGCCCACAGGCAGCCAAAAAGACCTTGGAAGAAACTGTTCGTACCGCAATTGGAGCATCGGAACTGCTGTCCGAGTTCAGATACGTAAGCAATGATTTGCTTATTGTTCGGCAGAACCCGAGGGCACGTTCACCGGAAATCGGGCGTCTGACTTTGGGTAAAGCTGTGAGGCTGCTGAAGAGAGAGAAAGACTTTGCTTTCGTCGTGTGGACCGACATTGATAGTGGGGCAGAAATCCAGGGCTGGGTGTTTTCTCGATATCTTGGCAAGTTCAACTGAGCAAGTTCACCTCCAAGAATAAGCGTAAGTGCTTGTTTTAAAAGAAATTATTTTGATTTGTTTTTGCTAACGCCAAAATCTGCAGGACTCGCACGGGAACCCTGATATCGGTGAACTCCTGAGCCAACGTTGTCACTTTGGATAGGCCGCCTAAGTCTCGGCAGTCGGCCAGAGACCGTACCAGACTTCGTTACACAAACGTCAAGAGGTTTCCTAAGGCTGCTTATTACGCAGATGGTCTGATGCGCCTTATTTACTTAACATAATATACATCGTATAAAGTAAATAATGCAAGAAACACCGGGTTTCTTCACTCCCGGATCCCTGAATTACCAGCTCCCCTTGGGGCGCTGGGCCCGAATGAATTCGGCAATGATGGCCACGGAATCGGTCTTCTGGACCTTGGCGGCAAAATCAATGGCGGTCAGCCCGAGGTCGTTTTTCAGCGATGGATCGGCACCGGCTTCCAGGAGCAACCGAACGGCAGCCGCCGTGCCATACATGGCCGCCATCATCAAGGGCGTGCTGCCGTTGGGCGATGCGGCGTCCACATAGGCGTTGTTGTCCAGCAGGAGCTGCATGATGTCTTCGTGCCCCCCGGTGGCGGCGTAATGCAACGGCGTCCAGCCGGGCTTGTTGACATCGGCGTCGCGCTCGATCAACTGTTGGCAGACTGCTGCGTAGCCGCGTATGGCCGCCAGCATCAACGGACTCTCATCTTCGGCGGTGCGTACCTCGACACGGGTGGCCGGATTGGCGATCAGGACCTCCGCCACATGGAGCGATCGTTCACGCAAGGCCAGGATCAGACCGTATTCGCCCTCGGGGTTCAGGGTATTGGGGTCAAATCCCCGATCCAGCAAGGCGCTGACCATGGCGGCGCTGTCGCGCTTGATGGCCACAAAAAAGTCGTCGTAGGAACCGGCGCGAACAGCAGAAAATCCAATTAATACAACTAGATAAACTGCATATTTAATGTAGTTTCTCACAATGAAATGCCAGAAAACAGGCGGGTGAAATTCTGGCTGGTGGCCTCGCCCACGACCTCTACGCTGATGCCGCGCAGGTTGGCGAGCTGCTGAGCCACATAGGGCACATACGACGGATTATTGGTCTTGCCGCGAAACGGAACCGGGGCCAGGTAGGGGCTGTCGGTTTCGATCAGCAGGCGATCCAGGGGGACCCATGCCGCAACATCCCGCAGGTCCTGCGCGGTCTTGAACGTCAGAATGCCGGAAAACGAGATGTAGAAACCCAAGTCCAGCGCTTGCCGGGCCACGGCATGGCTTTCGGTAAAGCAGTGGAACACCCCGCCAGCGCACCCGGGCGAGCCGTCTTCGCCCTCCTCCCGCAAAATGGATAAGGTGTCGTCCGAGGCGCTGCGCGTATGGATCACGAGCGGTTTTTGCAGTTGGCGTGCCGCCCGGATGTGGACCCGGAAGCGTTCACGCTGCCATTCCATGTCAGCCAGCGTGCGCTCGCCCAAGCGGTAGTAGTCCAGCCCGGTTTCCCCCACGGCCACCACCCGCGGCAGGGCGCCGCGTTGCAGCAGGTCGTCCAGCGTGGGCTCGGCAACGTCTTCGTTGTCCGGGTGCACGCCCACACTGGCCCAGAAATTGTCGTATTGCGTTGCCAGCTGGTGTACGCCAGGAAACTCCTCCAGCGTCGTGCAGATGCACAAGGCGCGGGTCACCTGCGCTTGCGCCATGGACTGGCGAATGTTCGGCAGCGAGGCCGCCAGCTCGGGAAAGGTCAAATGGCAATGGGAGTCGGTAAACATGGTTCGCGCCTGCAGTCGCACCGGATCCGCGCCGGGGCGGACGGTGCTCAGATGGTTTGCGTGGAACGGTCGGAAGCGATGTGGGCGCCCAGAATCTCTTCGATCTTGAGTTTGAGTGCGCGCGACTTTTCGTCCTTGGGGAACTGGATGCCCACGCCCTGCGTGCGGCCGCCGGCTGCCCGGGCGGGGGTGATCCAGGCCACCTTGCCGGCCACCGGATAGCGTTGAATGTCATCGGGCAGCGTGAGCAAGACGTACACATCGTCACCCAACTGGTACTCGCGTGCGGTGGGAATGAACACGCCCCCCTCGGTGAACGCCCGAATGTAGGCCGCGTACAGCGCCGACTTCTCCTTGATGGACAGCTGGATGACGCTGGGGCGTGGTGTGGATGCGGGCTGCGGAGTGGTCGTCATGTCGGGGGTACTCAATGTCGGGAGTTTAGGGCGGATTGGGCCTGCGCCACAAGCGCTTCCTGCATGAGCCCGGCGTTGAAGGGGTGCTCCATGGTCTGGCGGGCGCGGGACAAGGCCTTGCTCCAGTCACTCAGGGCGGCCACGGATGCCGCCATGCCCAGGTCACTGGCATGAAAAAACCGCGGCGCGGCGCCCGCCTGGCGCGCCATCAGGTCATGGCAGATTTTCTGCAGCGCGTCGATCGTCTGCGCAGCGGTCCAGTCCTTGACAAACCCCACGTCGCCGCGGGCCATGGCCTTGGGCAGGGCCGCCCAGCTCTCCGGATTCTGGCCAGAACGGGCAAAGGCCAAGGCATCGTCGGGGCGCCCGCCGGTGGCCTGCAGCAGCAAAGGCGCCTGCGCGGCGTCCACTCCCTGGGACTGCAGCCAGTCCAGGCTGGACGGCACATCGGGCCAGCGCATGGTATGCCCCAGGCAGCGGCTGCGGATGGTGGGCAGCAGCTGGTGGGCCGATTCGCTGGCCAGCACAAATTTCACGTCCCCGGGCGGCTCCTCCAGCGTCTTCAGCAGGGCGTTGGCGGTGATGGCGTTCATCTGCTCAGCGGGAAAGACCAGGATGACCTTGCCGCGGCCCCGTGCGCTGGTGCGCTGGGAAAACTCCACGGCATCGCGCATGGCATCCACCCGGATTTCTTTGCTGGGCTTGCGCTTCTTGTCGTCAATGTCGGCCTGCGTCTTTTCACCCAGTGGCCAGCCCAGCTCCAGCATGGTGGTTTCGGGCATCAGCACGCACAGGTCGGCGTGGGTGCGTACGTCGATGGCGTGGCAGCTGCCGCAGGTGCCACAGGCACCCTGGCTGCCAGGCTGTTCGCACAGCCAGGCGCGGGCCAGTTCCATGGCCAAGCTGTACTGGCCCAGGCCGGACGGCCCATGCAGCAGCCAGGCATGTCCGCGCTGGGCCAACAGTTGGCGGGTTTGCTCCGCAATCCAGGGCGAAGGGCTCGTGGAGCCAGTGGCGTTCAGCATGGCAGCAAGCCCCTGGTGCGCACGGCGCGGTCTACATCGGCCCATACGGCCGCGGGCGTCTGGTCGGCATCGATACGGGCAAAACGCCCCGGGTCGGCAGCATGGCGCTGGGCATAGCCGTCGGCGACCTTTTCAAAGAATGCCAGTGGCTGGGATTCGAACTTGTCCGGCACGCGGGCACCGGCCAGTCGCTGGGCGGCGATGGTGGGCGCAAGGTCGAACCATATGGTCAGGTCCGGCTGGACCAGACGCAGCGGTTCAGCCGTTTCCCCCGCCAGCGGCGTTCCCTGCACCCACTGCTCCAGTGTCGACAGGATCTGCCAGTCAAAACCGCGCCCGCCGCCCTGGTAGGCAAAGGTGGCGTCGGTGAAGCGGTCGCAGAGCACCACGTCGCCCCGGGCCAGGGCCGGGCCAATGACGTGCTGCAGGTGGTCGCGCCGGGCAGCAAACACCAGCAGGGCCTCGGTCATGGCGTCCATGGGATCGTTCAGGACCATCTGGCGCAGGCGCTCGGCCAGCGGCGTGCCGCCGGGCTCGCGGGTGAGCGTGACCGCCCGCCCCTGGGCCTGGAACGCCTGGGCCAGGGCGTCGATGTGGGTGGACTTGCCGGCGCCGTCTATGCCTTCAAAACTGATAAAGAGTCCGCTCATGGCTGGGTTTCGTGGGTCTTATTGACCGCGCTGGTATTTGTTGACCGCCCTATTGTGCTCGTCCAGCGTGGCGCTGAAGTGGCTGCTGCCGTCGCCCTTGGCGACAAAGTACAGGGCTTTGGAAGGGGCCGGTTGCACGGCAGCGAGCAAGGAGGCTTTGCCGGGCATGGCAATGGGCGTGGGCGGCAGGCCGGTGCGGGTGTAGGTGTTCCACGGGGTGTCGGTCAGCAGATCCGCCTTGCGCAGGTTGCCGTCAAACGCCTCGCCCATGCCGTAGATCACCGTGGGGTCGGTCTGCAGGCGCATGCCGATGCGCAGCCGGTTGCTGAAGACGGCCGCAATCTGGGCCCGGTCGCCGGCGGCGCCGGTTTCCTTTTCCACAATGCTGGCCAATATCAGGGCCTGCTCCGGTGTTTCCAGAGGCGAGCCCGGGTCACGCTGCGCCCAGGCCGACTCCAGCTTGTGGTCCATGGCCCGTAGGGCGCGCTGCAATACCGCCAGATCGCTGGAGCCCTTGCTGTAGGTGTAGGTGTCCGGGAAAAACCGCCCTTCCGGGGCCACGCCGGGCCTGCCCAGTTGCGCCATCAGGTCCTCGGCGCTGAGGCCCTGCGAAACGGGCTTGAGCTGCTCGGCCTTGCGCAAGGCTTCGCGTACCTGCCTGAAGGTCCACCCCTCCACCAGCGTGATGCTGCGCAGGGACTCCTCCCCCCGCACCAGTTTGCGCAACAGGCTGCGCGGCGTGGTGGCGCCGTCGAGCTCGTAGCTGCCGGCCTTGATCTGGCGCGACTGCCCCGACAGCCGGAACCACCAGTACAGCAGCGCCGGGCGCACGGGCACGCCGGCATCGGCGACGGCCATGGCAACGTCGCGCGCGCTGGTGCCGGGTTCGATGGACAGATCCACGGTGGGCGTGGGTAGGTCAAACGGCTGGTTCAACCAGCGGTAGCCGGCGCCGGCCGTCCCCAGAACGACGGCCACCATGACAAAAATGAATAAGCGCACAGCCCTACTACCCTTGTGAATACAAGAGAGGAATGATAATTCAGCGCATGACTACCGCAACGACCTCTTCTGCAACCGCGCACGCCCCTGTTTCCTCCCTGAACGGAGTCACCCCCCTGACGCATCTGGGCGTCATCCAGGTGGTGGGCGAAGACGCCGCCAAGTTCATCCACGGGCAGCTGACCCAGGATTTTTCGCTGCTGGGTCAGGACACGGCACGCCTGGCGGCCTTTTGCTCCGCCAAGGGCCGTATGCAGGCCAGCTTCATTGGTTTCAAGCGCGGGACGGACGAAATCCTGCTGGTATGCAGCCGCGACATCCTGGCGCCCACGCTCAAGCGGCTGTCCATGTTCGTGATGCGCGCCAAGGCCCGCCTGAGCGATGCCACCGATGCCTTCGCCCTGTACGGCCTGGCCGGAGATGCTACCAAAACCATAGCTGGTGACGCGCATTCTGCCTGGTCCAGAGCCGATTTTGATGCCGCAACCGTGATCAACCTCTACCCGGCGGACGCCACCCCGCGCCAGCTGTATGTCGCCCCCGAAGGTTCGCCGGCACCCGCCGGCGCCCCGCTGAGCACAGACGCCTGGGCCTGGGGCGAGGTGCGCAGCGGCGTGGCCACCGTGACCGCCCCCGTAGTGGAGGCCTTTGTGCCCCAGATGCTCAACTACGAGTCCGTCGGTGGCGTCAATTTCAAGAAGGGCTGCTACCCCGGGCAAGAGGTGGTGGCGCGCAGCCAGTACCGCGGAACGCTCAAGCGCCGGGCATTTGTGGTGCACGCCGATGCGGCCCTGGCCGCGGGCGACGAAGTGTTTGCTGCCGATGACGACAGCCAGCCGGTGGCCACGGTGGTGCAGGCGGCGCCCGCGCCGCAGGGCGGGTTTGATGCCATCATCTCCGCGCAGCTCTCGGCTGTCGAGGCCGGAACCTTGCACCTGGGCGCGGTCGGTGGCCCGACCCTGCAGGTTTTGCCCCTGCCCTACGCCCTGCTCGCCGACGTGTAGGGCGCGGCGGGCCGCCGGGTCTTCCCGGCGCTACAGGGCCAGCACCATTTCCTGGTGGGCAATGCCGGCTTCCATGAAAACCTCGCCGCGCGGCACAAAACCGTGGCGGCTGTAGAAGCCCACGGCGCTGTGCTGGGCGTGCAACACCACCAGCTGGTCGCCCTGCTCCCGCGCCGCTTCCACCAACGCCTGCAATACCGTAGCCCCCAGCCGGCCACCGCGCAATACGCGGTTGACGGCCATGCGGCCGATGCGGCCAACCCCCGGAGCATGCTGCAGCAGGCGTCCGCCTGCAATGGGCTGCCCCAGCAGGTTGCAGGCCAGGACATGGACGGCCCCAGCGTCGGCGGCATCCCACACCAGCTGCGGGTCAATGCCCTGCTCCTGCACAAAGACCGCGGTGCGCAGCGCTGAGCTGGCTGTGTCCAGCGCCTGCCAGTCGCCCACCTGGAGATCGATCAGGGGCGCACCCGCTTCATAGCCTTCCAGGATGCCGCGCAGGATGTCCGGCACCGGCTGGGACACCTGGGTGGCGGGGTTGGCAAACACGTAGATCAGCTCGCAAGTCACCAGCAGCGCATCGGCGCAGAAGATGGCGCCTTCAAATACCAGCGACGAGGTGCCGATCCGCGCGCAGCGCAGGCACACCTCCAGCTGGTCGTCGTAGCGGGCCGATGCGTGGTATTCCACGCTCGCCTTCTTCACGTACATGTCGCCGCCGAGCTGCTCCATGGCGGCCTCGTACGGCAGGGCCAGCGCCCGCCAGTAGTCGCCCATGGCGGTGTCGAAATACATCAGGTAATGGGCGTTGAACACGATTTTCTGCATGTCCACCTCGACCCAGCGCACCCGCAGGCGATGGGAAAAACGGAAGTTCGAACGGGGCAGACTCATGGTGCAAAGGCTTTCTGCAGCGCCCGCGCTGCGTCGGTATGGGCCTGTGTGGCCTGGGGTAGGGCGCGCCCCATCTTGATGAATTCGTGCACCACGCCGCGGTAGATTTCCAGGTCTACTGGCACGCCGGCCATGCGCAGGCGGTCGGCGTACTGCACGCCCTCGTCCACCAGTGGGTCGCATTCGGCCAGGCCCAGCCAAGCGGGGGCCACCCCTTCCAGCTCGGCCAGTTGCCCGGAGTCGGTGCGCCCGTCCAGCGGCGCAAAACGCCAGTCGTCGCGGTCGGCGGGCGTGCGGATGTAGTGGTTGAAGAAATAAGTGATGTGGGGCTCTTCCAGCACGAAGCCATGGGCGAACGTGCGGTGCGATTCGGTGTCCTGGTGTGCGGCCGTACCCGGGTAGAACAGCAGCTGCAGGGCCAGGGGCAAGCCCGCATCGCGGGCCCAGATGGCGCACACCGCTGACAGCGTACCGCCGGCGCTGTCGCCACCCACGGCTACCCGCGTGCCATCCAGCGCCCGCGTGGCACCCTGCTGGGCCACCCACTGCACCACGTCCCAGGCATCGTGGGCGGCGGTGGGAAATTTGTGTTCGGGCGCCAGCCGGTAGTCCACAGACAGCACGGCGCACCCCGCGTGGTGGCTGAGCCGGCGACACAGGCCGTCGTGCGTGGCAACGCTGCCGATGGTGAAGCCGCCGCCGTGGAAGTACACCAGCACCGGCAATACCGCGTGCGACGGTGCATACAGCCGCACCGGCACGGCAAAACCGTCACGGGCGGTGATGGTGAAGTCCTCCACCCGCGCCAGCGGGGGCGTCGGCAGTTCCAGTACGTCGGCGCCCGCGGCGTACGCGGCACGGGCCTGCTGGGGCGTCAGCGCGTGCAGCGGCATGTGGCCGGCACGGGCCATGCGCTCCAGCACGCCGTGCATGACCGGGGTCAGCAGGGCTTTGGGGTTACGGTGGTGACTCATGGAACGGGGTTTTCTTGTTAGAGTGCATTTTTTTCATCCTACACCGCAGAACGCCATGGCTTTAATCTACTACGTGACACAGGTTCAGTTCGAGTTGGGTGCCGTCAAACTGCTCCAGCAGGAGTGTGAACGGGTGGGCATCCGCCGGCCCCTGATCGTGACCGATGCCGGCGTCAAGGCCGCGGGTGTGCTGCAAAAAGCGCTGGATGCCCTGCCCGGCCTGCCCGTGGCCGTGTTTGACCAGACACCCTCCAACCCCACGGAAGCCGCCGTGCGCGACGCCGTGGCCGTGTATGCCGCCCACCAGTGCGACGGGCTGATTGCCGTGGGCGGTGGTTCGGCCATCGATTGCGCCAAGGGCGTGGCCATTGGCGCCACGCACGAAGGGCCGCTCACGCACTACGCCACCATTCTGGGCGGCTCGCCCCGCATTACCGAGCGGGTGGCGCCCATCATTGCCGTGCCCACCACCAGCGGCACAGGCAGCGAGGTGGCGCGTGGCGCCATCATCATCGTGGACGACCACCGCAAGCTGGGTTTCCACTCCTGGCACCTGGTGCCCAAGACTGCCATCTGCGACCCCGAGCTGACCTTTGGCCTGCCGCCCCGGCTCACCGCGGCTACCGGCATGGACGCCATTGCCCACTGCATGGAGACCTTCATGGCGCCGGCCTTCAACCCCCCGGCCGACGGCATTGCGCTGGATGGCCTGATGCGCGGCTGGGCCCATATTGAAAAAGCGACCAAGAACGGGCTCGACAGCGAAGCCCGCCTGAACATGATGAGCGCCTCCATGCAGGGCGCCATGGCCTTCCAGAAGGGCTTGGGCTGCGTGCACAGCCTGAGCCATAGCCTGGGCGGCGTGGACCCGCGTCTGCACCACGGCACCCTCAACGCCATGTTTCTGCCTGCGGTCATTGCCTTCAACGCCAGCGCCGAATCCATGGTCAAAGACCAGCGCCTGCAGCGCATGGCCCACGCCATGGGCTTGGCATCGGCCGACGATATCGGCCCGGCCATCAAGGCCATGAACGCCCGCCTGGGCCTGCCCAGCGGTCTGGCCGAAATGGGCGTGCAGGCGTCGCAGTTCGACCAGATCATCACCGGTGCCCTGGCCGACCATTGTCACAAGACCGGTCCGCGCCTGGCCACGGCGGACGATTACCGCGCCATGCTGGTGCAGTCGATGTAAGGCACCCGCCTAGCGCGGCGCCAGGCGCCGTGCCACCGCCGGGTCCAGCGTGGCCATGAAGGCTTCCACCGCCTGCGTGTAGGCGCCCGGCTGGCCCAGTGTCTGGTTGATATCGCGGTGTGACAGGTCCTGACGCAGCACCTGGGCGTGCACGCCCAGCGTGGCGGCGCGCGCGGCGAAGCCATCGGCCTGCGCACAGGAATCGTCCCGCCGGGACGAGCACACCAGCAGCACGGACCGGGCCGTGGCTTCCAGCTGCTGCAGCGGCGAGACGGCGCGCCAGTACGCTGGATCGGTGCCGAACGCCGGGTCGTACAGGCGGTAGTGCCGGGCCTGCATGATGGGCGCCACGTCCAGGGCCGCACTGTCCAGCGCTACGGTGCCCAGCCACGCCGAGGCGCCTGCCGCAGCTGCCAGGCTGGGCGCGGCATTCAGCAGGGCCACCAGATGCGCTCCGGCGGAGTGGCCCATCAGGATGAAGCGGGTGGGATCGGCGCCCCAGCTGGCCGCCCTGCCCTGTGCCGTGGCCAGCGCCCGTGCCACATCGCGGGCCTGCTCCAGCGGGTCGGCGTCGGGCAGCAGCCGGTTGTTGACGGAGATGAAGACAAAGCCCTGTGCCACCCAGCGGGCCACCTTGTTGTTGACTACGGCGCCCGCGCCTTTGTCGCCGTGGCGCCAGCCGCCGCCGTGCACCATGAAGACCACCGGCGCGCGTTCGCTCGCTTTGCCCTCCTGCGGCGCACGGGAGGTCTGGGGTGGCAGGTACACGTCCATGCGCTGGCGCGGATCGCTGCCGTACGCCACATCCCGCAGCACCCGTGCCGCAGCGGGCGTGTGGGCTTTTTCTGTGCCACCGGATTCCAGCAGCGCCTGTTCGTCGCTGGATTCCAATCGGCGCTCCTGCAGGCGTTCCAGGATGCGCTCGCGCAGCGGGCCGGCCCACGCCGGCAGGAAACCCGCGTACAGGCTGGCCGCCAGCAAGCCGAGCAGCAGACGCTGTTTCATGCGTGCATCCCTCCTTGGCCTCACAGCGGCTGCACCCGCCCCATGTCCGGGCGTTCCAGCCAGGCGGCAAACTCGTCGGCCAGCTGGGTGCTGGCGCTGCAGGCCGCTGTCCAGGCCTTGACGCGGCCTGCCAGATCGTTGCCGTAGTGGGTGAAGTCGGTCCGGTCGGGCAGCTTGCCGTTGGGCAGGGTCTTGACCCACTCGGGGTTGGGCACCAGCAGCACCATGGTGTCCAGGTGCCGGGTGGCGCCGTGGCGCCAGGCGAGGTGCTTGTCCAGCCAGCCGGGCACCACCGCTTTCTGGAAGTGGGGGTATAAAACCAGGCGTTTTGGGCCTGTAGCCTCCGTATTCAATGCGTCGACAGCTATGAATTTGGTAGCGGTGGCGGGACCCTTCAGGTAGTTCAGGTGCAGGTGGTAGTCGGTGATGCCGCCATCCCAGTAGGCGCCGCGCGGGGCGCCGGGGATGTTGTGGACGGCCTGCAGCACAAAGGGAATGGAGCAACTGGCCTGCAGCGCCGGCGTGAAGTTGGCGGCGCTCAGGGGCACCTGGCGGGTGCGGTAGTCGTCGGTGCCAAAGGGCAAGGCGGCGCAGGCGGCGTGGGGGGCTGCGGCATCGGGGCCGGAAAACACCACGCGCTCCAGCCAGGCGCCCAGCGCTTTGCGGCGCACGGCGTTGGTCACAAAGGCCCCCAGGTAACCCAGCGGGGTGCGCCATCCGTGTTCGGTCTGCAGCAGGTGGCGCCCGTGCGAGGTAACCACATGCAGGCGGTAGCGCGGGTGGCTCAGCACTTCGGCCACGCGACCGCCATAAAACGCCTGCAGGTTCTGGCCGAACAAGGCGCTGACGTCTGCCGCGTTGTGGCGCTTCTGGCCGGGTTTGAGTGCAAAGTGCTGGCGCACGTAGTCGTGTTCCAGCCGTTCAAAGGCCGCAACCGGCTGGTTCAGGCAGGCAGTGGCCATGCGCCATGCGCCAATGGAAGCTCCCACCAGATCCACGGGCTGGGTGGAACGCGGCAACCAGTCGCCGAACAGGAAGCGGTCCAGCGGCCCCAGGATCAATCCCTTGGGTCCGCCGGCGGCGCCGGGAATGGTGCCAATGTCGGCCGGCTGCAGCCCGCCCTGGGCAATGGCCTGGCGGGCCAGCGGCCCCGCATGGATGTGGAGTGCGTGCATGAACGGGTGGCGTCGAAGGCGACTCAGTGGTGCGCCGACCAGTCAAAAGGGTCCTGCTGCAGCACCATGTCGATGTCGAGCTCCAGTGCCATGCCCACGGCGTCCGGGAACGTCACGGCCATTTCCCGCTCGCCCAGGCCCGCTTCCTTGGCGCGGGCGCGCCAGGTGGCCAGGTGGATGACGCCGGCCAGCGGCTCGTACACATTGTTCTCAAACGGCGCGTACTGGTGCTCCAGCGCGTCCACCATGGGCTGCGGGAACATCCACATGTGGGCGTAGCCGGCGCCCACGTTGGCGTAGCAATAACCCAGTTCCTGGCGCTCGAAGCGGGCGCGGCGCAGGTCCAGCGGCGGTATTTCACCGTCCAGCCGCGCCATCTCTTCTGGCATGGCCAGGTGCAGGGCCAGCTCGCCAATGGCGTGGATCAGTCCGCAGGTGAAGGCCGCCTGCTGGTTTTGCCGCACCAGGCCGGCCAGCGAGCGCGAGACCTTGGCCACGTTGAGGCTGTAGTCCCAGAAGCGCTGCAGGTTCATGCCGGGAACCGCCTTGAGCGAGGCGCCGCTGGCGGCAACCTGGGCCATGGACTGCACGTGGGTCAGGTCCAGCACCGCCAAGGCTTCCGAGACGCTGCTGATCTGGCCGCTGAGCTTGAAGAAGCTGGAGTTGGCCATCTGCAACAGCCGGGTGGTGAGCGCGGGATCGGTGCTGATCAGCTGGGTGACCTTGCGCAGATCGACTTCCTTGCGGTCCAACTCGGTGAGCAACAGGGCCACCACTTTGGGGATGCTGGGCAAATTGAACTGCAGGGCCAGCAGCGCATTGAGTTTCATGAAATACCGCCTCCACTTAACGGGTGAGCGCCAGGCCGCAACCCGGTCTCGCAGGCTGCATTATGAATCGGCCCGGCCGTGGTGCTAGCAATTTGCTAGCGCTTGAGCTTGGCAAAGGCGGAGGCCATGGCGGAATTGCCGGCAAAGCCGCTGTCCTGGCGACTGCCCTGCTGGCGCTCGCCGCGGGCTGGTCCCTGGTAGCGGTTGTCCCCTGCACCGCGTTCACGGCTGCCGGCCGGAGCCGCGCCGATCTTCATGGTCAGGCTGATGCGCTTGCGCGCCACGTCCACTTCCTGCACCTGGACCTTGACGATGTCGCCGGTCTTGACGACCTCGCGCGCGTCGTTGACGAACTTGTGCGCCAGCTGGCTCACGTGGACCAGGCCGTCCTGGTGCACGCCCAAGTCCACAAAGGCGCCGAACTGGGCCACGTTGCTCACGGTGCCCTCCAGCACCATGCCTTCCTTCAGGTCCTTGATGTCTTCCACGCCGTCGTTGAAGCGGGCCACCTTGAAGTCCGGGCGCGGGTCACGGCCCGGCTTTTCCAACTCGCCCAGGATGTCCTTGACGGTGATGACGCCAAACTGCGCGTTGGCAAACAGCTCGGGCTTCAGGGTCTTGAGCATGTCGGCGCGGCCCATGAGCTCGGCCACCGGCTTGCCGGTCTTGGCGATGATTTCTTCGACCACCGGGTAGGTCTCGGGGTGCACGCCGGTCATGTCCAGCGGGTTGCTGCCCCCGCGGATGCGCAGAAAGCCCGCCGCCTGCTCGAAGGTCTTGGCGCCCAGCCCGGTGACCTTGAGCAAGTCCTGGCGGCTGGCAAAGGCGCCATTGCTCTCGCGCCAGCGCACCACGGCCTTGGCCACGGTGCCCGACAGGCCCGACACCTTGGACAGCAGCGGCACGCTGGCCGTGTTCAGGTCCACGCCCACCGAGTTCACACAGTCTTCCACCACGGCGTCCAGCGTCTTGGCCAGCTCGCTCTGGTTGACGTCGTGCTGGTACTGGCCTACGCCAATGCTCTTGGGGTCGATCTTGACCAGCTCAGCCAGCGGGTCCTGCAGGCGCCGGGCAATGCTGGCGGCGCCGCGCAGGCTCACGTCCACGTCGGGCATTTCCTGGCTGGCGAATTCGCTGGCCGAATAGACCGAGGCGCCGGCCTCGCTCACCACCACCTTGTCGATGGGCTTGCCGCCGCCCTTGGCCATCAGCTTGATCAGGTCGGCCGCCAGCTTGTCGGTCTCGCGGCTGGCCGTGCCGTTGCCGATGGCGATCAGGTTCACGCCGTGGCGCATGCACAGGGCGCCCAGGGTGTGCAGGGAGCCCTCCCAGTCCTTGCGCGGCTCGTGCGGGTAGACGGTGGCGGTTTCCACCAGCTTGCCGGTGGCGTCCACCACGGCCACCTTCACACCGGTGCGGATGCCGGGGTCCAGGCCCATCACCACACGGGGGCCCGCGGGGGCGGCCAGCAGCAGGTCGCGCAGGTTGTCGGCAAACACCTTGATGGCCACCTTTTCGGCCTCTTCCCGCAGCCGGGTGAACAGGTCGCGTTCGGTGGACATGCTGAGCTTGACCTTCCAGGTCCAGGCCACGCACTTGCGGATCAGGTCGTCCGCGGGGCGGCCCTGGTGGCTCCAGCCCAGGCGCAGGGCAATGCGTCCTTCGGCCAGTGACACCGCCGGCGTCGCTCTTGTTTTTGTAGCTGTCTGCGCAGCAGATACGGGGGCTGCAGGCATATCTGGCTCGGGAAGAACGAGTTTGGCATCCAGGATGTCCAGCGCCCGCCCCCGGAACACGGCCAGCGCACGGTGCGAGGGCACGCGGCCAATGGGCTCGTCGTAATCGAAATAATCGCGGAACTTGGCCACGTCGGCGTTGGTCTCGTCCTTGCCGTCCATCAGTTTGGACTTCAGCAGGCCCTCCTGCCACAGCCACTCGCGCAGGTCCTGCACCAGCGCCGGGTTCTCGGCCCAGCGCTCGGAGAGGATGTCGCGCACGCCATCGAGCACGGCCTGCACGGTGGTGAAGTCGTCGCCGGCCTCGGTCTTGTCTTTCAGGACATAGGCGGCGGCCTCGTCGGCCGGCACCAGCGCGGGGTTGGCAAACAGCGCGTCGGCCAGCGGTTCGATGCCAGCCTCGCGGGCAATCATGCCCTTGGTGCGCCGCTTGGGCTTGAAGGGCAGGTACAGGTCTTCCAGTTCCTGCTTGGTGGCGGCCAGTTCGATGGCCGCGCGCAGCTGCGGCGTGAGCTTGCCCTGCTCGTCGATGCTCTTGAGCACGGCGTCCCGGCGGTCACGCAGCTCGCGCAGGTAGGCCAGACGGGCTTCCAGTTCGCGCAGCTGGATGTCATCGAGTCCGTCGGTCACTTCCTTGCGGTAGCGGGCAATGAAGGGAACCGTGGCGCCGCCGTCGAGCAGTTGCACGGTGGCTTCGACCTGCTGGGGGCGAACCCGGAGTTCCTGCGCAATTTGCGCGATGATTTTCTGCATGGGAAAGGGCTACCGCTAACGAAATAAAGGAAGGGATGCCGCAAAACAGCACCCCGGTGGGAAATTCGAAGGCGGAAGTTTGCCACAGGTCAAAGCCGTGCCTCTGTCATACCGTAAACAGGTCTTTGGCAGCCTATATCCAACGATAGAATGAACCAGAATTTGACTAAAGTCAGTTTTTGCAAGCGCGGCGGTCCTGTTGCCCATCCGGCAGCGCCCCCGGTTGCTCCCGGTAACCAGTCCAGCCTACCCATGAATATCACGCATCTGGCAGACCACGTCTGGAAGAGAGTAGCCAAACTGCTGTCGGGGGAGCTGAACCAATCCGAATTGGTCTGGCTGGCCTCGCCGCACCGGCACATGGCGCTGCTGACGCGCCGGCGCGCCATCATGATCGTCAACCGGGTGCGTCTGTTTGCCCTGCTGTTCGCCATCCTGACGCCGCTGTGGAGCCTGGTCGACCTGGTGGTGTTCCCCTTTCCGCTGTGGTTCAACCTGGCGTTGATGCGGCTGATCGCGGCCGGCACCTTTGCCAGCCTGCTGCTCAATTACCGGCCCAGCGGCGAACTCTTTGACGCCTACCGGGCCATGGCGCTGCTGTTTGCCATTCCCACGGTCTTCTACGTCGCGTCCTTCACGGTGCTCAGCCACTACCAGCTGTCCGGCATCTCGGCGGCTATCGGCGCCGGTTATGCCTTTCTGCCGTTCGTGCTGCTGGCCGGCCTGTCCGTCTTCCCGCTGACCTTGCTGGAAAACCTGGCCATCGCCAGCCCGATCCTGATTGCCCAGGCCCTGGCCGGGTCCCTGCGCTGGAGCACGCTGGACTGGCCGTCCTTCGCCGGTGCGTTCTGGCTGCTGGTGCTGATCACTGGAGTGGCCACGCTGGCCGGCATGAGCCAGCTGGCCTTCATGATTGCGCTGGTGCGCCAGGCCATCCGCGACACGCTCACCGGGGCCTTTTCGCGCAACAGCGCGCAGGAGGTGCTGGAGTTGCAGTTCACCATTGCTACCCGCAGCGACTCGGCCCTGTCACTGGCCTTTATCGATCTGGACCATTTCAAGAGCATCAACGACCAGTTCGGGCACGAGGCCGGCGACAAGGCGCTGGTGGACATGGCAGCCTTCGTCCACGAAAACCTGCGTCAGGGCGACATGCTGGCGCGCTGGGGCGGCGAGGAATTCCTGCTGATCATGCCCAACACCAACCTGGAGCAGGCCCAGGCGGCACTGCAGCGCATGCGCAGCGTGGGTTTTGGCAAGCGCCCGGACAACACGCCGCTGACGGCCAGCGTGGGCATCGCCGAGCGTGCGGCCGACCAGGTCTTCAACTGGAAAATGCTGGTGGATCTGGCCGACCGGCGCATGTATCTGGCCAAACAGGGCGGACGCAACCAGGTGGTGTGCACCGAGGGCGAAGAGTAGCCTCTCGGCCCGCTCGGGCTTGCCCGGGGCGGGCGCCGAGTTGTCACAGTGCAAAGTTACACTGTGTCCATGCTTGCCCGATTTCACCAATTGCGTCGCCTGCTGGACCTTTGGCGAAGCGAACATGCCCGTGTCGTGGATGCCGCCGCCGTCTCCAACCTGGAGCGGGTCCGCTGGCTGAGTGCCGTCATTGCCGCCCTCAACGGGCTGGTGGTGCTGGTCATGGCGGCGCAATTGTCGGTCTCCCCTGCCAACGCGCAGACCCACCGGTGGCAGGTGGCCCTGTTGCTGGCCCACGCCGGCATGGGCCTGGCCATGGTGGCCTGTGGCGTTGCCAGCCACCGCTTTCGCCATGCCAGCCGCACGCGCTGGGGGTACGTTCTGCCCCGGCTGGTGGTGGCCCTGGGCATGCTGTTTTCCATTGCGGTGGCGGTCATTGACCAGTGGGTCACCCCCAACATCACGCCCTTTCTCATTGGCTGCACGGTCATCAGCGTGGCCATCTACATACGGCCCCTGATTGCCCTGTATATATACCTGGCGTCGTATGCGGCTTTTTTTGTGGCCATGGGCTGGACGCAGGCCAATGCCACCCTGTTGCTCTCCAACCGCCTCAATGGCGTCGCTGCCTGCATCATGGGCTGGGCCCTGTCGGTGATGCTGTGGCGCAAGTTCACCACCATCAAGCTGCAGCAGATGCAGCTGGAGGCGTCCAACCTGCAGTTGCAGGACAAGCAGCGGGAGCTGGAGCGCCTGACCCGCTCCGATGGTCTCACCGGGCTGTTCAACCGCAACACCTTCGTGGAACTGGCCGAAAACGAACTCAACCGGGCCCAGCGCCAGGGAACGGCCACCGCCATCCTGCTGATGGACCTGGACTACTTCAAGCGCATCAACGACACCTGGGGGCACCCGGCTGGCGACACCGTGCTCCGGCATGCTGCGCTGGTGACCAGCAGCTCGGTGCGCAGCACCGACCTGGTGGGGCGACTGGGTGGCGAAGAGTTCATGGTGCTGCTGCCGGCCACCTCGCTGGAGGGTGCCCGCCGGGCGGCCGAAACGGTGCGCCGCCGCATGGAGGCCAACCCGGCGCGCTGGAACGGCCTGAGCATTCCGGTGACGGTCAGCATCGGAGTGACAGGCACCACGGCCAGCCAGAAGCGGGACTTCGACAGCCTGTACCACGACGCCGACCAGGCGCTGTACGCGGCCAAGCAGCAGGGCCGCAACCGGGTGGTGGCAGCCCCCGGAGCCTGATCAGGCCCCGCGCAGGGCTTTTTTCAGTTCCACACCCAGCTCGGGTTTCTGTGCGAACGGATCGGTCGGATTGCGCGCCTGCAGCACGTCTTCCATCCGCGTCTGCACCGAACCGATGGACTTGGGGTGGCTGTAGATGTAGAACTGGCCTGATCCGACGGCGTCAAACACCTTCTGCGCCACCTCGGCGGCGGTGACCTTGCCCGAGCTGACGGCCTTGCCGATCATGGCCTGACCGATCAGCTGGCTGCGGGTGGGTTTGTCCGGCTGCAGTCCGTCCGGGCGGTTGCGCTGGCTGTCGTTGATGCCGGTGGCCACAAAATACGGGCACAGCACGCTGGCGCTGACCTGGTCGGACACCAGCGACAGGTCCTGGTACAGCGTTTCAGTCAGGCTCACCACGGCATGCTTGCTGACGTTGTAGACACCCATGTTGGGGGCGTTGAGCAGGCCGGCCATGCTGGCCGTGTTGACGATGTGCCCCCGGTAGGCGGGGTCGGCCTCGGCCGCCGCCAGCATCATGGGGGTGAACAGGCGTACGCCATGCACCACGCCCATCAGGTTCACGCCCAGGACCCACTCCCAGTCCTGCAGGCTGTTTTCCCAGATCAGGCCCCCTGCCCCCACCCCGGCGTTGTTGAACACGAAATGCGGTGCGCCAAAGCGGGCAAAGGCCGCGTCGGCCAGCGCCTGCATCTGGTCGGCCTTGGACACGTCCACGCGCATGGCCAGCACCGGGGCGCCGGCCGCCTGCATTTCGGCCACCGTCTTGTCCAGCGCGTCCTGCTGCACGTCGGCCAGCACCAGGTTCATGCCCAGCCGGGCGCCGATGCGGGCGCATTCCAGGCCGAAGCCGGAGCCGGCGCCGGTTAATACGGCAGTCTTGTTCTTGAAGTCAGTGATCATGGTGGTGAAGATTTCTGAAAGTAGACAACTCAGGCTTCGGCCTTGCGCAGCACGTAGCCGATGCGGGGAAAGTGCACGTGCACGGTGCCGGCACGTGCATCGGTGCGGCGCAGGGTGTAGCGGGTGCGGGTGGCCGCCAGCAGCTCGCCTTCGGTGGGCTCCTGGCCAAAGGTTTCCGCTGCCACGGTGACGCGGCTGCCCAGGGGAATGCTGTGCTCGTCCTGAAATGTAGGGTCAATCGGGGCCAGAGATGCCGCAGATGCTGCGCAGACAGCTATGGATTCTGTAGCAGATAGTTTTTCCATGCGGCCGTGGCCCAGCGCCGCCATGCGGTCCATCCAGGCCAGGACCGCGGGCGTGGCATCCAGAATGCCGGCCATTACCGGCACGCGCACGCGGCTGAACCACAGCGGGTGGTAGGCGGCAAAGTCGGCCACGCACGGGGCGCTGCCCAGCAGGAAGTCTTGCCCTTCGAGCATGCTGGCCAGGCGGCGCAGGTACGACTTGTAGGCCGCCGTGGCGTCGGCCGGGCGCAGGCGCGTCATGCCCGCGGACATGGCGGCGCGGTCGGCACCAAAGGCCTTGGCGGCCTCAACCGGCGCGCCGTCGAACATGGCCGCTGCCCCCTTGGGCTGCAGGTTGTAGGCCATGGCCGCCCAGAACAGCGTGGTGTCGGCCCACTGTGCCAGCACGCGTGCCAGGCCCTGCTGGGATGGTGGGTACAGCGTGGGCAGGGGTTGGTGCTGCTCCAGCACGTCGCAGATCAGGGCGCTGTCGCAGTACACGTCGGCGCCAATCTGCAGGAACGGAGTCTTGCGGTAGCCGCCGGTCAGGGCCAGCACATCCGGCTTGGGCAGGATGGCCGGGATAGTGACGGACTTCCAGGCCAGGTTCTTGTACCCCAGCACCAGCCGGATCTTTTCCGAAAAGGGCGAGGTGGGGTAATGGTGCAGGATGAGGTCAGCCATGGCGGTGCTCAGATCAGCTTGACCAGCTGCTTGCCGAAGTTCTTGCCCTTGAGCAGACCCAGGAAGGCCTCGGGCGCCGCAGCCAGGCCCTGCGCAATGGACTCGCGCGGCTTGAGCTTGCCGGTGCCAACCAGCGTGCCCAGTTCATTCAGGGCTTCGGGCCAAACCTCCATGTGCTCGCTGACGATGAAACCCTGCACCGTGAGGCGCTGGGTCAGGATGAGCGCCGGGTAGCTCAGGGGCAGGGGCTGGCCGTCGTAGCCAGCAATCATGCCGCACACGGCAATGCGACCAAAGGCATTCATGTTGGGCAGGACGGCGTCCAGCACCATGCCGCCCACATTCTCGAAATACCCGTCGATGCCGTTGGGGCACGCTTCCCTGATGGCCCGGCCCAGCGAAGCGGCGTCCTTGTGCAGCTTGTAGTCGATGCAGGCGTCAAAACCCAGCTCCTGCACGGCGTACTGGCATTTTTCCGGTCCGCCGGCAATGCCCACGGTGCGGCAGCCGCGTGCCTTGGACAGTGCAGCAAAGGCACTGCCTACGGCGCCGGTGGCCGCGCTGACCACCATGGTCTCGCCGGCCTTGGGCGCGCAGATCTTGACCAGGCCATACCAAGCCGTCACGCCGGGCATGCCCACGGCGCCCAGGTAGGCACTCAGGGGAACGTGGGTGGTGTCCACCTTGCGCAGGGCGCCGGGCTGGTTGGCGTCGACCACGCTGTATTCCTGCCAGCCGCCCATGCCCACCACCTTGTCGCCGACGGCAAAGCGCGGGTTGCGCGATTCCACCACCTCGCCCACCGTGCCGCCACCCATGGTCTGGCCCAGGGGCTGCGGCTGGGCGTAGCTCTTGGCGTCGTTCATGCGCCCGCGCATGTAGGGGTCCAGGCTTAGGAAGTGGTGGCGCACCAGCACCTGGCCGTCCTGCAGGGCCGGCGTTTCTGCGGTGACCATCTTGAAGTTGCTGGCAACGGCTTCGCCCGTGGGGCGGTT
This sequence comes from Rhodoferax sp. MLSD5-FHT05B10, assembly GCF_058793415.1. Lineage (NCBI taxonomy): Bacteria > Pseudomonadati > Pseudomonadota > Betaproteobacteria > Burkholderiales > Comamonadaceae > Rhodoferax > Rhodoferax sp. MLSD5-FHT05B10. Next base: position 396,466 of record NZ_JBXAFT010000001.1, on the reverse strand, counting down.
GTCGAGGTGGATCTGGTGGTTGGTTGGCATGGAAAATCTCCTGGTGTGCGCTATCAAATCAATAGCTGTGTACGCAATAAACAAAAGGGCCTGCTGCCCATTTCGCACAAATTATGGTGGCGCGGCGCTCAGTCGGTGGAAATGGTGCCGTTAGCCACGTTGAGCGTGTTGACACTGCGGGCGCCGGTGGGCAGGCGCTTGACGAACTTGAAGGTGCCGGTGGCATGCGCACATTTGCGCCCCTCGGCGTCGAACACGGTGGCCTGCGTGAAGGCCATGGTGGCCGTGCGGTGCAGCAGCTCGCCCTTGGCCACCAGCGGACCCACGGCGGGCTGCATGAAGCTGGTCTTCATCTCGATGGTGACCACGCCCATTTCCGGCCACTGGCTGCGGGCCGCCGTGGCCATGGACACGTCCATCAGCGTCATGATCGCGCCGCCGTGGGTGACCGAGAACGAGTTGAGGTGCTCCGGCTGGGCGGTGTAGAGAATCTCTGAGTGCCCGCCTTCGAACTGCGTCAGCTCGAAGCCCAGGTGCTTCACAAACGGGATTTCCACCCCGAAGCCCACGGCCTTGTCCCACATCGGGTCAGCCCGCCACGATGGCGCTGACGCCACCGTCCACCGCCATCCACTGGCCAGTGATGTGCTTGCCGGCATCGGAGGCGAACAGCAGGCTCAGGCCCTTCAGGTCTTCGTCATCGCCCAGACGGCGCAGGGGCGCGTGGGCAGCCATCTTGTCCTCGCCCAGGCTTTCGATCAGGCCGATGGCCATCTTGGTCTTGAAGAATCCGGGGCAGATCGCATTGACGTTGATGCCGTACTGCCCCCACTCGCCCGCCAGGGCGCGGGTGAAGTTGATGACGGCGCCCTTGGAGGTGTTGTAGGCAATGGTCTTCATCTCGACCGGGTTGCCGCCCAGTCCGGCGATGGAGGCGATGTTGATGATGCGGCCCGAACGGCGCGCAATCATGCTCTTCTTGGCAATGGCCTGGCTCAGCAGGAAGTAGCCGCGCACGTTGAGGTTCATGACCTTGTCCCAGGCCGCAACGGGGTGGTCTTCGGCCGCTGCACCCCAGGAGGCGCCGGCGTTGTTGACCAGAATGTCCACGTCGCCCATGCGCTGCAGGGTCTCGTCGGCCAGGCGGGTGATGTCGGCGTCCTTGGCGCAGTCGGCGGCAATCCAGCGGGCGTCGATGCCGGCGGCCTGCAGTTCGGCGGCGGCCTGCTCCAGGTCCTCGGCCTTGCGCGAGCTCAGCATGATCTTGGCGCCGGCTTCACCCAGGGCGTGGGCCATTTGCAGACCCAGGCCGCGCGAGCCGCCGGTTACCAGGGCGGTCTTGCCAGTGAGGTCAAACAGTTTCTGAACGGTGCGTGCGGTCATGGGGAAATGTCTCCTGCAGAAATAGGGGAAAAGATGATTGTGCCGCCGGGAACCTGCTGGCGCATGTCTCCGGCGTGATATGGGTCAAGGCGTGGGGTTTAGAACGCCTCTTGCGGCAGGTCGGCGCAGGTGGTGTTGCGCGACTCCACCACCGACAGCCAGGCCCCGATCTTGGGCAGCTCGTAGTGGAAGAAGAAGTGCGTGGCCCCCAGGCGCCCCTGGGTGCCGGGGCGGCTCTGAGCCGCGTCGTGTTCCAGGGCCTTGGTGGCCACGTCCAGCCAGATCCAGGCCAGCACGGTGTGGCCGAAGGCCTGCATGTAGGGCACGGCGTTGGCCAGCGCCTCGGTTGGGTTGCCGGTGGCCCAGGCTTTCTGAGTGGCTGCGGCAACCTGCTGCAGGGCCTTGCCCAGCGCGGCGGCATGGTCGGCCAGCGCGGGCACGGCGGCTGCGCGCCTGATGGACGCGGTCATGCGCTCGGCCAGCAGCTTCAGGCCACGGCCCTCTTCCATCAGCACCTTGCGTCCGAGCAGGTCGGTGGCCTGGATGCCGTGGGTGCCTTCGTGGATCATGTTCAGGCGGTTGTCGCGCCAGTACTGCTCCACCGGGAAGTCGCGCGTGTAACCGTAGCCGCCGTGGATCTGGATGGCCAGGGAGTTGGCCTCCAGGCACCACTCGCTGGGCCAGCTCTTGGCGATGGGGGTCAGCACTTCCAGCAGCAGGCGCGCGTCATCGGCCACGGCGCCGCCGGCCGTGTGGTGCTCGTCCACCAGGCGGGCGCAGTACAGCTCCAGCGCCAGGGCGCCTTCGCAATAGGCCTTCTGGGCCAGCAGCATCCGCTTGACGTCGGCGTGTTCAATGATGGCCACCTGAGGCTGGGCGGCGTCCTTGCCGCCCACACCCATGGGGCGGCCCTGCGGGCGGTTTTTCGCGTAGTCCAGCGAGGCGTAATAGCCCGCCATGCCCAGCATGGTGGCCGCAATGCCCACGCCAATGCGGGCTTCGTTCATCATGTGGAACATGCACTGCAGGCCTTTGCCGGGCTGGCCCACCAGGTAACCCACGGCCCCGGCGCCCTTGCCGTCGTAGCCGCCCTGCCCCACCGGGAACTTGCCTTCACCAAAGTTCAGCAGTGTGTTGGTGGTGCCGCGCCAGCCCAGCTTGTGGTTCAGGCCAGCCAGGGCCACATCGTTGCGCACGCCGGTCAGCGCGCCCTGGGTATCCACCAGCTTCTTGGGCACGATGAACAGCGAAATGCCGCGCGTGCCGGGCACCAGCTTGCCGTCGGCATCGGGAATCTTGGCCAGCACCAGGTGGATGATGTTCTCGTTGATCTCATGCTCGCCGCTGGAGATCCACATCTTGTTGCCCTTGAGCCGGTAACGCGCGCCCAGGGGGTCCTTCTCGAAGTCCACCCCATCGGGCACCGCACGGGTTGCCACGTCACTGAGGGAAGAGCCCGCCTGCGGCTCGGACAGGCACATGGTGCCGGCCCAGCGGCCCGAAAACTCGTTCTTCGCAAACACCTCTTTCTGCAGGGCGGTGCCGTGGGTCATCAGCAGGTTGGCATTGCCGGTCGTCAGCATGCCGGTTCCGATGCTGACCGAGGCACAGGCAAAGAAGGCGTTGGCTGCCGCCTCCACGCTGTAGGGCAGCTGCATGCCACCCATCTCGTAGTCTTGCGCGGCACTGAGCATGCCGGACTCGGCATAGGCCTTCTGCGCTTCATGTGTGGCCTGCGGCAACACCACCCGCAGACTGCCGTCGGGCTCGGTCACGGTGCGCGGCTCTTCCACATCGGCCAGGCGGTTGAACGGCGCGTACTTCTCGCGGGCAATGCGCTCGCAGGTGTCGAGCACGGCGTCGAAGGTGTCGCGCGAGTGGTCGGCAAACCGTTCGCGTGCGGTGAGCGCCGTGGTGTTGAGCCAGTCGTTGAGCAGGAAATCGATGGTGGGACGCAGATTCATGGTGTTTCCAGAAACAGGGAATCGAAAAAAGCCGAATTGCACATTCTTGCGCAGTCCCGGCCTTGTGGGGAGCGAGAACTGTCCGCTTGGTTACAGCACTGCGAAAATGCCCACTGCACCCATGCCGCCGCCAATGCACATGGGCACGCACACGCGCTGTCATTTACACATTGGTATCACAGCGGACATTCGTACTGCAAATTCGACTGGAATCCCCCGTTTGGGGGATGTGCAGTGCCTCATTGGGCACGTAGACTCGACGCAGGTCGTTGCCGGTTTTGTCGGTTTTTTATACCGGTATCAACTTATGGTCACCTACTCGAAAAGCCAATGGTGGCGCCACTTTGGATCAATTTCTATGTTCCGTTTATCCCGCAGACTCCACAATAACCCGCAGGGTTTGCGATATACGTTACGTTATGCATCAGGACCCCGCGTATGCTGATCATCAAGGTTTTATCCGCACTTGCATTCATTGGTTCAATCGCATGGTTTATTGCACTAGCATCGCTATTGCTTTCAGTAGCCTTCATCGAGCACACCATTACGGATGAACTCGTCAAGTATGGTCTCGCCAAGTACGGTGTTTCGTTTGTTGATGCAATTCGCTTGTCTAAAGAGGCTGGTCTTTTTTCGCCCGAGATCTTGTCTGGCGCTGATCACCTGCGCGAGATTCGAAATCCGTTTACCCACCGAAAGAGCCAAGATCACAGGCACTCGTTCGGTAACCGCTTTCTAGAGGAACGAGTTCACCCGAGATCAATTTTGGAATGTGATGCCAAGGACGCCTTGGCGCTTATGTATGCATTCTTTAACTGCTCGCTTAAAGATGGCTAACTCTCGTATATGGACTCCCCCACACAAGCGCAAGAAACTGACCGATAGTTTGGCTTTGTAGGAAGCGCCTGCAGTCGTATATTCGACATCTAAAGTGGACTCTATTGTGGTCCGTGCCGATATGGAATCCTCGTCACCGATGCTCCAGTCGCTATGAGCCGCTGAATTGCCATTCAGGCGGCCGTAGAAACCGCGGCAAAGGCTGCAAAGCGCCGGGATTCTTATGCAAAGAAGCTGAATGCCCTGGGGGTGATCCTCAAGGATTGAGCGGGCCGTCAGCACCGGCAAGGCTGGCTACCTTTTAGGTACAAAAAAGCCGCGCAGCCCTTTCGGAATCTGCGCGGCCAGCTATTGAATCAATAGCATGTAGCGGGTGCTTGACCCGCTGAAAAGGTTACAGCACTTCGAAAATGCCGGCTGCACCCATGCCGCCACCAATGCACATGGTGACGCAGACGCGCTTGGCACCGCGGCGCTTGCCTTCGATGAGGGCGTGGCCGGTCAGGCGCTGGCCGCTCATGCCGAAGGGGTGGCCCACGGCGATGGCGCCACCGTTCACGTTGAGCTTGTCGGCGGGAATGCCCAGCTTGTCGCGGCAGTAGAGCACCTGCACGGCGAAGGCTTCGTTCAGCTCCCACAGGTCGATGTCGTTCATCGTCAGGCCCAGGCGTTTCAGGACCTTGGGGATGGCGAACACGGGGCCGATGCCCATTTCGTCGGGTTCGCAACCGGCCACGGCAAAGCCCAGGAAGCGGCCCAGGGGCTTCAGGCCCTTCTTGGCGGCCAGGTCTTCGTGCATGACGACCACGGCACCGGCGCCGTCAGACAGCTGGCTCGAATTGCCAGCAGTCATCAGACCGCCCGGCAAGGCGGAACGCAGGCCCTTGATGCCGTCATACGTGGTGCCGGCACGGATGCCTTCGTCGTCGCTGACGGTGACCTGCTTGGTCATCAGGCCCATGACCTTGTCGGCCACGCCCATGGTCACGGTGATGGGGGCGATTTCGTCCTTGAACAGGCCCTTCTCCAGCGCGGCAGCCGCTTTTTGCTGGCTGGCGGCACCGTACTCGTCCATGGCTTCACGGCTGATGTTGTAACGCTTTGCGACCTGCTCGGCCGTTTGCAGCATGGGCCAGTAGACCTCGGGCTTGTTCTTCATCAGCCAGGTTTCCTCCAGCATGTGCTGGTTCATTTCCTGCGCGGTGCAGGAGATGGTTTCCAGGCCGCCGGCCACGTAGATGTCGCCTTCGTTGGCGATGATGCGCTGTGCGGCCAGAGCAATGGTCTGCAGGCCGGACGAGCAGAAGCGGTTCACCGTCATGCCCGACACGGTGATGGGGCAGCCGGCACGCAGAGCGGCCTGGCGGGCGATGTTGGCGCCGCTGGCACCTTCGGGGGTGCCGCAGCCCATGATGACGTCGTCCACTTCGGCGGCGTCAATGCCGGCGCGTTTGATGGCGTGCTCAACCACGTGGCCACCCAGCGTGGCGCCGTGTGTCATGTTGAAGGCGCCCTTCCAGCTCTTGGTCAGGGGGGTGCGAGCGGTCGATACGATTACTGCTGAAGTCATGTTGTTTCCTTGTTCGATATAGAGGCTGGGCGCTTAGTTGAAGGTCTTGCCTTCAGCAGCCAACTTGGCCAACAGGGGCGCGGGTTGCCAGAACTTGGCATCGTCCAGCGGGTTTTGCGCAAAACGGTTCATGGCTTGCACCACGTTGAACAGGCCCACTTCGTCGGCGTAGTTCATGGGGCCGCCGCGGTGTGCGGGGAAGCCGTAGCCGAAGATGTAGACGATGTCGATGTCGCTGGCCTTGTTGGCAATGCCTTCTTCCAGGATGTGGGCGGCTTCGTTCACCAGGCTGAACACCAGGCGCTGGACGATTTCTTCGTCCGAAATCTTGCGCGGCGTGATGCCCAGGGCCTTGCGGTGCTCTTCGATCATGCTCACCACTTCGGCGTTGGGGATGGCGTCGCGTTTGCCCGCCACATAGTCGTACCAGCCGGCGCCCGTCTTCTGGCCAAAGCGGCCTTTTTCGCACAGCAGGTCAGCGGTCTTGCTGTACTTCATGTCGGGCTTTTCCTGGTAGCGGCGCTTGCGGATGGCCCAGCCGATGTCGTTGCCGGCCAGATCGCCCATGCGGAACGGTCCCATGGCAAAACCGAACTTCTCGATGGCCTTGTCCACTTGCGCGGGGGTGCAGCCTTCGTCCAGCAGGAAACCGCCCTGGCGGCCGTACTGTTCGATCATGCGGTTGCCGATGAAGCCGTCGCACACGCCCGATACCACGGCCGTCTTGCGGATCTTCTTGGCAACGCCCATGACGGTGGCCATGACGTCCTTGGCGGTCTTGGCACCGCGCACCACTTCGAGCAGCTTCATCACGTTGGCCGGGCTGAAGAAGTGCAGGCCCACCACGTCTTGCGGACGCTTGGTGAAGGAGGCAATCTTGTTCACGTCCAGCGTGGAGGTGTTGGAGGCCAGGATGGCACCGGGCTTCATGACGCGGTCGAGTTCCTTGAAGACGGCTTCCTTGACGCCGATCTCTTCAAACACGGCCTCGATCACCATGTCGGTGCCGGCCAGGTCGTCGTAGCTCAGCGTGGTGGTCAGCAAGGCCATGCGCTGCTCGTACTTGTCCTGCTTGAGTTTCTTCTTGGCAACTTGCGCTTCGTAGTTTTTGCGGATGGTGGCCACGCCGCGGTCCAACGCTTCCTGCTTCATTTCGAGCATCTTGACGGGGATGCCGGCGTTGAGGAAGTTCATGGCAATGCCGCCGCCCATGGTGCCGGCGCCGATGACGGCGATCGACTTGATCTCGCGCACGGGGGTGTCCGAAGGCACATCGGGAATCTTGGACGCAGCGCGCTCGGACAGGAACAGGTGGCGCAGCGAACGGCTTTCGGCCGTGTTCATCAGGGTGATGAAGATGTCGCGCTCGACGGCCATGCCGGCGTCAAACTTGCCCTTGGTGGCAGCTTGCACGGCGTCGACGCACTTGGCAGGCGCAGGGAAGTTCTTGGACATGCCCTTGACCATGTTGCGGGCAAAAGCGAAATAGGCGTCGCCTTCCGGGTGCTTGCACGGCAGGTTGCGCACCAGCGGCAAGGGACGGGTCGCGGCCACCGAGCGGGCAAATGCCAGGGCTTCTTCGGCCAGCGATTCGGCGGATGCAGCCAGCTTGTCAAACAGCTTCTGGCCGGGGAGCATGGCCAGCATTTCGCTCTTGATGGCTTCGCCGCTGACGATCATGTTCAGGGCGGGTTCCACGCCCAGCACGCGGGGCAGGCGTTGGGTGCCACCGGCGCCGGGCAGCAGGCCCAGCTTCACTTCGGGCAGCGCCACGCTGGTGCCGGGGGCGGCAACGCGGTAGTGGCAACCCAGGGCCAGTTCCAGGCCACCGCCCATGACCACGGTGTGGATGGCGGCAATGACGGGCTTGGTCGAGTTCTCCAGCACCGAGATGACGCTGTTGAGGTTCGGCTCCTGCATGGCCTTGGGGGAACCGAATTCCTTGATGTCGGCACCGCCCGAAAACGCCTTGCCGGCGCCGGTGATGACGATCGCTTTCACGGCCGCGTCCGCATTGGCTTTGGCCATGCCGTCGGCAATGCCTTGGCGTGTGGCGTGGCCCAGGCCGTTGACGGGCGGGTTGTTCAGCGTGATTACGGCGACGTCGCCGTGGACTTGGTATTGGGCGGTCATGCTTGCTTTCCTCGTTAATAGATAGGGAACAATCAAAAAAATAGAACGACCGTTCTTTTTTAAGATTGTAGAACGGTTTGGGTGAATTCCCGAGCGGGCTTTGTCACAGCAGAGACAAAACCGTCAGACCTCCAGCCACTCCTTGCGGATGTCGCTGGCGTTGCGCAGTTCGTCGGGCGTGCCTTCGAACACGATGCTGCCGTGGCCCATGACCAGGCAGCGGTCGGAAATGTTCATGGCAATGGTGAGCTTCTGCTCGATCAACAGCACCGAAATGCCCCGCTTGCGCAGCTCTTTCAGGTACTCGGCCACCAGCTCCACAATCTTGGGCGCCAGGCCCTCGGTGGGCTCGTCGATGATGACCAGGTCCGGGTCTCCCATGAGCGTGCGGCACAGGGTCAGCATCTGCTGCTCGCCGCCCGACAGCACGCCGGCTTCGGTGTGCTCGCGCTCTTTCAGGCGCGGGAACATGCGGTACATGTCGTCAAACGACCAGCGGGCGTTCTTCTTGCCCCGTTTCTGGCCGAGCAGCAGGTTCTGGTAGACCGTGAGCTTGGGGAAGATGTCGCGGCTTTCGGGCACATAGCCCAGTCCCAGGTGGGCAATTTCGTAGGTCTTGTGGCCCAGCGCTTCCTTGCCCTTCCACAGCACGGAGCCCTCGCAGTTGACCAGCCCCATGATGGCCTTGGCCGTGGTGGAGCGCCCCGAGCCGTTGCGGCCCAGCAGAGCGACGATTTCGCCGCCCTTGACGTGCATGTCCACGCCATGCAGCACGTGGCTTTTGCCGTAGTAGGCATGCAGATTCGATACTTGCAGCATGGTCAATGTCCCCCCGCCTGTTGCTCTGCCACAGAAGACCCCAGATAGGCCTCCTGCACCCGCGCGTTGGCCCGGACCGCATCCGGGGTGTCAAACGCCAGGACTTCGCCATACACCACGACCGCAATCTTGTCGGCCAGTCCGAACACCACGCCCATGTCGTGCTCCACGGTGAGCAGGGTCTTGCCTTCGGTGACTTCCTTGATGAGGGTAATAAAGCGCGAGGTCTCGCTCTTGCTCATGCCGGCCGTCGGTTCGTCCAGCAGAATCACGCCGGCACCGCCGCCGATGGTGATGCCGATTTCCAGCGCACGCTGTTCGGCGTACGTCAGGTTCATGGCCAGCACATCGCGCTTCTTGTCGAGCTTGATCATCTCCATGAGCTCCTGCGCCCGCTGGTTGGCGTCGTGCAGGCCCGAGAGGAACTTCAGGAAGGTGTAGCGGTACCCCAGGCTCCACAGCACGCTGCAGCGCAGGTTCTCGAACACGCTGAGCTTGGGGAAGATGTTGGTGATCTGGAAGCTGCGGGACAGGCCCAGACGGTTGATTTCATACGGTTTCTTGCCGTTGATCCGGGTACCGTTGAGCAGCACATCGCCGCTGCTGGCCTCAAACCGGCCGCTGATCAGATTGAACAGGGTCGACTTGCCGGCGCCGTTGGGGCCGATGACGGCCACCCGCTCGCCGGGTTTGATCGCGAGGTTGACGCCCCGGATGATTTCGGTCTTGCCAAAGCTCTTGCGCAGATCTTTCAATTCAAGCGCGTAATTTGCCGGTGCGCTCATGCGGACTCTCCCTGACTGGTTTGCTTCTCGATGAATTCCTGGATGGCACCCCAGTCGCGTGCGAACTGGCGTCGCACCAGCTCAAACAGCCCCAACCCGGTCAGCAGGACGAAACCCGCACCAAACCAGCTGTCCAGCCCATTGGCGTCCAGCGGGATGCCCATGAACGTCAGGGTGGAACCCTGGGCGGCATTGAGTTGCAGGTGGTAGGTCATTTCCACCATGGCGGCCGCGCCGGTCAGCGCCACGAGCCCGGTCACCGCCAGCCCCAGGTAGCTCACCCACAGGGTGCGCAGCTTGCCAAACGACGCCACGCGCAGGTTCATCATGATCAGGCTGGCCACACCACCGGGTGCGTACATCACCATGAAGAGGAAGATCAGCCCCAGATACAGCAGCCAGGCCTTGGTGAACTCGCTGAACAGCACAAAGGCCAGCACCATCAGGATCGCGCCGATGATGGGCCCGAAGAAGAAGGTTGCACCGCCCAGGAAGGTGAACAGCAGATAGGCGCCCGACCGCGCGGCCCCCACCACTTCGGCCGTCACGATCTCGAAATTCAAGGCGCCCAGTCCGCCCGAGATGCCGGCAAAAAAACCGGCAATGATGAACGCGGTGTAGCGGATGCGCTGGGTGTTGTAGCCCACGAACTCCACCCGCTCCGGGTTGTCGCGCACGGCATTGAGCATGCGGCCCAGGGGGGTTCCCGTGAAGGCGAACATGGCCACTACCGCGACGAAGGTATAGACCGCGATCAGGTAGTACACCTGGATGGCCGGACCGTAGGTAATGCCCGCAAACGCCTGGCCGGTCACCCGGTTGCCGGAAACACCACCCTCCCCGCCAAAAAACTCGGGAATCATCAATGACATGGCAAACACCAGCTCGGACATGCCCAAGGTGATCATGGCGAAGGTCGTGCCGGCCTTGCGCGTGGTCACATAGCCGAACAGGATCGCAAAGCCCATGCCGGCAAGCCCCCCCACGAGCGGTACGGTGGAGACGGGAATGGGCAGCGAGCCATCGGAAATGCTGTTGAGCGCATGGATCGCCAGGTAAGACCCCAGGCCGGTGTACACGGCATGCCCGAAACTCAGCATGCCGCCCTGGCCCAGCAGCATGTTGTAGGACAGGCAGGCAATGATGGCGATGCCCATCTGGGAGAGCACGGTCAGGCCCAGGCCGCTGTTGAAGACCAGTGGTGCCACCAGCAGCAGCAGCGCAAAAAGGCTCCAGATGATCCAGCGTCCGGTGTTGAGAGGTTTGTATTGGAAAGTGTTCTGCATGTTTCAGCCCTCCCGCTTTCCGAGCAGCCCTTTGGGCCGGAAGATCAGGATGAGCACCAGGAACAGGTAGGGCAAGATGGGCGCTACCTGCGACAAAGTCAGTTTGACAAAGGAGTTGTTGAGTGCGGCATTGCCGAGGTGCAGGCCCAACTGCTGGGCCAGTGTGGCGACCGAGTAGTCGAACGCCACGGCAAAAGTCTGGATCACGCCGATCAGCACCGATGCGAGAAACGCGCCGGAAAGCGAACCCATGCCGCCCACCACCACCACCACGAAGATGACGGACCCGACGGTGGCCGCCATGGCGGGTTCGGTCAGGAAGGTGCTGCCGCCAATCACGCCGGCCAGACCAGCCAGGCCGCAGCCGGCACCAAACACCATCATGAAGATGCGCGGCACGTTGTGACCCAGCGATTCGACTGCATCGGGGTGGGTCAACGCCGACTGGATGACCAGCCCGATGCGGGTGCGGGTCAGCAGCAGCCAGACCGCCACCAGCATGATGATCGCCACCAGCATCATGAAGCCGCGGGTGGCCGGGAATGGCGAGCAGACAATGCGCACCGCCTCGTCGGCCGCCGAGCACATTTCGGCCGGTGCCGCTCCCCACAGCAGGCTGAGCCCCTGGATGGAATGGTTGATCAGGGTGAACGCAGGCCCCTGCAGCGACTCCGGCGGGTGGAATTCGATGGCAATGCGGCCCCAGATGAGCTGCACCAGCTCCAGCACCACGTAGGAAAGCCCGAAGGTAATCAGCAGTTCGGCAACGTGCCCGTATTTGTGCACCTTGCGCAGGCACGCGCGTTCGAAGAATGCGCCCAGCGCCCCCACGACCAGCGGGGCCAGCACCAGGGCGGGCCAGAAACCAACCAGCCGGGACACGCTGTAGCCCACATACGCGCCCAGCATGTAGAAGGAAGCATGGGCGAAATTCAGAACGCCCATCATGCTGAAAATCAGCGTGAGACCCGAGCTCAACATGAACAACAACAGGCCATAGCTCAGCCCATTGAGCATCGAGATGATGAAAAACTCCATTGCCAACTGACCTTTTTCTTCGTTAAAAATAAAAGAGCCCGAGACGGTTCACCCGTTCGGGCTCTTGGCTCAAGCGCCCGGGATCAGGAGGGTCGTTTCATCTGGCAGCTTGTTGGCGTGCTGGAAACGTAGTTGGGGTACTCCTTCAGCGGCACCAGGGTCATGCCGGTGTTTTCCGGGCTGTAGGGGTACTTGCCACCGGCCTTCTGCCACACCGTCATGTACAGGGGCTGCTGCAGCTGGTGGTCTGCCTTGCGCATTTCCACTTCGCCGTTGAAGCTCTTGACCTTGATGCCTTCCAGGGCTGCGGCCACCTTGACGGGGTCCGTAGACTTGGCCTTGGCCATGGCCGCGCCCAAGGTTTCGTAGATGCGGATGATGGAGCCGGTGTAGAAGTCGTCGTTGTACTTGGTCTTGAACTCGTGCATCCACTTGTCCATCTGGCCACCCATGTTGTAGTGGCTGTAGCCGATCTGGTACACGCGGCCAGCACCATTGGTTCCAATGGCCGATGGCGTACCGGTTACGCCGGCATAGTAGGTGAAGAACCTGCCGTTGTAGCCGTTCTCGTTGGCAGCCTTGATCAGCAGGGACAGGTCAGAGCCCCAGTTGCCGGTCACGACGGTGTCGGCACCGGAAGCCTTGATCTTGGCGATGTAGGGAGCGAAATCGCGCACCTGGGCGAGCGGGTGCAAGTCTTCGCCCACGATCTGGATGTCAGGCCGCTTGCGGGCCAGCGTTTCCTTGGTGAACTTGGCAACCTGCACGCCGTGCGAATAGTTCTGACCCAGGATGTAGACCTTCTTGATGTCCTTCTGCTCGGCCATGAAACTGGACATGGCTTCCATCTTCATGGAAGTGTCAGCGTCAAAGCGGAAATGCCAGTAGCTGCACTTGCTGTTGGTCAGGTCTGGGTCCACCGCCGAGTCGTTGAGGTACAGCACCTCTTTGCCAGGGTTGCGTTCGTTGTACTTGGTGATCGCATCGGACAACGCCAGGGCTACCGACGAGCCGTTGCCTTGCAGGATGTAGCGTGCGCCCTGGTCAATGGCCGCCTTCAAGGCGTTCAGGCTTTCTGTGGGGCTGAGCTTGTTGTCAATGCCTGTTACTTCGAACTTCACGCCAGCGGGGTTGCCGGCGCCACTGAATTTGTCGGCAAAGAATTGGTAGCTCTTCAGCTGGTTGACACCCACTGGGCCCAGCAATCCGGTCTGGGCGTCAATACGCACCATTTTGACAACTTCGCCTTTTTGGGCAAACACAGCACCAGCACACAGCAACGCAGCCGAAGCGGCGACAAATTTCATTGCAAATTTCATACGAGTGGCTCCTTAGAAAAGACAGGTTGAGAGTACAGGGATTTGTGCAGTGCAACACATGGGGTTTCCCCTACACGCTATCACCAAGGCGACTCCCAACCGGTCTCCTTCAGGCCGTCGGCAACTTGTAGTCGCGCAGCATTTCACGCAGCTTGATTTTCTGCATCTTGCCGGTTCCACCCAGGGGGATTGCGTCCACGAAAATCACGTCGTCGGGGATCTGCCACTTGGCGGTCTTGCCTTCGTAGAACGCCAGCAATTCCTCGCGGGTAACCTCGGCGCCGGGCTTCTTGACGACGGCAACAATGGGGCGCTCATCCCACTTGGGGTGCTTCATGCCGATGCAGGCGGCCATGGCCACGGCCGGGTGTGCCATGGCAATGTTTTCGACGTCAATCGAGCTGATCCATTCGCCGCCGGACTTGATCACGTCCTTGCTGCGGTCGGTGATCTGCATGTAGCCATCGGGATCGATGGTGGCGACATCGCCTGTGGGAAACCAGCCATCGACCAGCGGCGAGGCGCCTTCGCCTTTGTAGTACTCGCTGATGATCCACGGGCCCTTGACCAGCAGGTCGCCGTACGCCTTGCCGTCCCAGGGCAGCTCTTTCCCTTCGTCGTCGACGATCTTCATGTCCACGCCGTAAATGCCGCGGCCCTGCTTGAGCCGCACTTTCATCTTGTCCTCGGCGCTCATGGTCAGGTGCTTGTTCTTGAGCGTGCAGACCGTTCCCAGTGGCGACATCTCCGTCATGCCCCAGGCATGCAGCACCTCGACGCCATACTGGTCGTTAAAGGCGGTGATCATGGCCGGCGGGCACGCAGAGCCACCGATGACGGTGCGCTTGAGCGTGGAGAAACGCAGGTTGCCGGACTGCATGTGTGCCAGCATCATCTGCCACACGGTGGGGACACCGGCGGCGAAGCTGACCTTCTCCAGTTCGATGAGTTCGAAGATGGACTTGCCGTCCATCGCCGGCCCCGGAAACACCAGCTTGGCACCGGTCATGGCGGCCGAATACGGCAGGCCCCAGGCATTGACGTGGAACATGGGAACCACGGGCAACACGGAGTCCCGCGCGCTCATGCTCAAAGCATCTGGCAGGGCTCCGGAGAACGCGTGCAGGATGGTGGAGCGGTGGCTGTACAGGGCCGCCTTGGGGTTGCCGGTGGTGCCGCTGGTGTAGCACATGCTGGAAGCGGAGTTTTCGTCGAACACCGGCCAGGTGTACTCGGCAGCTTGCGCGCCAATCCACGCTTCGTAGCTCTGCAAGCCCGGAATGCCGCTGTCCGCGGGCAGCTTGTCCGCGTCGCACAGGGCAATGAAGTGCTTGATGGTGGTGCAACGGCTGTGCACGGCCTGCACGATAGGCAGGAACGACATGTCGAAGCACAGCACCTGGTCCTCGGCATGGTTGGCAATCCAGACGATCTGGTCGGGGTGCAGGCGCGGGTTCAGGGTGTGCAACACGCGGCCCGAACCGCTCACGCCGAAATACAGCTCCAGATGGCGGTAACCGTTCCAGGCCAGCGTGGCCACGCGGTCGCTGAAGGCCAGGTTCATCTGGTCCAGCGCGTTCGCCACTTTGCGCGCGCGCTGCGCCACGTCCTTGTAGGTGTAGCGGTGGATGTCGCCCTCGACGCGGCGGGATACCACCTCACCCTCGCCATGGTGCCGTTCGGCAAAATCAATCAACGAGGAAATCAGCAATTGCTGGCTTTGCATCAACCCTAACATGTGTACTCCTTTAGGTTTGGGTGTGTATTTCGATACTTGATCATAGTGGTTCACACGCGCGAGGCGTGAAACTACCGGTTGAATTTCTCGCCGGGACTGACGATGACGAGCTGCACGAACCGGGAGCCCTGGCGCGAGTCCCGGCTGAAGCCCACCTCGAACCCACCCAGATTCAGTTGCTTCATGTTTTCCAGGGCCGAAATGAAGCGTGGGCGGTTGAGGTCTTTGCCGGCGAGCCGCAGGCCTTCGCCAATTACCTTGGCATTGATGTAGCTCTCAAAGCCCAGGAACGACAGGTTGCTGTAGCCGGCCTTCTCCATGGCTGCGCGGTATTCGCGGGCCAGCGGGTGGCTGAAGTCCCAGGGGAACGGCACCACCGAGGTGATCACCACGCCCACACCGGCCGGCCCCAGGGCCCGCAGCGTGGCCTGCGTGCCCATGACCGACAGCGTGTAGAACTGCATGCCCTTGCGCACCTTGCTGTAGCTCTTGATGAAGCTCACCGTGGGGGCGCCCGCCGTGATCATGATGATCACTTCCGGCTGGCTCGCCGACAGCGCGGCAACGGCCTGCTCGGTGTCGGAGGCATTCTGCTCAATCGGTGCGCTGGAGTGGATCTTCAGCCCCCGTTTTTCCATGGCCTTCTGCACGCCGGCCAACCCATCCTTGCCAAAGCCGTTGTTGCTCCACAGCACCGCGATGCGCTGCACACCCAGCGTGGCCAGATGCTGCACGATTTTTTCGGCTTCATCGGCATAGCTGGCGCGCACATTGAACACGTGGTTGATGGGCGGGGTTCGCACCAGCGCCGCGCCCGTGAAGGGGGCGATCAGGGGAACCGGTGGCTTTTCCTTCTCCAGCAGGGGCAATGCGGCCGCCGTGTTGGACGTGCCGGTCATGTTCATCAGGGCGAACACCTGCTCCTTTTCGATCATCTGGGTGACCGCCTTGACGGTATTGGCCGGCACGTAGCCGTCATCCAGGGTGACCAGGCGGATCTTGCGCCCGTTGATGCCGCCTTTTTCGTTGATGCGGCCAAATGCCACCGTGGCGCCGTTGACGATGTCCGGCGCCAGCTCGCCCAGCGGACCGGACAAATCCAGCACCTGACCGATCACGATCTCCTTGTCGGTGACCCCGGCCTCGGCGGCGTGCGCGGGCAATGCGCCCAGATGCAGGGCCAGCGCGAGCAGGCACCCCAGTAAACGTGAATACTGCCCCATGGCGGTCTCCTTTATTATTGAATGTGTGCGCAGGGCTTCCAGCGACGCACGGGAGTCTGCCCGTGCCACCTCCCGCGTGCAACCCATGTCGTCCGGACGACAACCCGAAAGCCCATGTTTCCCAACGCTACCGACCCCATCCACCGCTTTCTCATGGTGCACTCCTGGTTTGCAGAGTTGCCACTGCCACGCCGGCAGGACATTGAGCAGCAGGTGTTGACCGTGCAGGCGCGCAAGGGCGAGGTGGTCCTGCAGGCCAACGAACCGGTGCTGGGCTGGTACGCGGTGCTCTCAGGTCTGGTCACCATCGAACGCCGCTCGGGGACCGGACGCAACGCCACGTATCTGGGCGTATCGGCCGGCGAGTGGTTCGGCGAGGGCTCCACCCTGAAGGACGAACCGCGCCGCTACGATGTCATTGCCCTGCGCGACACCGAATTGCTGTGCCTGCCCAACGCCATATTCCATGCCCTGCACGCCAGCAGCATGGGGTTCAACCAGTTTCTCGTCGCCCATTTGAACCAGCGCTTGGGCCAGGCCATGGCCATCATTGACGCCGGACGCACCCGCAGCCCGGAACAGCGCATTGCCCTGTCGCTCAGCCGGCTGTTCTGGAGCCGCACGCGCCAGCTGGACCTGTCGCAGGACGAACTCGCCAGCCTCGCCGGCATGTCCCGGCAAACGGCCAACCGGGCCCTCAACACCCTGCAGCAGCAGGGGCTGATCAGCCTGTCCATGAGCCGCATCACGGTGCTCGACGACACCGGGCTGTCCAGACTCCTGCTCACACCGCCTGCCTGAATCCGGCGTTTTGACCCTGGGCCGGGTGGGTTTGTGCGGCCTCCAACACAATACGGGCATGAACACCCCTCCCCCAGGCCACGACCTTCCACAACCCGGCTGGCACTGGCGCAACAGCTTTGCCGAACTGGGGCCCGATTTCTACGCCCCCCTGGCGCCGCAGCCCCTGCCCCAGCCCTATCTGGTGGGGCACAGCGCCGCGGCAGCCCGGCTGATTGACCTGACGCCCGCCGCCCTGCAAACCCCCGTCTGGCAGGACATTCTGGCGGGCAACCAGCTTCCCGTGGGGGGACAGCCGCTGGCCAGCGTCTACAGCGGCCACCAGTTTGGCGTGTGGGCGGGCCAGCTGGGCGACGGGCGCGCCATCCTGCTCGGCGAACTGGCGCCGCAGCCCGGCCAGCCCGGTGTGGCGCAGGAGCTCCAGCTCAAGGGCTCCGGGTTGACGCCCTTCTCGCGCATGGGCGACGGCCGCGCCGTGCTGCGCTCCAGCATTCGGGAGTTCCTGTGCAGCGAAGCCATGCACGCCCTGGAAGTGCCCACCACACGGGCCCTGTGCATCATGGGTTCCGACCAGCCGGTCTACCGGGAACAGCCGGAGACAGCCGCCGTCGTCGCCCGCATGGCGCCAAGCTTCATCCGGTTCGGGCATTTCGAACACTTTTGCCATACCGGCCAGCACGCGCAACTGCGCCAGCTGGCCGACTACGTGGTAGACCGCTTCTACCCCGCCTGCCGGACCGACAACCGCTTTGGCGGCAACGCCTATGCCGCCTTGCTGCAGGCCGTGACCGGGCGCACGGCGCAGTTGATGGCACAGTGGCAGGCCATCGGGTTCTGCCATGGCGTCATGAACACCGACAACATGAGCATTCTGGGCCTGACCATCGACTACGGCCCCTTCCAGTTCCTGGACGCCTACGACCCCGGCCACATTTGCAACCACTCGGACCACCAGGGCCGCTATGCCTTTCACAAGCAGCCCGGCGTGGCGTACTGGAACCTGTATTGCCTGGGGCAGGCACTACTGCCCCTGATTGGCGAACAGGAGCAGGCCATCGCCGCCCTGGAGACCTACAAGACCCTGTATCCCCAGGCCTTTGCGGCCCGCATGGCGGCCAAGCTGGGTTTTGCCCAGGTACCCGACGGCCTGCAGGCGCTGGTGGACGAAGTGCTGCGCCTGATGGCTGCCGACCGGGTGGACTACACCATCTTCTGGCGCCGCCTGAGCCACTGGGCACGCCAGCCCTCGCCGGCCGATACCTCGGTTCGCGACCTGTTTCTGGACAGCGCCGGCATCGACCGCTGGTTGCTACAGTTTTCAGAGCGCATTGCGCAGCCTACAAGCGGGTTTTCTGCCGATTTGATGCTCAAAAGCAACCCCAAGTTCGTGTTGCGGAACCATTTGGGCGAGTTGGCCATCCAAGCGGCCAGGGCCAAGGATTTTTCCGTGGTCGCGCAATTGCTGGATGTGCTGGAGCGCCCTTTTGATGAACACCCTGCGTTTGAAGCGTATGCCGACTTCCCACCCGACTGGGCCGGCAGCATCGCCATCAGCTGCAGTTCCTGACCCCCTCACCGGACCCCTGAACCATGACCTACCCCATCCAGAAAACCGAAGCCCAGTGGCAGGCCGAGCTGCAGGCCAAAGGGGCTGAGCCCCGTGCGTTCGAGGTTACCCGTCACGCCGCCACCGAGCGCCCCTTCACCGGCAAGTACGAGGCCCTTTGGGCGGATGGCAGCTACCACTGCATCTGCTGCGGCAACACCTTGTTCGACGCCGATACCAAGTTCGACGCCGGCTGCGGCTGGCCCAGCTTTTCGCAGGCCAAGGCGGGGGCCATTACGGAAATCACCGACCGCAGCCACGGCATGGTGCGTGTGGAAACGGTGTGCAGCCAGTGCGGCGCGCACCTGGGCCATGTGTTCGAAGACGGCCCGGCCCCCACGGGCCTGCGCTACTGCATGAACTCGGCCTCGCTACACTTCGTACCTGCATGAAGATACTGATCGACTTTTTTCCCCTCCTGCTCTTCTTTGGCGCCTACAAGCTGTTCGACATCTACGTCGGAACCGCGGTGCTGATGGCAGCCACGACGTTGCAGATGGCGCTGATTTACGGCATTGACCGCAAACTCCAGGCCATGCACAAGGTCACGCTGGCGCTGGTGCTGCTGTTTGGAACCCTGACGCTGGTCCTGCACGACGACCGCTTCATCAAGTGGAAGCCCACCGTGCTGTACACCGCCATGGCCATCGCGCTGGCGGTTGCCGTCTGGGTGATGCACAAGAACTTCCTCAAGCTGCTGCTGGGCAGCCAGCTGGCGCTGCCAGAACCGGTCTGGCACCGGCTCAACGTGGCCTGGGTGGTGTACTGCGCTTTCATGGCGCTGAGCAACGCCTACGTGGTGGTTTACTACAGCACCGAAGCCTGGGTGAGCTTCAAACTCTGGGGCTACGTCTTTCCGCTTGTTTTCATCATCGGACAGGGGCTGTACATCGCGCCCCATCTCCGGGCCAACGACTCTTCTGACAGAGGACCCACACCATGACCACTTCCGCACCCACCGCCGCCCGGCTCGAAGAGCGCCTGCGCGCGCGCCTGGCACCCACCCGGCTGGAGGTGCTGGACGAAAGCTTCCAGCACAACGGCCACGCCGGGGCCAACGGCACGGGTTTCGGGACCCATTTCCGGGTTCGCATCGCTTCGGAACTTTTTGCCGGCAAGAACCGGGTTGCACGCCATCGCCTTGTGTATGATGCACTGCAAGATTTCATTGATCAGGGCCTGCACGCCCTGGCCATTGAAGCCGAAGAAACACACCCCCATACCAGCGCTTAGTACGATCTCGCATCCCTGAAGGAAAACGCATGAAGAAGCAAATTCTGTCCGCCCTCACTCTGACCGCCCTGCTGGCGGCGGCAGCGCCCGCAGCCTGGGCCCAAAACGTCGCCATCGTCAACGGCAAGGCCGTGCCGCTGTCGCGCGTGGAGGTGCTGACACAACAAATGGCCCGCTCGGGCCGCCAAGTCACGCCGGAAATGCAGGGACAGATCAAGGACGAAGTCATTGCCCGTGAAATCTTCATGCAGGAAGCCCAGGCCCGCGGACTGGACGCCACGGAAGACTTCAAGAACCAGATGGATCTGGCCCGCCAGGCCATCCTGATCCGTGAGCTGTTCACGGATTACCAGAAGAAGAACCCGGTGTCCGATGCCGAAGTCAAGGCCGAATACGACAAGTTTGTCGCCGCCAACAGCGGCAAGGAATACAGCGCCCACCACATCCTGGTGGAAACGGAAGACCAGGCCAAGGCCATCATTGCGCAGCTGAAAAAAGGCGGCAAGTTTGAAGCCATTGCCAAGAAATCCTCCAAGGACCCCGGCTCCGGCGCCAACGGCGGCGCGCTGGACTGGGCCAGCCCCAGCAACTACGTGAAGGAATTCTCCGACGCGCTGGTGGCCCTGTCCAAGGGCAAGATCACCGAAACACCGGTCAAGACCCAGTTCGGTTACCACATCATTCGCCTGGACGACGTGCGTGAAGCCCAGTTGCCCAAGTTCGAGGAAGTGAAGCCCCAAATTGCCCAGCAGTTGCAGCAACAGCGCATGGTCAAGTTCCAGGAAGACCTGCGCAGCAAGGCCAAGGTCGAATAAACCTTCCGGGCAGCTGGTCCCCGATGCAAAACGCGGCCCTGGCCGCGTTTTTTTATGCCTCTCCCTGCGCGATGCGATTACTATTACCCTATGGGCCGTATGGAATAGCCAGAAGAACGAGGACACACACGCCATGGACGTAGCCGGGATCACCCTGACCGAAGAGAACGGCCAAGTGCTGTTGCACAGCCAGCCAACGGCCGGACGCACCGTGGTCGACTCGGAATTGCTGCACGCCCTGCTGGAGCAGAACGGGTTTGGCGGATGCCTCCTCCACGAAGCCGCCATCGCCACGGCCGCCAGCGACTGCAACACCCACACCACTCCATTTACCGCCCACCTGGCAGACCGGCTGGACGCCACCGTTGGCGTCCGGATTGCGGCCGATGAGATGTCCGCCGAGTTGACTCTCACGCCCGCGCACGGCGGCAAAACCGCCTGCGCCGAAGATGTGATCCACCTGCTGGAAGCTGCCGGCGTGGTGTTCGGCATCGACGAAGCCGCCGTGCGCCAGATCTGCGCCCAGGGTCACGCCAGCCATGTCCCCGTTGCCCACGGTGCGCCGCCCGTCAACGGCAACCCCACCATTTTCGAGGCGCTGATTCCGCAGACCGCAGACCGCGCCCCCAAGGTGGATGCGGACGGGTTCATCGATTACCGCGAGCGTGGCGACATCTGCGTGGTACATGCCGGTGCCGAACTCATGCGCCGCATTCCCCCGACGGCGGGGGTGGACGGCCACACCGTGCGGGGCCGCGTGCTGCCGTCCCATGCCGGGCGGGACGAGCCCTTTGCACCCCAGCTGTCCGGCGCACAAGTGGCCCTGCAAGACCCCAACCTGCTGCAGGCGCAAGTGTCCGGGCAACCCGTGCTGGTTCCCAACGGCGTCATGGTCGAGCCCATTTTGCATGTCAAGGAAGTCAACCTCAACACCGGCAACATCCAGTTCGAAGGCACTGTGCAGATTGACGGCGAAGTGATCCAGGGCATGAAAGTCCGCGCCAGCGGCGACATTCTGGTGGGCGGCACGGTGGACGGTGCCCTGCTCGAAGCCGGCGGCAACATCCAGATCGGTGGTGGCATCATTGCCCAGGCCGACGTGCGGGCAGCCGGCTCGGTGAACGCGCGCTTTGCCGAGGGCGCCAGCATCCGTGCGGGCACCGTGATTGCGCTGGACGACGCGGCCCTGCAATGCGATCTGCAGGCCCTCAACCAGATCATCATTGGCGTCAAATCCCCCCAACGCGGGCGCCTGGCCGGAGGTTCCGCCACGACCATGATGCTGCTGCGCGTGCCCGTCCTGGGCTCCAACCAGGGCGGCGTCACCCGGGTGCTGGTGGGAACCAACCCGGAACTGGAAACCCAGCGCAAGGCGCTGGAAGAGCGCCTCGAAAAGGAAAAGACCAACGAGGAGAACCTCAAGAAGCTGGTCCACCACCTGAGCACGGCCGGCGACCCCAAGGGCATGCTGGAGCGGGTCAAGGGCGCCTGGCAGCAGGCGGTCCAGGCCTGGGCCCAGTCCCTGGTTGAACGCGAGGAGCTGGAAAAACAGCTGGCCCTCACGCAGGGTGCCGAGGTGGAGATTGGGGTAAGCGTGGCGGGGGCCGTGGACCTGGCATTTGGCCAGAAAGTGGCCCACCTGCGCACGGAATTCGACGCCGGCGTCTTTTCGATCGACGCCGAGGCTCACATCCTCTTTACCGACCGCTCGGGAAACGCCAAGCCCGTTGCCTGACTGGACCCGGGCCGGACTGGGATAATCGCAGCATGTCCCTGCCCGATTACCAGCTTGAACTCTTGGCCCCGGCGCGTGATGCCGACATCGGCATCGAAGCCGTCAACCACGGTGCCGACGCCGTCTACATCGGCGGCCCCGGCTTTGGCGCCCGCTCCAGCGCCGACAACAGCGTCTCCGACATTGCGCGCCTGGTGCGCCACGCCCACCGTTTCAACAGCCGCATCTTCGTCACCCTCAACACCATCCTGCGTGACGAGGAACTGGAGCCGGCCCGCAAGCTGGCCTGGCAGCTGCATGACGCGGGGGTGGACGCCCTCATCATCCAGGACATGGGCTTGCTGGAGCTGGACCTGCCGCCCATCCAGCTGCATGCCAGCACCCAGACCGACATCCGCACGCCCGAAAAGGCGCGCTTCCTGCAGGACGTGGGCCTGTCGCAGATCGTGCTGGCGCGCGAACTGACACTGGAGCAGATTGCCGCCATCCGCGCCGCGACCGACCCTGCCCGTTGCACCCTGGAATTCTTTGTGCACGGCGCCCTGTGCGTGGCCTACAGCGGCCAGTGCTACATCAGCCACGCCCATACCGGGCGCAGCGCCAACCGCGGCGAATGCAGCCAGGCCTGCCGCCTGCCCTACCAGGTGGTGGATGCCAAGGGCCGTTTCGTGGCGCACGACAAGCACGTGCTCTCCATGAAGGACAACAACCAGAGCGCCAACCTGGCTGCGCTGGTGGATGCGGGCGTGCGCAGCTTCAAGATCGAGGGCCGCTACAAGGACATGGGCTACGTGAAGAACATCACCGCCCACTACCGCACGCTGCTGGACGAACTCATTGAAGCCCGCGAAGGCTCCGACGCGCCCCTGGCCCGTGCCAGCAGCGGGCGCACCACTTTCACCTTCACGCCCGACCCCGACCAGAACTTCAACCGCGAGTTCACCGACTACTTCGTCCAGGGCCGCCAGATGGACATTGGCGCCTTCGACAGCCCCAAGAACCCGGGTCAGCCCATTGGCTACGTGACCCAGGTCGGCCCCAACTGGGTCGAGCTGGAACTCGGCGATACCGCCATGGCGCTGCACAACGGCGACGGCCTGTGCTACTACGACCTGCAGAAGGAACTGGTGGGCATGGCCATCAACCGGGCCGAGGCGGTGAACGCGGCCAAGGGCCGCTGGCGCGTGTTCCCCAAGGACGCCGTGGCGGGCCTGAAGGACCTGCGCAAGGGCCTGGAGGTCAACCGCAACCGCGACGTGGACTGGGTGCGCGTGCTGGACAAGAAGTCCAGCGACCGGCGCATAGGCGTCTGGGCCGCCCTGTCCGCCACATCGGATGGCATGGCCCTGTCTTACACCGACGAGGACGGCTGCGTGGGCGAGGCCCAGACCGATCTGCCTCCCGAACCCGCCAAGGACGCTGCCGCCGCCGACGCCAGCAACCGCGCCCAGATCGGCAAACTGGGCGCTACTATTTTTGAAGCACTTGACGCAGATGTCACAGGCGCCAGCGGCCTGTTTGTGCCCGCGTCGGTACTCAATGCCCTGCGCCGCGGGGCGATCGAGGCCCTGGAAGCCTCACGCGCCCAGGCCTGGCAGCGCCTGGAACGCGCCACGCCCGTGCAGCCACCGGTTCCCTACCCGGAAGACACGCTGAGCTACCTGGGCAATGTGTACAACACCTCCGCCCACAACTTCTACGCTCGCCACGGCGTGCGGGTCATCGACGCCGCTTTCGAAGCCAACGAGGAGCTCGGTGAAGTCAGTCTGATGATCACCAAGCACTGCGTGCGTTTCTCCCTGAGCCTGTGCCCCAAGCAGGCCAAGGGCGTGGTGGGCGTGCAGGGCCAGGTCCGGGCCGAGCCCTTGCAACTCATCAACGGCAAGGAAAAACTCACCCTGCGCTTTGACTGCAAGCCCTGCGAGATGCACGTGGTGGGCAAGATGAAGACGTCGGTTCTGAACCAGGCCCGCAAGGACCTGGCGGCTGCGGCCGACGGCGTCCCCCTGACCTTTCACCGCACCCGACCCACTGACGCGTTCGGCCACTGAGCTGCCTTGTCAATACCTGCGAACACCCTGCCTATCCACCCATGAATTTCTTCAACCGACTGGTTTCCAAGGTGCGGACCCAACGTACCAACCGCCAACTGGGCGCTGTGCTGGCCTTTGTGGCCGGGGCCGTCAACGCCGGAGGCTTCCTGGCCGTCAAGCGCTACACCTCGCACATGACGGGCATCGTGTCCGAAGTGGCGGACGATCTGGTGCTGGGCGAACTGACGCTGGCCCTGACGGGCCTGATGTTCCTGATGGCCTTCATGGCGGGGGCCGCCACCACGGCCATGATGATCAACTGGGCACGCCGGCGGCAAATGTACGGCGAATACGCGCTGCCGCTGATGTGGGAAGCGGTGTTCCTGCTGGCGTTTGGCCTGCTGGGCGCCAACCTGGATGTGTGGATTGACGTGTTCGTTCCCACCACGGTGCTGATCCTGTGTTTCATCATGGGCTTGCAGAACGCCATCGTCACCAAGATCTCCCGGGCCGAGATCCGCACCACCCACATGACCGGCATCGTGACGGACCTGGGCATTGAGATCGGGCGGCTGTTCTACTGGAACCGCTCGCACAGCGCCAACGCCACCCACTTCGTCCGCGCCGACCGCGACCGGCTGGCCATCCATGCCACGATTCTGGCGCTGTTCTTCTGCGGCGGCATTGTGGGGGCCATCGCCTTCAAGGCCATCGGGTTTTACGCCACGGTCCCCATTGCCGCCCTGCTGATGGTGCTGGCCAGTCCGCCGCTGTGGAAAGACATTACCGAAGATGTTTGAACATCTTGGACGCAATGCGCTCGGAAATGCGCATGCTGCGCGGGCCGGGTAGCAACTCGAACGGCTCTCCCGCGCCCACGGTACCGGGCACGTCCACTGCCAGGTAGAAACCGCAAAAGCCGCTCTGCGCCATCATCTTGACCGCCATGTTGAAGCCCATGGCGGCGTTGAACTTGTAGCAGGGTTCCCGGGGCTGCGTCACCCGCAGGGCGCAGTGGGCAAAGCGCAGCACGTCCCCCACCCAGACCTCGCTTTCCAGCAGCCCTTGCAGGGTGAGGTTCTCGCCCATGGAGCCGTGCGGCAGCTGGGGGTCGATGCCGGCCACGCCGGCATCTTGGCGGGCGTTGCGCCAGAAATCGTAATGTTCCACCGGGTAGGCATACACCGCCTTGTCGAGCCCGCCGTGGACCGAGAGGTCGGCCTGCTCGTCGCCATGCAGGCCCAGCGCGCCCACACCCACCGGCCCCGGCGCCGCCGTCTTGTGGATAGCCGAGAGAATGGAGCGCCCGGAGATGGTGATCTTGCGGGCCTGGGCGACCTGGACGCCCAGCACCGACCGTGCAGATGCAGACATGGTTTGCGCTCCTACAACGGCTGCTGGACCACCGTGCCGGCGCGGCTGGAGTAGCGCACGGTGGCGTCCAGCGTCTCGACCTGCACCGTGGCGGCGCGCCGGTACACCTGGGCCCTAAGCCAGTCGCACTCGGCTTGCAGTGCCTCCGCGTCACCCAGCCGGGTGTGCCAGACCTTCTGCTCCGCGTTCCAGCGGTAGCCGCGGGCCTTGAGCAGGTCCTTGGCGTCAAACGGGGCTGCGGTGGCCTGCAGGCGGTAGCTGGGCTTGCGGCCCTGCTCCACCAGCTGGGCCAAGCCGGTATGGGCTTGTCCCGGCAAGGGGGCGGCCAGTACCGCCAGCAGTGCGTGGCAGTCCATCTCGGCGCGGTGGGCGTCGTAGAACCAGCCCATCTCCAGCGCCAGGTTTTCCAGCTTGGCCGAGCCGCGCCCGTAGTCCTTCCAGCCGATGTCGGCAAACGAGCAGGCCCAGGCCAGTTCGCGGAAGCGGGACAGGCGGGCCTCGGCAAACGGACGGTCAAACCCGGCATTGTGTGCAATCACCAGATCGGCGCCGTCCAGCAACTGTGCCACCCTCGCCTCGTCCAGGCGCTGGCCTTTCACCATGGCGTTGCTGATGCCGGTGATGCCCTCGATCTCCTTGGGAATGGGCATGCCGGGGTCCTCCAGGCCATCGTAGACCTGCACTTCGCCCACGGGCAAACCGGTGGTCCGGTCCACATCGACCCGCAACAGGGCCAGCTCGATGATTTTTTCCTTGGACTGGTCCAGGCCCGTGGTCTCGGTGTCGAGCACCACCACGCGGCACACGTCCTGCCCGTCGGCGGCCGGCGGCCACCGCAGACGCGATTGCAGGCGGCGCAGCACGCGGTAGTCGGGGTGGGTTTCCAGCACGCGGGCCAGGGATTCGGCGTCCTGCGCCGGTGCCGCGGACGCCGCTGGGGTGGCCGCGGGCATGGTCTTGCGTGGAGCCCGCTTCTTGGGCGGGACAGATACCGTGGGAAGCTCCGCCACAAAGGCAAAGTCGAGCTGGTTGTTGTTCAATGGTCCACCTTGGGGAACGGGAAAATGCGGGTGCGAAAACTGCCATTATCATCGTCCACACACGCCCCATCCCTCCAACCCATCCGTATTTATGGCCACGACATCCACTCCCGCTGCTGCTCCCAAACCGGTCCGTCCCCTCAAGGGCGTGCGCGTCCTCAGTCTGGCGCTGAACCTGCCCGGCCCGGCGGCGTTGATGCGCTGCGCGCAAATGGGCGCCACCTGCGTCAAGCTGGAACCCCCGGCCCACCCCAGCGCGCCCAAGGGCACCTCGGGCGACCCCATGGGCCTGTACAACCGCGCAGCCTACGACGTGCTGCACCGGGGTGTGCGCGTGGCCACCGCCGATCTCAAGTCCGAAAAAGGCCAGAAGGCCCTGCACCGCGAGCTGGCCAAGACCGACGTGCTGCTCACGTCTTTTCGGCCCTCGGCCCTGAGCAAGCTGGGTCTGGAATGGAAAACGCTGCACAAGCAGTACCCCAACCTGTCGCTGGTAGCCATCGTGGGCGCGCCGGGCGCGCGGGCGGAGGAACCTGGCCATGACCTGACCTACCTGGCGGAAAACGACTTGATTGGCAGCCTGGACCTGCCCCCCACGCTGTACGCGGACATGGGCGGCTCGCTCATGGCCTCCGAGGCGGTGCTCCAGGCCCGCCTGCACCAGCTGCAAAAGGGCAAGGGGGCACGCTTTGACATTGCCCTGTCGGATGCGGCCGGGTATCTGGCCCTGCCCCGCAGCTGGGGTCTGACCAAACCCGGCTCGGCCGTGGGCGGCGGCCACGCCGGCTACCGCGTCTACCCCTGCAAGGACGGGCGTGTGGCCGTGGCGGCGCTGGAGCCGCACTTTGCAGCGTCGCTGGCCGCGGCGGTGGGGCTGAAGGCCTCCCACATCATGGCCATGTTCGCACCGGAAACCCACCAGGCGATTGCCGCGTTCCTGCTCACGCAGACACGCAAGCAGCTGGACCAGCTGGCCGCGGCAAAAGACATTCCGCTGCACACGCTGGCCTGATTCCGGCGCACGGATGCTATAAATTCAATAGCTGTCTACGCAGGTTCTACGGCGCCTGGAAGCCTGAATTGCCCTAAAAAACCCGCTCGACCTGGTAGCCCCGCCGCGCCAGCAAGGCGGGAATGCCGATGGTGCCGGTCATGTGCATGGCACCTACCGCCACAAAGAGCTTGTGCCCCTGGGCGTGCAGCTGGTCGATGCGCTGGGCCAAGCCGGGGTTGCGGTCGTCCAGCAGGCGGCGCATCAGCTTCTTGTCCAGCGGGGTGTTGGCGCACTGGCACCACTGGCTGTAGCGTTCCAGTTCCGCCAGCTCCCCGTTTTCCCACACCTGGGCCGACTTGAGCAACACCGTGTGCACGCGGTCGGAATCCAGGTCGTCCAGCCCTTCGCGCACCACCGTTTCGGCCTCGGCGGCATTGCGCGCCAGCAGGGTCTTGAGCTGCAGGGCGACCGTTTCCAGCGACACCACGGGCCGCCCGCTGCCGTGCGCCAGGATAGACAGCAGGATTTCCGAGCCATAGCTGGGCTCCAGCCCATCTGGGCGCCCCACCAGCGTAGACAGGGTGTAGACCAGCATTTCTGGCGCCACCTGGCTGGTGGCGTCTGCCGGCAGACACTGCGCCTGCAGCGCCCGCAGCAGGCGGCTTTGCAGCGCAGCGGGCAGCGGGTGCGCCTTGGCGCGGGCCATGCCGGCGGCCATTTCGCGCTGCACGGTCTCGTCCAGCGGGTCGAGCTCCAGCGCCACGGTGTCGGTTTCCTGCAGCGCCCGCTGCACCGAGGGCCCGGGCGCCATCCACTCGGCCCGCCCCACGTGCAGCGTGCCGTACAGATAGGAGGCATGACCGCCCTTGGTGACGCGCCACAGCAGGCCGCGGTCGCGAGCCTGCGCCGCTGCGGCCTGGAACAGTTCCGGGGTAAACGGCTGGGCAGCCGGGGGGCATTGCGGCGCGTCCTGCGCGGCGCCCACCGGTGCGGCAACGCACAGCAGCCATGCCAGGCCAAGAGACCAGAGTACTTTCACGCGAACCTCCCTGTTGTGAACAGGCAGTGTAAAGGCGCCAGCGACGCCCCGGTCAACGCGGTTTGCGTGCCGGCTTGCCGCCTGCGCGCTTGGCGCCCGTGTCACGCGGCGGCAGCCCGGTGTGCTGGGTCAGCACGCGCCCCGGCTTGGGCTTTTCCGTGACCATGGTGGGAATGGTGAGGAAGTTGTCCTTCTTGCGCGAGCCGCAGCCGCCGTCGCCGGTGCCCATAGGCTGGTAGGTCGGAATCAGGTGGTGCTTGCCGTTGCCGATCAGGTCGGCGCGGCCCATGGCCTTCAGCGCATCGCGCAGCAGTGGCCAGTTCTTGGGGTCGTGGTAGCGCAGAAAGGCCTTGTGCAGGCGGCGGCGCTTTTCGCCGCGCACCACGTCCACCTTTTCGCCCCGCTCGTCGCGGTGCACGCCCTTGAGGGTGTTGATGCCGGTGTGGTACATGGCCGTGGCCGTGGCCATGGTGCTGGGGTAGAAGGTCTGCACCTGGTCGGCGCGGAAACCATGCTTCTTCAGCCAGATGGCCAGGTTCATCATGTCCTCGTCGCTGGTGCCCGGGTGGGCGGCGATGAAGTAGGGAATCAGGAACTGCTTCTTGCCCGCTTCCAGGGTGAACTTGTCAAACAGCGTCTTGAACTTGTCGTAGTTGCCGATACCCGGCTTCATCATCTTGGTCAGCGGCCCGCTTTCGGTGTGCTCGGGGGCGATCTTCAGGTAGCCGCCCACGTGGTGGGTGACCAGCTCCTTCACGTATTCGGGGCTCTGGATGGCCAGGTCGTAGCGCAGGCCGGAGCCGATCAGGATCTTCTTCACGCCCTTGAGCGCGCGGCCGCGACGGTAGATGGAAATCAGCGGGTCGTGGTTGGTGGTCAGGTTCTGGCAGATGCCGGGGTAGACGCAGCTGGGCTTGCGGCAGGCGGCCTCGATCTCGGGGCTGCGGCAGCCCAGGCGGTACATGTTGGCCGTGGGGCCGCCCAGGTCGGAGATGGTGCCGGTGAAGCCCTTGACCTTGTCGCGGATGTCTTCGATCTCGCGGATCACCGACTCCTCGGAGCGGCTCTGGATGATGCGACCC
Source organism: Rhodoferax sp. MLSD5-FHT05B10 (assembly GCF_058793415.1). NCBI lineage: Bacteria > Pseudomonadati > Pseudomonadota > Betaproteobacteria > Burkholderiales > Comamonadaceae > Rhodoferax > Rhodoferax sp. MLSD5-FHT05B10. The sequence continues at coordinate 366,619 of NZ_JBXAFT010000001.1, read as the reverse complement.
TCGTGCTCGGTGATGGAGCAGAAGGTACAGCCGCCAAAGCAGCCGCGCATGATGTTGATGGAGAAGCGGATCATCTCCCACGCCGGAATCTTGGTGGCGTGGTCGTGGCTGCCGTTCTCGTCGGCATAGGCCGGGTGCGGGCTGCGCGCATACGGCAGGTCGAACACGTAGTCCATCTCGGCCGTGGTCAGCGGGATGGGCGGTGGGTTGATCCAGACGTCGCGCGCGGTCACACCCTCGCCGTGGGCCTGCACCAGGGCGCGGGCGTTGCCGGGGTTGGTTTCCAGGTGCAGGATGCGGCTGGCGTGGGCGTACAGCACCGGGTCGCTCTTGACCGCTTCAAAACTGGGCAGGCGGATGACGGAACGATCCCGCGGCGGCAGCTTTTGGCTGCCTTTGCCCTGCAGTGCCGCATTGGGCACAAAATTCAAGGGTTTTTCGGCCACAGAGGCCGTAGCTGCTGCGTCAGGCGCTCCTGAATTGCTAGCGCCCGGCACGCCTTTCGACTCGTTTTCCTCCTTGGCGCAGCTGCTGCCCTGCCCGGCGGCCTGCTCGCTGGTGGTCTGGTAGGGGTTGATGTGGTCTTCCACACGTCCGGGGGTGTCCACGCTGGTGGAGTCGATCTCGAACCAGCCCTTGCCGGTCTCGTCGTCGGGGCGGCGCACAAAAGCGGTGCCGCGCACGTCGGTGATGCGCTGCACCGGCTCGCGGGCAGCCAGGCGGTGGGCAATTTCCACAATGGCGCGGTCGGCATTGCCGAACAGCAGCAGGTCGCACTTGGCGTCTACCACGATGGAGCGGCGCACCTTGTCCGACCAGTAGTCGTAGTGGGCGATACGGCGCAGGCTGCCTTCGATGCCGCCTAGCACGATGGGCACGTCCTTGAAGGCCTCGCGGCAGCGCTGGCTGTAGACAATGGCCGCGTGGTCGGGGCGCTTGTTGCCCTCGGCACCGGGGGTGTAGGCGTCGTCGCTGCGGATCTTGCGGTCCGCCGTGTAGCGGTTGATCATGGAATCCATGTTGCCCGCCGTCACGGCCCAGAACAGGTTGGGCTTGCCCAGCACCTTGAAGGGGGCGGCGCTCTGCCAGTCGGGCTGGGCGATGATGCCCACGCGAAAGCCCTGTGCCTCCAGCAGCCGGCCGATCACCGCCATGCCGAAGCTGGGGTGGTCCACATAGGCGTCGCCGGTGACCAGCACGATGTCGCAGCTGTCCCAGCCCAGCTGCTCCATCTCGGCGCGGCTCATGGGCAAGAAGCGGGACGTGCCGAAGCGCGCGGCCCAGTATTTGCGGTAACTGGTCAGCGGCTTGGCGGCGCGCGGAAAATGGGAGACGTCAACAAAGGCGTTCATGGGACTTTCGGGTAACCCCGCATTTTAAAGTCCCACGCTGGGCAATGCACCCTAAAGGGGTACTCGGGCTGGCGCGTCCACGGCCACAAACTGCCCCAGCGCGGCGCTGCGCTCCCCCAGCACCAGCAACCGCATGGCCAGCTCCACCTGCGCCGGCGTCACGGCCGGCTCGGGCGCCCGCCCCTGCAAATGCGCACACAGCTGGGCGTAGTAGGCGGGGTAGTTGCCCGGCAGGTCCGGTGCCGGCGTCACCACCGGCCCGCTGCCGGTCTGCACGGTGACGGAGCCTACCTGCGGGTCGCGGCCCCAGCCGGTGGGGCCCTGGCCGCTGGCGTCCCAATGGGGGCGGCCGCCGACCTTGAGCGCATCTTCCTGCACGTCCAGACCGTATTTGACGAAGGAACCCCGGGTACCGTGCACCACAAAACGCGGGCCCACTGCCGGCACCAGCGCGCTGCCGTGCAGCAGCACGCGCAGGCCGGGGTGGCGGGTGGTGTAGCGCAGCTGAGCATGGAAATAGTCATTCACCTGCGCACCGTCACGCTGGCAAGCCAGGTCCACCAGCAGGTCGTCGGGCGAGCCGAACAGCTGCAGACACTGGTCCACCAGGTGGGCGCCCAGGTCAAACCACAGCCCGGAGCCCGGCAGGTTCTGCTCGCGCCAGCGGTCCGGCACCACCGGGCGGTAGCGGTCGAAATGCGACTCGAAGTGCACGATGCGGCCCAGCACCCCGCTGGCTAGCACCTGGCGCAGGGCCAGGAAATCGGCGTCCCAGCGCCGGTTCTGGAACACCGTCAGCACGCGGCCCACGGCCTGGGCCGTCTGCAGCAGGTCCTGCGTCTGCTCCAGGGTCACGGTGCAGGGCTTGTCCAACACCACATGCTTGCCCGCCAGCAGGGCGGCGCGGGCCAGGAGGTAGTGGCTTTCGTTGCCGGTGGCAATCACCACCAGATCGGTGTGCGGGTCGGCGAAGGCATCCTCGGGCGTGGCCACCACGGCCACCTGCGGCCAGTCCGCCAGCACCTGCTGCGGCTTGGAGGAGCACACACACGCCAGCTGCAGCCCTGGCACCCCGCTGATCAGCGGGGCGTGGAAGATGCGGGCGGCGTTGCCGTAGCCGATGAGGGCCACGCGCACAGGCGCCGGCAAATGCGGGGGGGATGGGGGATGTGCCATGGGTCCATCATCCCACCGAAGGGCCGGTTGCACCCTCCATGCCCGTAGAAACCCCAATGCCCGGCCGGCTCCTGGCATCCAATTTGCGTGGCTTAGCCCGTAGAATGATTTTTTTCTTTTTCAACCTGCCGGGGTTGCACCCCGGTTTCTCAAAGGACCCTTCCATGAAGAAACTTTTGCTGGCTGTTGCGCTGGGATCGCTCTGCGCCGCGTCGTTTGCACAGGGCAAAGACCTCAAGGTCGCCATTGACCCCACCTACGAGCCCTTCACGTTCAAGACGGCCGACGGCAAGCCCACCGGCTTTGACGTGGACATCGCCAGCGCCCTGTGCGAGCAGGTCAAGCGCAAATGCGTGTTCGTGGAACAGGTCTGGGACAGCATGATTCCCGGCCTGCAAGCCAAGAAATACGACGTGATCATCAGCTCGATGTCCATCACCGAAGACCGCCTGAAGGTCATCGACTTCACCGACAAGTACTACAACACGCCCAGCCGCGTGGTGCTGAAGAAGGACGTGAAGTACACCGGCCCGGCCTCCACCAAGGGCAAGAAGATCGGCGTGCTCAAGGGCAGCACCCAGGAAAAATACGCCATGGGTGAACTCAAGACCGTCGGCGCCGACGTGGTGCCCTACGAAGCCCAGGACCAGGTCTACCTGGACATCAAGGCCGGCCGTCTGGACGGCACGGTGGCGGATTACGTGGAAGTCACCGGTGGCTTCCTGAGCAAGCCCGAAGGCAAGGACTACGAGTTGAAGGGCGAAGAGCTCTACACCAAGAAGTACTTTGGCGAAGGCGTGGGCATTGGTCTGCGCAAGGGCCAGGGCGCCCTGAAGACTGAGCTGAACGCAGCCATCAAGGCCATCCGCGCCAACGGTACCTACAAGAAGATCAACGACAAATACTTCAAGTTCGACGTTTACGGTAAATAATCAGGCCCTAATCCTGGCGTCGACGCAGGGGGTTGCCCCGCGTCGACGTTTCTTTTTGTTGGGTCTGACATTTTCATGAACGGTTATTTCACCGCCATCCTGCAAGGCGCCGTGCTGACGGTGGGCGTATCCCTGTGCGCGCTGCTGGTTTCGATCATCCTGGGCCTGCTGGGCGCCGGCGCCAAGCTTTCGGGGCACCGGGTGCTGGTGGCGCTGGCCACCGTGTACACCACCATCATCCGCGGCATCCCCGAACTGGTGCTGATGCTGCTGGTCTTCTACGGCGGCACGATCGGGTTGAACAACCTGCTGGAATGGATGGGCAGCGAGGACACGGTGGACATCAACCCCTTCGTGGCCGGGGTGCTGACCATCGGCTTCATCTATGGCGCCTACATGACGGAAACCTTCCGCGGCGCCATCCTGTCCATTCCCAAGGGACAGATGGAAGCCGCCTGGGCCTTTGGCATGGGCCGCACCCAGACCTTCCTGCGCATCACCGCCCCGCAGATGGTGCGCTACGCCCTGCCCGGCTTCACCAACAACTGGCTGGTGCTGATCAAGGCCACCGCCCTGGTGAGCCTGATCGGCCTGCAGGAGATGACCTACATCGCCAAGCAGGCCAGCGCCGCCACGCGCTCGCCCTTTACGTTCTTCCTCTTCACGGCGGCCCTGTTCCTGATCTACACCACGGTGTCGCTGTACGCGCTGCGCCGGATCAACGCGCGTTACAGCCTGGGCACCAAGCGGGGGCAGCTGTAAATGAACTGGTCTGTCATACTCGAGCCGCAAAACCTGGCGCTGTACGCCAGCGGCATCGTCACCACGCTGAGCCTGCTGTTTTCGTCCCTGGCCGTGGGCGCCGTCATGGCACTGGTGTTCGCCTTGCTCCTGACCGGCCCCTGGGCCCCCCTGCGCTGGGTGGTGGGGGCCTATACCTACGTCATCCGGGGCACGCCGCTGCTGATTCAGGTCTACATGATCTATTACGGCCTGGGCCAGCTGGAGTGGATCCAGGCCCGCTGGGACACGGTATGGCCCTGGACCCATTTCAAGGAGCCCTTCTTCTGCGCCCTGCTGGCCTTCAGCCTGAACACCGCGGGCTACACCGCCGAGATGCTGGCCGGCGCGATCCGCGAAACCAGCGCCGGTGAAATCGAGGCCGCGCAGTCCTTCGGCATGAGCCGCCTGCAGGCCATGGTGCGCATCGTGTTGCCCAGCGCCCTGCGGCGCACCCTGCCCGCCTACAGCAACGAGGTCGTCATGATGCTGCACAGCACCAGCCTGGCCAGCGCCGTGCCGGCCATGCTGGATGTCACGGCCGCTGCCAGCCGCATCTATTCGGACTACTATCTGCCCTTCGAGGCCTATTTGGCCGCGGCCTCGATCTACCTCACGGCATCGTTTTGCCTGATTGGTGTCTTCAAGCTCAGCGAACGGCGCCTGCTGGCCTATCTGGCGCCGAGAAAGCACTGACACTGCCATGCGCCGCATTGACCACCCCCTGCTCACCCCCAGCCTGGGCAGCCAGAAAACGCTCACCAGTTTTCACTTCGGCACACCGGGCCAGGGGCCCAAAATCTATATCCAGGCCAGCCTGCACGCCGAAGAACTGCCGGGCATGCTGGTGGCGCACCATTTGCGCGCCCGGCTCGAGGCAGCCGCTGCCGCCGGCGACATCCGGGGAGAAATCATCCTAGTGCCGGTGGCCAACCCGATCGGGCTGGCGCAGCGCGTCGACCACAAGCCCATGGGCCGCTTCGAACTGGACACCTCCGAGAACTTCAACCGCCATTACCCCGACTTCGCCAAGGCCCTGCTGCCCGCAGTTCTGGCCACCCTGGGCAACGATGCGCAGGCCAACGTAGCCGCGGTGCGCCGCGCCATGGGCGAGCACCTGCGCCAATGGCAACCTGCCACCGAGCTGCAAAGCCTGCGCCACACGCTGCTGACGCTGGCCCACGACGCCGACTGCGTGCTGGACCTGCACTGCGACTGCGAAGCCGTGATGCACTTCTACACCGAGGAGCCCTGCTGGCCGCGCCTGGAGCCACTGGCGCGCTTTCTGGGCAGCCAGGCCGTCTTGCTGGCCCGCCAGTCAGGCGGCAGCCCGTTTGACGAATGCCTATCTGGCGTCTGGTGGCAGCTGGCCGATGCACTCCAGGCATCAAACAGCAGCGCCCCCCTGCCGCAAGGCTGCTGCAGCACCACCATTGAGTTGCGCGGAGAGGCCGACGTGGCCCACGATCTGGCGCAGGCCGATGCCCAGGCGATTTGCGCCTACCTGCAGCACACCGGCGTCCTGGCCTGTGCCGAGCGGCCCCAGCTACCCCCCTTGCCCTGCCAGCCCACCCCGCTGGCCGGTTCAGAAACCCTGAACGCACCGGCGCCCGGCGTGGTGGTTTTTGCTGCCCAGGTGGGCCAGCAGCTGCGCGCCGGCGACCTTGTGGCCGAGGTGATCGACCCCCTTTCCGGCCAGGCGCACCGCGTGGTGGCAGGCGTGGGCGGCACGCTCTACGCCCGCATCCGCGAACGCTACGTCACCCGTGGCGGCGAGCTGGGCAAGATTGCTGGCGCCACACCGTTTCGAACCGGGGAGCTGCTGGGCGCGTAAGCCCGGCGTCTCCCGCCCCCTTTTTTTCCGCCTTGCTCCATGACTTCCAAGCCCCTCAAACTCCAGGTCGACAACATCCACAAGCGCTTTGGCAGCAACGAAGTGCTCAAGGGCGTGTCCCTGTCGGCCTACGCCGGCGACGTGATCAGCATCATTGGCAGCTCCGGGTCCGGCAAAAGCACCTTTCTGCGCTGCATCAACCTGCTGGAGAAACCCCACGAGGGCCGCATCGTGGTGGCCGGCGAGGAGCTCCTGCTGGCGCCCCAGCGCAACGGTGAACTCGGCGCGGTGGACCCCAAACAGCTGGCGCGCATCCGCACCAAACTGGCCATGGTGTTCCAGCATTTCAACCTGTGGGCGCACATGACGGTGCTGCAGAACATCATCGAGGCCCCCGTGCACGTGCTGGGCATCGAGCGCGAGCAGGCCATTGCGACCGCACGCAAGTACCTGGTCCAGGTCGGCCTGGAAGGCAAGGAAGACGCCTACCCGGCCCACCTCAGCGGCGGTCAGCAGCAGCGCGTGGCCATCGCCCGCGCCTTGGCTATCGAGCCCGAGGTCATGCTGTTTGACGAACCCACCAGTGCCCTGGATCCCGAGCTGGTCTCCGAAGTGCTCAAGGTTATGAAAAACCTGGCGCAGGAGGGCCGCACCATGGTAGTGGTGACCCACGAGATGGGCTTTGCCCGCGAGGTCTCCAACCACCTGATCTTCCTGCACAAGGGCCTGATCGAAGAAGAAGGCAATCCGGCCCAGGTGCTGGCCGCACCCAAGAGCGAGCGTCTGGCACAATTCCTCTCCGGCAACCTCAAATAACGGCGTAGAGCACCGCAGAAACTGCGCAGACAGCTATTAAATCAATAGCATCCATTTTCACCATGCGTGCCCCGGGCACGCAGAAAGCCACCCGTCATGCTGAAATTTTTACCTGGCCCGCTGGTCGGCCTGATCGCCTCGCTGCTCATGGTGCTCAATGTGCTGTTCTGGGTGCCCGTACTGCTGTTCTTTGCCGCCCTCAAGCTGGTCCTGCCGTTCAAGCGGGTGCGCCTGCTCATAGACCCCATCCTGCTGTGGATTGCCGAGCGCTGGATCAGCGGCAACAGCGGGTGGATGAACCTGACCCAGCGTACCACCTGGGACGTGCAGGGCATCGAAGGCCTGAACCCGCGCAGCTGGTACCTGGTCAACAGCAACCACCAGTCGTGGGTCGACATCCTGGTGTTGCAGCACCTGCTGAACCGGCGCATACCGCTGCTCAAGTTCTTCATCAAGCATGAGCTCATCTGGGTACCCATCATGGGCCTGGCCTGGTGGGCGTTGGAGTTCCCCTTCATGCGCCGCCACAGCGAGGAATACCTCAAAAAGCACCCCGAAATGCGCGGCAAGGACCAGGAAACCACCCGCAAGGCCTGCGAGAAATACGCCCTCATTCCCACCAGCGTGATGAACTTCCTGGAAGGCACCCGCTTCACCCAGGCCAAGCACGACCGGCAGCAGTCCCCCTACCAGCACCTGCTCAAGCCCAAGGCCGGCGGCATGGCGCTGGCGCTCAACGCCATGGGCGACAAGTTCCGGGCCATTCTGGATGTGACCATCGTGTATCCCGACGGCGCCCCCGCGTTCTGGGACTTTCTCAAGGGCAAGATGCACCGTGTGGTGGTGCGGGTGCGCTCCCTGCCCGTGCCCCAGCATCTGCTGACCGGCAATTACGCCGAGGACCCGGCGTTTCGCGAAGCGTTCGCGCAATGGGTGCAGCAGCTCTGGCGCGAGAAGGATGCCCAGATCGGCCTGCTGCTGGAAGCCGCCCGCAGGCCCCAGAGCCCGGCTGCGTAAGCGTTCCCTGCCGCTCCCATGACCGCCGTTTTCGCCCGGCCCAGGGTTGTGTTCCTGCTGGCCAGCCTGTGCTGCCTGCTGTGGGGCAGCGCCTACCCGGCCATCAAGATCGGCTACAGCCTGTTTGCCATTGCCCCCGGCGACGTGGCCACGCAACTGGTGTTTGCCGGTTACCGGTTTGTGGGCGCGGGCGCCCTGCTGCTGCTCTTTGCGACGCTCAGCGGCAAGCCCTGGCTGGCCATCAGCCCGCGCACGGGCATGCAGCTGGCGCTGCTGGGCGTGGCGCAGACCACGCTGCAGTATGTGTTCTTCTATATCGGTCTGGCACACACCACGGGCGTCAAGGCGTCCATTCTCAATGGCGTGGGCGCGTTTTTCAGCGTGCTGCTGGCCCATTTCGTGTACCACAACGACCGCCTGAGCTGGCGCAAGATTGCCGGTTGCACGGTAGGCTTTGCCGGGGTGATGCTCGTCAACCTGGGTGGCCTGGTCGGCGCTGCCGGCCCGGGCAGCGGCCATTTCGAGTTCAGCCTGCTGGGCGAGGGCTTCTTGCTGCTGTCCTCGCTCACGCTGTCGGCCGCGTCCATGTACGGCAAGCGGGTATCGCAGGGCATGGACCCGGTGGTCATGACGGGTTACCAGCTAGGCGCAGGCGGGCTGGTGCTGCTGGCCCTAGGCGGACTTGCCGGCGGCACGCTACACGCGTTCACGCTGCAGTCCAGCGCGCTGCTGGCCTATCTGGCAGCGCTGTCCGCAGTGGCCTTTGCGCTGTGGGGAGTGCTGCTCAAGTACAACCGCGTGAGCAGCGTGTCGGTGTATTTTTTCCTCATGCCGCTGTTTGGCGCCGGTCTGTCGGCCCTGTTCCTGGGCGAGAGCATCTGGGCCTGGAAGAACCTGGCAGCCCTGGCGCTGGTGTGCCTGGGAATCTGGTGGGTTACACAAGAAAAATAGAGAAAGACCACGTGGAACGGGCGCAGGAAGCTATGGATTTCATAGCACTGCGCAACACCACAGACGGCCGCGCAGGTTATTCGGAGTAGCGCCGCGGGCTGGACTGCCCTTCGGCGGGCTCGCCCGTGTCGGGGTCGATCCAGTCCGAAATACCGATTTCGTCCTCCGCCTCCTGCAGGGATTCACCGGGCTCGGGCGTGTCTGCATCGGCGCTGGGCACATCGGCCTGCGCCAGTTCACGGCTCTCGAAGGGGCCGATCTCCTGGCCGTCCGGCGCAACCCAGTAGTAGCCGTCGGGCCGGGAAATGACCAGAACCTCCTCGGACCCATCATCCAGGTCCGCCGCGACCTCGTCTACCGGTGCGGTGGCACCCACTGTCTTTGGCACGTTGCGCATGGTCTCGTTCCTTTCAGCCTGGCGGGTGGGAGCACCCGGTACCCTGGCCCGAGCATACGCCTGGAACCGCCCGTTGGGGTTGGAAAAATGCAACCTCCAGCGGGCAATTGATAGCGGTGCCCGGCGGGTTTAGCCGGCCAGGCCGACGTAGATTTCCTGCACGTCGTCGTTGGCATCGATGGCGGCCAGGAAAGCCTCCACCTCTTCCAGATCTGCAGCGCTCAGGCTGGCCGGATCGATCGGGTTCTTGGGCTTGTAGCCTAGCTTGACGGACAGGACATTGAAGCCCTGCGCCGGCAGGGCCCGGCTCACCAAGTCCAGGTCCGCGGGATCGGTCAGGAACAGGGTGGTGCCCTCTTCGTCGCCCGGCTCCAGGTCCTGGGCTCCGGCCTCGATGGCGGCCATCTCGGCGTCGGCACCGGGGGCCAGGGGCGCGGCCTCGATCATGCCCACATGGTCGAAGTCCCAGGCCACCGACCCCGAGGTGCCCAACTGGCCCTTGCGGAACAGCACGCGCATTTCCGGTGCGGTGCGTTTGACGTTGTCGGTGAGGCACTCGACCATGACCGGCACCTGGTGCGGCGCAAAACCTTCGTAGATGACCCGCTCGAAGCTCACCGCCTCATCGGTCAGACCGGCGCCCTTCTTGATTGCCCGCTCCAGGGTGTCCTTGGGCATGGAGACCTTGCGGGCCTGCTCCACCACCAGGCGCAGGCGCGCATTCTGGGCCGGATCGGCGCCATTGCGCGCGGCAATCATGATGTCCTTGACCAGCTTGGTGAACAACTTGCCCTTGGCGTTGGCCACCAGCTCCTTGCCCTTTGCTTTCCACTGTGCGCCCATGGCGAATGTTCCTTGCGTTGCAGCGCTGAATGCGCCGGATGTTGAAAATGGGGAGAACGCGGCAGGCTCCCCGCTGCAGAAAGCGGGGCACAAGACCGGTCGAAGGCACGGTTATACACCCAAGCCGGTGCGGCACCGGCATGTGCTGCGTGCCGCCTGCCACGGTCCCCTGACCCAGATCAACCGGGCTGCGGGCGCTCAGGCAGTGGTCGGCACACCCTGCACCACACCCATCTGATCCAGGGCAGTGGCCAGCTGCGCCACGCTGCGGTCCGCGTTGTGCAGTTTTTCCAGGCCAAACAGCCCGACACGGAAGGACATGAAGTCCGCCGGCTCGTCGCATTGCAGCGGCACACCCGCTGCCGTCTGCAGCCCCAGGGCCAGGAACTTCTTGCTGTTCTGGATACCGGCGTCCGTGGTGTAGCTCACCACCACGCCCGGGGCCTGGAAGCCCGCGGCCGCCACGCTGCGGATGCCCCGGCTCTCGAACAGCGTCCGCACCTTGCGGCCCAGCTCGATCTGCTCGGCGCGGACCTTTTCAAAACCATAGTCCCGGGTTTCCTGCATCACTTCGCGCAGGCGGGTAAGCGCGTCGGTGGGCATGGTGGCGTGGTAGGCGTGGCCACCGCCCTCGTAGGCTTCCATGATCTGCAGCCACTTCTTCAGGTCGCAGGCAAAACTGGTGCTGTTGGTGCCGTCGATGGCGGCACGTGCGCGCTCGCTGAGCATCACCATGGCGCAGCACGGCGAGCCGCTCCAGCCTTTTTGCGGGGCACTGACCAGCACGTCTACACCGGTGGCCTGCATGTCGACCCACATGGCACCCGAGGCGATACAGTCCAGCACCATCAGCCCCCCCACGGCGTGCACGGCATCGGCCACCTGGCGCAGGTAGTCGTCCGGCAGGATCATGCCGGATGCAGTTTCCACATGCGGAGCAAACACCACGTCCGGCTTTTGCGTGCGGATGGCAGCCACCACCTCGTCCACCGGGCAGGGAACCCAGGGTGCCTGCGGGCCGTCGCCGACCCGACGGGCCTTGAGCACAGTGGACTCGGCGGGGATGTTGCCCATGTCGAAAATCTGCGTCCAGCGGTAGCTGAACCAGCCATTGCGCAAGACCAGCGTCTTCTTGCCGGTGGCAAACTGCCGCGCCACCGCTTCCATGCCAAAGGTGCCGCTGCCGGGAACCAGAACGGCCGAGCGGGCGTGGTACACCTCTTTCAGAATGCTGGAGATGTCGCGCATCACGCCCTGGAAACGGGCGGACATGTGGTTCAAGGCGCGGTCGGTGTAGACGACCGAGAATTCGAGCAACCCGTCGGGGTCGATTTGGGGCAACAGTCCGGGCATGGGGCGTTCCTGAATGCGGGTGAAAGAATGTCAATCGGAGTGGGAAATCAGCTTAGCATGAACGCATGAACCGCGGTTCGTCTGCGGGCTTGTGACCCACTCGGCCCCCAACCCGCACAATCGCAACACAGCGCCCTGCTCAACCATGCCGAATCTGCCTCAAGAGCCTCCCGCCGCCAGCGCCCGGTTGTTCCTGGCACTGCTGCCCGATGCCCAAGTCCGGGCGGCCTTGGCACGCCATGTCGACCACTGGCACTTCCTCCCCGACGCGGTGCGGTACGCCCCCGCCGACTGGCATGCCACGCTGCACTTCATTGGGTCGGTGGCGCGCGCACGGCTCCCCGCGTTGTGCACCGGACTGCAGGTGCCCTTCACACCGTTTGATCTGCACTTTGGGGACCCCGCATGCTGGCCTAACGGCCTGGCGGTGCTGTGCCCGAGCGCTGTGCCCGACGCCTTGGTGCAGCTGCATGGCCGTCTGGGCCAGGCGCTGCGCGAACTGGGCCTGAAAACCAACACACGGCCGTACCGGGCCCACGTGACACTGGCCCGCAAGGTCCACGACGCAGCGTGCCCCGCACCGCCGCCCGCGTTTGCCTGGCCAGTGAGTAGCTACGCCCTGGTGGAGTCCACCGGGCAGACCGCACAGCGTTACCGCGTGCTGCAGTCGTACGGCGCCGCGCCCTGAATCCCGGCAGCAGTCTTGACTCGCATCAAGATGGTGTTTGCCCAGGCCGTGCGGCCCCGTGGTGCCGGGTCAACAACGACCACCTGATTACTTTGACATGGATCAGGGAATGCACGCGATCACCCTTGCCACACATCAAATGTAGGGATCGCCGGATTGACTTGGATTAAGTCGGTAAACAGAATCGTTCAGCATTGGGTGCCGGTTACGCGCGTCAGCCGCAGGCCCCGCCAATTCAAACAGGGACATTATGAGCAACGACACGGCGATCGCATGGACACCGGACCTGAACACCGGCATTGACGTCATCGATAACCAGCACAAGCGGATCGTGGATTACATCAACCAGCTGGGGCTGGCCATCAGCCTGCGCAAGCGGGACGTGGTCGGGCCGATTCTGGACGAACTGGTGGACTACACCATCTCCCACTTCGCCTTCGAGGAAAGCCTGCAGGAAGAATGCGGCTACCAGTACGCCAAGCCCCACAAGGCGGTGCACGAAATGTTCGTCAAGCGCGTGGCCAAGTTCCAGGAAAAGCATTCCGCCGGTGAGGACGTGGCGCTGCAGCTGCACTCCATGCTCAGCACTTGGCTGGTGCACCACATCAAGCGGGACGACATGGCGTATGTCAGCGACGTGCGGCCCCGCATCAACAGCATCGTCGACAACAAGAAAGAAGGCGGCTGGCTGAGCCGCTCGCTGGGCAAGTTCTTCAAATAAAAAAGCCAACCCGGTTACCCGGGCTGGCGTGCCGCGCCGGCTGCGCGCGGGTTACTTGCCGCCCAGGCCCATGGACCGGGTAATCACTTCCTTCATGATCTCGTTGGTGCCGCCGTAGATGCGCTGCACGCGGGCGTCGGCGTAGGCGCGGGCAATGGGGTACTCCCACATGTAGCCGTAGCCGCCGAAAAGCTGCACGCACTCGTCCATCACCTTGCACTGCAGGTCGGTGGTCCAATATTTCGCCATGCTGGCCGTGGCGGTGTCGAGCTTGTCCTGGCAGATCAGCTCGCAGCATTTGTCCACGAACACACGGGCCACCTGCACCTCGGTCTGCAGCTCGGCCAGGGTGAAGCGGGTGTTCTGGAAGGCCGCCACCGGCTGGCCAAACACCTTGCGCTCCTTCACGTAGTCCACCGTCCAATCAATGGCGGCCTGCGCGGAAGCCACCGCACCGATGGCGATTTGCAGGCGTTCCCAGGGAAGCTGCTCCATCAGGCAGATGAAGCCCTTGTTTTCCATGGCCTTGCCGCCCAGCAGGTTCTCGGCCGGGATCTTCACGTTGTCAAAGAACAGCTCGGAGGTGTCCTGGGCCTTCATGCCGACCTTCTTCAGGCGTTTGCCGACCGAGAAGCCGGGCATGCCGCGCTCCACCAGCACCAGGCTGGTGCCCTTGCCACCGGCTGCGGGGTTGGTCTTGGCCACCACCACCACCAGGTCGGCATGCCAGCCGTTGGTGATGAAGGTCTTGCTGCCGTTGAGCAGGTAGCTGCCATCGGGCTGCTGCAGGGCCGTGGTCTTGACGCCTTGCAGGTCGGAACCGGCGGCGGGTTCGCTCATGGCTATGGCGCCAATCATCTCGCCACTGGCCAGCTTGGGCAGGTACTTGGCCTTTTGCTCCTCTGTGCCGTAGTGCAGGATGTAGGGCGCCACGATCTCGCTGTGCAGGCTGAAGCCGATGCCGCTCACGCCCGCACGGGCCACTTCCTCGAACTGGATCACCGAGTACAGCTTGTCGGCCTCGGAGCCGCCGTATTGCTCGGGCATGCTCATGCACAGGAAGCCGTTCTCGCCGGCCTTGTTCCACACCTTGCGATCCACGTAGCCCTGCTCTTCCCACTCAGCGTGGAAGGGTGCGATCTCCTTGTCGATGAAGCGGCGGAAGCTGTCGCGGAAGGATTCGTGGTCGGAGGTGAAAAGGGTTCGTTCAATCATGTGAGACACCTGTTAAGGGAGATGAATTGGAATGGTTTTATTTATACAAAGCATTTGCTTGGTAAAAAGCAATATACTCGAAATTCGCAAGAAATCGCTTTTCCCCCGTTTGAACCCATCCCTGGAGTACCCACATGACCGAAGCATTTGTATTTGATGCCATCCGCACCCCCCGCGGCAAGGGCAAGAAGGACGGCAGCCTGTACGAGGTCAAGCCGGTCAATCTGCTGGCGGGGCTGCTGAACGATTTGCAGCAACGCAACCAGTTCGACACGGCGTGGGTCGACGACGTGGTGATGGGCATCGTGTCCCCCGTGGGCGACCAGGGCGCCGTGCTGCCCAAGGTGGCCGCACTCAAAGCCGGCTGGGATTTCCAGGCCGCCGGTGTGCAGGTCAACCGCTTCTGCGCCTCGGGCCTGGAAGCCGTGAACATGGCGGCACAGAAAGTGCGCTCCGGCTGGGAAGACCTGGTGGTCGCCGGCGGCGTGGAAAGCATGAGCCGCGTGCCAATCGGCTCCGATGGCGGCGCCTGGGCCATGGACCCCGAAACCAATTCGCAGACCGTCTTCGTGCCCCAGGGCATTGGCGCCGACCTGATTGCCACCATTGAAGGCTTCACCCGTGCCGATGTGGACGCTTTTGCGCTGGAGTCCCAGAAACGGGCCGCTGCCGCACAGGCCGCCGGTCATTTCGACCACTCCGTCGTGCCCGTGAAAGACTTCCTGGGCCAGACCATCCTGGGCAAGGACGAATTCATCAAGCCCAACACCACCCTGGAAGGTCTGGCGGGCCTCAAGGCCTCGTTCGAGCAGATGGGCGGAATGGGCTTTGACCAGGTGGCCCTCACCCGCTACCCGCAGGTAGAGCGCATCCACCACGTGCACCATGCCGGCAACTCGTCGGGCATCGTGGACGGCGCGGCCGCCGTGCTGATCGGAAACGAAGCTGCCGCCAAGGCCCACAACCTGACGCCGCGCGCGCGCATCGTGGCCACCGCGCTCTCGGGCGCCGACCCCACCATCATGCTCACCGGCCCCATGCCGGCCACGCGCAAGGCGCTGGCCAAGGCCGGCCTCAGCATCAACGACATCGACCTGTTCGAAGTGAATGAGGCCTTCGCCGCCGTGGTGATGCGTTTCATGAAGGAAATGAAGGTGCCGCACGACAAGGTCAACGTCAACGGCGGCGCCATTGCCATGGGCCACCCGCTGGGCGCCACGGGCGCCATGATCCTGGGTACCGTGGTCGACGAGCTGCACCGCCGCAAACTGCGCTACGGCCTGTGCACGCTGTGCGTCGGCGGCGGCATGGGCATTGCCACCATCGTCGAGCGAATTTAGGTAAAAAAAGACCTACAAGCACCGTATCCATTGCGCAAGCAGCTCCTTAATTCATAGCATACACACCATGAAAACCATCCAATACGCATTGCAGGACGGCATTGCAACCATCACCTTTGACGAGCCCAACTCGCCCGTCAACACCATGTGCCTGCAGTGGCAGCAGGACCTGACCGCCGTGGCCGATCAGGTGCTCAAGGACAAGGACGCCATCAAAGGCATCATCCTGGCCTCCGCCAAGACCACCTTCTTTGCCGGCGCTGACCTCAAGGGCGTCATGCGGATGAAGCCTTCGGATGCCCCCGCCGTCTTCACCGAGGTGGAGCGTATGAAGAAGAACTTCCGCACCATCGAGACTCTGGGCAAGCCGGTAGTCAGCTGCATCAACGGCACCGCGCTGGGCGGCGGCTGGGAAGTGGCGCTGATGGGCCACCACCGCATCGCCATCGACGACCGCAAGATCCAGTTCGGCCTGCCCGAAGTGACCCTGGGCCTGCTGCCCGGCGCCAGCGGCGTGACCAAGATAACCCGCCACCTGGGCCTGATGGGCGCGCAGCCCTACCTGGTGGAAGGCAAGACCTTCTCGCCCTCCGAAGCCAAGGGCCTGGGCCTGGTGCACGATCTGGTGGCACCTGGTGAGAACGCGCAAGCCGAGATGCGCGCCAAGGCACTGGCATGGATCGCTGCCAACCCCAGCGCCCAGCACCCGTGGGAAGTCAAGGGCTACAAGGTGCCGGGCGGCCTGCCCTCCAGCCCGGCAGTGGCCGGCATGCTGCCCGTGGCCCCGGCCATGATCAAGAAGCAGACGCGCGGTCTGTACCCCGCCCCCGAAGCCATCATGTCCTGCATGGTGGAGGGCCTGCAGGTGGACATGGAAACCGCCCTGCGCATCGAAAGCCGCTACCTGGCCAAGCTCATGACCGGCTTCAATGCCCACGCCATGATCAACACCTTCTTCTTCAACCTCAACGCCATCAAGAGCGGCCAGAGCCGCCCGGGCAATGCCCCGCGCTTCAAGCCCGCCAAGGTGGGCCTGCTGGGCGCTGGCATGATGGGCGCAGGCATCGCCTACGCCCAGGCCAGCAAGGGCATTGCCACGGTGCTGAAAGACGTGAGCCAGGAGAAGGCCGACCTGGGCAAGAGCTACAGCGCCAGGATCACCCAGGCGCGCGTGGACAAGGGCCGCATGACGGCCGACGCCCAGAAGACCATCCTGGACCGCATCCAGCCCACCGCCAATGCGTCCGACCTGCAGGGCTGCGACCTGATCATCGAAGCCGTGTTCGAAAACCGCGAACTCAAGGCCAGGGTGACCAAGGAAGCCGAGCCCATGCTGGCGGCCGGCGGCTTCTTTGCCTCCAACACCTCCACCCTGCCCATCAGCGGCCTGGCCACAGCCAGCGCGGCGCCCGAGAAATTCATCGGCATCCACTTCTTCAGCCCGGTGGACAAGATGAAGCTGGTGGAGATCATCCGCGGCAAGCAGACCAACGACGAAACCGTGGCCCGCGCCTTTGACTACGTGCAGGCCATCGGCAAGATCCCGATCGTGGTGAACGACGCGCGTGGCTTCTTCACCAGCCGCGTGTTCGGCACCTTCGTCATGGAAGGTGCCGCCATGCTGGGCGAAGGCATTCCCGCCGCCGCCATCGAGAACGCCGGCATTCAGGCCGGCATGCCGGTCGGCCCCCTGGCCGTGCTGGACGAGACCGCATTGACCCTGTCCCTGCACGTCATGGAGCAGACCAAGGCCGACTACGCCGCCGAGGGCAAGACCTATGTGGCCACGCCCGGCGAGCTGGTGGTGGAAAAGATGGTGCGCACGCACAACCGGCCGGGTCGCGCGGGCGGCGGTGGCTTCTACGAATACCCTGCCGAAAAGGGCGTCAAGAAGTTCCTGTGGCCCCAACTCAAGTCCCTGTTCGAAAAGAGCGACGTGCAGTGGAACATCACCGACCTGAAAGACCGGCTCCTGTACCGCCAGGCAGTGGAAACCGCACGCTGCCTGTCGGAAAACGTGCTGACCACCGTGCACGATGCCAACATCGGCTCCATCTTCGGTATCGGTTTTCCGGCCTGGACCGGCGGCGCCATGCAGTTCATCTACGGCATGGGCATCGAAGCCTTTGAGCGCCGCGCGGACGAGCTGGCCAAGCAGTACGGCAACGGCTTCCAGCTGAGCGCCGAGGTGAAGGCCGCCATCCGCAAGTACCAGCCGGTGTATTGACCCCCATACGGTAGGCTCCCCCAAGCGGTCTCGCCCAGCGAGGCCGCTTTTTTTTTTGCGCCACCGGTGCGCTGCCTGCGGTTACATTGGCGTTTCAGCCGCAGTTCGAGAACCTGGAGCCATGCATACACCCCAGCACCGCAACCGCCTTCTGCCCATTGCGCGCAATGTGGCACTGTACGGCTGCGCGCTGGCCCTGGGTGTGGGCTCGGCCCTGTGGGTGCTGAAGAAAGTGCCCGCACTCACGGCCGGTGTGCGGGTCGGTGCATGGCAGACCGATGTGCAGGCGGGCAGCACCAGCGCCGGCCTGTACACCCGGGCCCTCATTGCGGTACATGCCCTGCTGGCCCTGGATCGCAACGAAACCATGTACTTCGTGGCCAACCACGACGATGCCGGCAAGCCGCTGCGCTCTACCTGCAGCTACCGCGTCGAAGGCGTGCCGCCCCAGGCCCGCTGGTGGAGCGTGACCGCCTACACCGACGACATGTACCTGTTTGATGACGTCCCTGGTGGGGCCTACAGCCTCAACAGCAAGACGGCTACGCTCGCCCCCCAGGGACACTTTGTGCTCACCACGGGCGGGCAACGGCAACCGGGCATTCCCTGGCTGCCTACTCCGGGCTACCGCGGGTTGGTGCTGACCTTGCGCGTGTTCAATCCGGAGCCGGCGTTGCAGGCCGCGCCGCAATCGCTGCAGCCCCCATCCATTGCCGCGGTGGGAGCCTGCGCATGAATGCCCTACCCCGCACCCGCAAAGCCATGCTTCTGCGCGGCATGGCGCTGCTGGCAACGGCTGCGCTGGCACACCTGCTGACCGTGTGGGCGGTACCCCGTGTCGCCATGTACGTGGTGATGAACGGCCGTGAAGCCCGGGCCATGGACATGCGCAACCGGGCGGTTTTTGTGCCTCCGGTCACCGCCCGCTCACGCACGGTGGTCATGCCCAGCCCCGACCTGCTCTACGCGGTGTGCGTGTTTGACGTGTCGCAGGGCGCGGTGCATGTCACGGCCAACCCGCAGCTACCCACCTACTGGTCCATCGCCCTCTATGCCGCCAACAGCGACAATTTCTTTACCCTGAACGACCGCCAGGCCGCTGGCAAGCCGGTGGATTTGTGGCTGCTGCCGGCAGACAGCGGTGCCAACAGGCGCCCGCTTCCCCCCGGCGCGCAGACCATCGTGCCGCCCTCGCGCGCGGGTTTGCTGGTGCTGCGGGTACTGGCCGGCGACTACGAAGCCGAGAAGGCCGTCCTGGAACCCGCCCGGCGCACGCTAAGCTGTCAACCTGCCTGAACACACCCACACCATGCTGGCTCACTATCTCCGACGCATCCTGTTGATCCTTCTGTCGCTGGACCTGGCACTGGCTTACCTGCTGTGGCACTACGCCCACTGGTCCCCGGGGAACGTCACCGTCCTGGCGCTGCTGCTGCCCCCCATCTGTGTGCTGGCGGTGGTGGGCTGCACCGCGGTCCTGTCCGGCGCCGGGGGCAGCACGGGCCTGTGGTGGCGGTCGCTGTGGGGCGAATACCTGGCCACGCTGCGGATTTTTGTCCTGCGCCAGCCCTGGTCGGCTGCACGGTCAGTCGGCCCATCCACAGCCGGCAGCACCCGGATTCCAGTGGTGCTGGTGCACGGCTACCTGTGCAACGGCCGCATCTGGGACACCATGGCGCAGGCCCTGCGCACCCAGGGGCACGCCGTGCTCACCGTGGACCTGGAACCCGTGTTTGGCTCCATCGACGACTACGCCCCCATCGTCGAAGCGGCCGTCACAGCGTTGTGCCAGCAAACCGGGGCATCTCGGGTGGCGCTGGTCGGGCACAGCATGGGCGGGTTGGCGATCCGCGCCTGGCTGCGCGCCCATGGTCCGCAGCGGGCGGCCCGCGTCCTGACCCTGGGTACGCCCCACGCCGGAACGCGCATTGCGGCCCACAGCCAGACCTCCAATGGCCGGCAGATGGTCTGGCACAGCCCGTGGCTGGCGGAGCTGGCGGCCAGCGAGTCCGATGCCGTGCGGGCGCTGCTGCGCGTTGCCATCACCCTGCAGGACAACATCGTGTACCCGCAACGTGCGCAAAGCCTGGAGGGCATCACCCCCACTGTCTTTGAGGGCATAGGCCACCTCCAGATGTGCCTGGACGCCCAGGTCATCCGCTGGGTTGCAGGCCAACTCGCAGACCTCCCCGCACGCTGACCCGAAACACCCGACCATGCACGCACTCAGTCCCACCGACTCGGCTTTCCTGTGGATGGAGACCCGCAACCAGCCCATGCACGTGGCGGGCCTGAACATCCACACACCGCCGCCCGGCAGCGGGCCCGACTACGTCAGCAAGCTGCTGGCCGACTGGAGCAAGTACCCCGCCGCGGTGGCCCCGTTCAATCTGCGTCCGGTGCTGCGCCTGGGCCTGTGGTACTGGGAAGAAGACACCGAGTTCGAGCTGGACTACCACCTGCGCCACCTGGCGCTGCCACACCCGGGGCGCATCCGCGAGTTGCTGGCCATGGTCTCCCGGTTGCACGCCAACCTGATGGACCGCAACCGCCCGCTCTGGGAAACCTATGTCATCGAAGGTCTGCCAGGGGGCCGGTTTGCCACGTACACCAAGATCCACCACGCGCTGGTTGACGGCGTGACCGGCGCCAAGATCACCGCCCGGGGCCTGTGCCAGAACGCCCAGGAGCACAAGCCGCCGCTGTGGGCGCAGCACTTTGACGTGCATCCGGCGGCCCAGCCCGCGACGCCGTCCCCGGGCCTGCTCCAGCAGATCAGCGGCATGGCGCGCGCGGGCAAGGACATACTGCCCGGCATCGGCAGCGGCCTGTGGGACATGGTGCGCTCCGCCTATGCCGACGACGCGGCGGCCCTGCCCTTTCAGGCCCCGCCCTCACCCTTCAATGTGGAGATTTCCGGCTCCCGGCGCTTTGCGGCCCAGTCCTATTCCCTGGCGCGACTCAAGCACATTGGCGAAGCCGCCGGCGCCACCGTGAACGACGTCACGCTGGCCATTTGCGCCGGCGCCCTGCGCGAGTACCTGCTGGCGCAAGGGCGCTTGCCCCGCAAGCCGCTGGTGGCCATGGTGCCGGTATCCCTGCACGGCGAAACCACCGCCGGTGGCAACCAGGTCTCGCTGCTGCTGGCCAACCTGGCCACGCACATTGCCGACCCGGTCAAGCGCCTCAAGCGCATTGTCGAATCCACCGCGCAGGCCAAGAAGCGCCTGACGGCAATGCCCCGCCTGCAGAAACTGGCGCATGGCATCACCTCCATCGCCCCGCTGGGCGCCGGCATGGTGACAGGTTCGGCCGAGCAGCACCCGCTGTTCAACCTGGTCATCTCCAACGTGCCGGGTTCAGCGCAGACGCTATACCTCAACGGCGCCCGGCTCGACGAGATGTACCCGGTGTCCATACCCACCCACTACCTGGCGCTGAACATCACCATCAGTGGCTACGGGGACCACCTGGGTTTCGGCTACATCGCCTGCCGGCGTTCGGTGCCGGCCCTGCAGCGCATGCTGGACTACACCCGCAATGCCATTGTGGAGCTGGAAACGGCACTCGGCATCGGCGCGCACGCCACGCCCCTGCGCAAGCGCGCGGCGGTCAAGCGCAAGCCCCTAAAATCCCGGGTTGCAACCGACTGAGCTATGACCGCAACCGCAGGCAACCCGCCCCCAACACCCCGCCCCCGCTCCAAAACCGACCTGTTCCTGTCGTTTTCCCTGCTCGCCCTGCAGGGCTTTGGCGGAGTGGTGGCCATCGTGCAGCGTGAGCTGGTGGAGAACAAGAAATGGCTGACCCGCGAGGAGTTCCTGGATGACTGGGCCGTGGCCCAGATCCTGCCCGGACCCAACGTGGTCAACATCTCGCTGATGATCGGGGACCGCTACTTCGGCGTGCCCGGAGCCCTGGCCGCCCTGGCGGGGATGCTGACTTTTCCGCTGCTCATCGTGCTGGCGCTGGCCATCGTGTTTGGCGGCGTCGCCGACAACCCGGTCGCCCAGGGTGCCCTGCGCGGCATGGGCGCCGTATCCGCCGGCATGATTGCCGCCACGGGCCTCAAGCTGATGGCTGCGCTCAAGCACAACGCCATGGGTCTGGTCGTTTGCTGGAGCCTAGCCATCATGAGTTTTGTGGCCATTGCCCTGTTGCGCCTGCCACTGGCCGGCGTCTTGTTCGTCCTGGGGGGACTGGCCTGCGTATGGGCCTATCGCCAACTGGGGCGACCGTCTGCTACGGGAGACACCGAATGAGCGCCCCTTTCTCCGCTGGCGACTGGCTGGCGTTGTTCACGCATTTCCTGTCGCTGTCGCTGCTGGCCATTGGTGGCGCCATCACCACGGCGCCGGCCATGCACGGCTACCTCGTCAACGACAAGGCCTGGCTGACCGACGTCCAATTCACGTCATCCATTGCTCTGGCCCAGGCAGCCCCCGGCCCCAACGTGCTCTTCATCGCCTTGCTGGGCTGGAACGTGGGCATGAACGCAGGCGGTGGCATGGCGGCAGGCCCGCACGCGTGGGGCATGGCTGCGGCCGGTGTGGGGGTGGCCATGGTCGGCATTCTGCTGCCCAGCACCACGCTCACGTTCCTGGCCGCGCGCTGGGGCCACCAGAACCGGGAATTGCGCGCGGTGCGGGCCTTCAAGCAGGGCATGGCGCCCATCATCATTGCCCTGCTCATTGCCACTGGCTGGATTCTGGCCACCAGCCTGGGCAGCCCGACCGAACACTGGCGCGGGTGGCTGCTTGCCGCCGTCATGGCCGTGCTGGTCTGGCGCACCCGATTGCACCTGCTGTGGCTGCTGGGTGCGGGCGCACTGCTGGGCGCCTTGGGCTGGGTGTAGCGCTAGGGCATCACGTCGCGCACCTGCACGACAAAATATTCGGTTTCACCAAAGCAGGAGGTGGGCAAGCCCTTGTGCTGCTCGTACAGCAAGGTCACGCGTTTACCCATGGTCTTGTTGATTTGCTCGGCCACGCCCGCATCCCGCACCGTGAAGAGGAATTTTTCCGGCGTCGCACCCGGCATGGAAACCATGGACAACTCCCCTTCCCAGGTCTTGCAGATCCAGCCTTTGTTCGACATTTTCTGCAAGTAGCCGGCACGCTCACCGCTGGAGTAGCTCCAGCTCAGGGCACCCCAGAGATACAGGGCACCCAGGGCCAGTACCGCGACCACCAGGCCGGCGGCATAGCTGGCAACGCTTTTCTTTGCGGATACATCCATCGTCTTCAGTCCTTCGCTCCGTTCAGGAAGCCGTGCGCTGGCGCAAGGCCTCGTACAGACACACACCGCTGGCAACCGATACGTTCAGGCTCTCCACCGCGCCACGCATGGGAATGCTCACCAGCTGGTCGCAGGTCTTGGCCGTCAGCTGCCGCATGCCTGCGCCCTCGGCGCCGAGCACCAGTGCCACAGGGCCTTTCAGATCCGCCTGGTAGAGCGTGCCGGGCGCAGCATCACTGGTGCCGATGACCCAGATGTTGCGCTCTTTGAGTTCGTTCAGGGTACGCGCCAGGTTGGTCACCATGAAATACGGCACGGTCTCTGCCGCGCCACTGGCTACCTTGGCCACCGTGGCGTTGATGCCGGCCGCATGGTCCTTGGGGGCAATCACGGCATGGGCGCCGGCGCCGTCCGCCACACGCAGGCAGGCACCCAGGTTATGGGGGTCGGTCACACCGTCGAGCACCAGGATCAGGGGTTGCGTGCGCTGCTCCGGGGGCAAATCGGCGTTGGCGGCTTCCAGGTCTTCCAGCAACTCGTCCAGCGAATGCACCTGTGCGACGGGCTGCACGCGGGCCGCCACACCCTGGTGCCCGTGGCTGCCGCACATCTTGGACAGGCGCTGGCCATCGGACTCGATCAGCTTGACGCCCGCCTCCGTGGCGCGGTCCAGGAACTGGCGCATGCGCGCATCGCGCCGGGTCGGTTCGAAATAGATTTCGATGATGGATTGGGGCGCCGTTTTGAGGCGCACGCCCAGGGCGTGAAAGCCGAAGAGAACTTTGGGTGAAGACATGCGGCAATTATCGCGGGTTCGCCGGTGGCGTCCGGAAAATACCGGATGTCAGACCTCCACCACCTGCCCCGCTTCAATGGTGATGCGCCGCTGACAGCGCTCGGCAATGCCCCGGTCGTGCGTCACCAGCACCAGGGTCGTGCCCTGTTCCCGGTTGAGTTCAAACATCAGTTCCATGATTTTCTCGCCGGTCGCGAAGTCCAGGCTGCCCGTGGGCTCGTCGGCCAGCAACACCGCCGGGTGCACCACGAAGGCACGGGCCAGCGCCACGCGCTGCTGTTCCCCGCCGCTGAGCACCTTGGGGTACGCCGTCAGTCGCGCCGACAGCCCTACCCGCTGCAGCATGTCCGAGGCGGCCTTGCGCGCATCCTTGCGCCCGGCCAGCTCCAGCGGCAGCATCACGTTTTCCAGCGCGGTCAGGTTGCCCAGCAACTGAAAGCTCTGGAACACAAAGCCTACCTGGCTGGCCCGCAGGCCGGCCCGGGCGTCCTCGTCCATGGCAAACAGGTCGACCCCGGCCAGGCGCACGGTGCCGCTGGTGGGAGTATCCAGTCCGGCAATGATGGACAGCAAAGTGCTTTTGCCGGAACCGGACGCTCCGACAATGGCCGCGGTCTCCTTCGCTTTTAGCGCAAAATCGATGTCACGCAGAATTTGCAAGGTGCCGGTGGAGTCACTCACCGATTTGCATACATGCTCAACAGAAATAATTGAATCACTCATGGGGCTCTCTTTGCTTAGACGACACTGTATCGCGCTTGGCCTCCTGGCCGGCATGGCGGGGTTTTTCCCGGCCCATGCCGCAGCACCAGTGGGCAAACGCACCCCAACCCTGCTGGTGGTGGGCGATTCCCTGAGCGCCGAGTATGGCCTGAAGCGGGGTAGCGGCTGGGTGGCCCTGATGGAACAGCAGCTGGCCCGCGACAAAATCCCCGCCAAGGTGGTCAACGCCAGCATCAGCGGCGACACCACATCGGGCGGGCGTTCCCGGCTGGCGGCCCTGTTGGCGCAGCACCAGCCTACGCTGGTGATCATTGAACTGGGCGGCAACGATGCCCTGCGCGGCCTGCCGCTGCAAATGACGCAGGACAACCTGCAAGCCATGACCCAGGCGGCACAGGCTGCAGGCGCCAAGGTGCTGCTGCTGGGCATGGAAGTGCCGCCCAACTACGGGGCCGATTACACGCGGCAGTTTGCCGCCACCTTTGCCAAGGTGGCCAAGGTCAACAAGGCGGCGCTGGTACCGTTCCTGCTCAAGGGCGTGGCCGACGGCCCCGATGCAGCACGCATGTTCCAAAGCGACCGCATCCACCCCGTGGAAGCGGCGCACCCCCGCATCCTCAACAACGTGTGGCCCACCGTGAAGAAACTGATTGCATGAGCCTGACTATCCTGAACGCAGCCGAGGCCGTGGCCCGGCTGAACACCTTCGACACCGTCATTGACGCGCGCAGCGAGGGCGAATACGCCGAAGACCACCTGCCCGGTGCCGAAAATTGGCCGACCCTCAACAACGAAGAACGCAAGATGATCGGCACGCTGTACGTGCAGGTCAACCAGTTCGAGGCCAAGAAACGCGGGGCGGCCATTGCCGCGCGCAACATTGCCATGCACATCGAGCGCGAGGTGCTGGACAAACCCAAGGAATGGAAGCCGCTGGCATATTGCTGGCGCGGCGGCAAGCGCAGCGGTGCGCTGTCCCTCATCCTGGACCAGATCGGCTTTCGCGTAACGCTGGTGGAAGGCGGTTACAAGGCTTTCCGGGCTGCCATGCTGCTGGACATGCAGGCCAAGGTCGCGGCATTGAATTTTCGGGTCGTGTGCGGCACCACGGGCTCCGGCAAGACCCGCCTGCTGCACGCCCTGGCGGCGGCCGGTGCGCAGGTGCTGGACCTGGAGGCACTGGCCAACCACCGCAGTTCGGTGCTGGGCGCCATTCCCGGGCAGCCCCAGCCGACGCAAAAGCGTTTTGACACCCTGATCTGGGACACCCTGCGCCAGTTTGATCCGGAGCGCCCGGTTTTTGTCGAGAGCGAAAGCAAGAAAGTGGGCAACGTGGCGGTGCCCACCACACTGGTGGAGCGCATGCGCGCCAGCCCCTGTCTGGACCTGACCCTGCCCATAGAGGAGCGGGTGGCCTTGCTGCTGGAAGACTACGCATTCTTTGTCAAGGACAGCCAGCACTTCTGCGAGCGTCTGGACGTGCTGGCAACCTTCCGCGGCAAAGCCGTGGTGGAGGCGTGGAAAGCCCAGGTCCTGCAGGGCCATTTCGAGCCGGTGGTGCAGGACCTGCTGACCCAGCATTACGACCCGGTCTACCTGCAGTCCATGCAGCGCAATTTCAGCCAGTACCCGCATGCCCGCCCCATCGCTCCGGCCGACCGGTCGACGCAGGCCATGGATCAGCTGGCGCAGCAGCTGCTCAACACGCTTTGATTGGGGAATTGCCCCGCAGGGTCAGGGGGTATCCGGAGCGGGGTTGTCGGACGCATTCTCCGGCGCTGGTGCAAACGGCTCATCGGAGTGGCCGGCATCACCGTGGCCATGGGCCTTGCGCTCGTTCTTCTCTTTGAGTTTTTCTTCTTTTTTACGCTTTTTCGCCAGTTCTTTCTGACGTTTCTCGTATCCGTAATTGGGTGTTGCCAAGGTGTGCTTTCAGTAGTTGCCGACACTGTACCACCTCAGGGCGCATCCCCCGGCTCCAGCAGAGGCCACTGGACGGCGCCACGGTAGGCGTGCCAGCTGGCATGCCCCAGCAAGGGCCCCACAACCAACAGGCCAGCCCCCCAGGGCAGAAGCAGTGCCCCACCCACCAGCAGGGTGATGAGTGCCCCCCACAGCAGCATGACACCGGGGTTGCTGTAGACCACCTCCAGGCTGGTGATCGCTGCGGTGATGGCATCGACATCCCGGTCCAGAATCAGGGGGATGGACACCACTGCAATGGAGAAGACCAGGCCGGCAAAGCCACCGCCTACCAAGGCATAGACCGCAATGAATTCCCAGTTGTCCGGATTGAACACCGCCTGCACCACTCCGGTGGTAGAGGGCATGCCGGTATTGAAGAACACGGCAAACACCACCAGCGATGCCCGGCCCCACAAGAGCTCCAGCACGATGAGCAGCAGCACCAGCATGCCCATGCTGCGCAGGTTGGCGTCCCAGCACGTCAGGGACACCCCCAGTTCCGGCTGCAGGCCCTGCTCGCGCTGGCGACTCACGTCGTACAGCCCCATGGCCAGGAAAGGGCCGACCAGCAGGCAGCCCGACGCCATAGACATGGCGTACTGGGGACTGGAGCGAAAGACAGCACCGAGCACCAGTGCCATCAGCCAGAACGCGCCGCCATAAAAAGCACCGATGCCGGGGTGTGCCACCAGGTCGCGCACACCGGCTGCCAGCCAGCGCAAGACATCGCCCGCATGCAATGGCGCAATGGTTTTGCGCGGGGCGTCCGTGGGCGGAGGCGTGTAAGGGTGCTCGGCGTGCGCAGGTTGAATTTGACTCATATCAAGAGTCTAGTCACCGCCCTCTGCCCTGCCTACCTAGGAAACACCCTAACCGCGCAGCACCTGCAAAGCCTGGGCCAGATCGGCCTGCAGGTCGTCCTGGGCCTCCAGTCCGACCGAAAACCGCACCAGCGTGCCCGGTGCGATATGGGCCGGCCAGCCGCTGCGCATGGAGGCCAGGTCGTAGGGAACCACCAGACTGATGGGGCCGCCCCAGCTATAGCCCAGGCGGAACAGGCGCAGGGCATCACAGAACGCGTCCACCTGGCTTTGGTCGTACCGGGCACTCAGCACCACGCTGAACAGGCCAGCCGCGCCACCGGAGCCGTTTTCGCACAGGGCCTTCCAGTGGGCATGCCCGGGCGAGTCGTTCAAGGCGGGGTGCAGCACCTGCGCGAATTCCGGCCGGCCCTGACACCACTGCGCCAGGGTGCGCGCGGCCGCGTCGTGCGCACGGTAACGCAGCGCCATGCTGGGCAAGGCCCGCAGGACCGCCTCGGCGTCGTTGGCGCCAATACCCAGCCCCAGGCGCATGTGGGTCAGCTTCAGGCGCAGGTGCAAACCGGCGTCACGCGTGATGACGCTGCCCATCAGCACATCGCCGCCGCCGCTGGGGTATTTGGTCAGCGCGTGGGCAGAAATGTCCACCCCCAGACCGGGTTCCGCGTCCGGCAGCAAATCGAACGGCGCAAAGGCCAGCCCGGCTCCCCAGGTGTTGTCCAGCGCCACCAGCACCCCGCGGCGCTTGCACAGGCGCACCAGGGTCGGCACGTCGGGAAACTCGAGTGTCACGGAACCGGCCGCTTCCACCCACACCAGACGGGTGCGGCTGGAGAGCTTGGCCTCCAGGTCCTGCGGGTCCAACGGGTCGTAGTACTGGTGCGTGATGCCCCAGCCCCGCAGTTCCCCTTCGGCCAGCGCCTTGCTGGGCCCATAGGCGTTGTCGGGGATCAGGACCTCGTCACCCGACTTGAGCAGCGACAGCGCCACCAGAGCCAGAGCGGCCAGGCCACTGGGCACCAGCACGCACTGGGCGCCACCCTCCAGCGTGCACAGGCGCTCTTCCAGGGCGTAGGTGGTGGGGGTGCCGTGAAGGCCGTAGGTGTAGGCGGTCTTGTCTTTCCACTCGCGGCTGCGCATGGCCGCCACCGACGGAAAGAACACCGTGGACGCCTTGAAAACGCCGGGCTGCGGTGCTTCAAACCCCGCTGGCGGGGTGTAGGCGTGGTGAATCAGCTCGGTCGTGCGATGCGCCATGGCAAACAGAACGTGTCAAACGCTCCACTTCTGGATCAGCTGTTGCGGGCGCAGAGCGTCGTAACTCTCGAACGGCTGGTGGATCCAGGGGTTGGTGGGCAGGAACTCCACCGAATAGTCGGGCGTGAACGTGGACAGCGCCTTGGTCCAGATGACGGCGCTGCGCAACTCGCTGATGGGGGCGTAGTTGTTCTTGAGCATGGTCATCACTGCGTGCAGCGTGTGGCCGGAGTCGGCCAGGTCGTCCACCAGCAGGACCTTGCCGGCGATCTCGCCCTTGGGCGTGGTGATGTAGCGTGCCAGGTCGAGGTTGCCCTGCACCGTACCCGCATCGGAGCGGTAGGAGCTGGTGGACATGATGGCCAGCGGCTTGTCGAACACGCGCGACAGGATGTCGCCAGGCCGCATGCCACCGCGTGCCAGGCACAGGATGGTGTCGAACTCCCAGTTGGACTGGTGAATCTTGATCGCCAGTTTTTCAATCAGGTTGTGGTACTCGTCGTAGCTCACATACAGGTGTTTTCCGTCTTCTGTCAGCATTCAAGTGCTCCTATATTTGTAGCTACGCACGCAGCGCTTACGGTGGCTGGAGTGCTATTCTTCACTGAAAATCCGATATTCAATCTGCCAGGTACGGGTGGCGCATCAGGATGGTGTGATCGCGATCCGGGCTGGTGGAGACCATATGGATCGGCACGCCGGTGACCTGTTCGATGCGCTGCAGGTACAGGCGGGCCGCAACGGGCAGCTGGTCGTACTGGGTGATACCGACGGTGCTGTCGCTCCAGCCTTCCATGACTTCGTAGATGGGGATGCAACGCTCAATGTCATCGGCCCCCATGGGCAGGATGTCGATGGTTTCGCCGTCCATCTCATAGCCGGTGCACAGCATCAGTTCCTTGAGGCCGTCCAGCACATCCAGTTTGGTGATGCACAAGCCCGACAGGCCGTTGACCTGGGCCGAGCGCTTGAGCAGGGCCGCATCAAACCAGCCACAGCGGCGCGAACGCCCGGTGGTGACCCCTTTTTCGGCACCCACGGTACTCATGTGGTAACCGGGTGTGCCTTCCCTTTCCCAATCCAGCTCGGTGGGGAACGGGCCACCGCCGACGCGGGTGCAGTAAGCCTTGGTGATGCCCAGGATGTAGTGCAGCATGCCGGGGCCCACGCCGGAACCCGCCGCCGCGTTGCCGGCCACGCAGTTGCTGGAGGTGACGTACGGATAGGTGCCGTGGTCCACGTCCAGCAGCGTGCCCTGCGCGCCTTCAAACAGCAGGTTGGCGCCATGGTTGTGGGCCTCGTTGAGTTCGCGCGAGACGTCGGCCATCATGGGCTTGAGCAACTCGGCGTGACGCATGGCTTCAGCGTAAACCGCCTCAAACTGCACCTTGCCGTCCTGGATGTAGGGCTTGAGCATCGGACCGAAGTCGAACTGGGCCGAGCCCAGGTAACTGGTGAGCACATGGTTGTGCAGGTCCAGCAACTCGCGCAGCTTGGCGGCGAAGCGCTCGGGGTACTTCAGGTCCTGCACGCGCAGGGCGCGGCGGGCGATCTTGTCTTCATAGGCCGGCCCAATGCCGCGCCCCGTGGTGCCGATTTTCTCGGTGCCACCCTTTTCGCGTGCGGCCTCGCGGGCCACGTCCAGCGCCGCGTGGAACGGCAGGATCAGCGGGCAGGCCTCGGAGATGCGCAGGCGCGAGCGCACTTCCACGCCGGCTTTTTCAAGGCCTTCAATCTCCTCGAAGAGTTTGGCTGCCGACAGCACCACACCGTTGCCGATGTAGCACTTGACGCCCGGACGCATGATGCCGCTGGGAATCAAGTGCAAAGCGGTTTTGACGCCATTGATGACCAGGGTATGCCCCGCGTTGTGTCCGCCCTGGAAACGCACCACACCCTGCGAGCTTTCGGTGAGCCAGTCGACCAGCTTGCCCTTGCCCTCGTCACCCCACTGGGTTCCCACCACAACAACGTTGCGACCTTTGGTTGTATTCATTTGGAAATTTCTCAGATAGTTTTCACAACCCATTGACCACCGGCCTGAACCAGCTCGCGGTCGCAATGGAACTCATCAACTTGGCTTTCATGGCCTGGCAGCACGCAGACCACGGTTTCGCCCTGGCGGCGCAGGGCGGCAATCGCCGCGCGCAGTTCGGCGGCCTCACCCCACGGGGCACGGATGGCCGCCCGCAGCGGGCGGACGGCAGCAACCGCCGCCACGGCCTTGATATCGAGACTGAAGCCCACGGCAGGACGCTTGCGTCCGAACACCGAACCCACTTCATCGTAGCGCCCGCCACGCACCAGTGCGTCACTGGCGCCCGGGGCATACATGGAAAAACGTGCGCCGCTGTAGTAGGCGTAGCCGCGCAAATCGGCCAGGTCAAACGACACGCTGGCCCCGTCCAGATGATCGGCCAGCCATTTCAGGTGCGCCAGGGCATCGCGGACGCCGGGCAGCGCCGGCAACACCCGCTGTGCCTCCTGCAACACAGCGGCGTCACCGTACAGCTGTACCAGATCCTGCAGGGCCTGTGCAATGGCCGGTGGCGCATGGCGCGACAGGGCCTTGAGTTCACTGGCGTCCTTGGCCGCCAGGGCGGCATGAACCTGGGCCAGCCGTTCGGCATCCAGCGCGGAGTCTTGCAGCAAGGCGCTGACGATGCGGGCATCGGCCATGTCGACCCCGATGGAGCCCACCTGGGCGGCCTTGAGCGAGTCCAACGCCAGGGTCAGGATTTCCAGATCGGCTTCCAGCCCGGTATGGCCGTAAATTTCGGCACCAAACTGCAAGGGTTCCCGCGTTGCGTGGGGCCCGCTGGGGCGGGTGTGCAACACCGGTCCGCAATAACACAGGCGGGTAACGCCTGCGCGGTTGAGCAGATGGGCGTCGATGCGGGCAACCTGGGGCGTGCTGTCGGCCCGCAGGCCCATCATCCGGCCTGAGAGCTGATCGACCAGCTTGAAGGTTTGCAGGTCAAGCGCCTCCCCCGTGCCCGACAACAGGGACTCCAGGTGTTCCAGCAGGGGTGGCATGACGAGCTCGTAGCCATAGCAGCGCGCCATGTCCAGCAAGTCTCTACGTATTTCTTCGATGTGGCGCGCCTCGGAGGGCAGCACATCGGCAATGTGATCCGGTAAGACCCAGGCAGACATGTGAAAAGAGGAGGCTATTAAAACCGTGATTTTACCGGTCTTGACGCCCCGTTTTCAGGGCGCCAGCCACCAAATCAGCAGCAGGCCCACCAATATGCTGAACAGGCCGAAGAAACGGATCTGCCCATCGCTGTGCTGCAGCAGCTGCGCGAACATGCGTCGCCACCCAGCAGGTGAGGCAAAGGGGAACAGGCCCTCGATGACCAGCACCAGGGCCATTGCCAGCCAGATCGTGTTGCCGTCCAAAATTTATTTCTTGGCGCCCGCAGCGTTGCCGCCGCGGAAGACCTTGAAAAACTCGGACGAAGACGGGTCAAGCACCATCACGTCGCTCTTGCTGTTGAAGCTGGCCTTGTAGGCGTCCAGGCTGCGGTAGAACTGGGCGAACTGGGGGTCGCTGCCAAATGCTTCCGCATAAATCCGGGCTGCCTCGGCATCGCCCTGCCCCTTGATGGTTTGTGCATCACGGTAGGCATTGGCAACGGTAATTTCGCGCTGGCGGTCAGCGTCCGCACGAATCTTCTCTCCCTCTGCCGCCCCGGTGGAGCGCAGTTCATTGGCAACCCGCTTACGTTCCGCCTCCATGCGGCGGTATACGGATTCGGTAATGGCTTCCACGTAATCCACGCGGGTGATGCGCACATCCACCACATCGACTCCCCAGGGCTTGGCGCCGCGGACCTTGTCCAGCACTTCGGCCTTGACGTCGGCCATCAGGTCTTCACGCTTGAGCGACAGCAGCTCCTTGACGGTGCGTTTGTTGATTTCCTCCTGGAAGGCATTGCGCACCACGCGGTTGAGCTGGTTGGCGCCCGCACCTTCGTTGAGCCCGACGTTGCGGATGTACTCCTTGGGTTCGGAAATGCGCCAGCGCACGTACCAGTCAATCACCACCCGCTGCTTTTCCGCAGTCAGCATGGGTTCGGTGTCGCTGCTGTCGAGCGTCAGAAGGCGCTTGTCTATGTAGGACACGTTCTGGAACGGCGGCGGGAGCTTGAAGTTCAGCCCCGGCTCGGTGATGACTTCCTTGATTTCACCCAACGCGTACACCACGCCAAACTGGCGCTGGTCCACCACAAACAGCGTCGAACTGGCCAGCGCCAACAGCACCAGCAACGACGAAAAAATCAATCCAATCCGGTTCATGGTCAGCTCCTAGCGGGTTTCGCGTTCACGTGTGCGGGCCGCTTCCCGGCTGCGCACGTCGTTGGTCGTGGCCGCACTGGGCGGCACAACCTGAATAGGGGAAGTGGCTGGTGCCGCCGCACCGGCATCTCCCCCACCCGCGGTACTCATCTGCATAATTTTGTCCAACGGCAGATACAGGAGGTTGGAACCCTGGCGGGAATCCACCATCACCTTGGTGACGTTGGTGTAGATCTGCTGCATGGTGTCCAGATACATGCGATCCCGCGTGACCTGGGGCGCTTTCTTGTATTCGGCAAAGACGGCCTTGAAACGCTGCGCGTCACCCTGGGCCTGTGCCACCACCCGCGCCTTGTAAGCCTCCGCTTCCTCCTTCAGACGCGAAGCCGACCCGACCGCGCGGGGAATGACGTCATTGGCATACGCCTGGGCCTCGTTCTTGGCGCGCTCCCGCTCCTGACCGGCCTTGAGGACATCGTCAAACGAGGCCTGCACCTGCTCCGGAGGGCGAACCCCGCCTTGCTGCAGGTTGATGCCCACGATCTCGACACCCACCTTGTAACGGTCCAGAATGTTCTGCATGAGCGCGCGCACACGCGGCGCAATCTGGTCGCGCTCTTCCGACAAGGCGGCGTCCATCTTCATCTTCCCCAGCACTTCGCGCACGGAAGTCTCAGCCGCCTGCACCACGGCCTCTGCCGGGTTCTTGCTCTCAAACAGGAAGGCACGCGCATCACTGAGCCGGTACTGCACCGCAAACTTGATGTCAAGGATGTTTTCATCCTCCGTCAGCATGGCCGACTCGCGCAGGCCTGTGGCCTTGAGCACGGTATCGCGCCCTACATCCACCGAACGGATCTGGGTCACGAACACGAGTTCGTGGCGCTGAATGGGGTACGGCAGGCGCCAGTTGAAACCGGCGTTGACCGTACCCTTGTACTTGCCAAATTGGGTAATGACGGCTTGCTGGCCTTCCTGCACGATGAAAAAGCCGGTGCTGAGCCAGATCAGTGCCAGCACCGCGACGATCAGCCCCACGCCCACACCCGCATTTTTCATGTCGGGCTGGAATCCGCCGCCGGTCCCGCCGCCGTTGCCGCCTGGCGACTTAGGTGATTTGCCGAACAGACCGCCCAGCTTCCGGTTGACGTCGCGCCACAGTTCATCCAGGTCCGGTGGCCCGCCGTTGGAGCCCCCTTTGTTGCCGTTTTGGGGCCGGGAATCCACTGGTGGCTTGAACGGCTCGCCTTCCGGCGGCGCACCATCGGATTTCCCCGATTCGCCCTGCTTGTCATCGCCACGACCCCAGCGCGAGTCGTTCAGGTTGAACATTCGGCCGAGCCACCGGGGCAAGGCCACAGCATTAAAAGTAAAAGCACGAGGGTGAAGTTTCATTTCGTCGTTTCTCGCATGTCTGAACCCGATTGTGCCCATCACAGGCCCGGTTCGGAAGAGTCTGAAGAATCCACCGCGGTGGCCTGATCCGGCACCTGTGCAGCGGCAATACGGGCCAATCGTTGCCGCAATGCCGGTAACCCGGTTGCATCTTTCGCACTGACAAAAATACGTGGCGTCTGCACGCCGTCAATCTCGAACTCGTCTTCCAGCCGAAGCGGCTGGTGCTCTGCGTCCAACGCGTCGATTTTATTGAAGACCAGCAACTGGGGAATCGTGTCCGCTCCGATTTCCTTCAATACCTGTTGCACCTGCGCAATCTGTTCCACAAAATGCGGGTTGGACGCGTCCACGATGTGCAGCAGCAAATCGGCATCCACCGCCTCCTGCAGGGTCGCCCGAAAGGCATCCACCAGTCCATGGGGCAAATCACGGATGAAGCCCACGGTATCGGACAAGGACACCGAACGCCCGGCCTCACCCAGATACAGCTGGCGTGTGGTGGTATCCAGGGTTGCAAACAATTGGTCGGCGGCATAGGCGCGGGCTTTCACCAACGCATTGAACAGCGTGGATTTCCCTGCGTTGGTGTAGCCAATCAGCGAAATATTGAAAGCGTCCCGCCGTTCCCGCTGGCGCCTTTGGGTCTGCCGCTGGCGCTTGACCTTGTTGAGGCGCTCCTTGGTCCGCTTGATGGTTTCGCCAATCATTCGGCGGTCAAGTTCGATCTGGGCCTCACCAGGACCACCGCGCATGCCGATACCGCCGCTCTGCCGCTCCAGGTGCGACCAACGACGCACCAGGCGCGTGCTCAGGTACTGCAATCGGGCCAGTTCCACCTGCAATTTGCCTTCGTGGCTACGCGCACGCTGGGCAAATATCTCCAGGATGAGGAAAGTGCGGTCATTCACCGGCAACCCCAGATGGCGCTCCAGGTTGCGTTGCTGGCCAGGACTCAGACTCTGGTCGAACAGGACCTCTTTCGCACCCAGCTGGGTAGCCAGGAGCTTGATCTCATCGGCCTTGCCGGAACCGATGAACAATGCGGCATCGGGCGCCTTGCGTTTGCAGGTGACACGGGCAACCGGCTGCATGCCCGCCGTCTGGGCCAGCAAACCCAGCTCCTCCAGCGTACTGTCGAAATTGGGCACGCCCAAGTCAACCCCCACCAGAATAGTCGGAGTGTCGGCAGTATGGGACGAGGATGTCAAATCGGAGTGAAGGAAACAGGCTTCTCAGCTGCAGCGGCCCTGACGGACGGCTCTCAGGACGCGGCAGGCTCGTCCGTGCCCGGCGCAGCAAGGTTGACCGCGCGTCCGGGAACGATGGTGGAAATCGCGTGCTTGTAGACCATTTGGGTTACGGTGTTGCGCAGCAGGACCACATACTGGTCAAAAGACTCCACCTGTCCCTGCAATTTGATCCCGTTGACCAGATAAATGGAAACTGGCACATGCTCCCGACGCAAGGCGTTGAGAAAAGGGTCTTGAAGTAACTGACCTTTGTTGCTCACGATATTCTCCGTGTTCAAAAAATGAAGAGGATTGGACGATACCACACGCTGCTCTCAAGGCAGGCAGCGGGTCGATAAACCTGGAAATTCAAAGGGAAAGATGAGTTGCCAACCCGGGCTGGGACGGGCTCAGTCGTCCTTGTCCGCGTATGGATTGGCGGACGATTTCATCTGGATGCGCAGGGGCGTGCCCACAAGATCGAACTCCTTGCGGAAACGCCCTTCCAGGAAGCGTTTGTACGCATCGGTCACCTGTTCCAGTGAGTTGCCGTGAATGACGATGACCGGCGGATTCATTCCGCCCTGGTGCGCATACCGGAGTTTGGGCCGGTACATGCCGGTCTTCTTGGGCGTTTGGAACTGCACCGCTTCCAGCAGCAAACGGGTCAGCACGGGCGTGGGCATCTTGCAATTTGCCGCCTTGTGGGCCTGGGCAATGGAATCCCACACCGGTCCCAGCCCCTGGCGTTTCTGTGCCGATATGAAATGCAGGGCCGCAAACTTCAGAAACCCCAGACGGGTTTCGATGGAACGCTTGACCAGTTCACGCTGGTATTCGTCGATGGCATCCCATTTGTTGACGGCAACAACGACCGCGCGGCCAGATTCCAGAATGTAGCCCGCAATATGGGCATCCTGATCGGTCACCCCCTGCGTTGCGTCAATCAACAGCAGCACCACGCTGGCAGACTCGATAGCCTGCAGGGTTTTGACAACGGAAAACTTCTCGATGGCTTCAAACACCTGCCCTTTGCGGCGCAGCCCTGCCGTGTCGATCAGTTCAAAGCGCTGCCCCCGGCGTTCAAACGGCACGGAAATGGCATCCCGGGTGGTTCCCGGCATATCAAAGGCAACCAGCCGCTCCTCGCCCAACCAGGTATTGATCAACGTGGACTTGCCCACGTTCGGGCGACCCGCCACCGCCAGTTTGATCACGCCAGGGTCTTCGGCAGCCACCTCTTCATCTGCATCGCCCAGCCCCAGGGGGGCCAGTGCGCGCTCCACCAGGGGCTTGATGCCCTGGTTGTGGGAAGCAGAAATCGGGAACACCTCGCCCAAGCCCAGTTCAAAAAACTCCGACAAACGGACCCCATCCTGCATGCCTTCAGCCTTGTTGGCCACCAGCAGGCAGGGCTTGCCCAGCTTGCGCAGGTATTTGGCAATTTCATGGTCCTGTGCTGACACGCCCGCACGGGCATCCAGCAGAAACAACACCACATCCGCCTCAGCAACCGCCTGGCGTGTCTGCTTGGCCATTTCCTTGTAAATGCCGCTGGAGGCATCCGGCTCAAACCCGCCGGTATCCACCACAATGAATTCCAGCTTGCCCTGCTTGCCGTTGCCGTAATGGCGATCACGCGTCAAACCGGCGTAATCCGCCACGATGGCATCCCGGCTCTTTGTCAACCGGTTGAACAGGGTGGATTTGCCCACATTGGGGCGACCGACTAAAGCAATGACAGGTTTCATGGAATCAGGCTCAGGGTATTACTCAGGCCGGAAGCCAAAAATTCCACCACGTTGGGTCACAACGACCAGGGTTTGCCCCGCCAGCACGGGCGTGGCGACAATAGGAGAGCCATCCGTTGGAACACGGTTCAGTGGCGCGCCATCTTCGCGGGACAGGAAATGCAGGGTACCTGACTCATCGCCCAGGACAAGCGACCGCCCCGCCAGCAGCGGCGCCGTCAGGGTCCGGTAACGGAGACGATCCGAAGCCCACAGCCGCTCGCCATCGGCGCGGCGCCATACCAGAATCCGGCCATCGCCTTCGGTGCCAAATACGGCATTTTCGTCACCGTCGATGCCAGCAAAACCAGACGCAGGCTTGCTCCAGATCAGGCGCCCATTACCACCGTCCACACATCCGACTGCGGACTGAAACGCGCGGGCGCAAATCTGCTCACCTACGCGTGTCACGCCGGAAACCAGATCCACCAGCCGCTCGATCTCGTTGGTTCCCCGGCTGCTGGCAAGCGGCGCCTCCCAGCGCACATTGCCGTTCTGGGGGTTCATGCCCACCAGATGCCCGCCCAGACCCGACACCAGCGTGTCCCCTAGGGCCAGAATGACGCCCGGGCGCCCCAACACCAGGGGATCCCCGGCGCGCTGTTGCTGCCAGAGCTTGCGACCAGTGGCGGCGTCAAAAGCCGAGACGGTTCGATCCGCTGACAGCACGAATACCCGGGCCCCCGCTACCAGGGGCGCGGTGAGCGTAATGGCATTGAGCTTCTGCCGCCACAGCACCCGCCCTGCCTCCAGCGTAATCAGTTCGTTGTCCCGGCTGGCCACCGCCGTATAGCGCCCGTCGCTACCGACTCCGGCAGACAACTTCGTATCCAGGGTCACACGCCACTGATCTCCGCCCGTGCGGGCATCAATGGCGGCAACGGTACCGTCAGAACCCGCCACAAAAAGCAGATTCCCCACCACCCGGACAGCCAACGGGAATCCCACCTCAC
The DNA here is from genome assembly GCF_058793415.1 of Rhodoferax sp. MLSD5-FHT05B10. Classification (NCBI taxonomy): domain Bacteria; kingdom Pseudomonadati; phylum Pseudomonadota; class Betaproteobacteria; order Burkholderiales; family Comamonadaceae; genus Rhodoferax; species Rhodoferax sp. MLSD5-FHT05B10. The sequence goes on along the minus strand of NZ_JBXAFT010000001.1, from coordinate 328,505 downwards.
CGACACGGGAAGTCCATACAGAACGCACCCCGATCAGGGCCGTATTGGGCCCCAGATCGGCAGGCTTCACTTTCTCAGGCCCGGAGCAGGCCGCCAACAAAGCCGCCAGAACCACGCCACACCCCAGGCGGACCACCGGCGAACGCAGGAACGAAAAACGCTTCACTTGGCGTTACCCACCGCAGTAGCTGCACCCGCCCCTTCGCTTTCGGAAGGTCCTGGGGTGACGCCCATGGCATTCAATTTGACCTCTACCAGGCGACGGTAATCCGAGCGCTCGTCAAACGCCTTGAACGCCTTCAGATACTCCGCCTTGGCCTCGGCTTTCTTGCCCTGCAGGGCATAGATGTCACCTTTACGGTCGGCCGTGAGCGCCTGGAATTCCTCTGGAGTGTCGCCACCCAGAAGCTTGAGCGCCTCATCGTAGGCCTTGGATTCCATCAGCAAACCCGACAGGCGCAAACGCGCAACCGACGCATACCCCTTGTCGGACGCCTTTTCGGCAACCCAGGTCAGGGCAGCCTTGGCTGTATCCGGCTTGCCCGCTTCATAGGACATCTTTGCAACCAGCAAACCTGCCTGCTGCGTGTAGGTCGTCGAGGCAAACCGGTCGCGCATGTCAGAAAAAGCACGCTCAGCCTTGCTCACATCACCGCTGCGCACAACCCGCTCCACTTCATCGAACATGGCCGACGCCTGCACCGCCTGGCTGCGTTGCCAATACTGGTAGCCGTTCCAGGCCGCCACCGCGCCCAGAACAATAATCAGCCCCCAGGTAATGAGGTTGCCGTACTGCTTCCAGAAATGCTTGAGCTCATCGAGCTGCTCTTGTTCTTCGAGATCTAAATGATTTGCCATGAGAGTATTCAGTTAAGCCGTGGATTGTAGGCTTTTGGCCCATTGCGCTGCCTGGTCCAATACCTGTGTCACCTGTTCGCCGACGCCGTCCCGCAGGGACTTCACGGTGACCACCCCTTGGGCCAGTTCGTCTGCGCCAAAGATCAGTGCAAACCGGGCACCGGAGCCATCGGCACGTTTGAATTGGGATTTGATGCTGCCCATGCCATCGACCGTCCCGGCATGCATCTGTACCGTCACACCCTGGGTGCGCAAAACCTGCAGACAGGCCATGACCTTTGGCAGAGCGTCTGCGTCCGGAACGATGGCGTAGGCATCAATGGGCGCGATATCAGCCGGCGCCCCCTGCTCCTTGAGCAATTCCAGTACCCGCTCCACGCCCATGGCCCAGCCTACCGCCGGCGCCGGCTTCCCGCCGATCTGCTCTGTGAGGTAGTCATAGCGCCCTCCGGCGCAGATGGTCCCCTGCGAGCCGAGCCGTGTCGTCACGAACTCAAACACCGTCAGGTTGTAATAGTCCATTCCCCGAACCAGTCGGGGGTTGATGGAATAGGCCACGCCGTTGGCGTCCAGTATGGACGTAACCCGCTCCAGATGGGCTTTGGAGGCATCCCCCAGGAAGTCCAGCAGCTTGGGCGCTGCCTCGATCACACCCTGCATCTGGGGGTTCTTGCTGTCCAGCAAACGCAGCGGGTTGAGATGCAGTCTGCGCTTGGCTTCCTCATCCAGCACGTCGACATGCTGCTCGAAATGCGCAATCAGCGCCGCGCGGTGCAGCGAGCGCTCTCCGGGCTGCCCCAGGCTGTTGAGTTGCAGGGCCACATCGGTCAGCCCCAATTCCTGCCACAGCGCATGGGCCATCAGAATCAGCTCGGCATCCACTTCCGCACCGCCAAAGCCCAAGGCCTCGGCACCAATCTGGTGGAACTGGCGGTATCGGCCGCGCTGCGGTCGCTCGTGCCGGAACATAGGCCCCATGTAGTAGAGTCGCTTGCCTCCGTTGTACAGCAAGGAATGCTCCACCACCGCACGAACCACTCCGGCCGTGCTCTCCGGACGCAACGTCAGTGCCTCGCCATTCAACCGGTCCTCGAAAGAGTACATCTCCTTCTCGACGATATCGGTCACTTCTCCAAGACCACGCACGAACAATGCCGTGGGTTCCAGAATGGGGGTTCGGATGTTTTCATAGGCATAGCGACGCATCAGGGCGCGCACGATGCCTTCTAGTGCTTCCCAGCGGGCCGATTCCGGCGGCAGGATGTCGTTCATGCCTTTTACGGCAGACAGCTTTTCCACTCTACGTACAGCAGATTTTTCGACCATGCAAACTCTTAATTCTGGGGGGTAACAACAGGCGTACCAAAACGCTGCTGGATGTAATTCTCGACCACTGACTGGAACTCGGTGGCAATGGAGTCTCCGCGCAGAGTCATGCGCTTCTCGCCATCAATGAACACCGGAGCCGCCGGGGCCTCCCCGGTACCAGGCAAACTGATACCGATATCGGCATGCTTGCTCTCACCAGGCCCGTTGACAATGCAGCCCATGACCGCAACCTTGAGATTCTCCACACCTGGGAAACGCTCACGCCACACCGGCATTTGGGCCCGGAGGAAGTCGTCAATTTGCTGCGTCAGCTCCTGAAAGGTCGTGCTGGTCGTGCGGCCACAGCCGGGACATGCCGTCACGCTGGGAACAAATGTCCGCAAGCCCAACGCTTGAAGGATTTCGGAGGCAATCACCACCTCCTGGGTCCGTGACTCACCCGGAGCGGGCGTCAGGGACACGCGAATGGTGTCTCCGATCCCTTCCTGCAACAGCACGGCAAGCGCCGCTGTCGAAGCCACTGTCCCCTTGGTTCCCATGCCGGCCTCGGTCAGCCCCAGGTGCAACGGATAGGCGCAACGACGTGCCAACTCCCGGTAAACGGCAACCAGATCCTGTACACCGCTGACCTTGCACGACAGGATGATCTGGTTCGCATCCATCCCGATTTCCCGCGCACGTTCGGCCGATTCCACGGCCGATGTGATCAACGCCTCGTACATGACCGGCTTGGCATCCCATGGAGCCGCGCGGCGGCTGTTCTCATCCATCAGCGAAGCCAACAGTTCCTGATCCAGGCTGCCCCAGTTGACGCCGATGCGGACCGCCTTGTTCCAGCGGATTGCCGCCTCAATCATCAGCGCAAACTGCTTGTCGCGTTTGTCACCCTTGCCAACGTTACCGGGATTGATGCGGTACTTTGACAAAGCCTGCGCGCAGTCCGGATAGTCCGTCAGCAAACGATGGCCGTTGAAATGGAAATCACCAACCAGAGGAACATCAATTCCCATGCGATCCAGTTGCTCGCGCACATAGGGAACCGCCTGGGCGGCCTCGGGTGTGTTGACGGTGATCCGCACCATCTCCGAGCCGGCATTGGCCAGTTCCTTGACCTGTATGGCGGTTCCGATGGCGTCTGCAGTGTCCGTATTGGTCATGGACTGCAAACGTACGGGAGCCCCCCCTCCAACCGTTACGTCCCGGCCACCCCACTTCACATGGGCCTGCAGAGACTCGCGCTTGTGCGGGAGCGCAAGGGCAATAGGCAAATTGGGATTCACTACTTCACCTCAAATCGGGCAACATTTTCCCTGGCAACACCTTCCAGGTTGAAAACCTTACCCCGAATCTCAACATCCGTGACATCGGCACGGCCAATAACAACCGACAACGGCAGCGCTCCAGACGTGCCCACGACCTCTCCAGCCGACAGTGTCTTGCTGAGCAGGACCGCACCTCTGGCATCAGCAACCTGCACCCATGAGGAGCCACGCGCCTTCAACACCAACACGCCAGTAGCAGCACCGACGGGTCCGCTGCGGTTGCCCTCGGAAGCGGTGGCCGGTGCTACGCTCTGGCCGACGATCGCTGAAGCTGGAGCTGGCTGAGTTTGCACCACCGCAGCCGCCGGAATGACCGCCACCGGCGCAGACGCCACTGGGGCTGCCACATCCGCGGCGACACTGCCTTGCGGCAAGGGCACACCGGCCGAGGCCGGCTCGGGCTGGGTACTGTCTTTCGGTTGAACGACTTCCATCGGAGCTTCACTGCGCTGGACGTCAGGGAAGAAAGTCAGCACCAGTGCTCCGATCACCAGCACCAGCACAACCAGAACACGCGGCTTGGCAAAAATCGCTGGGAGAGATCGCCCAGTCGACTCGCCCGGCAGTCGAAAGGGTGCGTTGATCCCGCGCTCGTCCAGATTGAGCCGGGGAATATCGGATTGAGGAAGCCTTTCCAGCACTGGCGCCGCGTCTATCTTCAACGCCCGGCATACGCTTGACGCCAGCGCCCGAACAAACACCGCATCCGGCAATAAATCCAGCCGATCCGCTTCCAGTGCCTCCAGCTTTTTGACGGGAACCCGCATGGAAACTGCCAAAGCCGCCACGTGCAGCCCAGCGGCCTCCCGGGCATTGCGCAATATGGTGCCGGCCGTCAATACCTCCGCTGCGGGGAGCGTGCTGGGCACGGCTTCCGTCTGATCCGGCATAGCTCCATCATTCATCGAACGCACCTCGCTCAAAAGCCGAAGATTCACGCGACTGGGGGTAGCGCTTTTTCAGTTGTTCGCCCAATTGCGCCATCGCTTCACGATTTCCCGTCCGCCGCTCTACCTTGATACCCAACCACAGGGACTCTGCGCTGGCCAACTGGCTGTTGTTGATACGGCGCACATAAAATTGCGCGCGGGCATACTCACCGCGTTGGTACAACAGCAAAGCCAAGTTGTACCCTGTAATGGGATTGCCGGCTTCCAACTCATAGGAGTGCAGCAGGCTGGCCTCCGCGTCGTCACGCTGACCACTCTTCAGCTGGCACAGCCCCTGGATCATCCAGGTTTTTGCACGATCACCGTACGCGGGGTTTGCCAGGGCACTGGCGAACAATTGCATGGCCTCGGGATAGCGAGACTGCTGGCACAAAAGCCAACCATAGTTATGCTGAACATTGGCAGCAGCGGGGTTGATGGTCAAAGCCCGGCGGAAACTCTCTTCCGCGAGAGGTACATCGTTCAGGCGCATGTAAATCAAACCGCGCAGGTTATAGGCTTCAAACTGGTTGGGATCGGCGCCAATAGATTGCTTGACCTGGTCCAGGGCAACCGTGGTTTGCCCTTTTTCAAAATATCCGACCGCCAACTCCAACCGGATACGGGCACGCTTCAGGCTGTCGGGCTCATCTGAGTCCGTCACCAGATCCGACTTGTTTGAAGTGCCCGAAGTGCTGGATGCACAACCTGCCAGCCCCACAAGCGCGGTACAAGCCAGACAGAACCACAGCAGCCACGACAGCGCTGGGATTCCAACCTTCACCTTGTTAATCATTGGACGCATTCTCTCTCCCGCGGGGGGTAATTTCAGACACAGGCTTGAGCATAACGGTGCGCTGCCTGGAAATGCGCTTTTGGACATCCGTCCTGTCCTTCACGTCGCCGGCCAGCTGACCGCACGCCGCATCGATATCGTCGCCACGGGTCTTGCGGATCGTCGTCACAATGCCGGCATCGCTCAGAACCTTGGCAAACGCCAGCACCCTGTCGTGTGGCGACCGGATCAGACCAGATGCAGGAAAGGGATTGAACGGTATCAGGTTGAACTTGCACCAGGCAACGCCTGCCCCCTCCTGGCGAATCAGCTTCACCAGCTCGGCGGCCTGTTCCGGCGCGTCGTTCACTTCATTGAGCATGCAATACTCAAACGTGATGAAGTCGCGTGGCGCGAAGGCAAGGTAACGTCTGCAGGCTTGCATCAGTTCGGCAATGGGGTACTTGCGGTTCAGGGGAACCAGATCGTTTCGCAACGCATCGTTGGGCGCGTGCAGCGACACCGCCAGAGCAACCGGACAGTCCTGTCCCAAACGGTCCATCATGGGCACGACACCCGAAGTCGAAACGGTGACACGCCGGCGCGACAAACCATAGGCATGGTCATCGAGCATGACCCGCAGGGCGGGCACCAATGCCGCGTAGTTCTGGAGCGGCTCGCCCATGCCCATCATGACCACATTGGAAATGACGCGCTCACTAGTTCCCAGGTGTTTGCGCAGAAAATGCTCTGCAAACCAGAGCTGGGAAATGATTTCCCCAACGGTCAGATTGCGGCTGAAGCCCTGGTGCCCGGTCGAACAAAACCGGCAATTCACCGCGCATCCGGCTTGTGACGACACGCACAAGGTGCCGCGGTCCTCTTCCGGGATGAAAACCGCCTCAACGGCATCTCCGCCACCTACATCAAACAGCCATTTGATCGTCCCATCGGACGAGATGTGCTGGGCAAGGATAGGGGGCGCCTTGATGGTTGCAGAAGTCTTGAGTTTTTCACGCAAGGACTTTGCAAGGTCGCTCATCTCGTCAAACTGAGAGGCGCCTTTTTGATGAATCCAGCGGAACAGCTGGGTCGCGCGAAAACGCTTCTCCCCCAGCCGCTCACAAAAAGCGGCCAATCCCTCGAGATCGTAATCGAGCAGGTTGGCCGTCATTGCATAACTTAGCGTGAATACACGTTCATGCCAGCGAAGAAAAACGCAATCTCAGCGGCTGCGGTTTCTGCGGCATCGGAACCATGCACGGCGTTGGCATCAATGCTGTCAGCGAAGTCAGCGCGAATCGTGCCGGGGGCAGCCTTTTTCGGATCGGTAGCGCCCATCAGGTCACGGTTCTTCAGGATGGCGTTTTCGCCTTCCAGTGCCTGGATCATGACCGGGCCGGAAACCATGAAATCCACCAGATCCTTGAAGAAAGGACGGGCCTTGTGAACGGCGTAAAACGCTTCCGCTTCACCGCGCGACAGATGTGCCATGCGAGCAGCAACGACCTTCAGGCCGGCAGCTTCAAAACGGGCGTAAATCTGGCCAATGACATTCTTGGCAACGGCGTCGGGCTTGATGATGGAGAGGGTACGTTCGATAGTCATGGTGTTTCCTGATCTGGGTTGGTGATTTTCTTGCCCAGGTTAGAGCAAAGCTTGCGATTTTAGCATTTGCAGCCTAGCGGTTCCGCCCGTTTCTGCGCTGCCCACCCGGTCCGCCACGACCTCTTTGACCCGCATCTTGGCGTTGACGGGTAAAACTGTCGGCGCCGATGTACCCAAACGCGGTTTTCATGGGGTCGGGCTGCCCTGCCCCGTCCCGTCGATCTCCCGACTGGGCCACGCGGTTGTTATCCGTGCGGCCGCCGCCTTTGGGTCCGCCGGCTCCACCCTTGTACCCCCCTTGCGGCGCACCCTTCTGGCCCCCCATTGCCCCGCGAGGCCCACCGGTCCGCCCGCCACGCCGCTTGTTTTGCCCCTGCGAATTGCGCGGCGCACCTCCGGCCGGCGGGTTGCGTGGACCCGCTCCTTCCTGCGCCGCACCGCCGGCTGCATTCACCAGTGCACGAATATCCGCGTCGTCAAGTTCCATCCAGGCACCGCGCTTGAGTCCACGCGGCAGCACCATCGCGCCGTAGCGGATCCGGATCAGGCGGCTCACCGCATGCCCCACAGCCTCCAGCATCCGACGCACTTCGCGGTTACGTCCTTCGGAAATGGTGACGCGGTACCAGCAGTTGGAACCCTCGCCGCCCCCGTCCTCGATGGAGCCAAACTGCGCCACGCCATCGTCCAGCTGCACGCCCTCAAGCAGCATCTTTTTCTCGTCTTTGCTCAAGGTCCCCAGAACCCGAACGGCGTATTCACGCTCCAGGCCGAAACGCGGGTGCATCAGATTGTTGGCGAGCTCCCCTGAATTCGTGAAAAGCAACAAGCCTTCCGTGTTCAGATCCAGGCGCCCCACCGATTGCCACTTGCCCTGGTGCAGCTTTGGCAGCCGGCGAAACACCGTTGGCCGGTTTTGCGGATCGTCATGGGTAACCACCTCCCCCACGGGCTTGTGATAGGCAATCACCCGTGCGGGTGGCGGCTCAATGCGGACGCGGATGGGCTTTCCATTGACTTTGATGTTGTCGCCAAACTGGATGCGTTGACCAATGTGGGCCGGCTCGTTATTCACCGAGATGCGGCCTTCCAAGATGAGCTGCTCCATCTCCAGACGCGATCCCATACCCGCCTGCGCCAACACCTTGTGCAGCTTGGGGGTTTCGGCCAGAGGAGCAAGCACACGCTTGGGCAGTGACAACTCGGCGATCTCTTCGTCCGCATCAAACTGGCCGGAGACAACGTCACTGAAGCGATTGTCCTGCTCTGCGGCCGATGGCAGCACCTGTTGTGGTGCTGCTTCGTGAGCCGGGTCAGCAGAAGCAACTGGTGCAATCCCATCTGCGCCGGCAGGCACCTGCGTGTCCGACCCGTTGTCCGTCGCGGGCTGCCCCGTTGAGGTGATTGCGTTCATTCTGAAAGCCCATTCAAATTTGGCGGCATATCCGGGCTTTCGGGCTCCAGGAGTATGTCCAGTTGTAATTTCGCGTCCCCCGCAATACCGTCACCGGTCTCGGGTTCCGCAATCGATTCCTCGACCACGTCAGCCAGCGCACCAAAGGAGTCCTCCGGATGCGCCACGTTTTCCAGCAAAGGCAATTGGTCCAGCGACTGGAGACCCAGATCATCCAGAAACTGCTTGGTGGTGGCAAACAGCGCAGGGCGCCCCGGCGCTTCCCGGTGGCCAATCACCTCCACCCAGCCACGGTCCTCCAGCTGCTTGATCAGCAAGGAGCTGATCGTCACGCCACGGATGTCTTCCATGTCGCCCCGCGTTACTGGCTGGCGGTAGGCAATGATGGCCAGCGTTTCCAGTGTCGCCCGGGTATAGCGGGGTGGTTTTTCCGGGTGCAGTCGGTCCAAATACTCGCGCATTTCCGGCCGGCTCTGGAAGCGCCACCCCGTGGCCACGCTGACCAACTCCACGCCCTTTGCAGACCAGTCATCCTTGAGTTCATCCAGCAGCGATTTCAGCGTATCCGCTCCCAGGGACTCGTTGAAGAGCGTCCGCATATCGCGCAACGGCAGGGGTTGTTGCGAACAAATCAACGCGGTCTCCAAGACCCGCTTTGCTTCCGCCATATTCATAGTCAGGCTTTTTCCGCAAACGTCCCCATCGAGGGGTATCAATCAAAGTGATTCCATTGGGATGGCAGCAGTTGTGAAGAACTCACCGTGCCTACCCGTAGCAATGTGCCGGGGTACTTAAGGGCATTCCAGCCTTTACGGCGCATTGTAGCGCAGGCCCCACGCCGTGAGCAGCCCCTGAAAATCCGCGGGGAGCGGCGCCTCAAACACCAGTGACGCCCTTGTTACCGGGTGCGTCAGTGCCAATCGGCACGCATGCAAGGCCTGACGCTCCATACCTGGCAGGCAGGTGCCGCCATAAACCGTATCTGCAACCAGCGGATGCCCCAGGAAAGCCATATGCACCCGGATCTGGTGCGTCCGCCCGGTGTGCAAAATGCAGCGAACAAAACAACCCGTCTCCGCATTTCCCAAGAATACGACATCCGTTCTGGCCGTTTTGCCTGGTGACTTCTCAAGATCGACCACCGCCATGCGCAAGCGGTTGCGGGGATCCCGGCCAATGGGCGCCTGCACCGACACCGTATCCGGCCCGGTCCAGGGGCGATGGGCCAACGCCAGGTATTGGCGGCTGACCTCGCGTGCAGCAATGGCCTGCACCAAGGCATCCATGACGCTGCGGGTACGGGCCACCACCATGAGCCCGCTCGTATCCTTGTCCAGACGGTGCACAATGCCGGCCCGGGGAACCGAGGCAATGGCCTTGTCGTATGCCAGCAAGCCGTTGAGCAAGGTTCCGCTCCAGTTGCCGGGCGCCGGGTGTACGACCAGCCCGGCGGGCTTGTTGATGACCAGGATGTGCTCATCCTGGAACACCACCTGCAGGGGCATCTCCTGCGGGGTAAAGGCCTGACTCTGGGGCGTAGGCCGCAGCTCGATCACCACGCCGTCTCCGGCCTTCACCCGCTGGGACGCCTTGCGCACCGGCTGGGCATTGACCGCAACCAGCCCCGCTTCAATCAGTTGCTGCAAGTAACTGCGGGAGAACTCGGGCGCCACCTCGACCAGTGCACGGTCCAGCCGCGCCCCATGCTGAACTGCAGTAATCTCCACCCTGCGCCACTCGACGTCTACGACCGCGTCCTCGCCCTCATCGGGGTCTGTCTCCAGTGGAGCGCTCGATATAATTCCAGTGGTCTGTTTCAAGAAAGTTTCCCTCAATGCTTCGAGTCAAATTATCGGTCGTTTGCGCCTGCCTGCTAACGACGAGTGCATTTCTGATGACAGGCTGCTCAACGGCACCGGTGGACAAGACCGCCGGGATGAGCCCCAACGCGCTGTATGCGGAAGCCAAGGATGAAATGAGCACCAGCCAATGGGACAAGGCCGTGCCGTTGCTGGAGAAACTGGAGGCGCGCGCTGCCGGAACCCCATTGGCGCAGCAGGCCCAGGTGGACAAAGCGTACGCCCAGTACAAGTCCGGCGAGCCAGCGCAGGCGCTCGCAACGCTGGAACGCTTCATGAAACTGCACCCGGCGAGCCCCGCTCTGGACTATGCCCTGTACCTGAAGGGCATTGTCAATTTCAATGACGACCTGGGCATGTTTTCCAACGTGACCCGCCAGGATTTGTCCGAACGGGACCAGAAGGCTGCCAAGGAGTCTTTTGAAGCATTCAAGGAACTTACGGCCCGTTTCCCCGACTCCCGCTATTCGCCCGACGCACGCAAGCGCATGGCCTACATCGTGAATTCGCTGGCCCAGTACGAAGTCCACGTTGCACGCTACTACTACCGCCGCGGTGCCTACCTGGCCGCGGTCAACCGCGCGCAGCTGGCGGTATCGGATTACCGCGATGTTCCCGCCATCGAGGAAGCCCTGTTCATCATTTACAAGTCCTACGACGCCATGGGCATGACGAAATTGCGCGACGACGCCAAACGGGTGCTGGAAATCAACTACCCCCAGTCCGAGTTCCTGCTCAAGGGCAGCAAGGGGACGGATCCGTGGTGGAAGGTGTGGTGAGGCCGCGCAACGTGTCCTCGAACTGGTCCTGGGTGGCAATGGTCCGCATGGCGGGCAGCGCCGCCAGCATCTTGCGTCCATAACCCATCTGCGTCAGACGCACATCGCAGACAACCAGCACGCCGCGATCGGTCTCCCGGCGAATCAGCCGCCCGGCTCCCTGCTTGAGGGCAATGGCCGCCTGGGGCACGTGAAAATGCTGAAAGGGATTCCTGCCCAGTTCCGCCATCTGGCGGGCCCTGGCCTCCACCAGAGGATCATCGGGCGGCGAAAACGGCAGTTTATCAATCACCACCATTTGCAGGGCATCCCCGGGAACATCGATACCTTCCCAGAAGGAAGCCGATGCCACCAGCACGCAGCCGGCCGTCTCGTTGGCCGCCGCCCCGCAAAACCGCTCCACCAACTCACGCTTGGGTGACTGCCCCTGGACCAGCACGTCGATTCCGGAAGACGGAGCGAAGTACTGCCGCAAGGCCTCGCCAATGCTGCGCATGGCGCGCAAGGTTGTCGTCAACACAAGCGTGCGCCCGCCCAGTATTTCGGCACCATGTGCTGCCAGCCGCGCCACGCATGCGCTATGGGACGGATCACCGGGCTTGGGCATGTCGGGTGGAATGTACAGGCCAGCTTGCGCAGAATAATCGAAGGGGCTGTCCACCTGAAGCACCTGCGCCCCCTCCAGGCCACAGGTCTGCAGGAACCACCCCATGGAGGGATCGGTTCCCAATGTGGCGGAGGTAAAAATCCAGGATTGATTTCTGTCCGCAGACGCATTCCGCGACGCGATTCTGGACTGCAGGGCTGCGGCAATATCCAGCGGCGACTGGACCAGCCTGACGTGGTGATCCGCGTCCAGCCAACGGACATGGTCGGAGGGCGCCGGACTGGAGAACAATTCCAGCTCTGCCAGAAACGTGACCACACGCTCGCGCAGTCTCTTCAGTTCCGGCGCAAGCGCTTCCACGCTCAGCAGCATGGTCTCGACCTGCTGCAACCCCACCCGCAACGCGGCCAGGGCCGCACGCCAGGGCTGCACGGGAATGTCCAGCGGAGCCTCGTCCGCCCAAGGGCGGCGGCCCTGCGGGCCTTGACCACCGCACAGGTGGCGCAACAGCACGATGGCTTGGTTGAGTTCGGCGACACGCGCGCGCCAGTCCACCGAACCCAGCGCCAGTTGTGGCCCCTGCAACGCCAGCGTGCGGCACAGGCTCTCCAGTGCACCGGTCGTCAGTTGGCGGCCCAGAAACTGCACGCCAATTGCGTTGAGCTGGTGTGCCTCGTCAAACACGACCGTGCGCACGGTAGGCAGCAATTCCGCCACACCCGACTCACGAACGTCCATATCGGCGAAAAACAGGTGGTGGTTAATGACCACCACGTCGGCAGCCATCGCTTCCTTGCGCGCCCGGTTGACGTGACAGGCCTGGGCTTGCGGGCATTGCGCGCCCAAACAGTTCTCCCGCGTGGAGGTAACCAGCGCAACAACCGGCGAGCGCTCATCAAGCTGCGCCAACTCCGCCAGATCGCCACTGCGGGTCATTGCGGCCCACCGCTCCACACGCGCCAGATCCTGCTGGGCTGCGGGGCTGTCGGCCCGCGCGTCCTGCCGGGCTGACGCCAGCCGATGGGTGCACAGGTAGCTGCCCCGCCCCTTGAGCAAGGCGACGCGCACGGGTTGTCCCAGCGCAGCCATCAAACGGGGCAGATCCCGACCAAACAGCTGATCCTGCAGCGCTTTGGTCGCCGTCGACAACAGGACCCGCTCTCCGCTGAGCAGGGCCGGAATTAAGTAAGCAAATGTTTTTCCTACCCCGGTGCCCGCTTCCACGGCCAGCACCCCTCCCGACTCCATTGTGCGGGCCACGGCCAGTGCCATCTCCACCTGACCGGACCGGGGTTTGAACGCCTCGACCAGACGGGCCAGCGGACCATCGGGCTCAAACGCTCGCTGAACAGCATTTGGCAAGCCCATGCTTCAGGCCGGCTCGTCAGGCTGCAGCGCCCGCTCCGCGCGGTCAATTTCATCCCGAAGGAGCAGCCGGCGCTTTTTCAGTCGCCGCATCATCAGCTCGTCCGCCGGGGCCTCGGTTGCGGCACGGTCGATCAGGGCGTCCAGGTCAGCGTGCTCCATGCGCAGCTCGATAAGGCGTCGTTCGGGCGAGTGGAGATTGGCGTTCACGTTACAAATGCGGGAAAGTCCGCGGATAGATTAGAGTTAAAGATGCCGAGCTGGCTGGATAATACGGCCTTCCCGCTCCCTCACAGAAAGTATTGCTGCACAAGCAACTCCATATGGCCACTGGTTACCGACTTACCGCTTCAACTGGCATTCACAAGGGCGACCGCGAATACCAGCAGGATCAGATTGCATTGCTGAAACACCCGCGGGTGAACGGCTGCATTCTGGCCGTCGTGGCCGACGGCATGGGGGGGCGCAGCGGTGGCCGAAAGGCATCGGACCAGGTCATGATGACCGCCAAGCAGCTGTTCGAGCGCTACGACCCGCAAACCGATGACGCGGCGGCCGTGCTGCAGCAAATGGTGCAGGAAGCCCACATTGTCATCAAGCTGACGGCCGTTTCCTCCGAAGAGGAGCCGCACAGCACCATGGCCGCGTTCCTGATCAACCCCGGGGGTGACTGCCACTGGGTGCACACCGGCGACTCACGCATCTACCACTACCATGGCAACCGGTTCATCAAGCGAACGATCGACCATTCCTACGTACAGGCCCTGGTGAACCGGGGAGAAATCACCGAAGAAGAAGCCGCCGTTCACCCCCAGTCCAATATCCTGATGGGTTGCCTCGGTACCGAAAACGACCCGCCGATGGACTTTCACTTCATTCCCCAACTGCGCCCCGGCGATGTGTTGCTGGCCTGCAGCGATGGGGTGTGGCACTACTTCAACACGGGAGAGATTGGCTCGGTGGTGTCGACACTGTCCGCACGAGAAGCCACCGAGTTCCTGATCGAAAAAGCCCGCTCACGCGGCCACGGTGGCGGAGACAACCTGTCGCTGGTAGTCGTCAAACTCGAACCGCTGGACCAGCGCTGAATCCGGGCTAGCCTGTTACCTCGCTCACGGTGGAACGGGTAGCCCCGGGCTTGTCGTGCCGTGCTCTTTCAACCGTTTATCACGCTCCAGACGCCGCTGCTCGAGCGCCCTTTGTTTCTCGGTATACGCCTCCCGGGCCTGAGGGTCGGGTTGTGTAGCGATCTTGCCCGCCGACGGACGACCGCCCCCTGAACTCGCCTGCCCGCGGTGGTTCAGGTTTTTTTCATCCTGGGCCTTTTGTCGCTCTTCCAACGAGGAAGAAGGCGGCTGCTCGGCATTTTCGCGTTTGCGCTGCGCGTTGTCAGCGGCCTTTTCCTCGCTGCGCTGAAGCTGCTCGGCACCCCTTTGCCGGCGCTGGGCGTCATTGATCCGGCGCTCCTGCCGTTTCAAATCCGACAGCACAGCAATGCGGCGTTTTTTGACCGCCTTGACACAGTCGTTCACGGCAAACTGGGACTGGCAGGCGTATTCCTGTGCATCGAACTGCGCTTCCTGCTGCTGGCGCAGGTTCGCAATGCGTGCCCGCTCGTTTGCCATAGTGTCGGCATCGGCCGTGGACACCTCCTGGCTCCACGCCACACCTTGCAAGACCGTCACCAGCACGAGCAGCACGAGCGTCTTCATGTCAATCCGGTATCCACCACGCGCCGCTCCAGCGACAAATACTCCTTGGACTGCATCTCGCTCAGCCGGGACGCTGTGCGCACAAACTCGTGCGCCATGGGGCCTTCGGTGTACAACGCTTCCGGGTTGACCGCTGCCGACATCACCAGCTTGACGCGCCGGTCATACAACACGTCCACCAGCCAGGTGAAGCGCCGCGCCTCGGAGGCCAGGCGGACCGGCATGTGGGGTACATCACTCAGAAACACGGTATGAAAACGCGAAGCAATTTCCAGGTAATCATTCTGGGAACGCGGCCCACCGCACAGCGTTTTGAAGTCAAACCACACCAAGCCACCTGCTTTGCGGCGGGCCCGGATTTTGCGGGACTCAATGTGCATGACCGGGTCCTCGTCGTGTGACGAAGACAAGGCGTTGAAGGTCTGTTCCATGGCCTGGTCAGCGTCGGGCCCATTGGGGACGTGGTACAGCGTCACTGCCTCCAGCGTGCGCTGGCGGTAATCGGTGCCGTTGTCTACGTTGAGCACGTCCAGACGCGCATTGAGCAGGGCGATGGCCGGCAGAATGCGGTCACGGTGCAGGCCGTTCGGGTACAGATCATCCGGGCGGAAATTGGACGTGGTAACAAAACCCACACCGTTGTCGAACAGCGCTGCCAGCAAGCGGTGCAGGATCATGGCATCCGTGATGTCGGCGACGTGGAACTCGTCGAAGCAGATCAGGCGATAACGCTTGGACATCCGGCGGGCCAATTCGTCCAGTGGATTGACCGTGCCCTGCATATCCGCCAGTTCGCGATGTACCTCGCGCATGAACTCGTGGAAGTGCAGGCGCGTCTTGCGCTTGAGGGGCACGGCGTTGTAGAAGCAATCCAGCAAGAAGCTCTTGCCCCGCCCCACCCCGCCGTACATGTAGACGCCACGGGGAATATCGGGCCGGTTGATCAGCTTCTTGATGGGGTTGGACCGCTTCTCCTTGAATACGGCCCACTCCCGTGCGCAGCGCTCCAGCGCCTCAATGGCCCGCAGCTGCGCGGCATCCGCCACATAGCCCCGGGCAGCCAGCTCAGCTTCGTAGGTTTGTTTGACGTTCAATGCATCTGCCCTCTATTTGCTACACATTCAATAGCTGCCAGCGCAGTATTCACGGGTACCAGCAGCCATTTTCATGCACAACAATCAGAAGTTCAGCGTGCGCTTGTCCACGGCCAGTGCCGCTTCCTTGGTGGCTTCACTCAAGCTCGGGTGCGCGTGGCAGATACGGGCGATGTCTTCGGCGCTGGCCTTGAACTCCATGGCCACCACAGCCTCGGCGATCAGCTCGCTGGCCATGGGGCCAACAATGTGCACACCCAGGATTTCATCGGTCGCGGCATCAGCCAGGAACTTGACGAAACCGGTCGTGTCACCCAGCGCACGGGCGCGGCCATTGGCCAGGAACGGGAACGAACCGGCCTTGTACGCCACACCATCGGCCTTGAGCTGCTGCTCGGTACGGCCGACCCAGGCAATCTCGGGGCTGGTGTAAATCACCCAGGGGATGGTGTTGAAGTTGACGTGCCCGTGCTGGCCGGCAATGCGCTCGGCTACTGCAACGCCCTCTTCCTCGGCCTTGTGCGCCAGCATGGGGCCACGCACCACGTCGCCCACCGCCCACACATTGGGCAGGTTGGTTTTGCAGTCGCCGTCCACCACAATCGCACCGCGCTCGTCGAGCTGCAGACCCACGGCTTCCACGTTCAGGCCGATGGTATTGGGCACCCGACCAATGGAGACGATGAGCTTGTCCACATCCAGTGCCTGGGCTTCACCTTTGGCGTTGGTATAGGCAATCGACACGCCTTTCTTGCCAGACTTGATCTCACCGACTTTTACACCCAGCTCGATCTTGAGACCCTGCTTGGTGAAGGCCTTGTGCGCTTCCTTGGCCACCTGCTCGTCCACGGCACCCAGGAATGTGGGCAGCCCTTCGAGGATGGTGACTTCTGCACCGAGGCGACGCCAGACCGAACCCATTTCCAGGCCGATCACGCCCGAGCCAATCAGGCCCAATTTCTTGGGCACCGCGCCCACGCGCAGGGCGCCGTCGTTGGAGAGGATGTTTTCCTCATCAAACGGTGTGCCAGGCAAGGCACGGGCATTCGAACCCGTTGCCACGACGATGTGCTTGCCGACAAGCGACTCTTCAGCCGCCCCTGCCACCTTGATCTCGTAGGCGCCGTCGGCCGCCTTCACGAACGATCCACGGCCATGGAAGAAGGCAATCTTGTTCTTCTTGAGCAGGTACTGGATGCCGTCGTTGTTCTGCTTGACGACGCTGTTCTTGCGGGCAATCATCTTGCCCACATCCATGCTCACTCCCTTGACCTCGATGCCGTGTTCCGCAAAGTGGTGGTTGGCATGGTCGAAGTGCTCGGACGACTGCAACAGTGCCTTGGAGGGAATGCAACCCACATTGGTGCAGGTACCCCCCAGGGCCGGGCCGCCCTTGTCGTTCTTCCACTCGTCGATACAGGCTACGCTGAAACCCAGCTGGGCAGCGCGGATGGCAGCAATATAGCCACCGGGGCCGCCGCCGATGACGATCACGTCAAATTGTTTGGACATGTTTATTTCCAGAGAATGGCGGGGGCCAGACGGGCGGCCCGCTGGCCGTCGTCCTGCCCCCGGGGAGTTTTTAGATATCGAACAGCAGGCGTGCCGGATCTTCCAGCGCTTCCTTCATGGCCACCAAGCCCAGCACGGCTTCGCGGCCGTCGATGATGCGGTGGTCGTAGGACATGGCGAAGTAGTTCATGGGGCGCACCACCACCTGGCCGTTTTCCACCATGGCGCGGTCCTTGGTCGCATGCACGCCCAGGATGGCCGACTGGGGCGGGTTGATGATGGGGGTTGACATCATGGAGCCGAAGGTGCCGCCATTGGAAATGGAGAAGGTACCACCGGTCATGTCTTCAATGCCCAGCTTGCCGTCCTTGGCCTTCTGGCCGAATTCGGCGATCTTCTTCTCGATCTCGGCGAAGCTCATCTGGTCGGCGTTGCGCAGAATCGGCACCACCAGGCCACGGGGCGAGCCCACAGCAATACCGATGTCGAAGTAGCCGTGATAGACGATGTCGTTGCCATCCACCGAGGCGTTCAGCACAGGGAACTTCTTCAGGGCATGCACAGCCGCCTTGACGAAGAAGCTCATGAAGCCGAGCTTGACGCCGTGCTCTTTCTCGAAACGCTCCTGCATGCGCTTGCGCATTTCCATGACCGGGGCCATGTTGATCTCGTTGAAGGTGGTCAGGATGGCGTTGGTGGACTGCGACTGCAGCAGGCGCTCGGCCACGCGGGCACGCAAGCGGCTCATGGGTACACGCTGTTCCGGACGATCCCCCAGATTCACCTTCGGCGCCGCGACTTGCGGCAAGGCTGTAACCGGAGCGCCCGTGGGAATTGCGGAGGCCGCTACCGTTTTAGGAGCAACGCCAGCAGCAACAGCACCCAGCACATCCCCCTTGGTGACGCGGCCATCCTTGCCAGTACCACTCACCGCGCCAACCGACAGGTTGTTGTCGGCCAGCAGCTTGGCCGCAGCAGGCATCGCCACACCGGCTTTGGAACTGCCTCCGGCGGCGGCCGGGGCCGCAGCAGGTGCCGCCGCCACAGCCACGGCAGCAGCCGCTGCGGGCGTCGCCACGGCGCCGGCCTTGCCCTCGGTGTCGATGCGGGCGATGAGCTGCTCAGCCGCCACGGTGGCGCCATCACCTTGAACGAGCTCAACCAGCACGCCAGCGCTGGGAGCAGGTACTTCCAGCACGACCTTGTCGGTTTCCACTTCAATCAGGATTTCGTCCACAGCGACGGATTCACCGACCTTTTTCTTCCATTGCAGCAGGGTGGCTTCAGCCACCGATTCGGACAACTGCGGGACTTTTACTTCAACGATTGCCATTTTGTTCTTTCCGTGATTTGTATATGAGGTTTGAGCGGGGTATTACTTCGTCAAAACAAAGCCCTTGAGCTTGCCGAAAGCGCCCTCTACCAATGCTTTTTGCTGTTCCTGGTGCAGATGCGAGTAACCCACTGCCGGCGAAGCCGATGCGGCACGGCCGGAATATCCCAGGCGCTGCCCGTCTGCCATGTTTTCATGGATGTAGTGCTGTACGAAGAACCAGGCGCCCTGGTTCTGCGGCTCGTCCTGGCACCACACGATGTCGGTGGCATTGGGGTACTTCTTCAGTTCCGTGGCAAAAGCCTTGTGGGGGAACGGGTAAAGCTGCTCCACCCGCAGAATGGCCGTATCGTCCAGGCCCTTTTCTTCCCGCTTCTTGACCAAGTCGTAATAGACCTTGCCAGAACAGACCACCACCCGTTTGACCTTGTCGCCCTTGAGCTCCCGGTTCTCGGGAATCACGGTCTGGAAAGCACCCTTGGTGAACTCGGACAGCGGCGAAGTTGCGTCCTTGTTGCGCAGCAGCGACTTGGGCGTAAAGATGACCAGCGGCTTGCGCAGGTTGCGCACCATCTGGCGACGCAACACGTGGAAGATCTGGCTGGCCGTGGTGGGCTGCACGATCTGCATGTTGGTATCGGCCGCCAGTTGCATGAAGCGCTCCAGGCGTGCCGAGCTGTGCTCGGGTCCCTGGCCTTCGTAGCCGTGCGGCAGCATCAGGGTGATGCCATTGACGCGGCCCCACTTGACTTCACCGGAAGCAATGAACTGGTCGATCACCACCTGGGCGCCATTGGCGAAGTCGCCGAACTGGGCTTCCCAGATTACCAGGGTGTTGGGATCGTTGGATGCGTAGCCGTATTCAAAACCCAGCACCGCTTCTTCCGACAGGATGGAGTCGATGACGACAAAAGGCGCCTGGTTTTCGGCCACGTTCTGCAAGGGCACGTAGGTGCCGGCATCCCACTTCTCGCGGGCCTGGTCATGAATCACGGCGTGACGGTGGGTAAAGGTTCCCCGCCCGCTGTCCTCGCCGGACAGGCGGACCGGATAGCCACTGGCTACCAAGGAGGCAAAGGCCATGTGTTCGCCCATACCCCAGTCCACGTTGACTTCGCCGCGGCCCATGGCTGCACGGTCGTCGTACACCTTCTTGACCAGCTGGTGTGGATTCACGCTGGCAGGAATGGCCGTCAGCTTCTCAGAGAGGCGCTTCCACTCCACCAGCGGAATGGCGGTATCGCCCGCATCAGTCCACTTCTTGCCCAGGAAGGGCGACCAGTCCACGGCATACTTGCTCTTGAAATTGGTCAGCACAGGGTCTATCGTGTGCTTGCCGGCGTCCATGGCAGCGCGGTAGGCCTTGACCATGTCGTCACCCAGGCTGTCACCCAGTCCTTGGGTCGCCAACTTGTCAGCGTACAGCTTGCGGGTCCCGGGGTGGGCCACAATTTTCTTGTACATCAGGGGCTGCGTCAGGCTCGGGGTGTCCTGCTCGTTGTGGCCCAGTTTGCGGAAACAGGTAATGTCCACCACCACGTCCTGGCGGAATTCCATGCGGAATTCCAGTGCCAACTGGGTCGCGAGCACTACAGCTTCGGGGTCATCACCATTGACGTGCAGCACCGGCGACTCGACCATCTTGACGATGTCAGTACAGAACGCGCTGGAGCGCATGTCGCGCGGGTCCGACGTGGTGAAGCCGATCTGGTTGTTGATGATGATGTGTACCGTGCCGCCTGTGGTGTAACCACGGGTTTGGGCCAGGCACAGGGTTTCCTGGTTGACGCCCTGACCGCCAAAGGCCGCATCGCCGTGCACCAGCACGGGCAACACCTGCTTGCCCAGAGGATCGGCACGGCGGTCCATGCGGGCCCGCACGGATCCTTCCACCACCGGGTTGACAATCTCCAGGTGCGAGGGGTTGAACGCCAGCGACAGGTGAACCGGTCCACCGGCAGTGGAAACGTCGGAGCTGAAGCCCTGGTGGTACTTGACGTCACCGGCAGGCAATTCCTCGGGCGCGGTGTGGTCGAACTCGGCGAACAAATCACCCGGCATCTTGCCCAGTGTGTTGACCAGCACATTCAGGCGGCCGCGGTGGGCCATGCCGATCACGATTTCCTGCACGCCTTTGGCACCGGCTTGCTGGATGAGTTCGTCCATGGCGGCGATGAAGCTCTCTCCGCCCTCTAGCGAAAAGCGCTTTTGCCCCACGTACTTGGTGTGAAGGAAACGCTCCAGCCCCTCGGCTGCAGTCAGCCGATCCAGAATGTGCTTCTTTTTTTCCGCATTGAACTGTGGCTTGCTGCGGATGGACTCCAACTTCTGTTGCCACCAGCGCTTTTGATTCTGGTCCGTGGCATACATGAATTCGGCACCAATGGTGCCGCAATAGGTTTCCCGCAGCGCGTTCATCAATTCGCGCAGACTCATGGAGTCCTTGCCGAAGAACGTATTGCTGGTGTTGAAGACCGTTTCCTGGTCCGCGTCGCTGAACCCGTAAAAAGAGAGTTCAAGCTCGGGGATCTGATCGCGTTCAATACGCTTGAGCGGATCCAGATCTGCCCAACGCGCACCCACATTGCGGTATGCGGCAATCAGCTGCTGCACCGCCGTGCGTTTGCGCCCCATTTCGGGATCGGAGCTGGCCTGAACCACACGGGTCCCGCCTGCTTTGGCGCGTTCTGCGAAGGCGTTGATGACGGGAAGATGCGGTACGTCTTTGGCACTGCTGCCGTCTACCGCCGGCACATGCTGCAACGCGTCGAAATAATCGCGCCAGGTGTCGGGCACGCTACCAGGGTTGGCAAGGTAGTTTTCGTACATCTCTTCCACATAGGGGGCATTGCCACCGAAGAGGTACGTGTTGCTTGCGTACGCCTGATAAATAGACGCAGGGGTCGTCTTTGAAGACGTGGACTCACTCATATTCCGCTGACCTCCGTTTCCCTTCAGGAAACATTAGCTGGTTAAAGCTGGTTTGATTAACCTTCCGCGGCACGGCTGAACCGTTTAGCGGATGCGACTGTGGCGTGGGAAGGGCCTAGTAACAAGCGGAATTGTGCCACTGAATGGGCTTGGAGAGGAAAATTTCGTTGCACGATCTCTGGCAACTTGTAGGGGATATGTCAGTTTCAGCAAGCAGGAAAATGCGTTGATCCATGCCATCCATCGCCTGCAGCCCGTGGGTTTTACGCGCCTACGCGGGCACTCCAGCCAGCTCTACCCGGTTTCGCCCTCGCCGCTTTGCCTCGTACATGGCGACATCGGCCCGATTCAGTATGCGCTCACCGGGCTCCCCTGCTTGCAACGCGGCAACACCAAAGCTGGCCGTGATCGAAATCGATTTGCCCTCGAACAGAAACGGTGTTTCGGCCAGCAAAATTCGAACCCGGTGCGCGATTTCCTGCCCGCCGTCCAGCGACGTATCCGGCATCAAAATCACAAACTCTTCGCCACCATAGCGCCCCAAAATGTCGATCGAGCGGATGGCACGCATGACCACTTCGACCGCATGCACCAGCGCAGCATCGCCCACTTTGTGGCCATATTGATCGTTGATCAATTTGAAGTGATCAAGATCCAGCAGTGCACAAGCCAGCGGTACGCCACTGCGATTCAACCGCTCCTGCTCGACACCCAGGCGTTCGCTCAAGGCTCGCCGGTTCAGGCATCGGGTCAAGGCATCCTTGTCCGCCAGTTCGCTGATTCTCCGCAACAACTTCCCGACCACCAGTCCCGTTATGGCAATGTTGATCACGATTAGGATCACCACAAAGGTCCATAGAAATAAGGTGAAACTGCCTTGCTTGGGGGCGTTTCCCCCGCCACTGGCGATCAGCGCCAGAAACACAGCCGCCGTACGAACGCCAAAAAGCACCCCAGCGGCTGAAAACGGAAAAGCCACCACCATTTTGGTGGGCAGCGCAAAGCCCTCCTCCCCCATTCCTCTGATGCAATCCCAGGCCGTTGCGGCAGCGACCAGGCATGCAATCACATTGAAGGGAACCGCTCGGTGAAAATAAGAGCTGTCATCTGGCGCCAGCGCAACCGTCAACACGATTTCCGCCAGCAAGGGCAACAACAGAACCAGCAACGGCACAGGCTTCTTGCCGATGATGGCCGACACGCCGGTCCTGAAAGACGCGATGCCGCCAATGACGAGCCAGTCGGCAATCTGGAAACTGATGAACCCCGGATTGGCCGCACGCTGCATGACCAGCACGGTACCCAGGCCGATGCCCAGATTGGCAAGGCAAAAACTCAAGGGGGCTTTGGGTGAAACCCGAAATGCCAGTGCGGTACTCAGCCACGCAATGGCAAAAACAGCAGCAATAACCAGCATTGCCATCCGAAGCGTACTGTCAACCAGCTCCATACCCCCCTCGATTTCTCGAAGTTATTTGGGGGCAGTGTAGCCTTGATGTTCGTTCCGTGCCAATTCCCCTTCGCCCGTGTGCGCCCGATCTTTTCAGAAGCTTCGCGTCAGCCATTGGCCACGCTGAACGACGCGTCACCCGGCGCCTAGCTGAAGAACGCCACCGATCGAAAGTTTTGCTTGGGAAAGCTCTGATACGGGGGAAGGAATGAAAACGCGAACCTTTCGCCGCGTCTCACAAAGAATAAAGGACTCAGCCTTGCGGTCAAGTCCTTGATTCGATTGGTGGGATCTGAGAGATTCGAACTCTCGACCTACGGATTAAGAGTCCGCTGCTCTACCAGCTGAGCTAAGATCCCGATCTTTTGCGTGGAACACCCTTTGCCATCATACAACGCGAAGTGCCCACAAAATACTGGTGGGACGTGCGGGGGTCGAACCCACGACAAACGGATTAAAAGTCCGCTGCTCTACCAACTGAGCTAACGTCCCGACAGGTTGAAATAAAGTTATTTATTGCTTCCTGCGAAGCTTTCAATTATAGCGTTTTTTGATCCGCCCTCAGCTTTCGCTGAGAAATTTTATCGAGCACCCAGCCTGCTGCACACAAACCAAACGTCGCCGTCACGGATACGACCGAGCCATAGCCATGGCAGTTCAGTGAGTTGTCGGCCTGCGTAGCACAGGATGCGTCGGCGGCCATTACCGCCTCACGACTGAACACACACACAACACCCATCTTCTTTCCATCTCGGGGAGCATTGTGCATTTTTCGCAACCGGTAACGCAGTTGCGCCAACAGGGGGTCGTGTGTAGTTTCGCTCAGGTCGGCAATGTCGACCTTGTGTGCGTGGCGCTTACCTCCCGCCGCACCAACTGCAATGAATAGAGCCTTGGTACGCCGTGCCCAGTCAGCCATGGCTGCCTTGGCAAGAACCTGGTCGCAGGCATCGATCGTGGCATCCACATCTGCTGGAAGGACAGATGGCCAATTGTCGGGTTCTACAAAGACATCCACACAGGTTACTGTGCATAAAGGGTTGATGAGTGCAATGCGTTCCCGCATGGCCTCCACCTTGGACATGCCCACGGTAGGTGTTAGGGCATGCACTTGCCGGTTGATGTTGGACTCTGCCACGTGATCCATGTCGATCAGGGTCAAGCGCCCGACACCGCTACGTGCCAGAGCCTCAGCTGCCCAAGAGCCTACGCCTCCCACTCCCACGATGGCTACATGTGCGCCGCGCACCGCTTTGGCAGGCTCAACACCGTACAACCGATCCAGTCCTGAGAAGCGGCGATCAAGATCGGCCGCACCGACGACCTGTGCCGACACGTCTTGACGGGAAGTCAACTCGCCCAAAAGCGCTTACCTTAAACGCGCCAGGCGATCTTTGGCTGCGATGGCGGCCTCCGATGCGGGGTACTTGGCAAGCAACTCCTCCAGCGTTTTGCGAGCGGCCTTGGTATCTTTCATCTCCAGCTGGCAGTTGGCTATAGCGAGCACAGCCTCTGGCACCCGCATGTGGTCGGATGCCTGGGTTACCAGGCTCCGAAAACTGGCCAACGCCGCCTTGTAGTCTTTGGTTGCGTACTGGGCATTGCCCAGCCAGAAGAGCGCCGATGGGCGGTACCCCGTGCTCGGGTACCGAGTCAGGAAATCGACCAGGGCAACTTGCGCATTAGCGAATTCGCCCTTGCGAAAGATTGCGAGCGCGGCATCGTAATCACGTTTCTCGGCGACTTCTGCGCTGAATTCCCGGCCATCCAGCATCACGGTTGCGGGTTCAAATTTGCGCAACCGCTCATCCAGCGACTGCACGGTGTCTTTCTGACGCCGCTGCAGCTCCGTCAGGTCACGCGCCATCTGTTCGTTCTGGCCACGCAACTGGGCCAACTCCGCGCGAACAGTCTCCAGCTGGTTCTGCAAATCAACAAGGCTGCGCCGAAGTTGCGCGCCGTCTTCCGCAGAACGCCGCATTTCTTCCGTCGAGTCCTGCATTTTTTGGCGCAGGTCCAGAATGGCTTTGCGAGCTTCTTCGTCATCAAAAAGACCCGCGGATGCCGTTCCAAAACTGCAGCCGAGCCACAAGGCTACGATTGCGAAGCGGGTCCACCGCGCTGTGACAGAGTGCAGAGATGTATTCATCGGTAGGTAATTTCAGCGCGCCGGTTTTTCTCCATTGCAGCTTCGGTGGAGCCCAGTTCTGCCGGCTTTTCCTTACCGAAACTGATGGCTTCCAGCTGGTTTTCGGAAACGCCCAGCAGGCCCATGGCCCGTTTCACCGCCTCAGCACGCCGTTGCCCCAGTGCCAGGTTGTACTCACGCCCACCGCGTTCATCGGTATGGCCTTCAATAGCCACTTTCCTGTTCTTGTCCGATTTGATGAAGCGCGCGTGCGCCTCAATCACGGACTGGAACTCTGGACGAATGACATAACTGTCGTAATCAAAATACACCACGCGAGTAGTGGCCCGCATCGCCGCTTCCTGGTCGGACTTTCCGAGATCAACGGGAGCAACGCCCCCCTGTCCCACAGCCGATCCTCCGGCACCAATATCGGAAACGCTGGTACCGGATTTGTCTTCCACCGGAACGTTGTCCAACTTGACCGCCGAACCGCACGCCGTCAGGAATACAGCGACGGCTGCAGCCACTATCAATCGATTCATTCCAAACTCCTGGTTAAATTGCGCTTACTTTTGCACTGGACCCCAATCGGGCTCACGAATGTCACCATTTTGACCTGCCAAGCGGGCCTTGATTTTCCCGTCCAGAGTGGTGGTCATCAATGCCTCCCGCCCTTGTTGCTGGGTCGCGTAAATGATCAGGCGACTATTGGGAGCGAAACTGGGGTTCTCGTCTGCACTGGTGTCGGTAACGGGTGTTGCTGTTCCTGAGGCAAGCTCCATCACATACAGCTTGAAAGCACCGCTCACCCGCGAAATATAGGCCAACCACTTCCCATCCGGGCTCAATGCCGGAGAAATGTTGTAAGTACCGGAAAAAGTGACCCGCTCCGGATTGCCGCCCCCCGAAGGCACACGGTAGATCTGCGGCGAACCGCCACGGTCACTTACAAAATAAATTGTTTTCCCGTCCGCTGTAAATGTAGGCTCCGTATCAATGGAGCTGGACTGCGCCAAGCGCCGCGGTTCCCCGCCCGCTGCATCCATCAGGTACAACTGGGAACCACCGTCCCGACTGAGCGTCACTGCCAGCGTCTTGCCGTCCGGGGACCAAGCTGGCGCGCTGTTGGACCCCTTGAAATTAGCAACCAAGCGCCGCTTGCCTGATGCCACGTCATGCACAAAAATAACCGGCTTGCGCGATTCAAAGGACACGTATGCAATTTGTGTTCCATTGGGCGCCCAGGTCGGAGAAATGATTGGCTCAGAACTGTTGAGCGCGCTTTGCGCGTTTTCACCATCGGCATCCGCAATCCACAAGTTGAACTTCTGCCCAACTTTGGTCACGTAAGCAATGCGGGTCGAAAAAACACCTTTATCCCCCGTGAGCTTTTCATACACAAAATCTGCCAGGCGATGCGCTACCAAGCGCAAATCTCCCGCGGTAACTACATAGCTTTGCCCACCCAGGTCCTGTCCGCGCACCACATCCCACAAACGCATGCGCACATCGAAGCGCCCATCTGCCAGCCGGTTGATACTTCCGGTCACCAGCGCATCCGCACCTTTCTGACGCCATGCAGAAACGTCGGGACGGGATCCCTCGTCCAGAGCAACACCACCGGTATCCACGCCACGGAATTGACCGCTACGCTCCAGGTCCGCCGACACAATGGCCGCCACTTTTTGCGGCGCAGCGTCGTCTCCTCGAAACGGAACAACGGCAACTGGAAACTGGGTCAACCCGACGCCAGACACTTCCACACGAAATTGGGCAAAAGCGGGAAGACACAGCAACCCTGCGAGGAAAGAAAACAAGAAGCGTTTTAGCATGTGTGCATTATCCCAGTCTTGTGATCACCGCATCATCGTTGATCCTGTTTTGAGAAAAACCCGACACGGGCAGGATCACTGCCGTTTTGGCACGTTCCGTTACCGTCCGTGCGTTTTGCGACTCCTGATCACGTGCGGCCTCTTTGTGCCAGAGATGAAACACCTCCGTGGCACAAAACCCATTTTTCCGTATGACGCCGCTGTGATGCAGACGCAGGACGAAATCAGCATCTTCATGCCCCCATCCAACAAACGACTCATCAAAGCCATCCACCCGCTCAAAGTCAGAACGCCAAACACCCATGTTGCAGCTGCGTATGCCCTTCCAGGAAAACGTCCGCTCAACCCGTCCAAAGCGTTCTGGCAGACGTAGCAGGCCCGTGAGTTTGCTGGCATGCCCCAGGATGCGCTGTTTGATCCAATACAAACCGGAACGGCCGCAGATTGTCTCAGCACCAGCGAGCACGCGCTGGGTGATGGCTGGCGATAGAAGAACACGACTGCCATTGACAAAGCAGCCTGGCTCGGCCAACCATTTGTGCCGCGCCACGAAATCCATCTCGGGAACGCAATCACCGTCGAGGAAAACAACATATCGACCACTGGATGCCGCAACGCCCCGATTGCGAACCCGGGAGGCCGTGAAACCGACATCCGGATGCCATACGTGCACAACCCCCAATTCCTTGGCCTCCGCCGATTCGAAAATTCTGCGCTGATGCTCGGCCCGCGAACCATCATCCGCCACGATCACCTCGAAATTACGGTCTGTCTGCAGAGACAAGCCGTGCAGAACCGCCAGCAAGGCATCGCTGCGGTTATAGGTGGTGATTACCACTGATACAAGATCGGAAGCGTTCATTTTGAACTAGACTACGCGGCTGGCAACATGCCGTTTGCGCCTGAAAGCCGCCGAATACTACCATCCCCGATGAGCAAAATTTCCGTCTACATCATCGCGTACAACGAAGCTGAAAAAGTTGCTGCCACCATTGAAAGCGCGAAATGGGCCGACGAGATCATCTTGGTCGATTCGAACAGCACCGATGGGACACAGGAAATAGCCGCGCGCCTGGGTGCCAGAGTGGTACAGGTGGAGTTCAAGGGGTTTGGGGATTTACGCAACCAGGCCATTGCAGCATGCAGCCATGAATGGATTTTCAGCCTGGATGCTGATGAAAGATGCACCCCGGAAGTGGCGCGGGAAATCCGCAATACGGTCAACAACCCCGATGCGGCAGATGCCTACTGGATGCCGCGTCGCAATTTTTTCATGGGACGCTGGATCAAGCGCTCGGGCTGGTACCCCAATTACCGCCAGCCTCAGCTGTTCCGTAAGGGTGCCATGCACTACGACCTCAAGCCGGTACATGAAGGCTACATTCTCAATTCCACCAAACCCATCGGCCACCTGAAGAATGCCATCTGGCAATTTCCATTCAAGAACATGGCCGAGGTCATGCACAAGGCCAACCGCTACTCGACGCTTGGGGCGGAAAAAATCAAACACAAGAATATTTCCATGGGCATGGCACTGACCCACGGTATCTGGTCTTTCGTGAAGCACTACATCTTCAAACTGGGTTTCCTGGATGGATGGGCCGGTTTTGTCATTGCACTGGGCAACTTTGAGGGTACGTTTTACCGCTACGTGAAAGCGCTGGAAATGCAGAAGGGGGACGTGTGGAAAGCGCCGAGAATAATGGCTGCTCATTCGAAAAATGAATAAAGCAGACCGAGCCCTGTACATTCGACTCTTGGGTTTCCTGCGGCCCTACTGGAAGGCGTTCTCCATCGCCACGCTCTGCATGGTGTGCACCGCAGCCACGGAGCCGGTGTTTCCAGCCATCATGAAACATCTGCTGGACAGCGGCTTTCGCACCGCCGATGCGCGCATGGTCTGGCTGATTCCCACAAGCATAGTCCTGCTGTTTCTAGCGAGAGGGGTGTTATCGTTTTTGACCAACTACCTGATGACATGGGTGTCGACCCGTCTGGTGGTGGATCTGCGCCGTGCGATATTTGACAAACTTCTCGGCACGCCGACACAAGCATTCCACACGAAGTCTGCCTCTTACTGGATTACACGTATTCACAACGATGTGGACGGAATCAACCAAGCCGCCACCAACGTGCTAGTGACCGCCGTCCGCGAGTCGCTGACTGCTGTAGCACTTCTGTCTTATCTGGTGTATCTGGACTGGAGACTCACCCTGATTACGCTGACCGTGGGGCCTGTGATTGCGGTGCTGATCCAGGGCTTCGGACGTCGCATTCGCAAAGCCAGCAAAGCCAGCCTAGAGTCATTGCGTGCAGTCGCGCATACTGTAGAAGAAACCACCGCAGCCCACAAGGTCATCAAGATTTACGGCGGCCAAGAGCAGCAGAGCGAGCGCTTTCGCGCGGTAACGGAAAGCTTTCGCCGCAGCATGATGAAGGAAGCTGTTCCCGCTTCTGCCTTGACTCCCATTACGCACATGACAGCGTCTATTGCCATTGCCTTCATCATATTCATGGCCTTGAGTCGATCCATGGGCCAAGCGGGTGACACAGCAGGTGGATTTGTGTCATTTATTACCGCCATGTTGTTGCTAATCTCTCCGATCAAGCAGCTCACCACAATCAGCCCCATCCTGCAGCGCGGACTAGCTGCATGCGAAAACGTCTTCGGTGTACTAGATGCCCCCCTGGAGGCCGACACTGGGCAGGCCAATCTTTTCGAATGCAAGGGGGAAATCCGGTTCGAGAATGTGGTTTTTCGCTATCCAGGCAGTAACAAGCTGGCACTCGACAACATCAATCTTCATGTGTTGCCAGGACAGACCATCGCTCTGGTAGGCGCGTCTGGAGGTGGAAAAAGCACATTAGCTTCCCTGATTCCACGCTTCTATGCCCCAGAGTCTGGCCGCATCACCATTGATGGCGTTGACATCAGCACACTGACACTTTCAAGCCTTCGCGAACATATCGCACTGGTCAGCCAAGATATTGTTTTGCTGAACGACAGCATCGGTGCAAATATTGCATTCGGTCAATCGCGAAACGCAGAGGAAACAATAGTACGGGCGGCCGCAGTGGCTGCCCATGCTTGGGAATTTATTTCCCAGATGCCCCAAGGCCTAAATACGCTCACCGGAGAGAATGGCGCATCGCTTTCGGGGGGGCAGCGCCAGCGCATAGCCATTGCTCGTGCGCTGCTCAAGGATGCCCCCATCCTGATACTGGATGAAGCTACGTCCGCCTTGGATACAGAGTCAGAACGCGTGGTACAAGACGCATTGGCAACCCTCATGCGAAATAGGACTACCCTAGTTATTGCCCATCGCTTGAGCACCATTGAGCGTGCAGACCTGATCGTGGTACTGGATCAGGGCCGCATTGTGGAGTCCGGCGACCACTCCACGCTGCTCCAGCGCAATGGCTATTACGCCAACTTACGGCGACTACAGACATGAAGATACCGATACTGATGTATCACCAGATTGACGAACCACCGCCGCGTGGTACGCCACTGCGTGGACTGATCGTAGCTCCATCGTCCTTTGCGTGGCAGATGCGCATGCTCCGTTTGCTGGGCTATCGCGGCCTATCCATGCGGGATCTGGAGCCCTATCTGCTTGGAGAGCTCACAGGCAAGGTCGTTGGTATTACCTTTGACGATGGGTTTCAGAACAACCTCCACTATGCCCTGCCTGTCTTGCAGGCAAACGGATTCACAGCCACTTGCTATGGCGTCAGCAGTCTGGTGGGTAAAGCAAACATTTGGGATGCAGGAAAGGTGGCAGAAAAGCCGCTCATGACGGAGCAAGACTGGCTTGCTTGGCACGGTGCTGGCATGGATGTTGGTTCCCATACCCAAACCCATGCCAATTTAACAGAGCTGACCGCGGAACAGGCTCAAGAGCAGATTTCTCTTTCAAAGGATCAACTGGAACAGCTGATCGGTGCTGAGGTTCGGCACTTTTGCTACCCGTATGGATGGTTCACCCCCGCGCACCAAGAAATGGTGCGTGCAGCGGGCTACATCACCGCCACCAGCACGCGAAGAGGGCGAGTGCAGCTCCACGACGACTTTTATGCCTTGAATCGCATCATGGTGGCACGGGCGACAAACCCGCTGCAGTTTTTCATGAAGGTGGCCACCGATTACGAGGATCGCCGCGCATGACGGCGCTTGCCCTGTACTGCAAAAGCTACCGAACCGATCTTCGGCGCGTGGTGCGCCTCGTACAGTCCATTGAACGATTCAATGAGCAAAAAATTCCCGTATACGTTTCCGTACCGGATGCCGACCTCTTTCTTTTCCAAAGTCACCTCGATGCAACATCGGTCAAGCTTCTGTCAGACGAAAACATTCTGGAAGCATCTCCACGGCTTGACTTGACACGGGTGGCAAGCATGCACGGCGCGGTTGCACAGCAGGTAGTGAAGTCAGAATTCTGGCGACTTGGGCTTGCGGATACCTATGTCTGCCTGGATTCGGACGCTGTATTTATCAGGCCCTTTTCAGCGAGTGATTTTTTGGCCCCAGACGGATTCCCCTACACCGTTCTGGATGAGGCACATGATCTGCTCGAAGGTGCCATGCAACATGGTCGCCACCGCATAGTGGACGCCTTTGTCCGTGAAGCCGATCTGGTGCAACAAAAATTTGGTCGTGTAGGACGCCGCTACAGCTTCGGACCATTTCCTTTGGCTTGGCACCGTAATGTATGGGAATCGTTGGACAGAAACTATCTTCAGCCACGCTCCATGAGCTTTGCCGATGCCATACTGGAGGCTCCCATTGAGTCGCGCTGGTATGGTGAAGCACTTCTGGCCTACCGCGCTATTCCACTGCATCCATGCCAGGCTCTTTTCAAGGTCTACCATTACGCATGGCAATTAGATCAGGAAACGCGCCAAGGAGTCACCTCGGAACAACTCGCCAAGCTTTACTGCGGAGTGATTTACCAGTCAGCTTGGGAGCGTGAAATGGATTGGCCCAGTGAAGGCGGTGGTGTCCTGTCACGCTGGGGCCGACAACTTCGCCGAAAGCTCGGCAGAATATGACAAATACCGACATTCGTCGCATCCCAATCCTTCTCACCTCCAGTGTGGTAGCTCACGACAAAGGGGTACGTCTGCAAGACCCCGAAGAACGTGCACGGCTTGCCATGGAGTCCATCCTGAAGTGGCGTGCTATTGCCCCCATGAATCCCCTGGTGCTTTGCGATGGCTCCGACTTTGACTTTTCGCCCTCAGTGTCCACGTTAGAAGGAAGCGGCGCCGTGGAATGTTTGCATTTTCGCAATGATGTGGACTTGGTCCAGCTGCATGGTCGTGGCTACGGCGAAGGTGAAATCGTGCGCTATGCTTTGGAGCACTCGCAATTGATTCAGTCAGCTGGATGCTTTGCCAAATGCACTTCCAAGCTTTGGGTTGAAAATTTCCATGAATGCATAAGCCAATGGAATGGTGACCTTCTGCTGAAAGGTGTTTTCAGCAATGTTTTCTCACCAAGAAAAGCGACAGAATTAGCCTATATCGACACCCGCTTCTATGTTGCAAGCGTGGATACATACAGGCGCTTCTTTGTACGTGCGCACCACGCGATCCGATCCAAAGAGGGGCACGGCTTGGAAGAAACTTTCCGTGAAATTTTTCTAAACAACAAATTAAAAGGGCGTCTGATGTGCCCGCCACCCATTATTTGTGGCGTAGGAGGCGGCACTGGTGTTTATTACAAAAATACCCCAATACGCAGGCTCAAGGAAAAATGGCGCTACGCATTAACGAAGCGCCACCCATTATTCAAACGCTGGTTTTCCTGAGCGAATCTGCAAGACAAGTACCATCAGAAAAAAAGCCTGCATCTGCAAATAATGCTCTTGGTAGACCGCATCCGTCATTCCGCGCAACAACCAGAATACCGATAAAAGCAGGAGGGCCATGGCGGCTGGCCATTTCTCCTTGTTTCTCAATGCAGCCCAGCCCAACTTTGAGAAATTAAAGAACACCCATGCGTACAGGATGGCACCCGCCCAACCCAACGCCAAAATCAAATTGATCCATGCATTGTGGGCATGCGAAAAATCCATCACTGGTACATGACCGCATAGCTGTGCAATTCGATGCTGGTACGCATCGCGCCCACCATTCCAACCCCAAAGGTAACTGGTGCTGAGTTCTGCACCGACACGGGCCAGTAGCACGCGTCCGCCGTCCCCTTGAAAACCGTTGGTCAGCAATATCGACATGTATTCGTCATCTTTATCTGCATTTTTCTGATGAAGAGAGTCTGCCTCCAAAGAAGTCAGACCGTTACATAAAACGTCTTTAGGTGCCTCTACCTGAAACCCAATCGCCATCTTGTCCCACATGGAATACCAGGTCGGATTGTGAGAAACAACTTTCCAAAAAAATACAAGGCACAACACCCCAATACCCAACATCAGGTACCCGACCGATCGACCTAATTTGAGTCGAATTCCTCGCGCATATGCGTGGTGATTACGTATGAAAATACCGTAAATCAAACAAGACATGACAAGTATCAGCAGCCCGAAATATGCTGCAGCACGCGACTGGGCAATCACTACACTGACAAAGCAAAGTGACACCAAAACACCCGCCCTTATCGCCAACCCACGGTCAGCCTGAACCCAGGCCGCAAACATAACAGCCAAGCTGAGGCACATGGCCTGTGACGCTGGATAACCCAAATTACCATGCATGGGCTCGATACCCCGGAACCCCATAGGAAACGCATGCGAAGCATTTTTGATTTGAGAAAAATCAGTCAGCACAGCAAGCAATGACTGCCCAGCCTGCTGAAGCGAAGGGTCTTCGTAAAAAGCAGGTTGCAGAACGCCCCCCCACGCCAACGCTGTCAATGCCAAATGGATGAACACCGGAACAGCACTGACCAATGCGAGGCGCCACAAACTCAAGCGCTCTGCGCCCAGAATGAGGAAAGAGCCCCAAGCCAGTAACCACGTCAGGACAGATTCACCCCACATTCCCTTGCCAAGCAGGTTGCTCAAGGCTCCCGCACCATCTGGAGCGATCAAGGGAAACAAAAGCAGATAGGCGCACCAGAGCCAAACCGGCAAGGGCACAGCGAAAGCAAGCTGGACCATAGATCCAGTATTTTTGCGTGCTTCAAACCACATATACCCGAATAACACGACGAGCAATACTGCGTGCAGAACATTGCGCAAAGCAATCGTTCCCGAAACGGAAAGAATGCCGGCAAACACGAACAAAAAGGCTAAATATACCGACTGGAATGTCTTGAGATTCATGTATTTCTTCAGCGATTCTGAACTTCAAAAATATGACCTAACAACAGGGAACCGGCTTGTGACAAGTGATTCTCGTCCTTGAAAATACTGTGTCCATCCTGAATGATGGGGCAACGCCCTTCGCGGCAAAGTGCTACATTGGGATCCACGACATGAACCCGAGGCCATCGGGACAGCACCTGCAATGCACTGACACGTACAGCCTCTGACTTCACGTCGTCGGACAGCTTGTCAATCACACAAGAGTACGGGGGCTTGCGACCGAATGGCAGCGATCCCATGCACAAGCGCGGGTCGAATCCAGGCTCTACCACCGGCAAGAAGTAATACACCTGCTTGCCAGCAGATTGCAGCATGGCCAGCGTCGCATCCAAGCCTTTCTCAAAGTCCTGACGTGCCTGCGGCGAAGACTGCGCGTTCAGGTAGCGTCCCCGAAACACCAACGCCACCGCACGAATCTGGGAATCACTAGCGATATCGCGCAACGTCGCTTCCATATGGCGTCCACACTCAGACAAACCATTGCTACCGCCCACAGCCCTCACTGGCACACAAGCCCCTTTTCCACGCACAGCCAAATTCAGCCCCTGAGCATCAAAGGCTTTCTCCAACCCCCAGAAAGCATGCACCGCATGGCTGTCCCCCAAAACAACCGCACTCACCGGCTTGTCCGGATGGGCCAGCAAACAGACGTCACGTTCAGGGAATTTGAAAGGTTTGTCGCACTGTGCCTCAGTAATCAGCCCCTGCTTCTCAAAATCAAGAAAGTCTTGGCTGGCAACTTGGTCCATCTGTATCAGGTTTTTATGGCGTATCCGCTCCAGTCCATGCCGATCATGGATATTCTTGCCCAAAAAGCCAATGATGGTCATGGCAAGCACCAGCAGTGCGATTACCCAACGACGCGGCAATCTGCGCAAAGGCAACTCCCACAGTCGGTAGGTAAGCACCGCCAGTAATAGACTGGCTAACACCAACCCTAGGCGCAATCCCGCCGATGCCTGGCCGCTTTCGATAATGTAGGCAAAACTCAACAACGGCCAGTGCCAAAGGTACCACGGGTAGCTGACTTTCCCCAGAGCAACCATCCACGGTTGGCGCAATAAGCGCCCTGTCCAATCGGACGCAGATGGCACTGCAATCAAAACAGCCGCAGCCAATACGGGCAACCCTGCCACCACACCGGGGAACGGCACGGTCGCATGCAGCAAAGCAGTGGCACCCAAGAGAGCCGCAACAGCGAATCCCCGAACCACCGGCGGTAGCAAGCTGAAGCGCCGCACTGGTTGCAGCGCCAGCCATGCGCCAACAAGCAACTCCCAGGCACGGCTCAGTGGAGAATAAAAGGCTTGGGTTCGGTCGCTCCAGACCCACCAGACAGACAACAATAACGAGCACAATGCCAGGGCCGCCACGGTACGCACGGTTTTGTATTTGCTCCGCAGAATCAACCACAAAACCAAAGGCCAGACGATATAAAACTGTTCTTCAATCGCCAGTGACCATAGGTGCAACAACGGCTTGGCCTCTGACACTTTGTCGAAATAACCAGCTTCCCACCACAAACCGAAGTTGGAGAGAAAGGCCGCGCCCAGTCCCAGGTGCTTGCCCAGTTGCATGTACTCTTCGGCCAACAAGGTATGCCACCCTGCGGTCAGGCACGCCAGCAGCACCAGAATCAGTGCCGGGAAGATACGCAGAATACGCCGTGCATAAAAGGATGCAACGCTCCAGTGACCGCTCTGCATCTCCTGCTGCAGGATGCTGGTGATCAGATAACCAGAGATCACGAAGAAGACATCGACCCCGATGAACCCACCAGGAAACACCGTCGGAAATGCATGGAAGGCGACTACGGTCAGAATGGCGATGGCACGCAGACCATCGATATCGGAACGGTAGGAAATGCTCACGAGGTACCCTCCGTCACCAAACCATCCAGTAATGTGGCAACAGCGGCCTGTGTCGTATAGGGACTGGACAAACCGTTGTCTAACAGCCCGCCCTCCAGCCAGCAATCGAACAATTGCCCAGTCAGCAAGGCCAAAGCGGCCTCTGCACTGGCGCTCTGGGTTTCCACCACGCTATGCCCCTGCCCCCGCAGCAACGCCGCCATCTGCGGATTGCGATGCACAGTCGCCAAGATGGGCCGCTGCATCCACAGATACTCGTACAACTTGGACGGAATGTACTCGGCGCAGATGGGCTCTGTGCCGTGCAACAGCAGCAACACATCCACACTGCGCATGCGACGCAAAATTTGCGCACGGCCAGACAATCCTGTGAACGGGTCCGCTTCAATGCGTCCCAAATGGCGCACCATGTCCCGTACCGGGGATTGAGCGAGACAGGACTCGGACACTGCGTCCAACGGCCCACCGGTGACCTGCAGTTCCACCTTATTCCGCAATTCCGGACGCTGGGCCACCACGGTTTCCAGTGCTTCAATGATAGGCCGCAGGTTCCGTGTATTGGAAAGCGATCCAAAATGCCCAATCACCATCTTGGGGCCCGGTACATACGGTGGCAACTCCTTAAACGGAGCATCAATGCCAGGCATCATCATCTTTCCACGATCACCCAATTGCGGATGCCGCCGCTTCGCGCTGGCCAACGCCTGCTCGGTAAACCAGATGGCAACATCGGCATCGGTGCAGATCATCCGCTCCACTTCAGCTTGCATGCGCTCCTGCGGGGTGTGCGGGACGCTGCCCGGCATCACCAGCGGGTCATGCACTTCAGCCAGCCAACGCACACACAAGGAGCGCTTCAATGCATGCCCCGCCACATGGGCGGCGAAGGCACCACCGGTAGAGTAGATCAAGTCAAACTTGCGTTTTCGGGCCAACAGCCACCCCACTAGGTAGGCGCTGAGCCACCACGACCAAGAGCTTTCCACGCGGCACAGCAGTTTCTCCAATAGCATGAACGGCAGCAATGGAATGCTCAACAGTACCATCACCAGTCGATAGGCCAAGGGGCTCGGCAAGTGCTTGCGCAACACGTGACGCAGCTCGAACCGGATGCCCGCAGGCCCCGCAGGCCAAAGCTGATGGTGTTCGAAATGTGTGTCCTTGCGACCGGAAACGCCGCTGAGAATCACCAGTTCGATGCCCGCCGCCTCCAGATGGGGCAGTTTGTCGGTGATGGTCTGGCTGGCAGCGCGTCCGTCCATATTGAAAGCGTGGGACAAAACCAGCCAGCGCTGCACGTAGCGCCTGGCAATCCAGCGGTACATCACTTCATAAGTTGCTGCAGCCTGATCCCAGGAGCGGGCCTGGGCAAACGCCATTGCAGACGTTGATAGTTTTTCCGCCAAAGCCGTATTGCCGAGCAGGGCCTGCAGGATAGTGGCTAGCTGGGTTGCATCTCTGGGATCCTCAAGTATCAGCGCGTTCTCGCGATCCCTCAGGTCCTTTGCAATACCGCAATAGGGGACATCACTCACAACCACCGGCAGGCCGTGAGCCATGGCTTCCAGCACTACCATGCCATAGGAATCTTCCAGTGTTGGGTGAACCAGCGCATCCGCTGCACGGTACGCTACCTCCATATCACGCTGGCTACCTAGAAAGTGTACGCGTGCACTCAAACCCTGTCGCTCTACCTGTGTCTGCAACATCCGCATTGCTTCACCCTGGCCGACCACGGCAAGATGAACCTGTTCGGGCATGAGTTCTAGGGCTTGCAACAGTGTGGGCAGGCCCTTCTTGACCAGATCATTTCCCACGAAGAGCAGCAACATTGCCTCGATTGGCAAGCCCAGCGTCCGACGGGCTTGCTCACGCGCTTCGGCGGACGCCCCTCCAGGCCCGGCGTCAACGCCTGGCGTCACCACCTCCAGCATGGAGACCGATGCCGGGTAAGCCACCTCCAACACACTTTTCAGGGAGGAAGAGGTACACACCACCTTTTTTTTCAATGCCCAAGCATAACGACGCTTCTCGAGCCACAAATAGGTCAGCAAACGCGGACTGGTCAGCACCTTGAGCCAACGCAACGCCAGCGCAGCACCGCACTTGCCCGCAAACAGCGTGTATTTCACCGGCAGCACGTGAACCGTTTGCATATTCCCGTGCCAGGTGTTTTCATGCGAATGCACAATGTCAAAGCCGGTGCGCGTGGCGCGCCAGGTGGCCCAGGCGTAATAGAGCTGGTTGATCCAACGCGGCCGTGCCATCGGCCTGGGAACGCGGTGATAAACCACTCCAGGAAACTGATGTGCGATGTCCTGCGCAAACACATGCACCTCATGGCGCGCCGCCAACTGCTCCACCAGCGCGATGGAGTAACGCTCTGCCCCCCCCCCGGTTGTCGAAAAATTGCGGCTCAAGACCGCAATACGCAATCGCCTCGTCATGTCATCTCGTCACAACAGCACAATGTCATACTGCTCCTGCCCCATCGCAGCCTCGCTCTGCAACGACACTGGTTTGCCGATGAACTCACTCAAGCCGGCCAGGTGCTGGCTTTCCTCGTCCAGAAACAGCTCAATGACCTTGGGGGATGCCACCACGCGGAATTCGCGCGG
The DNA here is from genome assembly GCF_058793415.1 of Rhodoferax sp. MLSD5-FHT05B10. Lineage (NCBI taxonomy): Bacteria > Pseudomonadati > Pseudomonadota > Betaproteobacteria > Burkholderiales > Comamonadaceae > Rhodoferax > Rhodoferax sp. MLSD5-FHT05B10. Next base: position 289,848 of record NZ_JBXAFT010000001.1, on the reverse strand, counting down.
GTTGAACTGGCGGGCCTCGCGCAGAATTTCGCGGAAGATGTCGTAGGCCACGCTGCGCGCCGTCTTCACGATACCTTTGCCTTCACATACCACACACGGCTCGCATAGCATGTGCGCCAGCGATTCGCGGGTGCGCTTGCGCGTCATTTCCACCAGACCCAGCTGCGAAAAGCCGCCGGCCATGGTCTTGACCCGGTCCCGGGAGAGCTGCTTCTTGAACTCGGCCAACACGGCTTCACGGTGGTCTTCCCGCACCATGTCGATGAAGTCGACAATGATGATTCCACCCAGGTTGCGCAGGCGCAACTGCCGGGCAATTGCCTGGGCCGCCTCCAGATTGGTCTTAAAGATGGTGTCATCAAAATTGCGGGCCCCCACAAAGCCGCCGGTATTGACATCCACCGTGGTCAACGCTTCCGTCTGGTCCACGATCAGGTATCCACCCGATTTCAGCTCCACCCGGCGCGCCAGCGCCCGGGCGATTTCCTCGTCGATGGAAAAGAGGTCAAAAATGGGGCGCTCGCCCTTGTAGTGCTGCAACTTCCCCGCCGCCATGGGCATGAACTCGGCACCGAAAGCCTTCAGCGCTGCAAACTGCTCCCGAGAGTCGACCCGGATGGTCTGGGTGGCCTCGCCCACCAGATCGCGCAGCACACGCTGTAACAGGCTCAAGTCCTGGTGCAGCAGGGACTGCGGCGGCAACCGTACGGACGCATCCTTGATACGGGCCCACGCCTTGCGCAAATAGCCGATATCGTCGGCCAGTTCGGCGTCCGAGGCATCCTCACCGTTGGTGCGCAAGATGAAACCGCCCCCCTGCGAGCCCACCAGCTGCTGCAGACGGGTGCGCAACTCATCGCGCTGGTGGGGCGGAATTTTCTGAGAGACCCCGATATGGTCGTCCTGCGGCAGGAACACCAGCAGGCGCCCTGCAATGCTGATCTGCGTGGAAAGACGGGCGCCCTTGGTCCCGATGGGCTCCTTGATGACCTGCACCATGATGGCCTGGCCCTCAAAAACCTGCTTTTCGATCGGGATCGGCGGCGCGGCGTTCTTGGTGATGAAGGGGGCCTCCCCTTCCGGCTGACGGTGCCAGACATCCGCCACGTGCAAAAACGCGGCACGCTCTAGCCCGATATCAATAAACGCCGATTGCATGCCGGGCAACACCCGGGCCACCTTGCCCAGATACACATTGCCTACCAGCCCGCGCTCCAGCGTGCGCTCCACGTGCAACTCCTGCACCGCGCCGTTTTCCATGATCGCCACCCGGGTTTCCTGGGGTGACCAGTTGATCAGAATGTCTTGCTGCATGGCGTTGAGTCTAGTGTGATCCAGCCGGCGGGCATCAAAGGATAAAGCCCAAGGTCCGCAACGCCTGGGCCGTTTCAAACAAGGGCAAGCCCATGATGCCCGAATAACTGCCACTGATATGCGCAATGTGCGCGGCCGCCCTGCCCTGCACGGCATAGGCTCCCGCCTTGCCCATGGGCTCGCCCGTGGCGACATATGCTGCGATGTCATCTTCGCTCATGTCCGCAAACGTCACCCAGGATTCACTGCACGCCGCCACCCGCCGTTCACCCCACCCCAGCGCAATGGCCGTGATGACCCGGTGCGGGCGATTGGACAGCGAACGCAGCATGCGCTTGGCGTCACCGGCATCGGCCGGTTTGCCAAAAATGGTTTTCCCTATCGCCACGGTGGTATCGGCGCACAGCACGGGCGCAAGCGGCAGTTGCCGTCGCGCCAGGCGCGCCTGCGCCGCGGCCAGCTTCAGCCCCGTGACGCGCTGAACATAGGTCTTGGGCGCCTCGTTGCGCAGCACCACTTCCAGCGCCTCCGCGTCTTCCTGCGCATCGGGCAGCAGCAATTCATGGCGCACACCCAACTGGTCCAGCAACTGGCTGCGCCGCGGACTTTGGGATGCCAAATAGACAAAGGAATGCATGACGCAGGATTACTCGCGGTGGTAAGGGTGATTGGCGTTGATGGACCATGCGCGGTACAGCTGCTCAATCAGCAGAACCCGTGCAAAGGCGTGCGGCAAGGTCAGGTCCGACAAACGAATGCGTTCATGCGCCGCCTGCCGGAACGCCGGCTCCAGACCGTCGGGACCGCCAATCACCAGGGCCACGTCACCGCCCCCCAGCTGCCACTCCTTGAGCCGTCCGGCCAGTGCAACGGTGCTCAGGCTGGTGCCCCGCTCATCCAACACCACGATGCGAGCCCCCTTGGGAATGGCTGCCTCAATGCGGGTGCGTTCCGCGGCGTACAGCGTCTCCAGGGTCTTGGAGCCCCGGGGTTCGGTCTTGACCGCCTTGAGCTCTACGCGCAACTCATGCGGAAAGCGCTTGGCGTAATCGTCCCACGCGGTCTGCGCCCAATCGGGCACGCGCAGGCCGACGGCAACAATGACCAGCCTCACGGGTATATCAGGCTTTGCGGGCAGCCGTCTTCTTGGCAGCGGCCTTGGCGACTGTCTTGGCCGCTGCCGGCACCACCACCTTGGTCACCGTTTTGGCAGCCGTCTTCTTCACGGGAGCCGCCTTCTTGGCCGGGGTTGCGGCGCCTGCTGCCTTGGGTGCAGCGGTCTTGCGTGCGGGTGTCTTGGCTGCGGTAGCTTTCTTGGCTGCCGCTTTCTTCAACTGGGCCTTGGACGGGAATGCTTCCTCAACACCTTTCTTGGCCGCGTTGGAACGCTTCAAGCTCGTTTCGGCTTTGGGCGCCGCCTTGGCGGGTTTGGCACCTTCTGCCACTGCGGGTTTGGCCGCTCCCAGCTTCAGGCGCACAGGCTTCTCGCCCCACAGTTCTTCTAGGTTGTAGTACTGACGGAAGCTGGGTTGCATGATGTGCACCACCGCCTGGCCGCAGTCCACGATGATCCATTCGCCGTTGGCTTCGCCTTCCACACGCGGCTTGGCGAAACCTGCCTTGCGCACGGCATCCAGCACGCTGGCAGCCAGACCCTTGGTCTGGCGGTTGGACGTACCGGAGGCCACAACCACCCGTTCAAACAAGGCCGACAGATGTTCGGTATCAAACACCTGGATGTCCTGGGCCTTGACGTCTTCCAGACCGTCCACGATGGCACGTTGAAGTTTCGTAATGTCTTTTTTTGCAACGGTTGGTGTAGTCATCAGGCTGTTTGGTAAAGGTGGTGAAGGGCAATATAACGCGCAACGGGCTCAAAAACCAGTGGGGCAACGCTTTGGTGGTTCGCCAGATGCTGGCGAATGTCGGTGGCGCTCACGTCAACGGGAGGCATTTCCAGGCGACGCGCATTTGGCACAGCAGGCAAAAGGGCATCAAAAGCACCCTCTCCGCCCGGAAAACCTGCGCGGTCAGCTACACAAATTATAGCGAGCTGCGGAATCTCCTCCCAACGGTGCCAGGAAGTCAGGGCCTGCGCCTGGTCCTGGCCCAAAATCAGGAACAGCTGGGCCTGGGGATGCTCACTGTGCAGCTCCCGCAAGGTGTCCACGGTATAGCTGGCACCCGGGCGCCGGGTTTCGCGCGGATCGACGCTCACCCCCTCCAGCCCCGCAAAAGCCAGCTCGGCCATGGCCAGCCGGTGCACGGCCGGCGTCAGGTCACGGGCTTTGTGCCAGGCCTGGCCGGTGGGGATGATGCACAGGGCGTCAAGCTGCAGTTGCGCCAACGCCGCCTGCGCCAGTGCCCGGTGCCCCAGGTGGGGCGGATCAAAAGCCCCTCCGAATACGCCCATGCGCCGGACTTGGCCAGGAATGTCGCTCACACCCAATCCCGCCGCACCAGGAACTGCCGGTACAGGGCTTCTTCCGGCGAGCCCTCCTGCGGGACCGCCTGGTAGGTCCAGCTGACCAGGGGCGGCATGGACAACAGAATGGACTCGGTACGTCCCCCGGACTGCAGACCAAAATGGGTACCGCGATCCCACACCAGATTGAACTCCACGTAGCGCCCGCGGCGGTAGAGCTGAAACTCCCGCTCGCGGGTCCCGTAGGCAGCGTCCTTGCGGCGCTCCACGATGGGCAGGTACGCCGTCAGAAACGCATCGCCAACCGAGCGCATCAGCGCAAAACCGTTGTCAAAGCCGCCCTCGGAGAAATCGTCGAAAAAGATACCGCCCACGCCGCGCTGCTCGTTGCGGTGCTTGAGGAAGAAGTAGTTATCGCACCACGCCTTGAAACGGGGGTATTTGTCCTCACCAAAAGGCTGCACCGCATCGCGGCACACGGTATGGAAATGGCGGGCGTCCTCGTCAAAGCCGTAATACGGCGTCAGGTCCATGCCACCGCCAAACCAGCACACCGCCTCCTGCCCGGGGTGCCCCGCCGACAGCATGCGCACATTCATGTGCACCGTGGGTACATACGGGTTGCGGGGATGGAACACCAGCGATACCCCCAGGGCCTCAAATGGCGCCCCCGCCAACTCCGGCCGGTGTTGTGTGGCGGACGGCGGCAGGGCTGGGCCGCGCACGTGCGAGAAGCCACACCCCGCACGCTCGAACACCGTGCCCCCTTCCAGGATGCGCGTCATGCCGCTGCCCTGCAGGGGCTCGCCCGGCGCCTTGGCCCAGGCGTCGGCCAGAAAACTCCGCTCGTCCAGCGCAGCCACCGCGCCGGTGATGCGTTCCTGCAAGCCCTGCAGATAGGTTTTCACCGTGCCCACGCGTACATCACTCATACTGACTCCGATTGTTGCTGACTGGCATTGTTGCCCATGAGCCGCACCGGCGCCGCCTGCTCGGGTCGGTAGCCCTGCACGCCCTCGTAGACGGCGGCAATGCGGGCCATGTCCTGCTGCTCGTCACCGCTGAGCCACAGGAAATCGACAGCGGCGATCTCCCGCCGGCCAAAATCCGCCCGCACCAGACCCAGCGGCACGCGGGCTTGCACCGCTATGCGGTAAAAACCGCTGCGCCAGCCCGGCTGCGCCCGGCGTGTGCCCTCCGGGGACAATGCCAGCCAGAAATACCCATTTCGTGCCTGCCGCTCGCGCAACAGATCGACCATCTGCCCGACCACGCCGCGCGAGGCACTGCGGTCCACCGGCACGCCCCCCATCCAGCGCAGCCAGCGCCCGAACAGGGGAATGCGAAACAGGCTGTCCTTGCCCCAAAAACTGGCTTGCACGCCCAGCGCCCACTTGGCCAGTATCAAGACCACAAAATCCCAGTTGCTGGTGTGCGGATACACCACCAGCACGCCCTGCTGTGCCGGCAGGCCGTCAAAACGCAGCTTCCAGCGCAGGGCACCCAATACCCAGGCCGCCAGGCGGCTGCCCTGGGGCTGCACCGGGTACGGCTTGGGAAACTCCCCGCCCGACAGCGAATCCGTCAGCCCCTCGGGCGCCATGGACTCAATGCCGCACCGCGCGATGACCGATGTCATTGCGGTACTGCATACCGTCAAAACATATTCCCTGAATCACTTCATACGCCACCTGGCGGGCAGCACGCGCGTTTTCGGCCAGTGCCGTGACGCACAGCACGCGGCCTCCGGTGGTGCGCACGGTGCCGTCGCGCAACTCGGTCCCGGCGTGGAACACCATGGCGTCGTCGCTTTCGGCCGGCAGGCCTTCAATGGCGTCGCCCTTGCGGGGCGACAGCGGATAGCCATGCGCAGCCAACACCACGCCCAGCGCCGTACGGCGGTCCCACTCCAACTCCATGTTCGCCAGCCCGCCGGGCTCGGCCGCAGCCCACAACACGTCGAGCAGATCGCTCTTGAGGCGCATCAGGATGGGTTGTGTCTCCGGGTCGCCCATGCGGCAATTGAACTCCAGCGTCTTGACCTGGCCCTGCGCGTCAATCATCAGGCCGGCATACAGGAAGCCGGTGTAGGGGATACCGTCCTGCTCCATGCCCTTGAGCGTGGGCAGAATGACCTCACGCATGGCCCGCGCATGGATCTGGGGCGTCACGCACGGTGCCGGCGAATACGCGCCCATGCCGCCCGTGTTGGGGCCCTGGTCGTCATCCAGCAGGCGCTTGTGGTCCTGGCTGGTAGCCAGCGCCACCACGTCCTTGCCGTCGCACATGACGATGAAGCTGGCTTCTTCGCCTTGCAGGAATTCCTCGATCACCACGCGGGCACCGCCGTCGTTGTGCGCGACACCCAGTGTGTTGTCCAGCAGCATGAAGTCGATCGCCTCGTGGGCCTCGGCCAGCGTCATGGCCACCACCACGCCCTTGCCGGCGGCCAGGCCATCGGCCTTGATCACGATGGGCGCGCCCATCTGGTTGACGTAGGTGTGCGCCGTCACCGGATCGGAAAACGTGGCGTACTCGGCCGTGGGAATGCCGTGGCGGCGCATGAACGCCTTGGAGAACGCCTTGGAGCTCTCCAGCTGCGCTGCCGCCTTGGTCGGTCCGAAGATACGCAGGCCATACTTGCGGAACTCGTCCACCACGCCAGCTGCCAGCGGGCCTTCAGGCCCCACCACGGTCAGGCCGATCTTGTTTTCCTGCGCCCACTCCCGCAGCTGCACCACGTCCGTGATGGCAATGTTCTTCAGGCGGGCGTCCAGCGCCGTGCCGCCGTTGCCGGGCGCCACGTACACCATCTGCACCTTGGGGGATTGCGCCAGCTTCCAGGCCAGGGCGTGTTCGCGGCCACCGCCGCCAATAACTAGTACGTTCATAGTGCAGCGTTGTGATAAATCTCTTGGGTGTCGTCCAGGTCTTCCAGCACGTCCAGCAGCTTTTGCATGCGTTCGGCGTCTACACCCGTCAACTCAATGGTGTTTTCGGCCCGCATGGTCACGCCGGCCACTTCAGGATGCAGGCCAGCAGCCTCCAGCGCCTGTTTGACCGCCTCGAAGTCCGCATAGGCCGTCAGCACCTCGATGGCGCCGTCGTCGTCGGTGATGACATCTTCGGCGCCGGCTTCCAGCGCCACCTCCATCACTTTGTCTTCACTGGTGCCGGGGGCAAAAATCAACTGGCCACAGTGCTTGAACTGGAACGCCACCGAACCCTCGGTGCCCATGTTGCCGCCGTGCTTGCTGAACGCGTGACGCACTTCGGCCACGGTACGCACCCGGTTGTCGGTCATGGTGTCCACAATGATGGCGGCGCCACCAATGCCATAGCCTTCGTAGCGGATTTCCTCGTAGCTCACGCCCTCGGCGTTGCCCGTGGCCTTGTCGATGTTGTACTTGACCCGGTCGGCCGGCATATTGGCCGCCTTAGCCTTGTCCACGGCCAGGCGCAGGCGCGGGTTGGCGCTCAGATCCCCTCCACCCGCACGGGCGGCCACGGTGATCTCACGGATGATGCGTGTCCAGATTTTTCCGCGCTTCTCGTCCTGCCTGCCCTTGCGGTGCTGAATATTGGCCCATTTGCTGTGTCCTGCCACGGGGATTCCTTCAAAAAATCGTTACGCTATTGTTTCGATTGTACTTTTTGAGGTTTCCATGGCCACTTCTGCAGACACCGGCATCCTGATTGCCCGCCACGGTGACATCCAATGCCACCTGTTGCCCGACAAGGCCAACCGCCACGGCCTCATCACCGGCGCCACCGGAACCGGCAAGACCATCACCCTGCAAAGCCTGGCCGAAGGGTTCTCCCGCATGGGTGTGCCGGTCTTCCTGGCCGACATCAAGGGCGACCTCACCGGCATCACCCAGGCCGGAGTCGTGGGCGACAAGCTGGCCGCCATCCTCAAGGACCGCGGACTGGACACGCCGGAACCCGTCGCCTGCCCCGCCACCCTGTGGGACGTCTTTGGCGAACAGGGGCACCCCGTGCGCGCCACCGTCAGTGACCTGGGCCCGCTGCTGCTGGCGCGCATGCTGGACCTCAATGAGACCCAAACGGGCGTACTCAACCTGGTGTTCAGGATCGCCGACGACAACGGCCTGCTGCTGCTGGACCTGAAGGACCTGCGCGCCATGCTGCAGTACGTGGGCGACAACGCCAAGGACTTCACCACCCAGTACGGCAACATCAGCGCCGCCAGCATCGGCGCCATCCAGCGCGGCCTCATGCAGGTGGAGTCGCAGGGGGGCGACAAGTTTTTTGGCGAGCCCATGCTCAATATCGCCGATTTCATGCAGACCGTGGGGGGCCGGGGCGTGGTCAACATTTTGGCGGCCGACAAGCTGCTCAACGCACCGCGCCTGTATGCCACCTTCCTGCTGTGGATGCTGGCCGAACTGTTTGAGCAGTTGCCCGAGGTGGGCGACCTGGACAAGCCCAAGCTGGTCTTCTTCTTCGACGAAGCCCACCTGCTGTTCAACGAGGCGCCCAAGGCGCTGCTGGAGCGCATCGAACTGGTGGTGCGCCTGGTGCGCTCCAAGGGCGTGGGGGTGTATTTCGTCACTCAGAACCCGCTGGACATTCCCGACTCCGTGCTGGCCCAGCTGGGCAACCGGGTGCAGCACGCGCTGCGCGCCTTCACCCCGCGCGACCAGAAGGCCGTCAAGGCCACGGCCCAGACCATGCGGCAAAAGCCCGGGCTGGACATTGAAGCCGCCATCACCGAGCTGGCCGTGGGCGAGGCGCTGGTCTCCCTGCTGGACGAAAAAGGGCGCCCCTGCGTCACTGAGCGGGTCTATGTGCTGCCACCGGGCAGCCAGATTGGCCCCATCACGCCGGCCCAGCGCCAGGCACTGGTGCAAGGCTCGCTGGTGGCCGGCGTGTACGAGAAAACCGAGGACCGTGAGTCGGCGTTCGAGAAGCTTAAGGCCCGTGCCGCAGCCGCCCCCGCATCCGGCGGCGCCAGCCTGCCCGGGGCGGCGGGCGCGGCCGCGGAAACGGGCGGCGGCATGCTCGGCGGCCTGGGCGACGTGCTGTTTGGCCACACGGGACCGCGTGGCGGCCAGCACGAGGGGCTGGCGCAGGCCATGGCCAAGTCGGCCGTGCGCACCATGGGTTCCACCGTGGGGCGGGAGATCATCCGGGGGGTGCTGGGCAGCCTGCTGGGCGGCAGGCGCTGAGCCGGGCGCGCCCCTTTTCAGGCATACACTGTCCAAAACCTGACCAACCAGCCAGGAATGGCACATAACCTGCATGGAGAAAAACCCTATGGGCAACGTACACGTCATCACACACCCGCTGGTGCAGCACAAGCTGACGCTGATGCGCAAGAAGGACGCCAGCACCAGCAGCTTCCGGCGCCTGCTCAACGAGCTGAGCATGCTGATGGCCTACGAGGTGACGCGTGACATGCCCACCCAGGACATCGAGATCGAGACCCCCCTGGAGAAGATGACCGGCCAGGTCATCGACGGCAAGAAACTGGTGCTGGCCTCCATCCTGCGCGCCGGCACCGGCATCCTGGACGGCATGCTGACCGTGGTGCCGGGGGCGCGCGTGGGCCACATCGGCCTGTACCGCGACCCCAAGACCCTGGAGGCCGTGGAGTACTACTTCAAGATGCCCAAGGACATGGAAGCGCGCGACGTGATCGTGGTCGACCCCATGCTGGCCACCGGTAACTCGGCCGCCGCCGCCGTGGAGCGCGTGAAAAAGCTCAACCCCAAGTCCATCAAGTTCCTGTGCCTGCTGGCAGCACCCGAGGGCGTGGCCACCTTGCAGGCCGCCCACCCCGACGTGCCGATCTACACCGCCGCCATCGACCGCCAGCTCAATGACCACGGCTACATCCTGCCCGGCCTGGGCGACGCCGGTGACCGCATTTTTGGCACACAGTGATTTTCTGTGCCAAACAGGCCGCCAGATCGCATGCAATATGCGTATGCAGCTATGCAATAGATAGCAAAACCGGGGAATCCTGATGCTCGATCTGCTGTTACACCACGCCACCCTGCCCGATGGCCGCACCGACATGTCGGTGGCCGTGCAAGACGGCCGCATCACGGAGGTGGCGTGCGGCCTGCAGGCCCCTGCAGCCGAGACGGTGGACGCCCAGGGCCTGCTGCTGAGCCCGCCCTTTGTGGACGCCCACTTCCACATGGACGCCACGCTGAGCTACGGCCTGCCCCGCGTGAACGCCAGCGGCACCCTGCTCGAAGGCATTGCGCTGTGGGGCGAACTCAAACCCCAGCTCACGTTTGACGCCCTGGTTGAGCGCGCCCTGACCTACTGCGACTGGGCCGTGGCCCGGGGCCTGTTGGCCATTCGCAGCCATGTGGACGTGTGCGATCCGCGCCTGCTGGCCGTGCAGGCCCTGCTGGAAGTCAAGCGCCGGGTCGCCCCCTACCTCGACCTGCAGCTGGTCGCCTTCCCGCAGGACGGCGCCCTGCGCGACCCCCAGGCCCTGGAAAAACTGCAGCGCGCGCTGGCCATGGGGGTGGACGCGGTGGGCGGCATCCCGCACTTTGAGCGCACCATGGAACAAGGCGCCCAGAGTGTCCGGCTGCTGTGCGAGCTCGCCGCCGCGCAGGGCAAGCTGGTCGACCTGCACTGCGACGAGTCCGACGACCCGCTGTCGCGCCACATCGAGACCCTGGCGTTTGAAACCCAGCGCCTGGGCCTGCAGGGCCGCGTCACCGGTTCGCACTGCACCTCCATGCACAGCATGGACAACTACTACGTGAGCAAGCTGCTGCCGCTCATTGCCGAAGCCGGCGTCAGCGTGGTGGCCAACCCGCTCATCAACATCACCCTGCAGGGCCGCCACGACAGCTACCCCAAGCGCCGCGGCCTGACCCGCGTGCCTGAGCTGCTGGCCGCCGGCGTGAACGTGGCGTTTGGCCACGACTGCGTCATGGACCCCTGGTACAGCCTGGGCAGCGCCGACATGCTGGAAGTGGCCAGCATGGGCCTGCACGTGGCGCAGATGACCAGCCAGGCCGCCATGCGCCAGTGCTTTGACGCGGTGACCACCAGCCCGGCCAGGATCCTGCACCTGGAAGGCTATGGCCTGGAGCCGGGCTGCCATGCCGATTTTGTGCTCCTGCAGGCGCACGACCCGGTGGAAGCCCTTCGCCTGCGTGCCACCCGGCTCCAGGTGTTTCGGCGCGGCAAACGGGTGGCGCAGTCGCCTGCAGCTACCGCAACACTGCACCTGCCCGGCCGGTCGAATGCCGTTTCCTGGATACATTCCAGCCGTTAGCGCCCGTATTCACTGCGCAGACAGCTCTTGTTTTGATAGCAAATACCGCGCCACCGCGCGCTGCGGCTAAGCGGCCTGCAAGACCGCCATGACCTCGGCGTCTTCCACCTGGTCAAAGTGCCGGTAGAACTGCCCCACGGCGTGGAAGTCGGCCTCCTGGTGCAGGCAGACCACCTCGTCCGCATACGGGCCCACTTTCTGCAGGATGTCGGGCGGCGCCACCGGCACGGCGCACACCAGGCGCGCCGGCTGCTGCTGGCGCAGCGCGTGCAGCGCGGCGATCATGGTCGAGCCGGTGGCCAGCCCGTCGTCCACCACGATCACGGTGCGCCCGGTCGGGCTCACCGGCGCACGCCCCGGCGTGTACTGCTGGCGGCGCTGGCGGATCAGCTCCAGCGCCACCTCGCGTTGCGCCGCAACATGGCGGGCCAGTTCCGGGGCATCGCCCGCATCGGGGTTGCGGTACACCCAGCCACTTTCATCCACCGCGCCGACGGCAAATTCCGGGTAGAACGGAGCCCCAATCTTGCGCACCAGCACCACATTGAGCTCGCCCTGCAGCGCATCGGCCACAACCTTACCCATGGGCACCGCCCCACGGGGAATGGCCAGCACCAGCGGTTTTTTCCCCCGGTAGCGGTGCAGGGCCTGCGCCAGTTGCTGGCCCGCATCCAGTCGGTCACGAAACAGCATGGTGGCGATCCTCCTTCACCCGTTTCGCCCCCCAGGTGCGAAGGGACACGCTCCCGCCGCCTTGCTTTGGACGAAAAAACTCGTTATAAGCCACAGACAGTGCCATGGCAACTCCTCCGGCGCAGAGGGTTCATGGCCACACGGATGGCACCGCCCCAACCCGGACCGGTGCGCTGCTTCACTGCAGGAGGACCCCTACCATGCTGTCTCTCGATATGACACTGCCGTCCTGGGCCGACCGCCTGCGGGCCCGGCTGGACTTGCCGGTTCTGCTGCGCTGGGGCAGCGCCCCCCAACACCCCAAGACCCTGAAGCTGGGCAATTTCGACCAGCCGCGGATCGAGATGACCATCCGCCACCCGGCGGCCGTGCCCGCCTTGCTGGCCCCCAGCCTGAGCAGTCTGGGCGAGGCCTACGTCGAGGGCTACCTCGACATCAGCGGCTCGGCACAGGACCTGATTGCCGTTGCATGGCAACTGGCCCGCGCGGGCGCCGAAGGCGACATCGGACCCACCCCGCGCAGCGGCCCGGTCACGCGGCTGCTCCAGCGCATGGCACACGCCAGCCACCACACCAAGGAAGGCGACCACGCGGCCATCCAATACCACTACGACGTGTCCAACGCGTTCTATGCCGAGTGGCTGGACCCGGCCATGGTCTATTCCTGCGCCTACTTTGAAGACGGCAACGAATCGCTGGAACTGGCACAGCAGAAGAAGATCGACCATATCCTGGCCAAGCTGCAATTGCGGCCGGGTCAGCGCCTGCTGGACATCGGTTGCGGCTGGGGGGCGCTGGTGCTGCGCGCGGCCTCCCACTGGGGTGCCCACTGCGTGGGCGTGACGCTGTCCGAAAACCAGCATGCACTGGCCAGCGAACGGGTCCGCGCCACCGGACTGCAGGACCGCATCGAGATCCGCCTGCAGGACTACCGCGACGTGAGCGGGCCATTCGACCGCATCAGCAGCGTGGGCATGTTCGAGCATGTGGGCCTGCAGCACCTGACGGAGTATTTCCGGCATATTCACGACCTGCTCACGCCCGACGGCTGGGCGCTGAACCACGGCATCACCTCCACCGACGCGCACAACGGTGAAACCCATTACGGCGGTGGCCGCTTCATTGACCGCTATGTGTTCCCGCAGGGGGAACTGCCGCACATCGGCACGGTGCTGACGACCCTGCAGGAAGGTGGTCTGGAGGCCGTGGACGTGGAGGGGCTGCGGCGCCACTACGCCCTGACGCTCAAACTGTGGAGCGATGCCTTCGAGGCCAGGACCGACCGCATCAAGACCCAGATCGACGAGAAACGCTGGCGCATCTGGCGCGTCTACCTGGTGGGCAGCCAGTGGGCCTTTGAACACGACCAGGTTTCGCTCTACCAGGTGCTGTGCCGTCGCGCCGGGCGCAGCACGCAGGGCCAGCCTTGGTCACGCCGCTGGATGTACGCGGCGCGCTAGGCCCGCAGGCGCTCAGTGGTGGTGCCCGTGTTCCCCGTGCACGTGGCGGTGGGCAATTTCCTCGGCGCTGGCGGCGCGTACGTCGATCACCTTCACGGTAAAGCGCAACGTCTGGCCGGCCAGCGGGTGGTTGCCATCCAGGTGCACGGTGGGGCCCTTGATCTTCATGACGTGGAAAATGCGCTCGTTGCCATCATCGCCACGGCCCTGCAACTGGCCGCCCACCTTCACCCCGGGTGGAAACTCCGACTTGGGGATGGTGCGCACCAGGCTTTCGTCCCGCACGCCAAAGGCGTCTTCGGGTGACAAGGTGAGAGTCACCTGGTAGCCCGGCTCCTGGCCTTCCAGCGCCGCCTCGATCTTGGGCAGGGTGTTGTCGTAACCGCCATGCAGGTAGACCGAAGGCGTCTTGCTTTCCTCGATCAGCTTGCCGGTGGCGTCAGCCACCTTGAATTGCAGGGTGACGGCCGTGTCTTTTTGGATTTTCATGGTGCAGTGTGTGTCTTGGAAAGGAAGATTATCAATCGCGCTGCGGCGCGATGGATTCGGCGTAATCGTACAGCGCACCCAGAATGGCCTCGTCGCGGTCGCTGGCCGATTCCGACAGCTGATCGATCGCGTCAAACAACTGCTCAATGGTCCGGGCTCCGTCCGCGCCCCCGAACAGGCGCTCGGCACGGTGCGCCTCCCAGCGCGCGGCCTCGTCTTCGGTCAGCAGCTCGGGGTAGTTGCGCGCCCGGTAGCGAAACAGCAGTTCCGGCAACCGCGCGTCTTCAAAGGCCGGATGGGCACCGGCCAGTTGCTGGGGCGACAGGGCCCGCAGGTCGTTCAGGCGGCGGCGGTCGCTGTTGCCCACGAAGCCGCCGTACAGGTCTTCATCCACGTCCGGCCGGGGCGGCTCCGGTCGCTGGAACACCTCGGGCCAGATGGCACTCATGTCGGGCAGCTCCCGTGCCAGTGCGGCGTGGTGCAGTTGCACTGGCCACTCCAGACCCCAGCGTTGGGCCATGGCGTCGGTCAGCACTTTCAGGTTGGACATCACCATGGGCGACTTGTTGAGGTGGACCGACTTGATGGGCAGCCGCGTCAGGCCCGAGGGCAAATCCGCCGCCTTGCTGAACAGCCGCAGGCGGATCGTCTCGGCTTTGAGCGCGGCCAGCTCGGACGGGTCATGCGCCAGATCCCAAGCCAGCAGCTCGTTCTTGTTGCTGGGGTGCATGGCCAAGGGCCACATCAGGGCCAGGCAGCCGCGCTCGGCCGGGAACATGCCCGAAATGTGCAAAAAGGGCCGAGCCGTGCGCACGGTGGTCGGCAGGCCCAGCTCCTGCGCCACGCGGTCTTTGCGGTGCAGGCCCAGGCAGAAGTCAAACAGGCGCGGCTGGGCCTGCTTGATCAGGCGCGCCAGCGCAATGGTGGCGCGCACGTCGCTCAGCGCATCGTGCGCGGCTTCGTGCACCAGGCCGTTGGCGGCGGTCAGGTCCGTGAGCTTGAAGCTCACGCCCCCCTCGGATTTGCTGGGCCACTCAATACCATCGGGCCGCAGCGCATAGGCCGTTCGCACCACGTCCAGCAGGTCCCAGCGCCCGCAGTGGTTCTGCCATTCGCGGGCATAGGGGTCAATCAGGTTGCGCCAGAACAGGTGGCGCGTGATCTCGTCATCAAAGCGGATGGTGTTGTAGCCCACGCCAATGGTGCCCGGCAGGCTCAGAGCCTGCTCGATAACGGCGGCAAACTGGTGCTCCGGCACACCGCGCTCCAGGCACAGCTGCGGCGTAATCCCCGTGATCAGGCAGGACTGCGGATCGGGCAGGAAATCCGGCGCCGGCTGGCAGTACAGCATGATGGGCTCATCGATCTCGTTGAGATCGGCATCGGTGCGGATGGCGGCAAACTGCGCCGGCCGGTCACGCCGCGCCTGCGCGCCGAAAGTCTCGTAGTCGTGCCAGAGAAAGGTATGGAGTTCGTCGGCCATGCGCGCTTTCCCTAGCGGCGCCGTGCCGACCGCACACCACTGAGCTCCGCCACAATGCCCAGCACCTTGGTCAGACGCCCGGAATCGGCCACTTCCACGGTGAAGGTCATCCAGGCAATGCCGCGGATGGACTGGGTCTGCACACCGATCACGTTCATCTTCTCCTTGGCAAACACCTCGGAAATGTCGCGCAGCAGCCCTTGCCGGTCGTTGGCCTCGATCGCCACGTCCACCGGGTAGACCGAGCCCACCCCTGCGGACGCGCCGCCCCACTCCACCTCGATCACGCGGTCGCCACTGCGGGTGACCATGTTGCGCAGGTTGGAGCAATCGGCCCGGTGCACGCTCACGCCCTTGCCCCGGGTGACAAAGCCGCAGATGGCGTCGGGTGGCGCCGGCTTGCAGCACTTGGCCAGCTGCGTCATCAACGAATCCACCCCCACCACCAGCACACCGCCCTTGGCGGCGTGACTGGGTACGCGGGGCTTCTTGAGCAGCACGAAATCATCTTGCGGTTGCGCTGGCTCGGGAGGGCGCAGCACGCTCTCGATGTTGCGCAAGGAAAACTCGTCCTTGCCCACCACCTCGAACAACGCGTCGGCCGAATTGAAGCCCAGCTGCGATGCCAGATCGTCGAGCTTGATGGCAGTCTTGCCCTCGCGCTGCAGCAGTTTTTCCACCGCTTCGCGGCCCTTGGCCACCGTCTCGCCCATGGCCTGGGCGTTGAACCAGGCGCGCACCTTGGCACGCGCCCGCGGACTGGCCAGAAAGCCCAGCTCCGGGTTGAGCCAGTCGCGCGATGGGCCGCCTTCCTTGGCCACCGTCACCTCCACGGTCTGGCCGTTTTTCAAGGGGGTGTTGAGTGGCACCATGACGCCATCCACGCGGGCCCCGCGGCAGCGGTGACCCAGGTTGGTGTGCACGCTGTAGGCAAAGTCCACCGCCGTGGCGCCCTGGGGCAGCTCCACAATGGCGGCATTGGGGGTCAAAACATAAATGCGGTCCTCAAAGAAACCGGCGCCCTGCCCACCCGACAGATCGCGTTCCCAGGCCAGCAACTGGCGCAGCACGGCAATCTTGGCATCGTATTCACCGCTGGCCGACACCCCGGCATAGCCCTTGGTGCCCGCCTCCTTGTAGGCCCAATGGGCGGCCACGCCGTTCTCGGCATGGTCGTGCATGGCCTGGGTGCGCACCTGGATCTCGATGGGTTGGCCCGAGGCGTCCCGCACCACGGTGTGCAGCGACTGGTAACCGTTGGCCTTGGGCCGGGCAATGTAGTCGTCGAACTCGTCGGCGACCGGAGTGAAATGGCTGTGCACCCAGCTTAGTGCGGCATAGCAATCCGGCACGGTGGGCACCACAATGCGCAGGGCGCGAATGTCGTACACCTGCGCGAACCCCAGCGACTTGCCGCGCATCTTCTTGACAATGCTGTAAATGTGCTTGGGCCGCCCCTGCACGGTGGCCGCAATGCCCTGGCTGGCCAAGTCTGCCGCCAGCTGCAGGCGCAGCTTTTCCACCCGCGCCTCCCGCTCGGTGCGCTTTTCGTCCAGCAGGCGCGCCACCTCCCGGTAGGTATCGGGCTCCAGGAAGCGAAAGGCCAGGTCCTCCATCTCCCACTTGATTTCCCAGATGCCCAGCCGGTTGGCCAGCGGCGCAAACACCTGCAGGGCCTCGCTGGCCACCCCGGCAGGCACAGGCAGCTTGGTCGCCGCAAAATGCCGCAGGGTCTGAAGGCGCGAGGCCAGGCGCAGCATCACCACCCGCAAATCGCGCGAGAACGCCAGCAGCATCTTGCGCACACTCTCGGTCTGTGCCGCCACCGTCTGCGCCATGGGAATGGGCGTGCTGGCATGGCCGGCCGACACTTGCGCCAGACGGGCCATGCGCTGCACGCGCACCAGCTTGGTGGTCTCCAGCGCCAGGTCGGCAAAGTTTTCGCCAAACGCCTTGGCAATGACTTCGTGCGGCTTGTTCAGGTGGTCACAGGCATACACCAGATAGCTGGCCGCCTGCATGGCCTGCGATCCGCCAATGGTCTTGAGAATGGCGGCCACGGCGTCGGCGTGGGCCAGCACGTTTTCGCCGGTGTCCAGCGTCTGGCTGGCCAGCAGCGGCTCGGCAAAGGCGCGCGCGCGCGCCAGGGCATCCACCTGCTCGGGCAGGCTTTGCGCCGTGGCCGCGATCACCGGAGGCGGTGCGCTGGTGGAGTGTTCGGACGACGAACTTTTCATACGTACGGTTCAGTCCAGCAAAAAAGAAGTTACAGCCTGCACCTGGTCGGCAGCAATCAGGGTCGGGGCATGGCCCACGCCGGCAAACTCCACCAGGCGCGCCTTGGGTCCGCGTTCGGTCATCTGGCGGGCGGTATCACGGGACAACAAATCCGACTGGGCACCGCGCAACAGCAGCGTCTGCGCCTGAATGCCATCGTAAAGCTGCCACAGCAGGGCTTCGCCCTGCACGGCCGCCTCCCGCGTCACCGCGCCGAACGGCACGGCAATGGCAGGGTCGTAATGCAAGGTGACCGCACCCGGCACACCGGCCACCGGCTTGACCATGTGACGGGACAGTTCCAGCCACTGTGCCGGTGTATGCGGGCCAAAACTGCTGGAAATGGCCCACATGGCGTCGGCCGCCTGCTGCAAGGATGCAAACTGCAGCGCGCGCCCCAGGTAGGCGCCAATGCGCACAATGGCCTCCCACTGGATGCTGGGCCCCACATCGTTGAGAACCAGGCGGCGCACGGGCACCGGCAGGGGCAGCCCGGGTTGCCCGCAGACGGCCATGCCGATCAGCCCGCCCATGCTCGTGCCCACCCAGTCCAGCGTCTGCGGCTGCAGGTGGTGCAGCAGCGCCAGCATGTCCGCTGCATACACGGGCACCTGGTAGCCCTGCGGGTCCTGCAGCCAGTCGCTCTGGCCGCGCCCCGCCACATCGGGGCAAATCACCCGGATGGCTCCGCCAGCCCGTGCCACCAGCGCCTGCGCCAGCACGTCAAAATCCCGCCCCTGGCGTGACAGGCCATGCACGCACACCACCACATGCCCCGCCTGCGGGTCGCCCCACGCCCAGTACGCCATGCGGTGGCCGGCGCCTCCGTCAGGGCAATGCAGGTAATTCAGGGTGGGTTCAGCCATGGTGCGCGCTTGGTTTGATAATACGACTACATCCTAATTGAATCGTCACCCCTTTTTTTTGAAAGCGACGCCATGCTCCAAGGTAAAACTGCCCTCGTGACCGGATCGACCAGCGGCATTGGATTGGGAATTGCAAAGGCACTGGCCGCGCAGGGCGCCAACATCGTCCTGAACGGCTTTGGCGACGTGGAGGGCCCCAAGGCGGCTATCGTCGCGCTGGGAGTGCAGGTGGCCTACCACGGCGCCGACATGAGCAAACCCGCCGAGATTGAAGCCATGCTGCAGTACGCTGCGCATACCTTTGGCGGGGTCGACATTCTGGTCAACAACGCCGGCATCCAGCATGTGGCCCGGGTCGAGAATTTCCCCGTAGAGCGCTGGGACGCCATCATGGCCATCAACCTCTCCAGCGCCTTCCACGCCACCCGGCTGGCCCTGCCCGCCATGCTGGCCAAGAACTGGGGCCGCATCATCAACGTGGCCTCGGTCCACGGCCTGGTGGCCTCGGCGGAAAAATCTGCCTACGTGGCCGCCAAGCATGGCGTAGTGGGCTTGACCAAGGTCACCGCGCTGGAAAACGCCACCACCGGCGTGACCTGCAACGCCATCTGCCCCGGCTGGGTACTGACGCCTCTGGTGCAAAAACAGGTGGACGCCAAGGCCGCCACGCAAGGCATCAGCAACGTGGAAGCCACCAAGCAACTGCTGGGCGAAAAAGAACCCTCCCTGCAGTTCACCACACCCGAAGAATTGGGCGCTTTGGCGGTGTTCTTCTGCTCGCCCGCCGGCAATAATGTACGCGGCGTGGCCTGGAACATGGATGGCGGCTGGGCGGCCCAGTAAGCCCCGACGATTCAGCTCGACTGCTTGAACGCCATCACGGCCTGGTTGCGCAAGGTGCGCAGCAAGGCCAGTTCCTTGTCGTCCAGTTCCAGCGCGCCACGCGTGTTTTTGTCGGCGTAGATCAGACCGAACGGTGCGCCCTTGATCAGCAGGGGCAACAGCAAGAAGGTGGGCGCATTGATGCCTTTGCGGTACCACTCGGGCAGGCGCTGCACAATGCGCGCCTCGGTGGCGTCGCTGATCATGGTGTCCGAGCCCTTTTCGCAGACCACGGCAAACAGGTCGGGCGTGGCCGATTTGAGCGGCACCCGGAACCCCTTGACGTATTGCTCTACGCCCTGGCCCAGACCAAACCGTCCGCTCATCATCTCGGTCTTGGCGTCGCGCATGCAAAAAATAATGTGATCGAACTCCATGGCGCGGTACATGGTTTCCAGGATCATGCGCAGCACGTCGCTGAGCTTGAAGTCTTCCACCATGGCATTGGTGATGTCCTGGATGCCCGCTGCCAGCGTGTCGGCCACCTGGCTGCTCTTGGGTTGCAGCGCCGTCACCTGATCCAGCGAAGCCGGGGTGGTGGCGTGCAGCTCAAAGCGCCCCAGATTGGCGTCGGTATCGGGTTCGGCCAGCAGGGCCAGGCTGGCCTGCGGGTCAGGGGCTTTCAGCAGTTTGGAAGCCCCTGAACCGGGCGCAACCCGGATTTCCATCACCCCCGCGGTATCGATCAGTTTCTGGCGCGCCTTCGCAATCGCGGCCTGCACCGCTTTGGGGTTGGCGCCTATGGTGCGGGCGTACTTGCGGGTTACCTCGGCCATGCGGGTCGCCACCTGGTCGGGCTCGCTGTGCAAAAGCACGTCGGCCATTTCATTGGAGGCCTGTGCGATCCAGCGGATGCGTTCGGTGGAGTCGGCCGGTGAAACCAGCGGCGGCGCACCGGACGGCTTGCGCATGCAGCGCTGGATGCTGGCCGGCAGGCCCCACGCCTTGGCAATACCCAGGCCCAGGTCTTCAAAGGTCATGCCCAGCACGTTGGAGGACGCCGCCGTTTCGGTCAAGGGCTCACGGCGCGACTGCATCAGGCTGCGCACGCGGCTGGCCTCTTCGGGAAAGTAATACTGCACCAGCAGCCGCCCCAGGTTCTGGAACATGGCGCCAATAAACGCTTCTTCGCTTTCGCGCTGGACCGGGCACAGTTCGCTCCCGATGGTGCCCGCCATCAGCGAGCGCAAAAACTCCTCGCGCAACTGCGCGGCATGCGCCTTGTCCTGCATGTGCTCCAGCAGCACCAGGCTGAGCGCCATGTTGCGGATGCCATTGAAGCCCACCAGCGTGACCGCCCGGGACACGGTGCTGATGCTGCCGCCGCGCGCATAATGCGCGCTGTTGACCAGCCGCAGCAGCTTGTTGGTCAGCGCGACGTCCTTGAGGATTTCGTTGGTGACGCTGTTGACGCTTTCGGTGTCGGAAGCGGCCATGCTCTGGATGCGCACCACCGAGTCCGACAGCGCCGGAAAATCGCTCTTGTGGCGCATGCGACGCAGCAGGAAATCCAGTGTTCCGCTGTTGGCGGCCGTGGCGCCGGCGGCGTCCACCGCGGTGTCGGCGACTGGCTTGGCCCACTCCTGCAGCGCGCTGCGAAAAGCCTGGGCGCTGGCAAACCGCTGGGACGTGTCGCGTGCCAGTGCCCGAGTGACGATGGCGCGCAGGCCGTCGTCCACGTCTGCGCCCAAACCGGGCGGCAACATGAGCTGCTCATGCACCACGCGGTATACGGCCCGGTAGGGATCGCGCTCCGCGATGAGGGGCTTGCCCATGAGCATCTCGGCCAGCACTACTCCGGCGGAAAAAATGTCCATGGAGGCCGCTGGCGCAGCGCCGTTGGCGGCTTCGGGCGACAGATAGCCAATGGTCCCGCCACTGGACACATCCGGCTCGGTGCTGTTGCGGTCTCGGATGCGCGCCGCGATGCCAAAGTCCATTACTCGGGCACGCCCGGCCGAGTCCACCAGGACGTTGGAGGGTTTGAGGTCGCGGTGGATCACGCCAACGGCGTGGGCCACGGCCACGGCATCCAGCACGTCCAGCATCAGCGTCACAGCCTCGGTCGCCGGCAGGGCACCCCGCTGGCGGATAAGCTGGTCCAGGGTGTTTCCGGCTACGTATTCGAACACCAGGTAGGGCTGCCGGTCCTGGATGTCAGCCTCGTACACCGGAACAATGTTGGGATGGGTGACACGCCCCACGCTGCGTGCTTCCTGCAGCCATTGCGCCACCGCCTGGTCGTCAGACACGCTGGACGGACGCATCACCTTGATCGCCACCTCCCGCTCCAGGCGGGGGTCAAAGGCCAGCCACACGGTGGACTGCGCCCCTTGCCCCAGAACCCTGCGCAATTCAAACCGCCCCAGGGTGTCGGACGCACGCAGGGCGCCCGTGGCCAACGACGGTCGGCTGTTCGCAAAAATAGGGAATTCAGACATGCTCAGGCGGTGTTACGGAGGCGGTCCATTTTCTGGATCATGTGCCCAAGTATGACACCGACCGGGCCCGTCCGCGCTGACACGGTGCGCTTATCGGACTAGGGGAAACACGCCTGTGCCTGCGCCTTTTCACGCTCCGCCCGCGCGCGCCACCAGGCCCCCAGGCGACCCGGTGCATGGAACACGGATGCCTGCACCCGCTCCTGCCAGCGCTGGTGCCAGTCGCGTGCCTGCCGGCCCATGAGCGACCAGTCGGGTTCCGCCTGCTGCAGGGCGTTGAAAAAGGCGGCTTCCAGGCCGTCGCGCTCCGCTCGCAAGAGCTCCCGCAGCCCCACATCAAACAGGGCCCGCTGGTGCACGGGCTCAAAACGCGACCACAGGCAATCCCCGACACGGCTGCCACTGGCCACCACGGGGCCGCCCGGCTGCCCCGGCTCCAGCGGCACCGGCTGGAAAAGGGACAGGCAGGGAGCCGAGGTGCCTGTGGCCGCCACGCGCGGGCCGCTGTCTGGCGCCAGGCGGGCGATCAGGGAGGCCGTGGTCTGCGACGGGCGCAGCAGGCTGCCCGCATGCAGGCACACCTGGCGGTTGTCGTGGGCGGAGAAGTCATCCGCGTGGCGTCCGTGGTCCCGCAAGCGGGCGGCCAGTGCGGCCCAGCCCGGCTCCAGACCGCAGGCGATGGCGTCGGTATTGAGGGCACGACGCCGGTGGACACCGCCCACAAAGGCGTACAGGCGAGTGTCAAACGCCTGGGCGAAGTTGAAGTCCCCGCGGCCACTCCAGCAGCCCAGCCGCTTGGCCTCGTCTTGCAGGCCCGGGCTGCACAGATCGAACTCGGTGGTCAGCGAATAGCAGTTGGAAAGCGCCCAGGCCTGGACTTTCTTGGCGGCCCACAAGCGGCCGGCGGTCTCCAGCACCCACCCTTCGTGCGGATCGGCGATCAGGAAACTGTTGTCGTAGCGAAAGCCCTTGTCACGGTAGCCTGCCGGCCCCGCCTGTCCATGCTGCTGGAGGTGCCAGACGATGACGTCCAGGGCCTCCCGCGCCGTGCCGCCGCGCTCCAAGCCCAGCCGCAGCAGGTCCATGCCCAGCAAGGCCTGGCCGTGGCGATCCACCAGCCGGCTGAAGACCGCTTCGTTGCCAATGGCAACGCCCTGGGTATTGACGCCGATTTCGCCGCCCCACAGCCACGATGGCTGCGACAGCAGCACGCCATGGCGGCGGCTCTGCTGGGCGACCGTGAGGTAGGTTGCATCCACCGTGGCCGGACCATCGCCCTGGGCCGGCGGCAGCCACACCAGTGCCTGGGGTTCATCCGGTTCGCGGTCGCTGTTCTTGGCGAACCAGCTGACGCCGTCTTTGTGGATGAAGAGCGTGTCGCACATGGGCGCTATTTGAGCTGCACGCTGCCCGAGACGCTGACCACAACCGACGTCTTGCCCGCCTCCAGCGGCACCGGGGCATCGGAGGCCAGGGTCTTCATCTCCGCTGCCATGAACCGCGGGCGGGGTCCCACGTTCTGGTCGTTGGCGCTGACGGACACCTCGCGCAGGGTGTAGCCCCCGAAGCCGAAGCTGTGCGCGATGTCATTGGCCTTTACCTTGAACCGGTCAATGGCCATCTCCTGGGCCTGCGCCTCGACCCGGCTGCGCGCTTCACGGCTGAGGCTGAAGGCTGTGTTGCTGATGGTCAGGGTCTGGATCTTGCCCGCCGCCGCCCCGATGCGCACAAAGTCACGCCCCTCCAGCACCAGCTCGGCACTGCCCACCCAGCCGGTGATCTTGCCGTCGCGCCCGTAGCGCGGCTGCAGGCTGAAAGCCCCCGTGCGAACCTCCATGGCACCGGTTTGCTCCGTCTTTCTGGCTTCTGCCAGCGCCGTCTCCAGTGCCTGGCGCACCTGGGCCTGCACCGCCCCGGGGTCGGCGCCGTCCCGGGTGCTGCCCAGGGTGACGGTCAGCAAATCCTGCTGCACGTCCACCACACCGCTGGACGCCAGCTGCACGACATTGTGCGGCTCCAACGGACTGGGAACCTGAGAAAAAACGCCGCCAGAAGCCGTCAACACTGTGCAGACGGCTAGCAATTTAATAGCAATATTCACTAAAGAACTCCCATGAAAATGATCTGCCGGCCCCTGCGCTCCCCTCTTCAGGGAAGCGGCCGCGCACCGGGTTGTTGCTGGCGTAGCTGCTCGCGCAGTTGCGCGCGTTCCTGCGGGCTGAGTTGGCGCGCCGCGCCGGAGGCGGCGCCGGGCTGGGCGCGGGCGTCGCGCTGGCTCTGCAACACCTCGCGCAAAGCGGCCCGCCGCTGCTGCGCATTGGTGGCGCCCTCCGCGTGTACCGTATGCACCGCTTCCGCGGCTCTGGCACGTTCGCCGGCGTCCGGCTGGGCCTGTGCCACAGCAGCGGCCATGCCGACGGACAGAAAAATGACACTGCGTTTGAACATGACGGTCATAACGGCCTCCCACACACCCTGGTTCACATTGTTGGAGGCCGGTTGAAATTGCGCCGCCCATATTTGTAACATTGTGTCAACTAATCTCCCCTGGCACCAGCACAAGGCCGCCAAGCCGCGCAAAATCGCACTTGTTACAAATTCATCCGATCCTATGCTGCAGCCCACAACCCGACCCAACAAAATCCTGGTGGTAGATGACGATGCCCGCATCCGCGATCTGCTGCGACGCTACCTGTCCCAGGAGGGCTTTGACGTCTTGCTGGCCGAGGATGGCAAGTCCCTCACCCGCGTCATGATGCGTGAAACCGCCGACCTCATCGTGCTGGACCTGATGATGCCCGGCGAGGACGGCCTTTCCATCTGCCGGCGTCTGCGTGCCGCCAACGACCTCACCCCCATCATCATGCTCACGGCCAAGGGCGAGGACATCGACCGCATCGTGGGTCTGGAGGTCGGTGCCGATGACTACCTGGGCAAGCCCTTCAACCCGCGCGAGCTGCTGGCACGCATCCACGCCGTGTTGCGCCGCCGCCCCACGCCCGAGGTCCCGGGCGCGCCTTCCATCGACAACGAAGTGGCCTGCTTCGGCCCCTTTGTCTTCGACCTGGGTGCCCGCACCTTGCACAAGAACGGCGAGGAACTGACCTTGACCACCGGCGAGTTCGCCATGCTCAAGGCCCTGGTGCGCCACCCGCGTGTACCGCTGTCCCGGGAAAAACTGGCGCAGCTCTCCCGCGGGCGCGAGTTCGAGCCCTTTGACCGCAGCCTGGACGTCCAGGTCTCACGCCTGCGCAAGCTCATCGAAGCCGACCCCGCATCGCCCCGCTTTATACAGACCGTGTGGGGCGTGGGCTACGTGTTTGTCCCGGACGAAGCGGCCTGATGCTGGAGTCCGAGTAATTGGCCGAAACCCAGTTTTCCGAATTTGAAAACAGCGTACCCCATGCGCTAGAGAACAGCGTGGAGGCGGAAGCCTCGCAGGGCGACAGCGGTCTGAACCTGTTCTGGCGAACCTTCTTCCTGCTTGCCCTGCTGCTGCTGGGCAGCATTCTGGCGTGGCTGCAGACCCTGCGCGCGCTGGAGTTCGAACCGCGCGCCATCCAGACCGCGCAGCAACTGGCGTCCCTGGTCAACCTGAGCCGCGCGGCGCTGGTCCACGCCGACGCCATCGCCCGGGTGTCGCTGCTGAAAACCATGAGCGACGAAGAAGGCCTGCACATTGTTCCGCGTGAGCCCAGCGACCAGTTCACCCCGTTCAACAGCGACACCACCAACCGCCAGATTGCCCTGGAACTGACCACCCGCCTGGGGCCGGGCACGGTGGTTGCCAGCAGCGTCAACGCCCAGCCGGGTTTGTGGATTGGATTCGTCATTGACGGCGACAACTACTGGCTGCTGACCGACCAGGAGCGTTTCAGCCCCGCCAGCAAGCAAACCTGGATCATCTGGCTGGTGGTCGCCGGCGCGCTGTCACTGGCCGGTGCGGCCCTGATCGCGCGCCTGATCAACCGCCCGCTGAAGGAGCTGTCCTTTGCCGCCAGCCGCGTACGGGAGGGCAACTTCGCCGCCAGCCGGCTCAACGAGAGTGTGCAAACCAACGAGATTCGCGAGGTCAACATCGGCTTCAACCGCATGGCACAGCGGCTGGCCAAGGTGGAACAGGACCGCGCCGTCATGCTGGCCGGCATTTCGCATGACCTGCGCACGCCCCTGGCGCGTCTGCGGCTGGAAACCGAGATGAGCGTCGCCGATCTGGACGCCCGCGCCCACATGGCGGCCGACATTGCGCAGGTCGACGCCATCATCGACAAGTTCCTGGATTACGCGCGCCCCGACAAGGTCAAGCTCAACGTGGTGATTCTGGCCGACGTGGTGGACGCCTGCATCTATTCACTCAAGGACCGGGACGACGTGCGCATCCACGTCAACCTGGAAGACGATCTGCTGGTGCAGGCCGACGAAGTGGAGCTCGGCAGAATTGTCTCCAACCTGCTGGAAAATGCCCGCCGCTACGGTAAGTCCCCGCACACCGGCGTGGCCATCATCGACATTGCCGCGATCGCCCGTGACGAGTGGGTGCTCATCAAGATTCGCGACCATGGCATGGGCGTGGCCGAAGCCCAGCTGGCCAACCTGACCCAGCCGTTCTACCGCGGCGAAGCGGCGCGCACCGCCGCCAACGGCGCCGGGCTGGGGCTGGCCATTGTGGACAAGACGGTGCGCCGCATGGGCGGCGCGTTTGTGCTGGCCAACTCCAAATCAGGCGGCTTGTCGGCCCACATCAAGTTGCGCCGCGGCTCCCACCTCTGACCACCGCCGGGCTGCAGGCAGAGCCTGTCAGACCAGCAGGACGACGGCGCGTGCTTCCATGGCCAGGCCCTCGCCCACCGGGCCCATCTTTTCCGCAGTCTTGGCTTTTACGTTGACCTGCTCCACCGCCACGCCCAGCACCTGCGCAATGCGCGCACGCATGGCCGGTATGTGCGGCATCAGCTTGGGCGCCTGGGCCACCACGGTACTGTCCACATTGCCAATCGCGTAGCCCTGCTCGCGCACGCGGCGCGCGGCCTCGGCCAGCAGCACGGTGGAATCGGCGCCCTTGAAGCGGGCATCGGTATCCGGAAAGTGCGTGCCAATGTCGCCCAATGCCGCCGCACCCAGGAGCGCATCGGTAATGGCGTGCAGCAGCGCATCGGCGTCGGAATGCCCCAGCAGGCCCTTGCTGTGGGGAATTTCCACCCCGCCCAGCACAAGCTTGCGCCCTTCCACCAGGGCGTGAATGTCCCAGCCTTCACCGATGCGTAGTTTCATGGAGTCCTCGTTTCAAACAGGTTGGCATTCTGACCGGGCCGGCGCCGCTCACGGCACCGCCGCCCGCGCCTGCAGGACCGCCTGCGCCAGCGCAAAGTCCTGCGGATAGGTCACCTTGAAGTTCTGCGCGCTGCCTTCCACCAGCAGCGGTGCCTTGCCCAGGTATTCCATGGCGCTGGATTCGTCCGTCACGCTGTCGCCGGCAGCCTGCAGTGCCTGCTGCAGGTCTCCAATGCGGAACATCTGGGGCGTTTGGGCCAGCCATTTGTCACCCCGCTCCACGGTCTGGGCCACCCGTCCGCCAGCCTCGCGCTTGAGGGTGTCGGGTAATTTCAGCGCCAGCAAGCCGCCCACAGCGTCCTGCAGGCAGGCATCCAGCAGGGTGTTGATCTGCTCGGCGGTGATCAGGCAGCGGGCGGCGTCATGCACCAGCACCCAGTCCGATGGCGCGGCGCCCTGTTCCAGCAACGCATTCAGGCCATTGAATACGCTGGAAGCCCTTGTGGAACCTCCGCAGTCAGCTATCAAAACAGTAGCGCCAGCCGACTCGAAAAACGTGTCGCCTGCCGAAACTACCACCAGCACGCCGGCCAGGCGGTGCACGCCCGCAAAAGCGGCCAGCGTGTGCAGCACCATGGGCTGGCCCGCCACGGGCTGGTACTGCTTGGGGCCTTGCGCGCCGGCGCGCGAACCGGTTCCGGCACAGGGAATCAGGGCCCAAATGCGGGCGGCGGAGGGGGGATTGGTGGGCGTGTCGGTCATGGTGGAGTGCCCCATTCTAAAATCAAGCCCTCCATGGATTTACCCAAACTACAGATCGGCAAGCGCTTTACGCTGCCCCGTCCCGCTGGCTCCGCCGACGCCATGCTCCTGGCCCGCCTGGGCGAACGCGAAAAATCCGCCGGCAAACCCATGACCGTGGTCACCGCGGACGCCAACGACGCCCAACGCCTGCTCGACGAGATCGTCTTCTTCGCCCCGGGCCTGCGCTGCGCCCTGTTTCCCGACTGGGAAACCCTGCCCTACGACACGTTTTCACCGCACCAGGACCTGATCAGCGAGCGCCTGGCCACGCTGTGGCGCATCAGCCAGCGCGACAAGGAAACTGGTGCCGATGTGGTCATCGTGCCCGCCACCACGGCGCTGTACCGCCTGGCACCGCCCAGTTTTCTGGCCGGCTACACCTTTGAGTTCAAGGTCAAGCAGAAGCTGGACGAGGCCAGGCTCAAGGCCCAGCTCACGCTGGCCGGCTACAGCCACGTTACGCAGGTGGTGAGCCCCGGCGAATACGCGGTGCGCGGGGGGCTGATCGACTTGTTTCCCATGGGTAGCCCCGTGCCGTACCGCGTGGACCTGTTCGACAACGAGATCGACTCCATCCGCACCTTCGACCCCGACAGCCAGCGCAGCCTGTACCCGGTGCCCGAAGTGCGGCTGCTGCCCGGGCGCGAGTTCCCCATGGACGACGACGCCAGGGCGCGCTTTCGCAGCCGCTGGCGCGAGCTGCTGGAGGGCGACCCGACCAAGAGCCGCATCTACAAGGACATGGGCAACGGGGTAGCCACCGCCGGCATCGAGTACTACCTGCCGCTGTTCTTCGAAGAAACCGCCACGGTGTTCGACTATGTGGGAGCCGACGCCACAGTGGTGCTGCACGGCGACCTGGAAGGCTCCTTCCAGCGCTTCTGGCAGGACACCAAGGACCGCTACCGCCTGGTGCAGGGCGACCCGGAGCGCCCGGCCCTGCCACCGGAATCGCTGTTTCTGGGCACTGAACAGTTCTACGCGCGCGCCAACGGCTACGCGCAACTCGCTATCAAATCAGGAGCTGTTCACGCGGATTCCACGGGTGCTACAGCCATAAATGAGTCCGAAACTTCGGTCTCACCCTATGCCGAACTGGAAACCCTGCCCCCGCTGGCCGCCGAGCGTGGCACGGAAGACCCGCTGGCGCGCCTCAAGGGCCACGCCCGCAACACGCAGCAGCGCATTCTGGTGCTGGCCGAGAGCGACGGCCGCCGCGAAAGCCTGCTGGACTTCCTGCGTGCCAGCGGCATTCACCCGCCGGCCTTCGATTCGCTGCTGGACTTTCAGACCAGCACCGAAAAATTCGGCATTGCCACCGCCGCCCTGACGGCCGGCTTCAGCTGGCTGGAAACCGGCCTGGACCTGGTCACCGAAACCGAACTGTTTGCGGCCGGCCCGACCACGCGCCGGCGCAAGAAGCAGGAACAGGTCAGCGATGTGGAAGCCCTCATTAAGGACCTGAGCGAGCTCAACGTGGGCGACCCGGTGGTGCACTCGCAGCACGGCATTGGCCGCTACCGCGGTCTGATCCACCTGGACCTGGGGCAGGTGCAGGCCAATGGCGAGCCCGAAATGCAGGAGTTCCTGCACCTGGAATACGCCGACCAGGCCACGCTGTATGTGCCGGTCAGCCAGCTGCAGCTCATCAGCCGCTACACCGGGGTGAGCGCCGACGAAGCGCCCCTGCACAAGCTGGGCAGCGGCCAGTGGGAAAAAGCCAAGCGCCGGGCCGCCGAACAGGTGCGCGACTCGGCTGCCGAGCTGCTCAACATCTACGCCCGCAGAGCGGCACGCGAGGGTCACGCCTTCCGCTATTCGCCGCAGGACTACGAGACCTTTGCCAACGACTTTGGTTTTGATGAGACGCCCGACCAGAGCGCCGCTATCCACGCCGTGATCCAAGACATGATCAGCCCGCGCCCCATGGACCGCCTGGTCTGCGGCGACGTGGGCTTTGGCAAGACCGAGGTCGCCCTGCGCGCCGCCTTCGTGGCCGTGACCGGCGGCAAGCAGGTGGCCATCCTGGCGCCGACCACGCTCCTGGCCGAGCAGCATTTCCAGACCATTGCCGACCGCTTTGCCAAGTGGCCGGTCAAGGTGGCGGAGATGAGCCGCTTTCGCTCCACCAAGGAGATCAACGCTGCACTCAAGGGCGTGGCCGATGGCACGGTGGACATCGTGGTGGGCACGCACAAGCTCTTGAGCCAGGACACGCACTTCAAGAACCTGGGCCTCTTGATCATCGACGAGGAACACCGCTTTGGCGTGCGCCACAAGGAACAGATGAAGGCCCTGCGTGCCGAAGTGGACGTGCTCACGCTCACCGCCACGCCCATCCCCCGCACCATGGGCATGGCACTGGAAGGCCTGCGCGACCTCTCGGTCATTGCCACCGCGCCACAGCGCCGCCTGGCCATCAAGACCTTTGTGCGCACCGAGGGCAACGGCGTGATTCGCGAGGCCGTGCTGCGCGAACTCAAGCGCGGCGGCCAGGTCTACTTCCTGCACAACGAGGTGGAAACCATCGAGAACCGCCGCGCCAAGCTCGAAGAGCTGCTGCCCGAGGCCCGAATTGCCGTGGCCCACGGCCAGATGCCCGAGCGCCAGCTGGAGGCGGTGATGCGCGACTTCATCGCCCAGCGCACCAACCTGCTGCTGTGTTCCACCATCATCGAAACCGGCATTGACGTGCCCAGCGCCAACACCATCATCATGAGCCGTGCCGACAAGTTCGGCCTGGCGCAGTTGCACCAGTTGCGCGGGCGGGTCGGCCGCAGCCACCACCAAGCCTATGCCTACCTCATGGTGCCCGACATCGAAGGACTGACCAAGCAGGCCCAGCAGCGCCTGGACGCCATCCAGCAGATGGAGGAACTGGGCAGCGGCTTCTACCTAGCCATGCACGACCTGGAGATTCGCGGCGCCGGCGAAGTGCTGGGCGAGAACCAGAGCGGCAACATGCTCGAAGTGGGCTTCCAGCTCTACAACGAGATGCTGAGTGAAGCCGTGCGCTGCCTCAAGGCCGGCATTGAGCCCGATCTGCTCAGCCCGCTCAATGTGACGACCGAGATCAACCTGCATGCCCCCGCCCTGCTGCCCGACGACTACTGCGGCGACGTGCACCTGCGCCTGAGTTTCTACAAGAAGCTGGCCACGGCCAAGACCAGCGACCAGGTGGACGCCCTGCTGGAAGAAGTCGTGGACCGCTTCGGCAAGCTGCCGGCCCAGGCACAAACGCTGATCGACGTGCACCGCCTGCGCGTGCTGGCCAGGCCCTATGGCGTGGTCAAGGTGGATGCAGCACCGGGCGTCATCAACATCACCTTCAAGAAGGACGCGCCCATCGACCCCATGGGCGTGATCGCGCTGATCCAGAAGAACAAGCACATCAAACTGGTAGGCAACGAAAAGCTGCGCATCGAGCGTGCGCTGCCGGAAACCCGTGACCGGGCGCAGATGGTGCGGGATGTGCTGCGCAGCCTGGGGCAACCCGTGGTGACCGCCTGAATGCCCACGCCCACCCACACGCTGCGCCTGGTAGAGGCCAGCGCCGCAGACCTGGACCGCATCATGGAGCTGGAATGCCTGGGCTTTGCCGCCAGCCACCAGGAACAGCGCAGCGCCTACGCCCAGCGCATTGCCACCTTTCCCCAGGGTTCGCTCATGGCCTGGCGCGGAGCCGATTGCGTGGGCTGCGTGTTCTCGGAAATCTGGCAGAGCACACCCGAGCCGGACGCCGCGCACTTTGAGCTGGGCCACGACATCCGCGAACGCCACGCCCCGGAGCACGGAACTGAGCTGTACATCAGCTCCATGACCCTGGCGCCCCACGTGCGCGGCCAGGGCCTGGGGGCGGCGCTGCTGCGGGGCTGCATGGCCCATGCGGTGCAGGCCTTCCCCGGCTTGCGGTCTGCGGTGCTGTTGGTCAACGCCAACTGGGCCGCGGCCCGGCGCATCTACGCCGGCGCCGGGTTTGTGGAAGTGGCCCGCCTGGATGGATTCTTCGGCCCCCATAGTGGCACGCCCGAAGACGGCCTGGTCATGCGCCGCCCTCTGCCCCATACCTGACGGCCGTACACCGGTCTGGCCCAGCGATTAAACTACCCGGCATCGCCAGCGTCCCAGTTTTTAGCGCAAAAAAAAGACTCCAGAGCCCGTAGATACTGCGCAAGCAGCTACTTATTTGATAGCAAATTTCCATGCAAGCCACCCCATTCGCCCCCGGCCTGGTTCTTCGCAACTGCCCCAGCGGCAAGAAACTGTCCGATTTCAAGCTCATCGCCTTTGACATGGACTCCACCCTCATCAACATCGAGTGCGTGGACGAAATCGCCGATGCGGTGGGCCGCAAGGACGAGGTGGCAGCCATCACCGAGGCGTCCATGCGCGGCGAGATTGCCGACTTCAAGGACAGCCTGCGCCGCCGCGTGGCCCTGCTCAAGGGCGTGACCGTGGCCGACATGGAGCAGGTCTACACCCAGCGCCTGCAGCTCAACCCCGGCGCTGGCGAACTGGTGGCTGCCTGCAAGAAGGCCGGGCTCAAGGTGCTGCTGGTGTCGGGCGGTTTCACCTTCTTTGCCGATCGGGTCAAGGAGCGTCTGGGCATCGACTTTGCCCGCTCCAATGTGCTGGAACTGGAAAGCGGCCCCAACTGCGGCATGCTGACCGGGCGCATGGTCAACCAGTCCTGGGGCGACATCTGCGACGGCGCGGAGAAACGCCGCACCCTCATGGAAGTGGCCTCGCTGATGGGTATTGGCATGGAGCAGACCATTGCCGTGGGCGACGGCGCCAACGATCTGCCGATGATGGGCGTGGCCGGCCTGTCGGTGGCCTACCACGCCAAACCCGCCGTCCGCGCGCAGGCCCATGTGGCCATTGACGCCGGCGGCCTGGACCGCCTGCTGGAAGTGCTGCACGCCGGCTGACGCCGCCTACGGGAGCCTCCAGGCACCCGTTTTACGGGATCTCCGTCTTGCCCTGCGCCAAGACAAAAGATGCATACTGATTGTACTTTTGTCGTAAAATACCGCCATCGCATGAACCTTTAAGGATGATCCCCATGAACGCCAGACAGCAATTTGAATCTTCCACTGACCGCGCCGAACAATCCCTGGGCAGCATTGCCGTGGAATTGCCGGGTGCCACCGCCGTGTTCCGTCAGTTGAAGCTGGATTTCTGCTGCCACGGCAACGTCAGCCTGCGCCAGGCCGCACAGGACAAGAACCTGGACCTCAACGCCCTGCTGGGCCAGCTGGCCGCGCTGGAGCGCCCGTCCGAAGTGCCTACCGACGTGACACCCTCCGCGCTGATCGACCACATCCTGTCGCGTTACCACGAAGTCCACCGCGCCCAGTTGCCCGAGCTGATCCGCATGGCCCACCGCGTGGAGACCGTGCACCAGAACAACCCCAACGTGCCCGCCGGCCTGGCCGATCTGCTGGAAGAAATGCACCAGGAACTGCTGGGTCACATGCAGAAGGAAGAAATGGTTTTGTTCCCCATGCTCAAGGCCGGTGGTCACCCCATGGCAAGCCAGCCCATCGGCATGATGCGCTCTGAGCACATCGACCACGGCGCAGCACTGGACAAGGTCAACGCACTCACCAACGACGCGACCCCGCCCCAGGGTGCCTGCAACACCTGGCGCGCGCTGTATACCGGCATTGCCCAGTTCACCGACGACCTGATCAACCACATCCACCTGGAAAACAACGTCCTGTTCCCGATGTTCGAGGCGGCTCCCGCTCCGGCACCCCAATCCACCGGTTGCGGCGGTGGTGGTGGCTGCGGCTGCCAGTAAGCGGACAACCCGGCTGCGGCCGGGTTACTGGGCGGCGATCTGCCGCAAGGCCTGCTCGAACACTTCGGGCGGCTGTCCGCCCGAGATCAGGTGGCGGTCGTTGATCACCACCGCGGGCACCGAATGGATGCCCTGCTGCAGGTAGAACTGTTCCTGTTCTCGCACCTCGGCGGCATAGGTATCACTCGCCAGAATGGCGCGGGCCTGATCCGCATCCAGTCCCACCTCACCAGCCACACGTGCCAGCACGGTGTGGTTGCTGGGGTCTTCCCCATCCGTGAAATACGCCTTGAGCAGGGCCTGCTTCAGCGCCAGTTGCCGCGGGGCACTTTCCAGCTGCGCCCAATGCAGCAGGCGATGGGCGTCGAAGGTGTTGTAGATGCGACCACGCTTGTCCATGTTGAATGTGAACCCCAGCGCCGCCCCGCGCGCGCGAATGGCCTCCCGGGCCGCGGCGGCCTGCTCGGGCGATGACCCATATTTCTCGTGCAGGTGCTCGGCAATGTCCTGCCCTTCGGGAACCATCTGCGGGTTCAGCTCGAAGGGCTGGAACGTGATGTCGGCCTGCACCTGGCCCTCCAGGTGAGTCAGTGCGGTTTGCAGGGACGCCAGACCGATGGCGCACCAAGGGCAGGACACATCGGACACAAAATCAACTTTCAGCTTCTTGGCCATGGCCGTTTTCTCCGGCGCGTAACACGGCGCGCCCATGCTGCACACCGTACCAGAACCCCAAAGTCCCCATGCCGTGACCTGGAAAGCAACACCGATCAGAACTGTTCGGCACCCATTTCAAACAGGTTCTTGCCGCCGGCCTGGATGCGCGCGGCCAGCATCCGGGTCTCCGGCAACAGGCGCTGCACGTAGAAACGTGCAGTCACAAGCTTGGCGGCGTAGAACGGATCGTCGCCACGCCCCAGCGACACCTGGGCCATGCGCGCCCACAGATAGGCATACACGTAGTGGCTGAACAGGCGCAGGTAGTCGACCGCGGCCGCCCCCACCTCGTCCCGGTTCTCAAAAGCCCGGGCGCCAATCTGCAGGGAACACTCCATCACCAGCGTGCCCGTGGCTTCCAGCGGCGCAAGGAATTCACGCATGGGCTCACTGTCCTTGTGCGCCTGCGCAAACTGGTGCACCAACGCGCCAAAAATCTTCATGCGTGCACCACCATCGGCCAGCACCTTGCGCCCCAGCAGGTCCAGCGACTGGATGCCGTTGGTGCCCTCGTAAATGGGGTTGATGCGGGCGTCGCGCACCAGTTGCTCCACACCGGACTCCACGATGTAGCCGTGTCCGCCGTACACCTGCACCGCGAGGTTGGTGCACTCGCATGCCGCATCTGAAATGAAGGCCTTTACCACTGGCGTCAACAAAGTCAGCACATCGTCGGCCTGCTTGCGCTGCACCGGATCGGTGTGGCGTTCACTCACATCGGTGAGCAGCGCCGCCCAGTACGCCAGCGCGCGGCTGCCTTCCAGGTAGGCGCGCTGGGTCAGCAGCATGCGCCGGACATCGGCGTGCACGATGATCGGGTCAGCGGCCAGCTCCGGCGCCTTGGGGCCAGACAACGCCCGCATCTGCAGGCGCTCCCTGGCATACGCCACGGACGCCTGGTAGGCCGCCTCCATCAGGCCCAGCGACATGGTCCCCACCCCCAGACGCGCCACGTTCATCAGCACGAACATGGCCTTGAGGCCCTGGTGGGGCTGCCCCATCAGCCAGCCGATGGCACCGTCAAACGCCATCTGGCAGGTCGGGCTGGCGTGAATGCCCATCTTGTTTTCAATGCCATTGCACCGCACGCCATTGCGCGTTCCCGGCTGGCCGTCAGCATCCGGCAGGAACTTGGGCACCAGAAACAAGGAGATTCCCCGGGTTCCTTCGGGCGCACCGGGCAGGCGGGCCAGCACCATATGGATGATGTTGGGCGTGAAGTCGTGTTCACCACTGGTGATGAAGATCTTGCTGCCTGTTACGCGGTAGGTACCGTCGGAAGCCGGCTCCGCACGGGTTCGCAAGAGACCCAGATCGGTCCCGCAATGCGGCTCCGTCAGGCACATCGTGCCCGCCCACTCCCCACCAACCAGCTTGGGCAGGTAGAGGGCTTTTTGCTCATCCGTTCCGTGGGCACGCAGGATCTCCGATACCCCGTGCGTCAGGCCCGGGTACATCGACCACGCCTGGTTGCACGCCGTCGTCATTTCCTGAAAGCCGGTCTTCACAATTTGCGGCAATCCCTGCCCGCCATGCACGGGATCGCAATTGAGCGAAGGCCAGCCAGCCTCCACGAACTGGGCATAGGCTTGCTTGAACCCCGCTGGCGTACGCACGGCACCCGTCTGTGGGTCATAAGTACAGCCCTCATGGTCACCACGGGCGTTGAGCGGATGCAGCACTTCCGCGCAAAATTTCCCGCCCGCCTCGAGGACCTGGTTGATCAGGTCCAGGTTCAAGTCCGCATGGGCGGGAAGCTGCTGGAGCGTGCCTTCCACATCCAGCACCTCCTGCAGAACGAACTGCATGTCACGCAGCGGGGGAACATAGTGCGCCATTGATTTACTCCAATACGAGGCGGTTTCCAGTGTTTGCAACAGGTTTGAGTGCACCCGTTTTCAAGCAACCGCTTGATTTTATAAAAAATGAGTGTAGCATCTTGCTGGCATCTCAAAACCAATAAAGGCAAGACAATGGAGACAATCCCACACTGGGTAAAGGACTACCCAAACGGCACCCCCGTGCACGTCGATCCCACGCGTTACCAGTCCATCAACCAGATGTTTGACAATGCGTGCCAGAAGTTCGCGACCCTGCCCGCCTTCACCAACATGGGGCAGACGCTGAGCTACGGGGAACTGGACCGCCTCTCGGGCGTATTCGCGGCATTCCTGCAGTCCCTGCCGGGCATGGCGCCGGGTGAGCGCATCGCGCTGATGATGCCCAATCTGCTGCAATACCCCGTAGCCATCTTCGGTGCGCTGCGGGCGGGTCTGGTCGTCGTCAACGTCAACCCCCTGTACACCCAGCGCGAACTGGAGCACCAGCTGAAGGACTCCGGCGCGCGCGCCATCCTGGTGCTGGAGAACTTTGCCTCCAAGGTGCAAAACGTCCGGGCGGCCTCCGGCCTGCAGCACGTGATGGTGACGCAGGTCGGCGACATGCTCAGCACGCCCAAACGCCTGCTGACCAACCTGGCGGTCAAGCACGTGAAGAAAATGGTTCCTCCGTGGAAAATGGACGACGCACTGCAGTTCCGTGACGCACTGGCAGCGGGGAAGAAAATGCCCCGGACGGCAGTCAAGCTCAATCTCGACAGCATTGCGTTCCTGCAGTACACCGGCGGCACCACCGGCGTGTCCAAGGGCGTCATCCTGACGCACTCCAACATCGTTTCCAACGTGTTGCAGTGCGGCTCCTGGATTGGCGAGACCCTGCGCGAAGGCGAGGAAATTGTGCTCACCCCGCTGCCGCTGTACCACGTCTTCTCGCTGGTGGCCAACTGCCTGACGTTCATGACGCTGGGGGGACTCAACGTGCTGATCACCAACCCCAAGGACCTGCCGGCCTTCGTGCAGACCATGAAGACCTACCCCTGGACGGTGATGACCGGCGTCAACACCCTGTACAACGCGCTGGCCAACACGCCCGGCTTCGGCCCCGACTGCGCACGCACCGCCAAGCTGTCCATCGGCGCCGGCGCCGCCATGCTGCGCCCGGTCATGGAGCGCTGGACGCAGCTGACCAATGCCCCGTTGATCGAGGGCTATGGCCTCAGCGAGAGCACGGCTGGCGTCTGCATCAACCCACCCGGCCGGCCCCGCCTGGGATTGGTGGGCATTCCCCTGCCGTCCACCGAAGTGCGCATCCAGGCCGAAGATGGCAGTACCTGCCCGGCCGGTGAAGCCGGTGAAATTGAAGTACGCGGACCACAGGTCATGAGAGGCTATTGGGGCCGCCCGGCGGAAACCGCTGAAGCCCTGTCGCGCGAAGGCTGGCTCAAGACCGGCGACATCGGCACCATGGACGCCGACGGCTGGGTGGCAATCACGGACCGCAAGAAGGACATGATCATCGTCTCGGGCTTCAACGTCTACCCGGCCGAAGTGGAAGCCGTGGTGTCCACCCACCCCGGCGTGCTGGAAGCGGCGGCCATTGGCATTGGCGACGCGCGCTCGGGGGAAGCCGTCAAGCTGTTCATCGTCCGCAAGGACCCGAACCTGACCACCGAAGACCTGCTGGCCCACTGCGAAAGCAACCTGACGCGGTACAAGATCCCCAAACTGATCGAGTTCCGTGACGAACTGCCCAAGACACCCGTCGGCAAGATTCTGCGTCGCGCGCTGCGCGAAGAGACCGTCTGACCGTCGGAGCCCCCATGCTCGACTACGCCATCATTGGTTCCGGCTTTGGCGGCGCAGTCAGCGCCGCCCGGCTGGCAGAAAAAGGTTACACGGTCACGGTGCTGGAACAGGGCCGGCGCATCTCTCCGGCCGACATGGAGCAGGGCAGCCAGCGCCTGAAGAAGCTGCTGTGGTCGCCTCCACTGGGCTTGCCGGGTTATTTCTACCAGCGCCTGTTCCGCCACATCGGGCTGGTGGGCGGAGTCGGTGTAGGGGGCGGCAGCATCGTCTTTGCTTCGGTGCTGCTGGAGCCGCACCGCTCGTTTTACGAAGACGAGGCATGGTCCGGCCTGGGCGTCAATTGGCAGGAAGAACTGGCGCCGCACTACCGCACCGCCAAGTCAATCTTGCGCCCCACTGCCAACCCGTTCCGGACGGCCGTTGACGGCCATCTGGCGCAGACCGCCCGCGAAATGGGTGTTGCCGATACCTTCAGCGCGACCGACAACGGCATCTTCTTCGGCCAGCCCGGCATGACCGTTGACGACCCCTATTTCGGCGGAAAAGGCCCCAGTCGCACCGGCTGCACCGGCTGTGGCGACTGCCTCTCCGGCTGCCCCATAGGCTCCAAGAACAGCCTGGACAAGAATTACCTGTGGTTCGCCGAGCGCCTGGGCGTTGAAATTCGTCCCCTGTCGCAGGTCGACCGCATCACCCCGCTGGCGAGCGGTGGCTACACCTTGCGCGTCGTCGATCCGTTCACCGGAGAGGAACGCGAACCGGTGCAGGCTCGCAACGTCATTCTGGCGGCGGGCGTGCTGGGCACCCTGTCGCTGCTGTTTCGCAACCGCGACGTGCACCGCACCCTGCCCGGCATATCCGCCCGCCTGGGTGCCCGTGTGCGCACCAACAGCGAGTCGGTCACTGCCGTGCAGACCCCCGACAAAGAGGCCAACTGGGTGGATGGCCCCGCCATCACCAGCCACTTCTACACCGACGGCGGACGCACACACATCACCAATACCCGGGTACCCCGCAGCTTCAACTACATGCGCCTGTTCAGCGCTCCCCTGGTCGACCAGGAGCACCCCGGCAAGCGAAAACTGGCCACCCTGGCCAGCATGCTGGCGCGCCCATGGGTCCTCTGGTCCATCTGGCGCACACCCGACTGGCGCACCAAGGCCACCCTGCTGGTGACCATGCAGACCGAGCCCTCCGAACTGCAGTTTCGTTACGGGCGCAGCCTGCGGACCCTGTTCCGCCGGGGTCTGCACACGGCCATCAGTCCGCAGGGAAAACCGCCGGGTTACCTGCCCATGGCGGCACGCGTCACCCGGGTCTTTGCCAGGGTCTGTGGCGGCCTGGCGGTGAGCACCCTGAACGAGGCGCTGGCCGACGTGAGCACCACGGCCCACATTCTGGGGGGGTGCACCATGGGACGGTCTGCGCAGGACGGCGTCATTGACACCCACCACGAGGTCTTTGGCTACCCCGGGCTCTACGTGGTGGACGGCTCATCCCTCTCTGCCAACGTGGGGGTCAACCCCAGCCTGACCATCACCGCCATGGCCGAACGGTTCGCCAGCCAGGTGCCGGCGAAGCACTGAGGCCGGAAAAAAACCGAATATGCTATGACGGTCTCCCCATTGACTATCGCCCCCAGCAGAATCGCTCACCAGATGCCCACCCCCAGAAAAACCAGCCCGGTGCGCACCGCATCTGCCAAGACTGCGGCAACCCCCAAGAAACCATCGACGCGTACGCCCAAGTCCGCGCCGCCACCTCGGGCGGAAGACGACAGCCGGCGCAGTGAACTCATCGCCAAGTCTGCCCGGCTGTTCCGGGAAAATGGCTACGACAAGACCACCGTGCGCGACATTGCGGCCGCGGTGGGCATGCAGGCCGGCAGCTGGTTCTACCATTTCAAGACCAAACACGATCTGCTGGTGGCCGTGATGGAACAGGGCATGACCCGCTCGTTGCAGGAAATGGAAGCCCTCTCCGCGCAGGACCTTCCCGCCCGCGAAGTCTTTCACCAACTGGTGCTGGCGCACCTGAGGACCCTGCTGGCACCGAAGAACGATTTCATTCCGGTGCTGCTGTACGAGTGGCGCTCGCTGGACAAGACCAGCCGGGCCAAGATTGCCGCACTGACCAACCGGTACGAAGCCATTTGGGACCAAGTGATCGACGCCCTGCACCGCTCGGGCGACTGGTCCATGCCAGCCAAGCTGGACCGGCTCTTCCTGTTTGGCACCCTGAACTGGACGACCCAGTGGTACCGACCCGGCTCGGGTACTAGCATTGAAGAACTGGCCGACCAGGTTGTCGGGTTCCTCCTGCGCACCGCACCCCCAGCGCGCAAGAAATAAGCCGTAGTACCGGGCACGGTCAATGCCCCGACAGCGCGCGCATCAGGCGTTGCTGCAGCCAC
Organism: Rhodoferax sp. MLSD5-FHT05B10; assembly: GCF_058793415.1. Taxonomy (NCBI): domain Bacteria; kingdom Pseudomonadati; phylum Pseudomonadota; class Betaproteobacteria; order Burkholderiales; family Comamonadaceae; genus Rhodoferax; species Rhodoferax sp. MLSD5-FHT05B10. Next base: position 249,590 of record NZ_JBXAFT010000001.1, on the reverse strand, counting down.
ACCGGGGCCAGCTGGGCCACGCTGTAAAAGAGGCGCACCGGCCCGGTCAGCGGGTTGTGGAGGCGGCGCCGTTGGGTGCAGCGGAAAACGGCTTCGGCAACGTCCTGCGCCCGCAAGCGCACCCCCACGGAGGCAAACAACTGGCTGCTGCTGCGGTGCGGCGCCAGCATGGGTGTGTCCACAAATGGGGGCAGCACATCGCACACGGCAACCCCCTCGCTTCGCCATTCCGAGGCCAGTGCTTCCGTCAACCCGCGCACGGCAAACTTGGACGCCGAGTAGCTGGCGAAATCGGGCGTGCCAAAAATGGCCGATGCCGAACTCATGTTGATCAGCACGCCCCGGGCCGCCCGCAGGTACGGGAAGGCCGCATGGGCACAGTGGATCACCCCCTTGACGTTGACGTCGATGATCTGCTGGTGGCGTTGCAGGGGCAGCGCGCTGAACTTGCCCACGCTCAGAATTCCGGCGTTGTTGACCAGCACATCCAGCGGTCGTTCCGCGCAGAAGCCGGCGAGCGCCTGCCGCACCGCGTCGCCGTCGCTCACGTCCAGCACATACGGTTGTACCGACGCCAGACCGAGCTCGGTCACCACCGCCTCCAGGCCCCCGCCGTCGCGGTCGGCCAGCCCCAGTCGCCAGCCAGCACGGGCAAAACGCAGCGCACAGGCGCGCCCAATGCCCGACGCCGCGCCGGTGATGAACACCGACGGCGCGCTACGAGCCACTCCCATCAGTACTCCCGCCCCAGGTTCAGGCGCGACTGGAAATTCTCCGTCACGCTGAGCACCAGGGGCCGGGCCCCCTGCAGCCCCAGATCGCGCAGGGAGGCATTCATGGGGTGGCTGGATGCGCCCAGTTGCAGCCGCACCGACCCCGGCCGGTGCAGGCGGCTGTTGCCCCGCACATTGACCTTGGTGCGCAGGCGCTGCGCCCCCAGGCGCGAGTACAGCAGCAGGCTCAAGGTCGGCCCCGGCAACCCGGCGCCCATGCGTCCGCGGAGTTCGCAGATGCTGACCTCCGGCGTCACCGGGTCCGCCACGCCGGTCTCCAGATCACGCCCGGACAACTGGAACGGGATGGGGGTCACGAACTTTGGATAGCCCCAGATTTCCCGCCCGGCAGCGCAGGCCGCCGCAGTCGTCACGGGCAGGTGCTCGATATGAAAGCCCAGTACGTGCCCGGGGCTCTCCACGTCCCCCAGCAGACCCAGCCACCGTCGTCCCTGTGCGCCCTCGGGCACCGCCGGCAACGCCAACCCCACCTCGTTGTACACACCGATGGAGGTGTCGGTGTATTCAAAGAACGCCAGACCCACCACCGCCTTGTCCCGCCAGACCAGGCCCGGCGTCAGGCCTGTGCCGACCAGATGCTTCTCCACCTGCGCCACCGGGCACAGGAAAAACGCCTGCACGCAACGGGTCTTGTAGTACAGGATCGGAAAGTCGACATCGCCCTCGCTGGTCGGCCGGACCGTGCGCGGAACCTGGAAGAAGGGGTCGTTGTAAAGGGTGCTCAAGAAGTTCTCCTCATCTTTTTTAAACCGGCATCACCCTGCTGCGCTGGCCAGCAGGGTTTCCTGAAAGTCTTCGATCACGCTCAACCGGTTGATCTGGTTGGTGCCTTCAAATATCTGCGTCAGCCGGCAGTCGCGGTACACCTTGTCCAGCCGGTTGGCGTGCAGCAAGGCGTGGTTGCCCATCAGGTCCTGGGCCAGGGCAATCACGCGCATGGCCACATCGGTGGCGTGGAATTTGGCCATCGAGGCAGTCCCCTGGCGCGGCGCCCAGGTCCTGGCGCTCTGCCAGACCAGCGCGCGGATGGCACTAGTCTCCGCCATCATCTGCGCCAGCGTCAGTTGCACGTCCTGGTAGTGCACCAGGGCCTTTCCGCCCAGCTGCGTGCGGCAGGCAAAGTCGGTTGCAATGTCGGTGGCAGCCTGGGCAAAACCCACCGCCATGGCGGCCACCGGCGTGCGCGAGAGGTTCAGGGTTTCGCGGTTCAGTGACCAGCCTTTGCGCAAGCCACCCAGCACGTGGGAGTCAGGCACAAACACCTGGTCGAACTCCAGCTCGGCGGCCCCGGAAGCCCGCATGCCCATTTTCAACTCGGTACGCACCGGGCGGAAGCCCGGCATGTCGCGGTTCACCAGGAAGCAGGTCCACGATGCCATGCCCTCCCCCTCCAGTGCGGCAAACACGGTCAGGCTTTGGGCCAGGTCCCCCCCGCTGATGAAGCACTTGCGCCCATTGAGCTGCCAGCCACCGTCCACGCGGCTCGCCACCACGCCGGGCTGCAGCTGGGCCGCTCCCATGCCGTCTTCCACGTCAGACCCCGCCCCAGGCTCAGTGATGGCAAAGGCAAACAGGTGCGGCTCGCCCCGCTGCAGCGCGCGAAACGCCGGCAGCACAAAACGGCGGATGGTGTTGGGGTTGCCAGTCAGCAGAATCGGCGCAATCCCCAGCGTGTGCGCGCACAGCAACAGCATCTGCCCACCGCACACGCGGCTGAATTCTTCCACCTTGAGGCAGGCCCGCAACACCAGCGGGTGCCGGTATTCCCCCAAGGGGGCCGACCCCAACGGCCAGGGCAGCATGTCGGTCAGCCAGCCCGCACGGCCGGCCTCTTCCAGCAGGCTGGCCAGGGGCGCAGGAGTTGCACCGACCGGCCAGTGCGCAAGGGCATCCACTTCCAGCGCCCGCGGCGCCAGCGTACGTTCAGCAAACGCCCTGGCCCTGCGGCGCAGCGCCTGCAACGCAGACGGCAGGCGGGCCGTTTCAATTTCCCACAGCGAATCGGGGGCATAGCCCACCACGCTGCGCGTCAACCCCGACAAACCACTGGCAGCGGAGCGCGCCGACAAGGGGTGCGTGCCGGCCACGTGGCCTTCGAGCGCGGGCAGCTGGATCAAATTTGCTTCCGGCATGTTCATTGCCCTCTCTCCCATTGCGCACAACACAGCGTCAGTTCAGCCGGGGACCCAGCCAGCAGGCGCAACTGGTTGCAATCGCGCAGCAAGCGTTCCACACCGTTGTCGCGCATATACCCCATGCCGCCATACACCTGCATCGCATGGCTGGCGGCCGTGCACAGCAGTGGATGGAGCTGCACCCGCGCCCGCCAGACATCCACCAGCAGGGGCAGGTCCGGCTCCCGCCGGCACAGCTGCTGCAAACACCCCTGCGCCAGCCACACGGCATTGCCACCGTGCGCCAGCAGTTGCCCCACCGCAACGTGGTCGGCAATGACCTGCCCACCCTGCTTACGGACCCGGGAATAGTCCGTCGCCATAGCCACCGCCCGCTGGGCGGCACCCGTGGCCATGGCCAGCAAGCCCAGACCGTGCAGCGCCATGAGCCCGATGGTGCTGCGCAGTGACGCAGCGGCATCCACCGCAGCATCCCAATCGGGAGCTGACCGCAAACCCAGGGTGTGCGTGGACAAACCGTCCAGGCCATGCCCGTTGGCGTGCAGCTGCACGTCGACCGCAGCACGCTCAAAACGCAGCCACTGGAAGCCCAGATCGGGTTGCCACAGGGGCATCCAGACCGCCTGCCAGTCCGGCAGGGCATGCAGCATGCGGGGTGCGCCCGCCACCGGAGGAGCCCAGCAGTCCGCCAGCTGCGCGGCCTGTTCCGAAGCCAGCACCTGGCCCGCCAGGGCCTGCACCAGCGGCTGCCGCCCGATACCCACGCGTCCGTCCAGACACACCACACCGTCACCGGCCTCGCGCTGATACTGCCGATTCAGCCCGTGGGCCAGACCCTGCACATGCACCTGGTAGGCAAAACCCGGCGCGTAAGCAGCCAGGCAGCGCAGGGTTTCCACGGCAAACACCCGCTGCAGGGGATCCTGCGGGTCGTCCCACACGCCGCCGGCCGGTTCGGCCGCCGCATTCAGCACGCCCATGTGCCCCAGCTGGTCGAGCAGGTCGCGCGCCACGGCGTGGGGCAAGGGAACCTCCGGCCTGGCCGTGGCATCCGCCAATGCACGCCCGGCAAAACGCTGGACCGTCTCCAGCATGGGCCCCAGATCGGCTTCGGTCAAAAACTCACTGCGCATCGGCAATCCTGTTCAAAGATGCAGGAATGCTAGGGGCCGGCCGTTGAGACGGCCATGGCGCATGCGGAAAAGAAATTGACAAATCCGGACAGGCTGGCAAGATGGCCGTCGATGGCCCACCAGATACTCAACGGCGAACTGCACGCACAACGCGCCCTGTCAGTGCTCGGCGTAGCCAGCCTCATGGACTGGCAAACGCAGGAGGGACGCAGCCGCGCCGAATTGCTGGCCGGAACCGGCATCCCCGGCGGGTTGCTGGACGACCCCAACGCGCTGATCAGCCCGCAGCAGGACATGGCCTTCTCGCGCCGCTTGCTGGAGCTGACGGGCGACCCCGCCATCGGCCTGCAGGCCGGCCAGCACTTTCGTCTGTCGTCCTTCGGCCACCTGGGCATGGCCCTGCCCTATGCCGCCACGCGGCGCGACGTGGCGACCCTGCTCATGCGCTACATCAACCTCACCTACACGCACTTCACCACCGTGCTGGAAATCGGTGCGACCTTGGGCACGGTCCGCTTCAGCGGCGGTGAGCACCTGAATGGTCTGCGGCGCTATTACCTGGACCGCGACCTCGCTTTTGTGGTGACCGTGGCACGCGAAGTGCTGGGCGGAGCCAACCCCACGCTGATCACCGCCGCACGGCTGGCGTACCCCGCACCGGCGGATCTCCGCCCCTACGACGTTTTTTTTGGCGTCCCGGTGCAGCATGGTGCAGCCCAATCCTGTGTGGAGTTTGACGCGCGCGGCCTGGACCAACCCATGCCCCAGGCCAACCTGCTGGCGCTGCGCCTGATCGAACCCGAATGCAGCCAACGCCAGGCCCGGGTCCTGGCCGGCAGTCCGCACACCTGGACGCAACGCGTCCGGCAGGCGCTGACCGCCATCGAAGGCAAAGACTACCCCACCATGGCCCAGATGGCCGTGCGCTTTCATTGCACCGACCGCACCCTGCGGCGCCATTTGCAGCAGGAAGGCCAGACCTACCAGGTCCTGCTCAACGAGGCGCGCGCTGCCCGGGCCACCGGGTTGCTGTGCAACACGACCCAATCCATCGAACGCATTGCCGACGCGCTGGGTTACAGTGAGGCCGCCGGGTTCAGTCGCGCATTTGCGCAGTGGTTCGGCGTCTCGCCGCTCAAATACCGGCAGCGGGTAAACGGCCAAACCCAGTAAACGACAGGCTGGCCGCTACTTGAACAAGCCCGTGATCGCGTTGGTTGTGGCAGAAAAGCCTTTCTTGACACCATCCACCGCACCGCCCAGGTGAAACGGAGCCACGGCCCGGGTGGCGTTTTGCGTGAGGGCTCCCACTACCTGTTTGGCCGCCTCTGCCGGAGTGACCCCATTGGTTTTTTTGCCGATATCCACCATACGCATGTCCGACAGGGGCACCGTCAGGGTCTTGCCCTGGAGCGTTTCGGCACTGACATGGGCCCGAGCCCCTTTGATGGTGAGCTTTTCGATGATGATTTTTTTCTCGGGACTTGTGCTTTTGGGCTGCCCCGCGCTCCCGGTTTGCTCGGCAATGTAGGCCTCCACATGCCGCTGGATGGCGTCCAGGTTGCTGCGGCCCGCCGCGTATTCGTACGTGACGCTGGGCTGCTCAATGCTGATTTCATGCACCAGCACCACGTCTTTGGTCAGCGACGCCACGTCCAGCTTCATGCTGACCTGCCCGACCGACAGCGCACGCTCTGTCTTGAAACCTTTTGGGTTGCCGATTTCCAGGCCCCGCAAGGCGGCCGCCCCGTCGGCGGGCTGAATCTTGACACCGGCGAGCTTGACGGACACCCCGGTGATGTCGGGGCCGTACGTCCTGATGCCCGTTGCCACCACCCGGTCCAGCGAGGTATACAACCACCACGCACCGCCTCCCATCACAACAACCAGAACCGACAGCGCCGCCCACAACGCTTTACCCATACCGCATCTCCGTTCAACCCGGTTTCAGAAAATTATGCTGCCCACGGCAGCGCCGCACCAATCTTGCCAGAATCCGCCACCCCAACGACCGCGGACCGCTGCAATCAGGTAGAGTCCAGCGACGCCCAGCCCCTGAGCGCGCCTTTCACCCAAGCACCCCACACCATGCCCTTTCTCGCTCTCGGTCTTTCTCCCGCCCTGGTTCACGCCGCCGGTGAACTCGGCTTTGCCACGCCAACGCCCATCCAGACCGAGGCGATTCCGGCCATTCTGCAGGGTGCAGACGTACTGGGCGCCGCGCAGACCGGCTCCGGCAAGACAGCCGCCTTCGCGCTCCCCCTGCTGCAGCGTCTGCAGGACGGATTGGCGGCCGATCGCCAGCAGGCACCGCGGGGGGTGCGCGCCCTCGTGCTCGTGCCCACGCGCGAGCTGGCCGCCCAGGTGGGTGACGTGGTGCGCAGCCTGGCGCAGGCCCTGCCCCAGCCGCTCAAGGTGGCCGTGGTGTTCGGGGGCGTTTCCGTCAACCCGCAGATGTTGGCCTTGCGCGGCGGCGCCGACGTGCTGGTGGCCACGCCCGGCCGCCTGCTGGACCTGGCCCGCCAGAACGCCGTCCAGCTGTCCACCACGCGCCTGCTGGTGCTTGATGAGGCCGACCGCCTGCTCGATATGGGCTTTGCGGAGGAACTGACGCACGTGCTGGCCCTGCTGCCGCCCCGGCGGCAAAACCTGTTTTTCTCGGCCACCTTCCCGGCCGACGTGCAGGCACTGGCAGACAACCTGCTGCACGACCCGGTACGCATCACCGTGGAGGCCACCGAAACCAGCGAACCCGACATCGTGCAACGGGCCATCGAGGTCGACCCTGCCCGGCGCACCCAGCTGCTGCGCCACCTGGTCAAGGAGCAAGGCTGGAAGCGCGTGCTGGTGTTTGTGGCCACCAAGTACGCGGCCGAACTGGTCGCCGAGAAGCTTTACAAGGCCGGCATCTACGCCACGGCCTTCCACGGTGACCTGAGCCAGGGCGCGCGCAAGCAGGTGCTGGCCGAGTTCAAGAACGAGCAATGGGAGGTGGTCGTCACCACCGACCTGGCAGCCCGCGGCATCGACATTGCCAAGCTGCCGGTGGTGGTCAACTACGACCTGCCCCGCTCGGCTGTGGATTACGTGCACCGGATCGGCCGCACCGGGCGCGCCGGGGAAACCGGGCTGGCCGTCAGCTTTGTGAGCGCCGCTACCGAAGCCCACTTTCGCCTGATCGAAAAGCGCCAGGGCATGGCGCTGCCGCGGGAACAGGTTGCCGGCTTTGAGCCATCTGCACCAGCTGCAACAGCGGCCGCGCCTGCCCCGGCCGGCACAGGCGGCATCAAGGGCAAACGCCCCAGCAAGAAAGACAAGTTGCGCGCAGCGGCCGCCAAGGGCTCCTGAGCAGGGGTGGCGCGGCGCGGCGCCACCGGCCTCTTATTGCGGGTCGTCGAGAAAGTTGGCGGCGGCAGCGGCCGACGTCACACGGTCCGTGCTGCCTTCCGGCCGGGCCTGACGGTGGCCATGCTTGGCCAGGATTTCCACATAGAACTGCTCGCCGCCAGCTTGCGCCACGGCGTCCATGTGGCCGATGAGCGTGGCCAGGTGCACCACTTCAGCGGCGTCCTGCGTGGTACCGAACTTGCAGTCAAAGTCCCAGTAATCCACGCCCTCGGGCAGCGCACGCCGGCGCTCACGCTTGAGGTATTTGCGCACCTCATGCTTGACGGCCTCCAGGACGCGGTCCCGGTTCTTGCCTTCGACGGCGAGTTTGAATGTTTTTCTCATGAAAGTCCTTGCCCGTTAGGGGGCTCCCTGGATTGGGCACAATGCGAAGGGGTGATTATGCGGCGCAGCGCGGGCCAGCGGCGTTACCGCCCTCCATTACCCATGCACACCACCCACAGCACACCCAGTAAAGAAGAAATTGCCCTGCTGGTGCCCTTTGACCGCCTGGGACTGGACCGCATCACCCTGGTAGCCAACGCCGAGCAGGCACAACGCGCCTGCACCGAACTGGCCGCCAGCCAGGCCTGGGGCTTCGACACCGAATCCAAACCCACGTTTTTCAAGGACCAGGCGTCGGAAGGCCCGCACATCGTGCAGCTGGCCACGCTGGAGAAGGCCTGGGTGTTCCAGCTGCACGACCTGCCCTGCCGCGCCGTGGTGGCAGACCTGCTGGCCCAAGGCGGCTTCACCAAGGCAGGCTTTGGCCTGGGCGATGACCGCAAGCGCATCGTCAGCAAGCTGGGCGTGGAGCCCGCCGGCGTGCTGGAACTCAACACCATCTTTCGCGAACGCGGCTACCGCAAGGACATGGGCGTCAAGGGCGCCGTGGCGGTGCTGTTTGAACAGCGCTTCATCAAATCCAAGAAAGCGGCCACCTCCAACTGGGCCAACCCGCACCTGACCGAGGCGCAACTGGTCTACGCGGCCAACGACGCCTACGCCGCCATCCGCGTGTTTCACGCACTGGGGCTGGCATGAAGCCCTGGCGCATCGTTCTGGCCGGCATGGTGTCGCTGGCGGTGGCCATGGGTATTGGCCGCTTTGCCTTCACCCCCCTGCTGCCCATGATGCTGGCTGACGGCACGGTCAGCCTGGCCGGTGCCAGCTGGCTGGCCAGCGCCAACTACCTGGGCTACCTGGTGGGCGCACTGCTGTGCACCCTGCAGCCCTGGATCTGGCGGCGCCTGGGCAACCCGCCGCCGCCCCAGGGCACGGTGCTGGTGCGCGCCGGCCTGGTGGCCACGGTGCTGCTGACGCTGGGCATGGTGCTGCATTGGCCTGGGGCCTGGCCGGCGCTGCGGTTTGCCGCCGGGGTCGCCAGCGCACTGGTGTTCGTCTACACCTCGGGCTGGTGTCTGGCCCAGCTAGCACAACGCAACCTGCCCGCCATGGGCGCCCTGATCTACACCGGCCCCGGCGCCGGCATTGTGCTCAGCGGCCTGGCCGCCAGCGGCATGGTGGCCCTGCACTGGAGCGCATCCACCGGATGGCTGATTTTTGGCGTGCTGGCGGCCCTGCTCACGGCTGCTGTCTGGGGTACCTTCCACACCGGCACCAAGGCCTCGCCCTCTGCGGCGGCCACCGCCGCCGCGGTGCCCCAGCCCGCTTCCGCCGGCAAGGGCGCGGAGATGGCCCTGCTCACGGCCGCCTACGGTCTGGCCGGCTTTGGCTACATCATCACCGCCACCTTCCTGCCGGTGATTGCCCGCCAGGCCATTCCCGGCTCGCCCTGGCTGGACATGTTCTGGCCGCTGTTCGGCCTGGGTGTCGTGGTAGGCGCGCTGGTGGCCTCGCGCATCCACGGCGTGCGGGACCTGCGCCTGCTACTGATCGCCTGCTACCTGATCCAGGCGGTGGGCGTAGCCACCAGCCTCATCAGCCCCACGCTGGCCGGCTTTGCCCTGGGCAGCCTGCTGCTGGGCCTGCCGTTTACCGCCATCACTTTCTTTGCCATGCAGGAGCTGCGCCGCCTGCGCCCGGCCCAGGCCCCCGCCTACATGGGGCTGGCCACTGCCAGCTATGGCATCGGGCAGATCGTGGGGCCGCCACTGGCCGCAGCCATGCTGGCGCGCAGCCGCACGCCCGGCGAGGGCTTTACGCTGTCGCTGGAAATTGCCGCCTGCGGCCTGCTGCTGGGAACCTTGATCTATGGACTGCTGGTCCGGTTGTATCCGGTAAAAACATGATTCCTTTTTCCGTTCTCGATCTCTCTCCCATCACCGAGGGCAGCGACGCTGCGCAGTCGTTTCGCAACACGCTGGACCTGGCCCAGCACGCCGAACGCTGGGGTTACCAGCGCTACTGGCTGGCCGAACACCACGGCATGCCCGGCATTGCCAGTGCCGCCACCGCCGTGCTCATTGGCCATGTGGCCGGGGGCACACAAACCATCCGCGTCGGCGCGGGCGGCATCATGCTGCCCAACCACTCGCCGCTGGTGATTGCGGAGCAGTTCGGCACGCTGGAGTCGCTCTACCCCGGGCGCATCGACCTGGGCCTGGGGCGTGCGCCAGGTTCCGACCAGGCCACCGCGCGGGCGCTGCGGCGCAACCTGTCGTCCGAGGCCGATGAGTTTCCGCGCGACGTGGTGGAGCTGATGGACTTTCTTTCGGACACACCGCGTCAGAGCGTGCGCGCCGTGCCCGGCATGGGTACCAAGGTGCCGGTCTGGATTCTGGGCTCCAGCCTATTCGGCGCGCAGCTGGCGGCCATGCTGGGCCTGCCCTACGCCTTTGCCTCGCACTTTGCTCCGGCACAAATGATGCAGGCCATCGATCTCTACCGCAGCACCTTCAAGCCCTCGGCGCAACTGGCCAAGCCTTATGTGATGCTGGGCTTCAACGTGTTTGCGGCCGATACCGATGCCGAGGCGCAGATTCTGGCCACGTCCATGCAGCAGGCCTTTGTGAACCTGCGCAGTGGCCGCCCGGGGCGCCTGCAGGCACCCAGGCCCGGTTACGCCGAGCAGGTGGGTCCGGCCGAGCGGGCCTTGCTCGACAGCGTGCTGTCCTGCTCCACGGTGGGCTCACCGGCCACCGTTCATAAGGGGCTGCAGGACTTTGTGGCGCGTACCGGCGCCGACGAACTGATGATCACCTCGCAGATGTTCGACCACCACGCGCGCCTGCGCTCCTACGAGATCGCGGCCGAAGTTCTGCACCGCTAGCCCGAAACCATCGCAGGAACAAGATCGTCGTAGTAATAAAAACGGTGGCAGCCAGCGGCCCAGTGTGTATTGGTGGCTTTACGCGCCGCGACACCGACCACGGTGCGGCCCGCAGCCTTCAACTTTTGCGCCAGGGGCATGAAATCGCTGTCGCCGCCCACTACCACCACCGTACCAAGGTGGTTAAAACGACTCACATCCTCCACAGCGTCCAGGCACAGCCGGATGTCGGCACCGTTCTTGGCCGCGCCACCGGGCGGAAACAGTTGGATGAGCTCCATGCCGTGGTGCATCAGCACATCACGGTAGCGGCCAAAGTATTGCCAGTTGCAATAGGCGCGGTTAATGGCAACCGGCCCCAATGACGCGGCCAGTGCCACCACCGCCGCAATATCCACCAGCGGTTCCTGCACCTTGAAGCGGTTGTCTTGCTTGCTGTAGGAGCCCTCAACGCGCGCCTCGCACAGGGCGGCGTGCAGGTTTTCAAAGTCCCAATACAGGGCAACGGAGGGTTTACCTTGGCTTTCAGTCATGGGCATAGTGTCGCCGCTTCAGCCGCCAGCCCGTTTGACGGTGTGGCCCTGCGCCTTGAGCAGTTCGATCGCCCGGTCGCAATGGTCGCCTTGCACTTCGATCACGCCGTCTTTCACGGTACCGCCACTGCCACAGGCGGCCTTGAGCTGCTTGCCCAGCGCGGCCAGCGCATCGGCATCCAGCGCCACGCCCTTGACCAGCGTCACCGCCTTGCCACCGCGGCCCTTGGTTTCGCGCGAGACCCGCACAACGCCATCCCCCGCCGGCACCGGTTTTGCCTGCTTACAGGTGCACTGCGCCACGGGCAGGCGGCAATCAGGGCACATACGCCCGGCCTCGGTGGAATACACCAGCCCGCCCAGGGCAGCCAGCCCCGACAACTTATTTTTCATCACACAACCACTTAAAAAAGCACAAAATCAGGCCACAAGCGTCGTATTCATTGCGCATACAGCTATAAATACGATAGCAAAAAATCAACCCACACCATTCGCCCGCAACGGCGCTAGGTGCGCCAGCGAACAGACTGTACGTGAACGAAATCCTATTCTCAACACATCGGGAATTTTCTCGCTTCAACTCTCTTACAGGACACACACACAATGAAAACGATTCAGGGACTACTCCTTACCGCTTTTGCAGCGACCACGCTCTTGCCCATGGCAGCCATGGCGCAGACGCCAGACACAAAAAACCAGGGCTACCTGCAGGACAATGCCAGTGGCTTCGTCACGAGCGGAACCGGCCTGTGCTGGCGCACCAGCGACTGGACTCCGGCGCGTGCCATGGCACCGTGCGACCCCACCCTGGAAAAGGCACCGGTCGTCGCCGCGGCAACGTCCACACCCGCGCCGGTGCCAGTTACCGTTCCCGTAGCGGCATCGCCACAAAAAATCAGCTTCTCGGGCGATGCGCTGTTTGGCTTTGGCAAGTCCGTATTGAACCCCGATGGCCAAGTGATGCTCGACGGCCTGGTGCAAAAGGTCCGCGGCGCAAGCTATGACACGATTGTGGCAACCGGCCATACCGACCGCCTGGGTAGCAGCGCCTACAACCAGAAGCTCTCGGAACGTCGTGCCCAAGCCGTGAAAGACTACCTGGTGAGTAAAAAAGTCCAAGCCGATCGCATTGACGCGCAGGGTAAGGGCGAAACACAGCCCGTCACCAAGCCGGGCGACTGCCGCGGTGCAAAGACTGCCAAGCTGATTGCCTGTTTGCAGCCAGACCGCCGCGTGGATATTGAAATGACCGGCAGCAAAGCGGTAGCGCAGTAACCCAAAGTGAGCCCAGCGGCTCACACAGCCGCTGCAGTAACCGGAACAAAATCGGCCGACGCAATAGGTGCTATGGTCGGCCCTTTCCCGTGGTGGCGCCCGGCCCCCTCCTGAATCTTCTTGCATCCTTTAGAGGAAAAACCCGCCATGTCCGAAGCCGGAAACACGTTCGCTGACACTGCGCTCAACGCCAGTGACATGGGAAGCCAAAATGCCTTGCTGAAAGCCGGCGCCTTGCAGAACGCCATCATCACGAGCCCCAATTTCTCGCTGATTGCCACGGACGAAAAAGGCATCATCCAGTTGTTCAATGTCGGCGCCGAACGCATGCTGGGTTACAGCGCAGCCGACGTCGTCAACAACATCCGTCCGAGTGATATCCACGACCCTCAGGAAGTGATGGCGCGGGCCGAAGCCTTGAGCGCAGAGCTCGGAACCACCATTGCGCCGGGCTTTGAAGCATTGGCTTTCAAAGCCTCACGCGGCATTGAAGACATCTACGAGCTGACCTACATCTGCAAGGACGGCAGCCGGTTCCCGGCCATCATTTCCATCACCGCCCTGCGCGATGACTATGGCAGCATCATTGGCTACCTGCTGATTGGCACCGATAACTCGGCGCGCAAGCGGGTGGAGCTGGAGCTCAACCAGGCCATGGCGGCGGCCGACAAGGCCAACCGCGCCAAGTCCGACTTTCTGTCGAGCATGAGCCATGAACTGCGCACACCACTCAACGCGATTCTGGGTTTTGCCCAGCTCGTGGAAACGGGCACGCCCGCGCCGACGCCGACCCAAAAACGCAACATCGACCAGATTCTCAAGGCCGGCTGGTACCTGCTGGAACTGATCAACGAAGTCCTTGATCTGGCATTGATCGAATCCGGCCGCCTGACCCTTTCCAAGGAGCCGGTCTCCCTGGCCGAGGTCATGCTCGAATGCCGGGCCATGATTGAGCCGCAAGCCCACAAGCGCGACATCGGCATGACGTTTCCCCGGTTTCATGCCCCCCACTTCGTCAAAACCGATCGCACCCGAATCAAACAGGTTCTCATCAACCTGCTGTTCAACGCCATCAAGTACAACCGGCCCCATGGCATGGTCGCCGTGGAATACACCGTGAAGCCTCCACACGCCATACGCATCAGTGTGTGCGACACTGGCATGGGACTCGCACCCGAACAGCTGGAGCAACTCTTCCAGCCATTCAATCGCCTGGGCAAGGAGTCCGGCGCGGAAGAAGGCACCGGCATTGGCTTGGTGGTAACCAAACGGCTGGTTGATCTCATGGGGGGCGCCATTGGCGCAGACAGCACGGTGGGCGTGGGCAGCGTGTTTTGGGTCGAATTTGACCTAACAACTGCTCCTGAACTGGAGGAGTCACACCCAGAATACAACCCGCTAGCGCGTCCGTCTGCGCCGGATGGCGGTCTGCTGCACACCCTGCTGTATGTCGAAGACAACCCCGCCAATCTGGAATTGGTTGAGCAGCTCATTGCGCGCCGCCCGGACCTGCGCCTGTTGACGGCGGCCGATGGGCATCTGGGCATCGAATACGCCCGCACCCACCTGCCGGAAGTTATTCTCATGGACATCAACCTGCCCGGTATCAGTGGCATTGAGGCCATGAAAATTTTGCACGCTGATCCCCTGACCGCACACATTCCCATCATTGCACTGAGCGCCAATGCGGTGCCGCGTGACATTGAAAGAGGCATCGAGGCAGGCTTCTTCAACTACATCACCAAGCCCATCAAGGTCCGCCAGTTCATGGACGCGCTGGACGTGGCGTTGATCTTTGCACAAACACGGGCAAGCCGGTCAGCCCAGAAGACACTCCTATGACTATTTCAGAAACCGACATCCGCAACTCCCGCATCCTGGTGGTGGATGACCAGCCCGTCAACGTTGAATTGCTGGAGCAGATGCTCAAACATGAGGGCTACACCCGGGTTACGTCCACCACCAACCCGTGTGAAGTCTGTGCGCTGTATGGCGAGAACCACTACGATCTGATCTTGCTGGACCTCAAAATGCCCGGCATGGATGGCTTTGAGGTCATGCAGGCGCTCAAGGTCCGCTATCCGCAGGACTATCTTCCCATTCTGGTCATCACGGCCGAGCCCGGTCACAAACTCCATGCCTTGCAGGCTGGTGCAAGAGACTTCGTGAGCAAGCCATTTGACATGCTCGAAACCAAAACGCGCATCCGCAACATGCTGGAAGTACGCCTGCTCTACCAGGCACTGGAAAAGTCCAATCAGGTACTGGAACAAACAGTGCAGGAGCGAACCGCCGAATTGCGTGAGAGTGAAGCCCGCTACCGTAGCCTGACAGAACTGGCTTCCGACTGGTATTGGGAACAAGACGAAGCGGGCAACTTCACCCAGGTTTCCGGCCCTGTTCTGGAGATGCTGGGCATCCGTTCCGACACCACGGCGGACGACCTGTCAGGCATTGAGGGCGCCGGTTGGAACGAGGCCGAGCGCAAGGTGCTCCAAACGCGTATTGCAGCCCGGCAGCCCTTTCTGGATTTCGTCTTCAGTCGCGTCAACGCCGATGGATCCCGGCAGGAGTTTCGGGTGAGCGGTGAACCCATGTTCAGCCGGTCCGGTCGATTCATCGGCTACCGTGGCATCGGCGTGGAACTCATCGCCAGGAAGTAGCGCAGTCGCTCCAAAACTCAACGATGCCCATACCCCACAGCCCCAGCCAGAATCGCCTTCTCGCAGCCTTGTCGGTGCAGGAGTTGCAACGCCTGACTCCGCATCTGGAGCTGGTCTCCCTGCCCTTGGGTGAAATGCTCTACGAAACCGGTGGCCCGCTGCGGCATGCTTACTTCCCCACCACATCCATCGTGTCGCTGCACTATGTCGTCGACACCGGCGCATCGTCCGAAATTGCGGGTGTGGGCTGCGAGGGCCTGGTGGGCGTGTCGCTCTTCCTGGGAGGAGACACCACTCCCAGCGCCGCCGTGGTGCAAACCGCCGGCCATGCCTACCGGCTGGACCGCCATATTTTGAAGCAGGAGTTTGACCGCTCCGGGCTGCTGCAACGGCTGTTGCTCCGCTACACGCAGGCCCTGATGACACAAATGGCCCAGACGGCGGTCTGCAACCGCCACCACATGGTGGAGCAGCAACTGTCTCGCTGGTTGCTGGTCACGCTGGACCGTATCCCATCGGGTGAACTGGTGATGACGCAGGAACTGGTAGCCAGCATGCTCGGCGTGCGCCGCGAAGGCATTACCGAAGCGGCCGGCAAACTGCAGCAAGCAGGCTATATCCGCTACCGCCGTGGCCACATTGCGGTGCTGAATCGCTCCGGCCTGGAGAAACGTGCCTGCGAATGCTACGGTGTCGTCAAGAAGGAATTCAGCCGCTTGCTGGCCGATATCCAGCAACCCCCGCAAACCTGATCGCAAAGCCCCACATGGGGCCTTGCGCGTCCATCTAGAGTTGACCGTAGGCAGCTTTGCTTCCTTGATGCAACCGACCATGGTGTCACCCGCCGGTGCTGCGCATTTTCCTTGGCTACGGCGCAGGCGGCATCGCGCTTTTTCGCTGCGGTCGTTTTCAGAAGCCAACTGCACGAAATACTGGGGCGATCTGTATGACAACCGAACAAGTTCTGTGTGCGCTTGCGCACAGACGGGCGCCTCGTCCGGGGATAACCTACAGGCTCCAATCAACCAAAGGAACGACAAACATGAAACACACCAAACTCATTTCCGTACTGCTTGCAGCCTGTGCCCTGACGACCATTGTGGGCTGTGCCTCAACATCCAGGCAGGAAAGCACGGGCCAATACGTTGACGACAGCGCCATTACCGCCAAGGTCAAAGCTGCGATCTTCAACGAACCAACGCTGAAGTCAGCCGAGATCAACGTGGAAACATTCAAGGGTCGCGTGCAGCTGAGCGGATTCCTGAGCTCCCAAGCCAACATCGACATGGCCGTGGCGACCGCACAAGCCGTTAGCGGCGTGACGTCCGTCAAGAACGACATGCGTCTGAAATAACCGGTCACTCACCGGTGACAGCACCGTGGGAACCGTTGGCGGCGCCGCTATGGGCGCCGCCAGCGGCAACCAGGTCCAGTGATCACTGGTCCCTCATTGAAAGGTCAAATATGCTCTATACCATCGCCGTCATTCTTATCGTCTTGTGGCTCCTCGGCTTGGTCACCTCCTATACCATGGGCGGTTTTGTCCACGTACTGCTGGTGATCGCCGTCATCGTGGTGCTGCTGCGGGTAATTAACGGCAACAGTCCGTTCTAGACCGCATGCCGCACTGGCGTCAGGTTCTGACTCAGTCCGGCACAAAGCCCGCCGTAAATTTATTCCGGTCGGCCTCCAATTCGAAGCTCACCAGTTGCCCCATCTTGTTGTCCGCCAGCCGGCAGGCCGCAAACAGGCTGTATTTCCCCTGCAGGTAGAAGCTCGGCAAGTCAATCAGCGCGTAGGGATAGGGAACGAACACCTCGTGCGCAAAGATCTCGCGGTGCGCGTTGCGCGGCGAGGGAAACAGTTTGTAGGTATCGGTGGTAATGGTGCGTTCAGCCATGGCAGTACAGCCCAGATTGCAAAGCCGCAAGCATAGCCGTCAGTCCCAGCGGGGTGGGCGCTTGTCGATGAACGCCTGCACCCCCTCCAGGGCCGCGTCGTCCATCATGTTGCAGGCCATGGTCTGCGCCGCGTCCTGGTAGGCCGCCTCGATACCCTCTTCGAGCTGGCGGTAGAACAAAGCCTTGCCCATGGCCAACGCCACGCGGGGCTTGGACAGGATGCTATCGACCAGGCGGGCAACCTCCAGGTCCAGCAGGGCGGGCTTGGCCACCCGGTTGACCAGGCCCTGCCTCTGGGCCTGCTCGGCGTCGATGAACTCCCCCGTCACCAGCATTTCAAACGCCGCCTTGCGCCCCAGGTTGCGCGACAGGGCCACGCTGGGCGTGGAACAGAACAGGCCCAGGTTGACTCCGCTCACCGCGAACCGGGCCGTGCTGACGGCAACCGCCAGGTCGCACATGGCCACCAGCTGGCAGCCCGCCGCCGTGGCAATGCCCTGCACCCGCGCCACCACCGGCACCGCCAGGCGCTGGATGGAAAGCATGACGCGCCCGCACTGCGCAAACAGGTTCAGGTAGTAGTCCTGCGAGGGCGCTGCCCGCATTTCCTTCAGGTCATGGCCGGCACAGAAGGCCTTGCCCGCAGCGGCCAGAACCACCACGCGCACCGTGTTGTCGGTGGCAATGGCGTCCAGCGCGATCTGCAGCGAGGTGAGCATGGCCTCCGACAGGGCGTTGAACGCATCCGGCCGGTTGAGCGTGAGGGTGACGACGCCACGTGCATCGCGAGAGGAAAGGACGAGAGCTTCGGTGCTTGGGCTCATGGGCGCTCCTGAGGTGTGACACCCCATCTTACCGGCGCGCGCCCTGCAGCCCGCGGCGTCTGGCGCTATGCTTGCGCCTTTTGCGCAAAACACAGGAGCCTGCATGACGTTGTCGCTTTTCCCCCTGGGCTGGGGGCATTACCTGGCCGGGGGCCTGTTGATCGGAATCGGAGTGAGCCTGCTGTTCGTCCTGACCGGCTGGGTGGGCGGCATGAGCACCGTCTTCAGCAGCACCTGGTCGTATGTATCGAAGCGGCCGTTTTTTCAGCAGGGCCGCTTTGTGGATACACGGGTCTGGCGTCTTGTCTTCGCACTGGGCCTGATCGCCGGAGCCGCCCTCTGGTGGGCCGTGCAAGGCCCCGCAGGAGGTCTGAAAACCGGCGTGCCGCTGTGGCAGTTGGGCCTGGGCGGCCTGCTGGTGGGCTTTGGGGCCCGGCTGGGCAACGGCTGCACCTCGGGCCACGGCATCTGCGGCTTGGGCTCACTGCAGCTGCCGTCGCTGGTAGCGGTGCTGACCTTCATGGCCACGGGCTTTGTCACCGCCAACGTGGTGCTGTTTCTGGGAGGCCGCTGATATGTCGTTCGCAAAATTTCTCGCCGTGCTGGCCAGTGGCATGCTGTTCGGGCTGGGCTTGGCGGTCTCCACCATGGTGTCGCCCGAAGTGGTGCTGAGCTTCCTGCGTTTTCAGGACTGGGGCCTGATGCTGGTGATGGGCGGCGCCGTGTGCGTGACCGTGCTGGTGTACCAGCTGGCCCCCCGCCTGCTGGGCCGCCCGCTGCTGGGCGACCACTTCTCGGTGCGCCCCTCCACGCTGGACCGCGACACGGTGCTGGGTGCGGCCATTTTCGGCGTCGGTTGGGGGATCTGCGGGGTATGCCCGGGCCCGGCCATTGCCGGCCTGGGCACGGGCAACTGGTCGCTGCTGGTGGCGCTGGCCGGCATTGCGCTGGGCGCCTACGCGCAGGGCTGGCTCAAGGATCGCCAGACCCGCGCGGCGTGAAGACAGGGCCTTAGTTCAGGCCCACCAATTTATCCACCTCGATCGCGGCGTCCAGCGCGTCCAGCAGGCCCTTGCGCGCCTTGCGTTTGGTGTTCTTGTGGGCGGTCATGTTGAGGCCCTTGAGTTGCTGGGCCATTTCGCCCGCCGCCGCCAGCAATTGCTCGGCCGGCACCACCCGGTCCAGGAAGCCGGCGTCCAGCGCGCCCTGAGGGTTGAACATCTCGGCGTTGATGACGGCGCGCTGGAAGGCCGGCGGCGTCAGGCGGTCCCGCGCCAGGGCAATGCCCACGTGGTGCATGGTCATGCCGATCTTCACCTCGTTGAGGCCGATGTTGAACGCGCCCTCCACCCCGATGCGGTAGTCGGCCGACAGCAGCAGAAAGGCCCCCTTGGCCACGGCGTGGCCCGGGCACGCCACGATGACGGGCTGCGGATGCGCCAGCATGCGCCGCGCCAGCGTGGAACCCGCAGCCACCAGGTCCAGGGCGTTTTGCGGCCCCGACAGCATGACCTTGAGGTCGTAGCCGCCGCTCAGGATGCCGGGCTGGCCGGTGACGATCACCACCGCACCAGCCTGCTCGGCCTGGTCCAGCGCCCGGTTGAAGCTGGCAATCAGTTCGGGGGATACGGCATTCACCTTGCCATTGGTCAAGGTCAGTGTCGCCACACCGTCCTGCAAGCTGTACACAACCAGTTCACTCATGATCAATCTTCCGTAAATTGCAAAAGCAGCAGTCTAGCGTGTGCCGTCCGGGCGGCACGTCGTTGACCCTGGTCAATTCGGCGGCCCGTGCCGGCCCGCCCCCATCCGAAGCCCGCAGCCCATGCGGGTTCGACCTGACCACAGCCGGGCAATACCGGCATAAAATGCCGCTGCAAAGCTTTTGTTTACTGCGCCAGTAGCTATCAATTTGATAGCGCAACCGCATGCCCTGTTCAACAATGCCACACACCAGCTTGCCGCAACGGCTTGCCACACTGATCGCAGGCCCCAGCGGCCCCATGCGGGCGCGCTATGCGCCTGCGGCGGTGGCGTTGGTGAGCTACCTGCTGCTGGCTCTGATACAGCAGGGTGAGGTTTACCTCGGGCTGATGCCACAGGCGGCGTCCAACCAGCTCACGCTGGTCACCCTGCCGGGCGCCTGCATATTCTTTGTGCTGGTGCGCAGCGGCTGGAGCCGGCGCTTTGCTGCGGACCCCAGCCTGACGCTGCCGCAAATGCTGTTTGCCATGGCCGCCCTCACCTGGTCCTACGCCATCAGCGGCCCCGCGCGCGGGGCTGTGCTGTCACTCATGATTCTGGTCATCCTCTTCGGCGTGTTCGACCTGAAACCCCACGTTGCGCGCCGCCTGAGCCTTGCCGGCTTTCTCATGCTGGCCCTGGCCATGGCCTGGCGGGCGGCAACCAGCGCCCAATACGATCCGCGCGTCGAGCTGATCCACTTTGTGTTCGCCGCCGTCGTCATGCTGGCAACGTCCAGCCTGGCCATTACCGTGAGCCGCCTGCGGGCCAAGCTGGCCGCGCAAAAGAAGGAACTGAAGACCGCACTCGCATTGAACCGCGAGCTGGCCACGCGCGACGCCCTCACCGGCCTGCTCAACCGCCGCGCCATGGTGGAGGTGCTGGCACACGAGCAGTCACGCGTCGACCGCGGTGCGCAGGCCGTGTCGCTGGCGCTCATCGACATCGACTGGTTCAAGCGCATCAACGACGAACACGGCCATGGCGTCGGCGACACCGTGCTCCAGCGGTTCACGGTCGTGCTGGAAGACGAGATGCGCGCCTCCGATGCGCTGGCCCGCTGGGGTGGCGAGGAGTTCCTGCTGCTCATGCCCGATGCCGATCTGGACGCCGCCAACCAGGCGGTGGGCCGCATGCGCAACCGGATGGAACGCGAAAACCTCAGCGACATCAGCCCCGCACTGCGGCTCACCTTTTCGGCGGGTGTTGCCCAGTTCGTGCCCGATGAATGCTTCAACGCCACCATCGACCGGGCCGACCAGGCGCTGTACCGCGCCAAGGAGTCTGGACGCAACCGAGTGGAGATGGGGTAAGGCCCCGCTAGCCTGCCGGGCGCTGCAGCCGCTGCGGCCCCAGCATCTCCGGCGTGAGGCCCAGGGCGGCAATGTGGGCCGGCAGCGGCAGGCCGCGCGCCAGTGCGGCACACGCCTCACCCATGGCCGGCGCCGTCTGTATGCCATAGCCGCCCTGCGCGGCCACCCACACAAAACCGGGGACTTGCGGGTCCGGCCCGCCCACCAGTCCGCCATCGGCCACAAAGGAGCGCAGACCGGCCCAGGTGCGCTGCGGGCGCCGCATGGCCAGCGTGGTCATCTCGCCGATGCGGTGCATGGCCAGGGCAATGTCCATCTCCTCGGGCTGCACATCGTGGGGCGGCACCGGGTCGGCGTTGGCGGGAGACCCCAGCAGCATGCCGGCATCGGGCTTGATGTACCAGTCCTCCCCGGCGCTGTAGGTCATGGGCCACTGTGCGACCGCAACCCCGGGGGGCGGCGCAAACACAAAGGCCGAGCGCCGGCAGGGCTGCAGGCCGATCGGCATGGCGCCGGCCAGCTGGCCCAGTTCGTCCGCCCAGGCACCGGCGGCGTTGACCACCACGCGGGCACGCCAGGCGCGACCGTCGGTGGTCTGCACCTGCCACTGCGCGCCGTCGTGGTGCAGGGCCGCAACCCCGGCATCGCAGGCCAGCGTGCCACCATGGTGGCGCAGGCCTTTGAGAAATCCCTGGTGGATGGCGTGCACGTCCATGTCGGCGGCATCGGGCTCGTAGGTGGCGCCGGCCGTCGTCTCCGGGCGCAGCACGGGCACCATCGCACAGGCCTGCGCGCCTGTCAGGCGCCGGGCCATGGGGGATAACGGGCTGAGCACCTGCCAGTGGGCGTCCAGCGCATCCATCTGCTGCGGCGTAGCCACCATCATGGCCCCGCGCGGGCTGATCAGGGGGTGCTCGGAAAACCCCGCGGGCGGCTTGCTGTAGAACGGCAGACTGGCCAGCGACAGCGCCCGCACCTGCGGGCCGCCATAGCTGGCCATGAACAGCGCAGCCGACCGCCCCGTGGAGTGGTAGCCCGGCTGCGACTCGCGCTCCAGCACCAGCACCCGGCCATGCGGGGCCAGCCAGTAGGCGACCGACGCTCCGGCAATGCCAGCACCCACAACCAGAAAGTCGACAGATACGGGAGCGCGAGACGTTTGCGGCATAGTGTGGTCCTCCGAGCAGACGCCCTAGTTTACGCACGCCGCCACCATGCCCCACACCACCCGTCTGGCCGACGCCATGGCCCTGCTGCAGCAAAACGCCCGCCCCGAGGAACTGGCGAGCATGGCCCGTTTTGGCATCGTGGGCGACAACCGCCTGGGCCTGTCCATGCCCGTCATGCGCCGCATTGCCCGCACCCTGGGGCGCGACCACGATCTAGCCCTGGCGCTGTGGGACACCACCATTCCCGAAGCCCGCATCGTGGCCGGCCTGCTGGCCGACCCCGCACGGCTGACCTCACGCCAGATGGATGCCTGGGCCCGGGGCTTTGCATCCTGGGACGTGTGCGACCAGGTCTGCGGTAGCGCCTTTTTGGCCTCACCCCTGGCGTGGAACAAGGTAGCGGCGTGGTCCGCGCACGAGGAAGAGTTTGTGCGCCGCGCCGCCTTTGCCCTGCTGGCCACCCTGGCGGTTCACGACAAGCAGGCACCCGACGCGCAGTTCATCGCCGCGCTGCCCCTGGTGGAGAGCGCCGCCGCCGATGGGCGCAACTTCGTGAAAAAGGCCGTGAACTGGGCGCTGCGCAACATCGGCAAGCGCAATGGGGCGCTGAACGCGGCCGCGCGGGAGGCGGCCCTGCGCATCCGGCAGCAGGGCACGCAGCCGGCGCGCTGGATTGCGGCAGACGCGCTGCGGGAACTGGAGAGCGAGGCGGTGCAGGAACGCCTACGCAAACGGTCGGGCCGCCCCCGGCCGGCCTGAGCGTCAGGTCCGCAGACTACGCTGCGAATGCGTAGATCACGTCTTCGCTTTCGACCATGTCCAGCCGGATGGTGACGTTGATTTTCTTCATGTGGGGCCCTTGCATTCAGGGGGCCTAGGCTACCCCAATCCGAACCCGCCCTACCCGATGCGGGCGCAGCATCCTTGCGAAAAATCATGCTGTGGCATTCCGCCAGATTTACAGTGAAAACCGTTGTGCGAATCCACGGGGAGAAATTTGTATGCTGAAACACCTGATTACCCTGGGCACACTCTGTGCCACAGGCGCCCTGCATGCACAGGGCTCAGCGCCCGCCGCGGCTGCCTCTGCGTCCGTGTCTGCCACGCAGACTGCAGCACCGACTGGCGCGTTTGTCATTCGCCCCGCAGAGGCTTACGACACCTCCAAACTACCCGACGACCACTACGGCCGGCTGGCTCGCTACGGCAAGGAACTGACCGACCGCACCTTTGCATACATTGGCCCGGAGGTCAAGAACACCAAGATGCGCTTCGCGGGCAACAACCTGGCGTGTGCATCGTGCCATCAGGCCTCGGCGACCAAGAAATTTGCCATCCCATGGGTCGGCGCGCATGCCACCTTTCCCCAATACCGGGCACGGGAAGACGAAGTCAGCACAGTAGAGGAGCGCATCAACGGCTGCATGGAACGCAGCATGGCCGGCAAGAAACTGCCGCTCGACAGCCGCGAGATGAAAGCCTTTGTCACTTACATGCATTTCCTGTCCAGGGACGTGCCAACGGGCGGCAAGGTCGAAGGCCAGGGCCTTCCGCCCTTCAAGGCACCGAATCGCCGCGCCGACCCCGCTGCCGGCAGCACGGTCTACGCGGAAAAATGCGCGAGTTGCCACGGTGCCGAAGGTGCGGGGCTGCGGGCCGGTGCTCCGGGAAGCGCCACGGGCTACACCTTCCCGCCGCTGTGGGGCAAGGATTCGTTCAACAACGGCGCCGGAATGAGCCGCCTGCTGTTTGCCTCATCCTTCATCAAGACCAACATGCCGCAGGGCACGCAGTACGGCCAACCCCAGGTAACAGACGACGAGGCCTACGACGTGGCGGCCTTTGTCCTGAGCCATCCACGACCAGTCAAGGCCCATCTGGAGCGCGATTTCCCCGGACGCTGGAACAAGCCTGTGGATTCGGCTTTCCCACCCTATGTGGACGGGGCGCCGGCCGACCAGCATAAATATGGACCGTTCGGCCCATTGCAGGACAACATGAAGGCGCTGAAGGACACCCTGATGAAGTCTTCGGCGAAGTAGACGCCGCCCTTGCGGGCGGGCATCGCAGGCTAGAGTGCCTGCGCCAGGCGTGCGATGCCTTCCTCGATCTTTGCCACGTCCGCCGTTGCAAAGCTCAGGCGCAAGGTGGCGTGGTCCGGGTTGCTGGCGTAGAACGGCGCACCCGGCACAAAGGCCACGCCTTTTTCAATGGCGCGTTTGGCCAATTCGCCGCCGTCGCGCACCTTGCCGCCGGCCCCCGTCAGGCGCGCCCAGACAAACAGGCCGCCCTGCGGCTGCACAAAGTCGATGGCGCCGCCCAGCTCCTTGCGCAGGGCGTTGCACAGGGCCTGCGCGCGCTCGGCGTACACCGTGCGCACATGGGCCAAGGTGGCGGGCATGCGACCGGCCTTGAGGTACTGCGCCGCGGTGGCCTGGGCAAAGGTGCTGGTATGGGCGTCACTGAACTGCTTGCACATGGTGGCCTTGGCCAGCAACTCGGGCGGAGCAATCAGCCAGCCCACACGCAGGCCGGGACTGAGCACCTTGCTCAGGGAGCCGCAATGCGCCAGCAGCGCACGGCTGCCCGGCACGCTGGGGCTCATGGCCAGCAAGCTGGGCGGTGGTGCTTCGCCGAAGTACAGGTCGCCATAGGGGTCGTCTTCCACCACCAGGGTCTGGTACTGCACGGCCAGCTCCAGCACCCGCTTGCGTCGCTCGGCGCTGAGCATGGCACCGCTGGGGTTGCCAAAGGTGGGGATCAGGTAGACGAACTTCGGGCGGTGCTCGGCGATCAGGGCCTCGAGCTTGTCGGTCTGCACGCCGTGGGCGTCGATGGGTGCGCTGATGACCTCGGCGCCGTACAGGCGAAAGCACTGGATGGTGGCCAGAAAGGTGGGGCCTTCGACAATGACCTTGTCGCCGGGGCTGACCATGGTCTTGCCCAGCAGGTCCAGCGCCTGCTGGCTGCCGGTGGTGACGATCAGCTGCTCGGGCGCCACATCCTTGGTCCCCTTGCTGGCCATGAAGGCCGACAGCTGTTCGCGCAGCGGCTGGTAACCCTCGGTGGCACCGTATTGCAGCGCGGCGCCGGGCTCCTGCGCCAGTGCGGCGTTGGCGGCTTCGCGGATGCCGTCCACGTCAAACATGGCGCTGTCGGGGAAGCCGCCGGCAAAGCTGATGATGCCGGGCTTGCCCAGCAGCTTGAAGAGCTCGCGGATGGCGGAGGTTTCTACGTTGTTCAGGCGGTCTGCAAAGGGAAGTGACATGGTGACGGGTCTGCAATCTGGTTTTTGGCGGTAGATGGCACGATGTTAGCGCCTGAATGGGACAATGCCCTTCTGATGAAAAAAGACCACATAGCCCCTTTCTTCGCCACGCTACAGGCAGCCAACCCCGAGCCGGAAACCGAGCTGGAATACACCAGCGTGTTCGAACTGCTCACCGCCGTGCTGCTCAGCGCACAGGCCACCGACGTGGGTGTGAACAAGGCCACGCGCAAGCTGTTTCCCGTGGCCCACACGCCGCAGGCCATGCTGGACCTGGGTCTGGAAGGACTGGAGAGCTACATCAAGACCATTGGCCTGTACCACAGCAAGGCCCGGCATCTGCTGGAGACCTGCCGCATCCTGGTGGAACGCCACGGCGGGCAGGTGCCGCGCACACGCGCCGAACTCGAAGCCCTACCCGGTGTGGGGCGCAAGACCGCCAACGTGGTGCTCAACGTGGCCTTTGGCGAACCCACCATGGCCGTGGACACGCACATCTTTCGCGTGGCCAACCGCACCGGCCTGGGGCCAGGCAAGACGCCCCATGAGGTGGAGGTGCAGTTGCTCAAGCGCATACCGGCCGAGTACCTGCTGCACGCCCACCACTGGCTGATCCTGCACGGCCGCTACGTGTGCCAGGCACGCAAGCCGCAGTGCTGGCAGTGCGCGGTGTCGCAGTACTGCGACTACACCCCCAAGACGCCTACACCGGGCTGACCGGCGCGCGCGTCAAACCGCCAGCGGCACGCCGTGCCGCGGGTCATCCGTCAAGATTTCAAACGCGGCGCGGTGCCGGGTCTGCAGGGTCAGGGGCGGCCGGTTCGGGCGTTCCAGGGTGACTTCGCAGGCCGCCATCTTGCTGTTGAGGCAGGTGTGGCTGCCCCCGGGCGGGTTGTAGTAAGTCAAACCCACGAAGGCCTCCCGGGGCGCATGCAGGTGGCCGGTCATGCGCACGCCGCTGCGCGGGTCGGCACTGTCGAATTGCCAGTCAAAGAACCGCCAACGCCCCCGGGCCCGAAACGCCTGCCACAGGGTATTGAGGTGATAGTCCTGCCCGTCCACCCGGGCCACCACCATGGTGAGCGGCGGCGACCACAGGGGGCCGAACCGCAGCCGGGCGGTGATGCACTCTATAAAGGCGTCCGGCGCGTTGTCGAAGCCCACCACCTGCCCCCAGGCGTAGGTGTCGGTGTGCTGGCTGCCCCAGTTGTGGTTCTCACTGCCTACCCAGTCGTCCACCTCCATCACCGTTCCATCCACCGTGATGCTGCCACTGAACACCACATGCGGGCGCTGCGCCACGGCCTTGGCCTTGGGAAAAGGCGCGCCATACAGCCCGGGCGGCAGAAACAGCATGGGCGCACCGCCGCCGCGATACTGCAAGTCCCACGCCATGGCGTGCGGCTGGGTCGTCGCGCCCGCCAGACGGCCGCTTTGCTGGGTGGCGGAGCCAATCTGCACGTCCAGCCCGTGCGCGGCGAAGCGGCATTCGCGGATGGGCACCTCCTGCTTGGCGGCACGGATCTGGTGCGTCTCGCCGTTGAAGTGAATCACCCACAGCTCGCCCATGGCGTCGTCCGGGCGGCCTTGCGGCGAAAAGATGGTGTAACGGATCCAGAACGCCTCGTTGCGCTGCGGGTGGTTGGCGCGCAGGAACCAGCTTTCGTAGTGCCCTGCCGCCTGGCCGCTGCGGTAGCGGGCGCCCTGCCAAAAGCCTGTGTCGGGTGTGTCCATCGTACGCTCCCTTACGTTTGCCGCCCGTCCCGTGCTAAGGTTCCGGGGTGCCAAAGACCATACGTTACACCCTGCTCTCCCTGCGCGACCTAGCCATCTCGGCAGGCCCGTTCATTGCACTGACCGTTGCGCTGCTGGTGCTGGCCTATGTTTGGCTGGACCCCAACCCGCCCAAGCGCGTCACGCTGGCCACCGGCCCGGCGCAAAGCGCCTACGAGGAGTTTGGCAAACGGTACGCCCGCCTGCTGGCCAAGGAGGGCATCGAGGTGGTGCTGCTGCCCTCGGAGGGGTCGGCGGCCAATCTGCAGCTGCTGCGCGACGGCAAGGCCGACCTGGGTTTTGTGCAGGGCGGCAGCAACGAGGCCGGCGCCGAAGGCGACGTGCCCCTGGAGTCGCTGGGCAGCCTGTTCCTGGAGCCGGTCTGGCTGTTCTACCGCGAGGCCGCCGCACCCCACTCCACCCTCGCGTTCCTGACCCAGCTCAAGGGCCTGCGGGTCAACGTGGGAACACCCGGCAGCGGCGTGCCCAACCTGATGGCCAAGCTGCTGGAGAGCAACCGCATCGCCCCCCAGTCGCTGAAGCTGTCGCAGCTGGAGCAGACACCGGCCACGGTGGCCTTTCTCAACGGCAAGCTCGACGCCATTGTGTTCGCCTCGGCCCCCGAATCGCTGCTGGTGCAAATGCTGCTGCAGACGCCGGGCGTGAAGCTGATGGACTTTGCGCAGAGCGAAGCCTACTCGCGGCGCTTTGCCTTCCTGAGCCCCGCCGTGCTGCCGCGCGGCGTGGTCGATCTGGCCGCCAACATTCCCGCGCAGAACGTGCACCTGGTGGCCCCCACCACCACGCTGCTCACGCGTGCCAGCACGCACCCGGCGCTGCTGCAGCTGTTTTCCCAGGCGGGCAACGAGATCCACGGCGGCGCCGGCTGGTTCAAGCACGCACGCGAGTACCCCAACATCAGGAACAACGAGCTACCCGTGGCCAAGGAGGCCGAGCGCGCCATCCAGGCCGGCACCCCGCTGCTGCAGCGCTACCTGCCATTCTGGGTGGCCAACCTGGTGGAGCGCATGTGGCTGGTCATGGGCATCATTCTGGCGGTGCTGCTGCCGCTGTCGCGCGTGATTCCGCCCCTCTATGAGTTCCGCGTGCGCTCGCGCATCTTCCGCTGGTATGCCCATCTGCGCGACATCGAACAGCGCGCAGAAGACCTGCCCGACACGGCCCCGCTGCTCGACGAACTCAACCAGATGGACAACCGCACCGCCCGGATCCGTGTGCCGCTGTCGCACACCGACGAGCTGTACGCCCTGCGCGCCAACATCCAGCTGGTGCGCCAGAAGCTGCAGCGCCCCTGACATGCCCCACACCCAGACCGTTGCCGCCCTGCAGGCCCGCCACGGACCGCGCTACCGCTGGCTGTTGCTGCTGTCCGTGATGATCGGCACCATGGCGTCCATCATGTCGTCGACCATCATCAATGTGGCCGTGCCCGACATGAGCCGCTACTTTGCCCTGGGGCAGCACCACATGCAGTGGGTGTCGTCGGGCTTCATGGTGGCAATGACCGTTTCCATGCTGACCACTCCCTGGCTGCTGGCGCGCTTTGGCTACCGCAGGACCTATGCCGGCGCCATCTGGCTGCTGCTGGCCGGTGGCATCTGCGGCGGCCTGAGCAACCAGTTCGATCTGGTGCTGGCCGCGCGGGTGGCCGAAGGCCTGGCTTCGGGTGTGGTGCAGCCCATTCCGGCCATCATCATCCTGCGGGTGTTTGCCTCCAACGAGCAGGGGCGCGCCAGCGGCATCTTCGGCATGGGCGTGGTGCTGGCGCCGGCCCTGGGGCCCAGCATCGGCGGGCTGCTAGTGGACTGGTTTGGCTGGCGCTCCACCTTCTTCATGGTGGTGCCGTTTTGCCTGGCTTCGCTGCTCATGGCACGGCGCTTCATTCCGGTGGCCAACCTGGGCGACGAGGCCCACCACAGCGACCCGGTCACGCTCGACTGGCGGGGCCTGCTGCTGGCCACCCTCGCCACGCTGTGCCTGCTCAACGGCATGGTCACGCTGCAAGGCGGCGCCCCCACCCAGGCCGCGGCGCTGTTGGCGGCGGCCGTGCTGGCGCTGGTGGCCTTCGTGAAATGGCAGCACCGCCTGAGCCACATCCACCGCGGGCCGCACCAGCAGGCTCCGCTGATGAACCTGGCGCTGTTCAACCACCGCCAGTTCGCCATGGGCAGCATCGTGGCGTTCATCTACGGCACGGCACTGTTCGGCTCCACCTACCTGCTGCCGGTGTACCTGCAGATGGGGCTGGGGCTGTCGCCGGCCTACGTGGGCACCCTGCTGATGCCCGCCGGCCTGGTGCTGGGCTTCACCATTGCCATGGTCGGCCGGCTGGCGGACCACCAGCCGGCCCGCGTGCTGGTGAGCATTGGCCTGCTGCTGCTGGCCCTGGGATTTGCCTTGATGGTGACGGTGGGCCTGCATACCTCCATCTGGGTCATCGTGGCGTGGGCCATTGTGGGGCGCATCGGGCTGGGCTTCATCCTGCCGTCCCTCAACCTGGGCTCCATGCGCGGCCTGCCCAAGCACATGCTGGCGCAAGGCTCCAGCGTCATCAGCTTCATCCGCATGGTGGGCGGCGCCAGCGGCGTGAGCCTGTGCGCCATCGTGCTGGAATGGCGGCTGGCCGTCCATGGCCAGTCGCTGGCGCACCCCAGCACCAGCCCCCAGAGGCTGTTAGCATTCAACGAATCCTTTCTGATGCTGGCCGGCATTTGTGCCTTGGCCATTGTCGCGGCCTGGCAACTACGTGAGAAAAAATGACCCAGCACACCATGAACCATCCCCACCCCGCAGCCCCCAGCAGCAAGCGCTTCAACTTCAAGGCCTTCGTGAAAAGCGGCGCCGTGGTGCCCGCCATTGCCATCACGATCATCGGCACTGCCGCGCTCAGCATGGTGACCTACATCACGGTGTCCGCCGTGGCCAACCACGGGCTCATGCCGCGGCCGACGGCCCTGGACCAGTACACCTGCCAAGGCTTTGCCCAACCGTTCACCATGACCTTTCGCCACGGCAAGGACGCCGTGCAGCTGCACGCGGGCGCCATCACGCTGCACGGTGAGTTGATCAACGGGGAAATCCAGTGGAGCGGCCCTGCCAACGCCATCCATATGCTGGGCTTTGTTCCGCCGGTCGAAATGGTGTACGACGACACCAAATCCATCCACCTGCTCGACAGCCAGCGGGTGGAGCAGGTCTGCACGCGCTAGCGCCGCCCTTCAGCAAATATTGTCTCGCTATCAAAAACATAGCTACCCACGCAAGCAGTACCTGTGCTGCAGGCCAAAAACATTAAGAAAAAGCCTGCACATAGTGCTGCGCCTTGCGGCGAACCGCCTCCACGGACATGCCGGGCGCGTACAACTGGCTGCCAATACCAAACCCGGTAGCACCTGCAGCCAGCCACCCGGCCATGCTCTCGGGCGTAATGCCGCCCACAGGCCAAATGTCGGTGTCCGCGGGCAAGACCGATTTGAGGGCCTTCAGACCCGCATGCCCCACCATATCCGAAGGAAAGAGCTTGAGGGCATGCGCGCCAGCCTGCAACGCGGTGAATGCTTCGGTGGGCGTGGCAACGCCGGGCGCACTCAGCATGTCCAGTGCCACGGAACGGGCAATCACCCGGGCGTCGCAATGCGGCGAAACCACCAGCCGACCGCCCGCAGCATGCACGGCCTGCACATCGTCAACGGTCAGCACCGTACCGCCGCCCACCAGCACGCCGGGTGGCAGGTGCCGGGCCAGAATGTCAATGCATTGCAACGCATCCGGACGATTCAACGGCACCTCCAGGGCCCGAAACCCGCTGTCCACCAATGCCTGCCCCACGGCCAATGCCTGCTCCGGGTCCAGTCCTCGCAAGATGGCCACCAGGGGCATGACCCGCAAGTGGGCGCGTAGCTGCAGTGCCACTGTCATACATGCCTCACGATCGTTTGAATATGGACCAAGGCAGCCACGAAGGCGGCCTGTGCATCCAGAACCTCTGCCTGCAACGCCAACTGAAAGGCCGCACTCTGGTAATGGGCAGCCAGCTCAGGAGTCCCGAGCAACTGAAAGCCAGCCATGCGCTCCCCCTGCGCCGTGGTTTGCAGCACGTCATGCAGTTCGCTGCCAATGAGCAAACCACTGAGATAGGCATGTGCGCTGGACGCGGGCATGTCAGCGCACACCACGCGGGCGCGGCAGCCAAACAGCTGGTGGCTCAAGGAGCCCTGGCTTGCCGCTTGCACGCCGAGGCGAAATGCTGCGGCATCCCACACCTGACCGGCGGAGCCTGCAGCCGCAGCCAGGGTTCCGTGTTGGGTCAGCAAGCCAAACAACTCACCTGTCATGTAGGTGCGCAGTTGCACCACACGGCCGGCCCGTAGCTCGACCCACTTGCTGTGCGTACCCGGCAAGACAAACCAGCCGCTGGCGTGACCCATTTTCACCGCGCCCAGTAGTTGGGTTTCTTCCCCGCGCATCACGTCCGGTTGCCCCAGGGAATTGCGCACGCAATAACCCGGAACAATGACGCAGCGCGTGCCGGCGGGAGCTTCCTGGACTTCAACCCAATGTTGTGGCAATGCCTGCAACGCAACAGCGCCACTTACGTAGGGGGCCTCTTGCCAGCCCAGGGCGCTACCCACCATGCCAGACATCACCACCAGCCCCGGATCGACCTGCAATTCCAGTAAAAGATCACGCAATGCCAGCGCAAACCGGCCCTTAGAGGCCAGTGCACCTTGCGTGTCCGCATGCGTGCGAATGCAGTGGCCCTGGGCGTCGAGCACGTAGGCGCGACGGTGGGTGGTGCCCCAATCAATGCCAACCAATACGGCGCTGTTTACCGGCCCCATCGCAGCACCAGGGGATTGAGCCGCCGAGCGGTTTCCAGCAACCCGGCGCGTGTGGCGGCGTGCATGGCGGGCAACGGATGGCGTGGCGCTTCGCAGGCAATCACTCCGCCTTCCTGCATGAGGGCCTTGGCCGCCAGCAGACCGCACTGGCGGTTTTCGTAGTTGATCAAGGGCAGCCATCGCTGGTAAGCGCTGGCGGCCTCTTCGCGCCGGCCAGCGGCATAGGCATCGACGATCGTCCGGATGCCGTCGGGGTAGGCGCCGCCGGTCATTGCGCCGCTGGCGCCAGCGTCCAGGTCGGGCATAAGGGTAATGGCCTCTTCTCCATCCCACGGACCTTCCACTGCATCGCCCCCCAAATGAATGAGTTCGCGCAGCTTGGCGGCGGCGCCCGCCGTCTCGATCTTGAAGTAGGACACCTGGGCAATCTCGCGGGCCATCCGCGCCAGAAAGGTGGCCGACAACGGGGTTCCGCTGGCCGGTGCGTCCTGAATCATGATGGGAATGTCAATCGCCTGGGACACGCCGGCATAGAAGCCGTATATCTGTTCTTCCGGCACCCGGAACGTGGCACCGTGGTACGGCGGCATGACCATGACCATGGCAGCGCCCATGTCTTGTGCCTGGCGACTGCGCTGGGCACAGATGCTGGTGCTGAAATGGGAGGTGGTCACGATCACCGGAACGCGACCGGCTACGTGCTCCAGGATGGATCGGGTCAGAGTCTCGCGTTCGCTATCAGACAGCACAAACTGCTCAGAGAAATTGGCCAGAATGCACAGGCCGTTGGAGCCGGCATCGATCATGAAATCCACACAGCGTTTCTGGCTGGGCAAGTCCAGCTCCCCCGATTGCGTGAACGGGGTGGGAACAACCGGAAACACACCTTTGAAACGGGGCTCAATGTTTGCTTGCATGGGGTGTTCTCCTCAAATGCCGATATAGGCCGTCTTGACGGTGGTGAAAAATTCCTGCGCATAGCGCCCCTGCTCACGCGGCCCGTAGCTGGAGCCCTTGCGTCCGCCAAACGGCACGTGGTAGTCCACACCCGCCGTTGGCAGATTCACCATCACCATGCCAGACTGGCTGTGGCGTTTGAAATGGGTGGCGTATTTCAGGCTGGTGGTGGCAATGCCTGCCGACAAGCCAAAGGGCGTGTTATTGGCTTCAAAGAGCGCTTCGTCGTACCCCTTCACGCGAATGATGCTGGCCACCGGGCCAAATACTTCCTCGCGGTTGATGCGCATGTCTGCGGTGGTGTCGGTCAGCAAGGCGGGTGCCATATAGAAGCCTTCCGTGGCACGTTGCAGCCGATCACCACCGGCCACCAACTGCCCCCCCTGCGCTTGCCCCAACTCCACATACCGCATGTCTTGCTCCAGCTGGGCGAGTGACGACACGGGACCGATATCGGTACCCGCCTCCAGGGCGTCGCCTACCTTGAGCGTCGCCATGCGGGCCGTGATGGCCGCTACAAACTGGGGGTAGATACCTTCCGTCACGATCAAACGGCTGGACGCCGTGCAGCGCTGGCCGGTGGAATAGAACGCGCTTTGCACGCTAAGTTCCACCGCCTGGGCCAGGTTGGCGTCATCCAATATGACCTGCGGGTTTTTTCCGCCCATTTCGAGCTGCACTTTTTTCAGACTCAGCGCACACTGCTGCACAATGCGGGCGCCTACGCCCTGCGAACCGGTGAAGCTGATGGCATCCACCCCCGGGTGGTTGACCAGCGGGTCGCCAATGACACTGCCGCGCCCCATGACGAGGTTGAACACTCCCGCTGGAATGCCACTTCGGCTGATGATCTCCGCCAGTGCCCAGGCACAGCCGGGCACCAGGTCTGCCGGCTTGAAAACCACACAGTTGCCATAGGCCAACGCAGGCGCAATTTTCCAGGCCGGAATGGCCATGGGGAAATTCCAGGGTGTGATGATGCCCACCACGCCCACCGGCTCACGCGTGATCTCCACGCCAATGCCGGGGCGCACCGAGGGCACGACCTCACCGGCCAGCCGCAGGCACTCGCCAGCAAAGAACTTGAAGATGTTGCCGGCGCGGGACACCTCGCCAACGCCTTCGACCCGGGTCTTGCCCTCTTCGCGAGCCAGCAAGGCACCCAGCTCATCGCGGCGTGCCAGGATCTCAGCGCCAATTGCGTCCAGGGCGTCCGCCCGCGCCTGAATGCCGGACATGGACCACACCGGGAATGCTGCGCGCGCTGCCTGCACGGCGGCATCCAGATCGGCGGCACTGGCCTGGGCGTATTCGCCCAACACGTCGGCCAGATTGGAAGGATTGGTGTTGGGCGTGTAACTGCCACCGGCCAGCCATTGGCCGCCAATCAGGTTGTCGTGTTGGGGTGTTGTATGCATGGGTTTGAAGAAATGTGAAAGTTAGGTCAAAGGTTTGACGCGCCACTCAACGTGCAGGCGCAGGCACTCACCCGCGGCGAGCACTTGCAGACCCGGACGCCCCGGCTGGTGGAACGCATCGATAGGGTGGGTAACCGGTTCAAAACAAAACGCCGGGCCTTCGGGCGGGCGGTACAGCAGGCAGTAGCCTGGGTCACGGGCGGCGCGGTTCTGCACTTCTGGAACACGCATGTGCAGTTGCAGCCGGTGCTCGGGCCAGGTGATGCGTGCCTCACCGCACCAGCCGGTGTAGGCGTTGTCGACCAGGGTGCCGTTGACGTCCATGCCCGAGCGTGGATCCCACGTTGCGGGAAATTTCTGGGTGTGCACTGTGGGCAAGGGGTCCGCACCGCTGAGCCAGACCCCTTGCACATTGGTCTGTAGCCGGGTCTGAGGACTCCGTTGAAACCAGGGGTGCAGGCCCAGACCGTAGGGCAAGCAAACCGCGCCCCGGTGGGTCACGCTAACCGTCTGGTCCAGCCCCCCCGGCACCAGACGAAAGGTCTGCGTGGCCTCGTACGCATACGGGTTGCCTGAAAAGTAGCTGGACACCAGCGTCATCACCATCGTGTCCTGGTCGGGCTGGGACAAAGTCCAGGGTTGCAGCCAACCGTCACCGTGAATCGGATAGGGCTCGCCCACACGGTTCGGTGCCATGGGATGCACAACGCCGCCGTGCTCGAAGCCACCGCCGCTGATGCGGTTGGACCAGGGCAACATGGCGAATGAGGCCAGCGAATAACGGTCGGGGTTAAGCCCATCCCAGGGACGCCACACGTCAAAGTGGGTACCGACGGACGTCCCCTCGCCATTCCATTGCCAGGCAGCAACGCCACCGCCCAGGCTGGGTACCAGGCCCAGGCGTTGTTCGGCGTACTCAAGCCAAACCACCGGATGTTGAATGGGTTGCGTCATGGGTTCATCCTGCAAAACAAGACGGCGGCAAGCCCTGCCCGTCTACCTCCACGACAAACAGGCCACCGGCCAATGGTTCGGCGGCCAATTGCGCCGCGGTAAGCCCCGTGCAGGCGCTGCTGATGAACAGTGTGGAAAGCGCCGGTCCACCGAAGGTACAGTTTGTAATGTGACGGGTAGGCAGCGTGACCCGTGCCAGTTCCGCAGCCGTTACGCCGTCGTGGCAACTTACGCAGGACGCGCCCCAATGTGCAATCCACAAGCGCCCTGCTGCATCGGTTGTCATGCCATCCGGAAATCCGTCACCCTTGGCAAATGTCAGCCAGACGCGCCGGTTACCAATGGCACCACTCATGGGGTCAAAATCAAACGCGTGCACCTGGCCCTGAACGGTGTCATTGAAATACAGCGTGCGCCCATCCAGCGACCAGGTCGGACCATTGGTTACCGCGTAGCCATCTGCCATGCGCGCACACTGACCGTCCGGCGCGTAGCGATACAAGGCCCCTGTGGGAGCCTTGCCGTCGACGTCCATGGTGCCGCCCCAAAAACGGCCTTGGGCATCGCACTTGCCGTCGTTGAAGCGGTTATGTACGCGCTCGGATTCAGGCTGGTGCAGAGGTTGCAGGGTTGCGGTTTCCAGATTGAAAAACGCGAAACCACGGCGCAGGGTCACCAGCAACTCTGGAGCATTTGCACGCTCTGCCACGGCAGATATTTCTTCCGAAAACGTCCAGCTGTCCCGCGCCTGCGTGGCCGGATGGTAGCGATGCAGCTGGCAGCCCACAATGTCCACCCAGAACAGGGCCTGGTGCCGCACCGACCAGAGCGTGCCCTCGCCCAAACCGGCCGCTGCCGCCCATACACAGTGGGGGGCTGTGCGTATGCGAGGTACGGCGTTCAATGCGATTCGCGTGGCACGTCTGCACCACTTCCGCCCACCAGAAAGTCCAGATCAGCACCCAGGTGCGCTTGCTGTACGTGCTCCACATACAGTTTCTGGTAACCCCGGTTGGGATGCACTGGCGGCTTCCAGCTCTTGCGCCGGATGGCCAGCTCCGCCTCCGACACCTCCAGATGCAAACGGCGTCCCGCCACGTCCAATTCGATCATGTCGCCGTTTTGTACCAGGGCCAATGGGCCACCGGCGGCGGCCTCAGGGCTGGTATGCAACACCACGGTACCGTAGGCGGTTCCGCTCATGCGGCCGTCACTGATACGCACCATGTCGGTAATGCCTTTTCTCAGCACCTTGGGCGGCAGTGGCATGTTGCCAACCTCAGCCATACCGGGGTAGCCGCGCGGACCACAGTTTTTGAGCACCATCACGCAGTGCTCGTCAATGTCGAGCGCATCAGTGTCAATACGGGCGTGAAAATCTTCAATATCTTCAAACACCACGGCCCGCCCGCGGTGCTGCAGCAGGTGCTTTGATGCCGCCGAGGGTTTGATGACGGCACCATCTGGCGCCAGGTTCCCGCGCAGCACGGCGATACCCGCTTCTTTCATGAACGGCGCATCTGGCGTCTTGATGACATCGCGGTTGTAGCAAGGTGCCTGTGCGATGTTGGCACCCAGGGTTTTGCCGTTGGCCGTGATGCTATTCAGGTGCAACAAGGGTTCAATTTCCCGCAGCACAGCAGGCAGGCCACCTGCATAGTAAAAATCTTCCATCAGGTACTGCCCCGACGGCTGCAGATTCAACAGACACGGCACTTCGGCACCCAGGCGGTCCCAGTCGTCCAAATTCAACCTCACGCCCATGCGTCCGGCAATCGCAATTAGATGAATGACTGCATTGGTGGAGCCGCCAATGGCTGCGTTGGCGCGGATGGCGTTCTCAAACGCCTGACGGGTCAGAATCTGCGACATGCGCATGTCCTCCTTGACCATCTCGACAATGCGCCGCCCCGTCATTTGTGCCAGGCGGTTACGCCGGGTATCGGCGGCGGGAATGGCGGCATTTTCGGGCAACGACATGCCCAGCGCCTCCACCATGCTGGCCATGGTGCTGGCTGTACCCATGGTCATGCAACTTCCCTTGGAGCGGTGCATGCAGGATTCAGCCTCGGTGAATTCGTTCATGGTCATCTCACCAGCGCGCACCATCTCTGACATCTGCCACACACCGGTTCCCGAACCGATATCCTTGCCCCGGAACTTGCCATTGAGCATGGGACCGCCCGACAAGCCAATGGTGGGCAGATCGCAACTGGCGGCACCCATCATCAGTGCCGGGGTGGTCTTGTCGCAGCCCATGAGCAGCACCACGCCGTCAATCGGATTACCGCGAATGGACTCTTCCACGTCCATGCTGGCCAGGTTGCGAAACAGCATGGCGGTGGGTCGCAGCTGCGTTTCACCCAGCGACATGACCGGGAACTCCAGCGGAAAACCGCCGGCCTCGTAGACACCACGCTTGACAAACTCGGCCAACTCACGAAAGTGCCCATTGCAAGGCGTCAATTCGCTCCAGGTGTTGCAGATGCCAATGACGGGTCGACCATCGAGTTCATCGTGCGGATACCCTTGATTTTTGATCCAGCTGCGGTGCATGAAGCCATCGCGGTCGGTCTTGCCGAACCAGCCCTGACTGCGGCGAAAAGGGTGTTTGATGGAATCCATTCTTCGTCATCCTCTGAATTGCTCTGTGGGTTTTTGGCGGCCGTTTGGGGCTTGACAAAGGGCATCCTATCAAGGCACATTGATAAAGAAAAATCATAAAATTTATACGTGACATATTCAAATTGCAATACATAAAGGACACTCATATGACAGCCCTATCCACTTTCCAGAACCAGTCTCCTGCTCTGGCGCTATTTCCCAGTCTGCGGGGCAAAAGGGTCTTCATCACAGGCGGTGGAACGGGCATTGGTGCCGCCATGGTGGAGGCATTTGCGGAACAAGGCGCGCAGCTTGCCTTTGTCGACATGGCAGAAGCGGAGAGCCGTGCCCTGACACAGCGAATCACCGACGCGGGACACCCGCCACCGTGGTGGCGCGTGTGCGACGTGCGCGATATTGCCGCTCTGCAACACACCATGGAGCAGGCCATCACCGAGCTGGGCGACTTTTCGGTGCTGGTCAACAACGTGGCGAGGGACGATCGTCACAGCCTGGAATCCGTCACGCCGGAATACTGGGATGAGCGCATGGCCGTTAATCAGCGCCCGGCCTTCTTTGCCATTCAATCCATCGTGCCTGCAATGAAGCGCCTGGGTGGCGGCTCCATCATCAACCTGGGCTCAACCGGCTGGCAAAGCAAGAGCGGTGGCTACCCCTGCTACGCCATCGCCAAGTCGTCCGTCAATGGCCTGACCCGCGGACTGGCAAGCAGCCTTGGTGCGCACCGTATCCGCGTGAACACGGTCTCACCCGGCTGGGTGATGACCGAGCGCCAGATCAAACTGTGGCTTGACGCGGAGGGCGAAGCGGAGATCAAACGCAATCAGTGCCTGCCCGACAAGCTGCAACCCTCGGACATTGCGCGCATGGTGCTGTTTCTGGCATCCGACGACGGTGCCATGTGTACGGCTCAAGAGTTCAAAGTGGATGCCGGCTGGAACTAGGCCACGCCTATTTCGCCACTGTTTTAGGGTTTTTACCAATTTATATATTGGTATCACTAATCATTAAAAATCAATTGGTTGAACATGTCAGCGCTGCTTATGATCCGCCATCTTTCGTTCCATGGGAACCAGATCCGGCGTCGAATCGAATACGGGCGGTCACGATGCCAAATGCCAGCCCCGTTTCAATTAAGGAGACAACATGAAGATCAATAAACGCACGCTGATTGCCACACTCGTTGCGACGCCTTTGCTACTTGCCTTGCCCCACGCCGCATTGGCCCAAAAAAAGATCGTCCTGGGCTTCAGCCAGATTGGCGCCGAGAGCGAGTGGCGCACTGCCAACACCAACTCCATCAAGGACACGGCAGCCAAGGAAGGCATTGATCTGAAGTTCTCCGATGCGCAGCAAAAACAGGAAAACCAAATCAAGGCATTGCGCTCGTTCATCGCACAAAAGGTGGATGTCATTGCATTTGCCCCGGTGGTCGAGTCCGGTTGGGACACCGTGTTGAAGGAAATCAAGGCCGCAAAGATTCCCGTCATCCTGACTGACCGTTCAGTGGACTCCAAAGATACCTCGCTGTATGTGACGTTCATGGGTTCTGACTTCACCGAAGAAGGCCGGAAGGCTGGCCGCTGGTTGCTCGAAAAAGTTAAAAACACCAGCGGCGATGTCAACGTCGTTGAACTGCAGGGAACCGTCGGTTCCGGCCCCGCAATTGATCGCAAGAAAGGGTTTGAGGAAATCATCAAATCGGAGCCGCGCATCAAGATCATCCGCTCACAAACTGGTGACTTCACGCGCGCCAAAGGCAAGGAAGTCATGGAGGCCTTCCTGAAGGCAGAGGGGAAGAAAATCAATGTGCTGTACGCACACAACGACGACATGGCCATCGGTGCCATTCAGGCCATCGAAGAAGCGGGGCTGAAACCCTCCAAGGACATCACCATCATTTCAGTGGATGCCGTCAAAGGCGCCTTTGAAGCCATGATGGCCGGCAAGATGGACGTTACGGTTGAGTGCAGCCCTCTGCTGGGGCCCCAGTTGATGGCCGCTGTCAAGGACCTCAAAGCCGGAAAGACCTTGCCTCGGCGCATCGTCACGCAAGAGGGCATCTTCCCCATGGAAGTGGCTGCCCGGGAGTTCCCCTCGCGCAAGTACTGATGTTCGTACCGACTGAAAGCGATGCGCGGGCCTGCGGGCCCGCCTTTTATTCCCGGCAGCCTCACCGTGCAATCTGATTCCCTCCATTGCGATTCCCAGCCCGCCCTGCATCTGCGGGGCGTGACCAAGCAGTTCGCTGGCGTGCAGGCGCTCAAGAACGTGAGCCTGCGTTTGTTCGCTGGTGAGGTGCATGCCCTGATGGGGCAAAACGGCGCCGGGAAATCCACATTGATCAAGGTGCTCACCGGAGTGCACCGGGCAGACCAGGGCGAGATGCTGTTGGGCGGCCAGCCCATATCTGCCGCCTCGACCCTGGAATCCCAGCAGCTGGGCATCAGCACGGTGTACCAGGAAGTCAACCTCTGCCCCAACTTGACGGTGGCCGAAAACATCTTCGCCGGGCGCTACCCCCGCAAGGGCGCAAGGTATGGCTGGGCTATCGACTGGGTGGCCATGAACGCCCAGGCACACCATTGGCTGCAACGACTGAATCTGCAAATTGACGTGACACAGATGCTGTCGAGCTACTCGGTGGCCGTGCAGCAAATGGTGGCTATCGCGCGGGCGCTCAGCATTTCAGCACAGGTTCTCATTTTGGATGAGCCCACCTCCAGTCTGGACGACGAAGAAGTGGAGCGCCTGTTTGGCGTTCTGCGCCAGTTGCGCGACGAGGGGATGGCCATCCTGTTTGTGACCCACATGCTGGACCAGGTCTACGCTGTGTGCGAACGCATCACGGTACTGCGCAACGGTGAACTGGTTGGTGAATACCGCACGTCCGAGCTGGGGCACTCTGCCTTGATTGCTGCCATGGTGGGACGCGAACTCGTGCCCGTCAGTGCCGAACAGCACACGCGACAGGGCGCTGCGCTGGCGCACGCACCTGTTTTGCTGGAAGTACAAGGCTTGGCACGCCAGGGTCACCTCAAACCCCTGGACCTGACACTGCGCCATGGTGAAGTGGTGGGCTTGGGTGGGTTGCTGGGGTCTGGGCGAACCGAACTGGCGCGCCTGTTGTTTGGCCTGGATCGCCACGAGACAGGCTCCATGAGCATCCAAGGGGTTGTCGTGCAACTGGAGTCGCCCACACAGGCCATTGCACACGGTTTGGCACTGTGCCCGGAGGATCGCAAGGCCGATGGCATCATCTCCGAGTTGTCGGTGCGCGAAAACATTGCACTGGCATTGCAGGCGCGCCGGGGCCTATGGCCCTGCATGTCACCGGCACGCCAGTCCGAGATGGCGCTGCGTTACGTCAAGGCGCTGGGCATCAAGACTGCTGACATCGAAACACCCATCAGTCAGCTCTCCGGTGGCAATCAGCAAAAAGTCATCCTGGCCCGCTGGTTGGCGACTCAACCGCGCTTGCTGATTCTGGACGAGCCAACGCGCGGAATCGACATTGCCGCCAAACAGGAAATCATGAACGAAATACTTTTGCTGGCCCGCGAAGGCATGGCCGTACTGTTCATCTCGTCGGAAATGAACGAAGTGGTGCGTCTGTCAGACCGTATTGTGGTGATGCGTGACCGCGCAAAAATTGGCGAGTTGCCTGCCGGAAGCACCGACCACGCGGTGTACGCCATGATTGCGGGGCATGCATGAAGCGCCTGGCCCATCATCCCCTGTTCTGGCCATTGGTGACGCTGTTGTTGATTCTGCTGGTGAACGCCAGTCTGAACCCAGGCTTCTGGACGCTGCAATGGCGTGACGGTCACCTCTACGGCAGTCTGATCGATATCCTGAACCGTTCAGCCGCCCTGATGCTGGTTGCATTGGGAATGACGCTGGTCATTGCCACTCGGGGCATTGATATATCCGTGGGCGCCATCGTAGCCATCAGTGCCTCGGTTGCCGCGCTCATGGTTGGTGGCACATTGGTCATCCACAACGGCGTGGCCAGTCATGTCAGCCGTTTCCCTATGCCTGTAGCCATTGGATGCGCCCTGGCAGTGGCACTGGTTTGTGGTTTGTGGAACGGCCTTCTGGTGGCCCGTCTGGGCCTGCAGCCCATTATTGCCACACTTATCCTGATGGTTGCCGGCCGTGGCATTGCCCAGCTGGTGACCAACGGACAAATCGTGACGGTCTACTACGAACCCTTTTTCTACATTGGCAACGGCTACCTGGCTGGGCTGCCTTTTGCACTCTTCATCGCCCTGGCGGTGTTCCTGATCATGCAACTGGCAGTAAAGCGCACCGCATTGGGCCTCTTCATTCAGGCCATCGGCATCAACCCGGCTGCGGCCCGGCTGGCGGGCGTGCGCGAACGGCTTATCACCATCTGCGTCTATGCGTTTTGCGGCTTGACTGCGGGCGCCGCCGGATTGATCGTGAGCTCCAACGTCAAGAGCGCCGACGGCAACAATGCCGGTTCACTCATGGAGCTGGATGCCATTCTGGCCGTCACACTAGGCGGCACCTTGCTCACTGGTGGACGCTTCAGTCTGGCCGGCAGCATGCTGGGCGCGCTCATCATCCAGGCGCTCACCTCCACCATCTACTCCATTGGCGTTCCGCCAGAAATCAACCTGGTGGTCAAGGCGGCCGTAGTTTTTGTGGTCATGCTCATGCAGTCCGCAGAGTTTCGCCAAGCGGTGCGTGGCTGGACGGTGCGCCCCGCACAACAAGGCGGTATGGCATGAGCAAGGATGCGGCCATGGCTATGCCAGCAACCCGATCTGCACCGCGCTGGCAGTTGGACGCCCAATACCTGCCACTGGCGGCCACCGTTGCACTGTTCGCCCTGATGGCCAGCTTCGGTTCCTTCGTGTATACCGGGTTTTTTTCTGCTCAGGTGTTTTTGAATCTGCTGATCGACAACGCGTTTCTGATCGTCGTGGCCGTGGGCATGACCTTTGTCATTCTGGCCGGTGGCATTGACCTCTCGGTAGGTTCCGTGGTGGCACTGAGCACCATGGTCTGCGCGACGCTGGTGGAGCGCCACCACTGGAGTCTGCTGTGGGCCATTCCCTTGGTACTGGCCATGGGAACCCTGTTTGGCGCATTGATGGGCTGGCTGATTCAACGCTTTCGCCTGCAGCCGTTCATCGTGACGCTAGCGGGCATGTTTCTGGCCCGCGGACTGTGTTACCTGATCAGCATCGACTCCATCAGCATCACCAACGCGAGTTACACCGATCTGGCGCAAATGCGTATTCCCCTGTGGGGCGATTCAGCTGCGCTGTCACTGAGCGCCATTCTGGCCGTGGGTGTCGTGCTGGTGGCCATTTTCATGGCCCACTACACCGAATTTGGCCGCACTGTGTACGCACTGGGTGGGAGCGAGCATTCAGCCCTGCTCATGGGCTTGCCGGTAGCGCGCACGATGGTGCTGATCTATACCTTGAGCGGGTTTTGCTCCGCCTTGGGCGGCATTGTATTCACCTTCTACACGCTTTCCGGCTACGGTTTGCACGCCGTGGGGCTGGAGCTGGATGCGATCGCTGCGGTCGTGATTGGCGGCACCCTGCTCAGTGGTGGCGCGGGCTTTGTGGTGGGCAGCCTGTTTGGCGTGCTCACACTGGGCATTATTCAGACACTAATCATGTTTGACGGATCACTCAGCTCCTGGTGGATGCGCATTGTGATTGGCGCATTGCTGTTTCTGTTTTGTCTGCTGCAGCGGATATTTGAATCACGGCGGCGCTGACAACACCCAACAACTTCAGGGACCGTCGCCGTCAGTCGGCTGTGCCCACCCGCTTGCCATAAACGGTGAAGGCAGATGCCTTGATCGCCCGCAACATCACATTGGCGGCAGGTGACAACAAACGGTCACGCCGGGTAATGACACCAAATGAATCCATCTGGCACGGCAGCGCCATGGGCAGGATAGCCATGATGCCGTGCTGGGCGTAGTACCGCGCAACATCTGTAGCAAGCACGCTGATCATGTCGCTTTGCTGCAGCATCTTGGTCGTAAACAGCAACGC
This sequence comes from Rhodoferax sp. MLSD5-FHT05B10, assembly GCF_058793415.1. Lineage (NCBI taxonomy): Bacteria > Pseudomonadati > Pseudomonadota > Betaproteobacteria > Burkholderiales > Comamonadaceae > Rhodoferax > Rhodoferax sp. MLSD5-FHT05B10. The sequence goes on along the minus strand of NZ_JBXAFT010000001.1, from coordinate 205,584 downwards.
TCCAGTCTCAATCACGTTCACTGGAGCCTGAACACCGACCTCTTGGAACATCAGGTCAAAGCGGTGACGCAGGACACTGCCAATCGGTGGCACGATCCAACCCGAGTCAACGACATCGCGCAAACCCAAACGGTTTTTGCGCAACAAGGGATGGCCGGGGCGGGTCACCGCACACACGGGCTCGTCCGTGATCACCTCATAGCGCAGATCGGTCTTGTCATGCTGGGCAAAGAGCCGGGCAACCAGAATGTCGAGCTTGTTCTGGTTCAGACGCTCCATCAACACGTCACTGGTTTCGATCTGCAAAGACACATGCAAGTTGGGGTGCTCCGCTTTCACCCGCGCCACCGCATCGGGAAGCAGCACCAAACCCGGTGATGTGATGGCGCCCACGCTCACCTGACCCAGCTGTCCCGACTTGGCCGCCTGCAGTTCGTCGTGCGCCTGGTTCAGCGACGCCAGCGCTACACGCGCATGGCGGATCATGGTTTCTCCGTACCAGGTGGGTCGCATGCCGCGCGGCAAACGGTCAAACAGCGAGACTTCCAGCACATCCTCCAGGTCTTTCAGCAACTTGGAAGCCGCTGGCTGCGTCATATTGAGCACCTGCGCCGCGCGATGGATATTGCCCTCTTCGGCCAGCGCAACCAGTAGTAGCAACTGGCGCGTTTTCAAGCGCGCCCGGATAAACCAGTGGTTGTAGTTTGTCATCTGCTTTGCTTTCGTTTAATCACAAAATCAAGGGTTTACCACTATCCGTTTTTTGACATCAAATGCGGCCAAATATCTATTAGAAGATTATCAGTCCAATCCGTATCATGCGACATCTTTGGCCATCGGACGAAGACAAATGAGAACAATCAAATACCCAACAGGAGACAAACAGTGAAGACACGCAGAACAACTCTCAAGGCGGTGGCCACTGGCCTGGCACTCGGTTTCGCACTGCTTGCCCCGCACGCCCAGGCACAGGACAAGGGCCTGATCGGCGTGGCCATGCCCACCAAGACCTCGTCCCGCTGGATTGCCGATGGCAACAGCATGGTCAAGGCCCTGGCGGATCGGGGCTACAAGGCCGATCTGCAATACGCCGATGACGACATTCCCAACCAGCTCGCCCAGATCGAAAACATGATCACCAAGGGGGTCAAAGTGCTGGTCATCGCGGCGATTGACGGCACCACGCTGTCCAACGCCTTGCAAAAGGCGGCCGACAAGGGCATCAAGGTCGTAGCCTATGACCGCCTGATCGTGGGCAGCAAGAATGTGGATTACTACGCCACCTTTGACAACTTCCAGGTCGGCGTGCTGCAAGCCCAGGCCATTGAAAAAGCACTGGGCCTGAAAGAAGGAAAAGGCCCATTCAACATTGAACTGTTCGGCGGTTCGGCAGACGACAACAACGCCTTCTTCTTTTACGACGGCGCCATGTCGATACTGCAACCCTACATCGACAAGGGCAAATTGGTGGTGCGCAGCAATCAGCTGGGCATGAACAAGGTCTCGACGCTACGCTGGGACGGGGCGGTGGCCCAGGCCCGAATGGACAACCTGCTGAGCGCGTACTACGGCAAAGCCCGCGTGGACGCCGTGCTGTCGCCCTATGACGGGCTAAGCATCGGCATCCTGTCGTCCCTCAAGGGCGTGGGCTACGGCACTGCGGCACTGCCATTCCCCCATGTAACCGGCCAGGATGCCGAGGTGCCATCCGTCAAGTCCATGATCCGCAAGGAGCAGGGGTCCACCGTATTCAAGGACACCCGCGAACTGGCCAAGGTCACGGCTGGCATGGTGGACGCCATGTTGAGCGGCAAGAAAGTGGAAATCAACGACACCAAGACCTACAACAACAAAGTCAAGGTAGTACCGTCCTATCTGCTCAAGCCTGTCAGTGTGGATTTATCCAATTACAAGCACATCCTCGTTGACAGCGGGTACATCAAGGAAGAGCAACTCAAGTAATGGCGTGATCTGAGACGATAGGCCCTGTGCCGCAAATGCACAGGGCCTTTTTCATGATTGAGGCGATATGACAGACCCCATCCTTGCAGACCCGATTCTTGAAATGCGCGGAATGAAAAAATCATTCCATGGCGTAAAAGCCCTGAGCAATGTCAACCTCACCGTGCACGCAGGACAGATTCACGCCATTGTTGGCGAAAACGGCGCGGGCAAATCGACGTTGATGAAGGTACTCAGCGGGGTGTACCCGTATGGCGAATACGAAGGCGAAATCCGTTTTCTGGGCCAGGAGTGCCGCTTTCGGGGCATTGCCGACAGCGAGCATCAGGGCATCATCATCATCCACCAGGAACTGGCGCTGGTGCCTTTGTTGTCGATTGCCGAGAATATTTTTCTGGGTAATGAACAGGCCCACCATGGCGTCATCGACTGGAACACCACGTTTCTGAAAACCCAGACCTTGCTGGCCAAGGTGGGTTTGAAGGAAGCACCTGGAACCCTGATTACCAACCTCGGTGTGGGCAAGCAGCAGTTGGTGGAGATTGCCAAGGCGCTGTCCAAGGAAGTCAAGCTGCTGATTCTGGACGAGCCCACCGCCAGTCTCAATGAAACCGACAGCGACGCCCTGCTGGCGCTGTTGCTGGCGCTCAAGCAGCAGGGTATTGCCTGCATCCTGATATCGCACAAGCTCAACGAAATATCCAAGGTGGCCGACGCCATCACCATCCTGCGCGACGGTTCCACGGTTGCGTCACTGGACTGCCGGGCTGAGCCCATCGGTGAAGACCGGGTGATCCGTCACATGGTAGGCCGTGAAATGGCGGACCGCTACCCACGGCGCACACCGCAGATTGGCGAGACGGTGTTCGAAATCCGCAATTGGCGGGTCCACCACGCCGAGCATGCCGATCGGATCGTCATCAAAGACGTGGGTCTGCACGTCAAACGCGGCGAGATAGTCGGCATTGCCGGCCTCATGGGCGCAGGTCGCACCGAGCTGGCCATGAGCATTTTTGGCAGAACTTACGGTCAGGGCATCAGCGGCCAGGTACTGGTCCATGGCAAGGAGGTAGACACCAGCACGGTGCAAAAGGCCATTGACCATGGCATTGCCTACGTGACCGAAGACCGCAAGGGTTACGGCCTGGTGCTGGAAGAGACCATCGCCTGGAATACCACACTGGCCAACCTGACGGGCGTCTCCCGCCAGACCGTCATCGACGAAGGGCAAGAGTTCCGGGTAGCAGAAGACTACCGACGCAAGCTCAATATCCGCAGCCCCGATGTGTACGCCAAGGTGGTCAATCTGTCGGGAGGCAACCAGCAAAAAGTGGTGCTGAGCAAATGGCTTTTTTCCAACCCCGACGTATTGATCCTGGACGAGCCCACGCGCGGCATTGACGTAGGTGCCAAGTACGAGATCTACACCATCATGGCCCAGCTCGCGGCCGAGGGCAAATGCGTGCTGATGATTTCGTCTGAAATGCCGGAATTGCTGGGCATGTGTGACCGGATATGTGTGTTGAACGAAGGACGCTTTGTGGCCGAGTTCACGGCCGCTGAAGCCAGCCAGGAAAAAATTATGCGATCAATCGTGACCTCCGGAGCCAACTGACATGGACAACCCCTCTACATACGCGAACACCAGCAAACCGCACAACCGCGGCCTCGCATTCCTGAAGAGCAATTTGCGCGAATACGGCATGCTGATCTCGCTGGTGGTGATCATGGTGTTCTTCCAGGTCATGACGCACGGCACGCTGTTCCAGCCACTGAACCTGACCAATCTGATACTGCAAAACAGCTACATCATCATCATGGCGCTGGGCATGTTGCTGGTCATCGTGTCGGGGCATATCGACCTGTCGGTGGGTTCTGTCTGCGGCTTCATCGGTGCGGTTGCAGCCGTGCTGATGGTGGACTACCACGTGCACTTTGTTCCCGCCAGCATCATCTGCCTGCTGCTCGGTGGCATCATCGGTGCGGCCCAGGGTTACTGGGTGGCTTTTTACAAGATTCCCTCGTTCATTGTCACCCTGGCAGGCATGCTGATTTTCAAGGGCTTGGCACTGGCCGTGCTGCAAGGCCAGTCGGTCGGGCCTTTTCCTGATGCGTTCCAATTGTTGAGCACAGGTTTCATTCCCGACCCGTTTGAGGGCGAGACCCTGCGCGTTACCTCACTGGTCGTCGGCCTGCTCATGGCCGCTGGCCTGCTCTACGCCAAGGTGCGCGCCCGCGCAGAACGCGCCAGGCACGGCATGGACAACGAGCCCTACGGCATCTTCATCAGCAAGAACCTCGTGTTCGCAGCCATGATTGCGGCCTTCAGCTACCTGCTGTCCTCTTACAAGGGCCTGCCGAATGTGCTGATTGTGATGCTGGTGTTGATGGTGGTCTACGACTTTGTCACCACCAAAACCACCATTGGGCGCCGCGTGTACGCGCTGGGCGGCAATGAGAAGGCGGCCCGGCTGTCGGGTATCAAGACCGAGCGCCTGACGTTCTACACCTTTATCAATATGGGCTTTCTGGCCGCACTGGCCGGGCTGGTTTTTGCTGCCCGCCTGAACACCGCCACGCCCAAAGCCGGCCTGGGGTTTGAACTGGATGTGATTGCCGCCTGCTTCATTGGCGGCGCATCGGCCTCCGGTGGCGTCGGGCGTGTTCTGGGGGCCGTGATTGGCGCCTTCATCATGGGGGTAATGAATAACGGCATGTCCATCATGGGCATTGGAATCGACTACCAGCAAGTCATCAAGGGCTTGGTTCTGCTGGCTGCCGTGTGCGTGGACGTGTACAACAAAAACAAGTGACAGCACCCGTAGCCCGGCCCCCACGGGCTTTCCCCATCTTCATTTGACTTATTGCCAAAAACACCGATAGTTCGTCTCGCACATGGATTCAGTGCTGCCGGGTCTTGGCACTCCCGGCGCTGCGCCAATGGATCGACTTCTGCAAGGAGACGGACATGCAAGCTGACAAGGCAACCCTGCTCTGGATGTACGAGAAGATGGTGGAAATCCGCCATTACGAGGAGACCATGGCCACGGTCTACCTGGAAGGCAAGCTCCCCCCCCACATCCAGAAAGGCCTGGCTTTCGACATCGGCTCGGGGCCCGTACCCGGCGAGATGCACCTGTCAGCGGGACAGGAGCCGGTGGCCGTGGGCATCTGCGCGCACCTGAAGCAGGAGGACACGGTGGTGGGCACCCACCGGCCGCACCACTTCGCCATCACCAAGGGGGTGTCGCTGAACCGGATGACGGCCGAAATGTTCGGCAAGGCGTCCGGGCTGGGCAAGGGCAAGGGCGGGCACATGCACCTGTTCGACCCGGCGCACAAGTTCAGCTGCAGCGGCATCATCGGCGCCAGTCTGCCGCCGGCCTGCGGCGCGGGCCTGGCAGCCAAGAAGCTGGGCAAGGACTGGGTGGCCGTGGCCTTCTTCGGCGAAGGGGCCGCCAACCAGGGCGCGTTCCACGAATCGCTGAACCTGGCCGCGCTGTGGAAGCTGCCGGTGATCTTCGTCTGCGAGGACAACAAATGGGCCATCTCGGTTCCCAAGACCAGCGCCACCTCCATCGAGTGGGTTGCCGACCGCGCCGCGGCCTACGGCATGCCGGGCATCAAGGTCGCCCACAACGACGCGCGGGAGGTGTACAACGCAGCCACCCCCGCCATTGCGCGTGCGCGCCGCGGCGAGGGGCCCAGCCTCATCGAGGTCAAGACCGACCGCTACCTGGGTCACTTCCAGGGCGACCCGGAAACCTACCGCCCCAAGGACGAGGTGGCCAACCTGCGCAAGAACGACCCCATCCCCAAGCTGGCGGGCGAACTCAAGGGCCAGGGCCTGATGAGCGACGCCGAGGAGTCGGCCATCGTGGCGCGCGCCCGGGAGCGCGTGGCCGATGCCTTTGCCTTTGCCCGCAAGAGCCACGACCCGGCGCCGCAGGATGCCCTGCAGGACGTTTTCGTTTGAGACGCTGCGACAGGAGGAACCCGACATGAACACCCCCCGCAAACTCACCATGGCCCAGGCCATCGCCGAAGGCGTGGCCCAGGAGATGGAACGCGACAGCACGGTCTTCGTCATGGGCGAGGACATCGGCCAGTACGGCGGCATCTTCGGCGCCACCGGCGGCCTGCTGGACAAGTTCGGGCCCGAGCGCATCATGGACACGCCCATTTCCGAAACGGCCTTCATCGGCACCGCCACCGGCGCAGCGGCCGCCGGCATGCGGCCCATTGTCGAGCTGATGTTCGTCGACTTCTTCGGCGTCTGCATGGACCAGATCTACAACCACCTGGCCAAGAACACCTACATGGCTGGCGGCCACATCAAGCTGCCCGTGGTGCTGACCACGGCCATCGGCGGCGGCTACGGCGATGCGGCGCAGCACTCGCAGTGCCTGTACGCCACCTTTGCCCACATGCCTGGCCTCAAGGTGGTGGTACCCTCCAACGCCTTTGATGCCAAGGGCCTGATGATCCAGGCCATCCGCGACGACAACCCGGTCGTGTTCATGTACCACAAGGGCATCATGGGCCTGCCGTGGATGGCCTACTTCGAGGGCAGCACCAACGAGGTGCCACAGGCGCCCTACACCCTTCCCTTCGGCCAGGCCAAGGTGGTGCGCGAAGGCAGCGACGCCACCATCGTCACCCTCAGCCAGATGGTGCACAAATCGCTGCTGGCGGCCGACGAGCTGGCGCGCCACGGCATCAACGCCGAAGTGATCGACCTGCGCACCCTGGTGCCGCTGGACCGTGTGACGGTGCTCACGTCGGTGGCCAAGACCGGCCGCCTGCTGGTGGCCGACGAAGACTACCTGGGCTTTGGCCTGACGGGCGAAATCGCAGCCATCGTGGCCGAGAACCTCGACACCGTGCAGCTCAAGGCGCCGGTGCGGCGGCTGGCCGTGCCCAATGTGCCCATCCCCTACAGCCGCACGCTGGAGCAGTTCGTCATACCGCAGGTCGGCAGTATTGTGGAAGCTGTGCAGGGGCTCATGAAGTCGTCGGCCAAACAGATGGTGGCCGCATGACGGACATCATGCTGGCAGCGGACGCCTGGGAAGGCGTGGATGCGCAAACCGAAGCACTGGTGGACAACTGGCTGGTCCAGCCGGGCGATGCCGTGCAGCAGGGGCAGCCGCTGGCCAATGTGGTGCTCATCAAGACCAACCTGGAATTGCTGGCGCCGGCGAACGGCCACATCGAACAGATTCTGGTGGCCGCCGGCGACACCTTTGCCCGTGGCCAGGCCCTGGCCACGCTGAAGGAAACACCGTAGACACCGCCGCCCAGGAACAGGCCTGGAACGGCCAGCAGCTCGCCGCCCCCGTGGCGGTGCCGTGCTTCCACGTCTGGACCTACCCGACGCCCACGGTGGTGCTGGGCTGCTCGCAGCGCAGCCTGCGCGGCGCAATACAGGCCCGCCTGCCAGCCGGACTGGCTGTGCTGGACCGCCCCTCGGGCGGCGGCGCGGTGTTGACCGGGCCGTGGCTGGTCAGCGTGTCGGTGGTGCTGCCACCCGGGCACACCTGGGTGCGTGGCAACCTGCCGGACAGCTACCGCCAGCTGGGCCTGTTGCACACGGAGGTTCTGGCGGACCTGGGTGTGGCGGCGCAGGCCCTACCCCCAACCAGCGTGGCGGCAGCCAATGCACGCCTGGGACCGGTGGTGGACTGGGCCTGCTACGGCAGCCTGGCGCCCTGGGAACTGGTGGACGCCCAGGGCCGCAAGCTGGTGGGCCTGGCCCAGCGGCGCCAGCGCAACGGCATCCTGCTGGTGGCCGGCACCCTGGTGAGCACCCCGCCCTGGCCTCTGCTGTGCGAGGCCCTGGACCGCCCGCAGGACGCGCCGGTGCTGCAACGCCGCACCGTGGCCTCCGAGACTCTGGCCGCGAGCCCGTGCGACGCCCAGCGGCTGGCGCTGGCGCTGCAGCAGGCCCTGGAGCACGCGCTGGCGGTTGCCGACTAGCTTACATCTCCAGGGTGCACCACTGGCCCCAGGCGGGCGCGTCCTTGGGCCACTCGTCGGCACGCTCCAGGGTGCGCCGGCCCTGCGCCAGAAGGGTGGCGGCGCGGATGACGCCGGCGTGGGTGATCCACACCGTGGGGCGCTGCAGCGCCTGTGTTTCATCCCACACCGTGGCCACGCGGACCATGAAGCCCTGCACGTTCTCGGCGCCGCCACAGCGCCAGGTGGGAAAGGCCGCCGCCCAGCCGTCGAGCTCGGCGCGGGCGATGGCGTCCCAGCGCCGGCCCTCCCATTGGCCAAAGTCCATTTCCCGCAGGCGCGCGTCGGTTTCTGAAATCAAATCGGGCCGCAACCCGCACAGAACATGCGTGAGTTGCTCACATCTTTGTAGCGGCGAGTGCCGCAGAGCGAACCCCTGCGGCAAACCCTGCGCCAGCGCGCGGGCCGCGTCCTGCGTGGCCTGGGTGTCGGCCGGCACATCCAGCGCGCCGTAGCACACGCCCGGCTCCACCAGCGGTTGCGCGTGGCGCACCAGCCAGAGCTTCATAGCGCCAGAGCCAGTCCGAGGTAAAACGCCAGCTCGCACAACTGCTGGGTGGCGCCCAGGCCGTCGCCGGTGAAGCCGCCCAGGCGGCGCCACAGCAGGCGCCACATGTACAAAAACGCCAGCGCCGACGCCAGCAGCGGCGCCACCAGAATGGCGCCCCGGTGCGCCAGCACCACGGGTGCCAGCGCCGCAAGGCACCAGCCCCCGGCCGTCAGCAGGCTGGCACGGCTGATCTGGTCGGCCAGCGGCTTGGACTTGGAACCCGCCGCATCCCCCACGTGCGGCATGAGGCGGATGTGCAGCAGCGGCCAGGTGCGCGACACCACGTGCGCCACAAAGATGCCCACCACCATGGCATGCGGGCTGACCGAGCCCACCAACGCCAGCAGCGCCACCTTGGACAGCAGCGCCAGCACCACGGCCAGCACGCCAAAGGCGCCCACCCGGGAGTCTTTCATGATGACCAGGGCGCGGTCCCGGTCCTGGCTGCCGCCCAGGCCATCGGCCACGTCGGCCAGGCCGTCTTCGTGGAAGGCACCCGTCACCATCACGCTCAGAACCGTGCCCAGTGCCGCTGCCACCAGCGGCGCAAACGGGCTGGGTGGCAGCAGCACCAGCAGCAGGGCCGTGAGCCCCGCCACCAGCCCGCCCACCAGCACGCCCACGCCGGGAAAGTGCCCGGCGCTGGCGCGCAGCAGGGCCGGGCTGAAGCCCACCCAGTCCGCCAGCCGCCCGGTGACCGGAATGCGGCTGAAAAACTGCAGGGCCAGCAGGTAATGACGCACGGCGTTCATGGGCTCGCGTCTCCTGTGGCTCAGGCCGTCACCGCAGGCGCATCCGCCTTTTCGGACACCCCGGCGGATTCAAAGCTGGCCATCTCGCGCAGGATGGCGCAGGCGGATTGCAACAGCGGCCAGGCCAGCGCAGCGCCGGAGCCTTCGCCCAGGCGCAGGCCCAGGTCCAGCAGCGCCTGCACGCCCAGGTACTGCAGCATGAACTCGTGGCCGCGCTCGCCCGAGCGGTGCGAAAACACGCAGCGCTGCAGCACCTGCGGCGCCAGGGCGTGGGCCACCAGCACGGCGCTGGTGGTGATGAAGCCGTCCACCACCACCACGCGGCGCTCCTGGGCGGCCTGCAGCACGGCACCGACCATGGTGGCAATTTCCAGCCCACCCATGGCAGCCAACACGTCCAGCGGCGCCGTCACGCCAGCGTGGCGGGCCAGCACTTCGCGCAGCACCTCGGTCTTGCGCAGCACGGCCGGCGCGTCCAGCCCGGTGCCCGCGCCGGTGCACTGGGCAATGTCCAGACCGGTCAGGCGGGCCAGCAGCAGCGACGCCGCCGACGTGTTGCCAATGCCCATTTCGCCCAGCAGCAGCGCATTGCCCGGCAGACTCTTGACCAGCTCCTGGCCGTTGGCAATGGCCTGCCGGCACTGCGCCGGCGTCATGGCCGCCTGCACGGAAGAATCCGCCGTGCCCAGCGCCGCCTTGCGCACCTGCAGGCCGGGCCGGGTGGCGCCGGCGGGCAGGCCCGCCAGGAAGTCATGCTTGACGCCGCAGTCCACCACCGTCAGGGCCAGGCCGTACTGGCGCGCCAGCACGCTCACGGCCGCACCGCCGGCCAGGAAGTTCTCCACCATCTGCCAGGTCACTTCGCTGGGGAAGGCCGACACACCGCGCGCGGTCAGGCCGTGGTCGGCGGCAAACACCACCATCTGCGGCTGCTCCAGCGTCGGGTTTTCGGTGCCCAGCACCTGGCCCAGCTTGAGTGCCAGACCTTCCAGACGGCCCAGGGAGCCCAGGGGCTTGGTCTTGTTGTCCAGCTTGTGTTGCAGGGCTTGGGTCAATGCGGGGGTGGCGATGTCGGCCAATTGGGCAATGGAAGTGTTCATGAAAGACTTTCGGAATAAAAAGAAAACAGGAAAAAAAGGAAGCCATGCGCCGGCAAAGGCCCTGGCAAAAATGGGGTTCAGGCGCAGGCCGCGGTCTGGCGAATGCTCTCTGCGGCCGCCTGGTCGCGCTGCAAATGGGCCACGAGCGGCTGCGCATCGTCGCGCTGGCCCCACTGGTCAAAGTACACCAGCTCCTGCATGGGCAGACGCGGCAGCCAGCCGGCCGTCTCCAGCTCGGGTTTGGCGTGGAAGTGGCTCACATAGCCCACGCACAGGTAGGCAATGGGGGTGATGCCCTTGGGAATACCCAGTGCCTCCTGCAGGTCCGCCTGGTGGAAGATGCTGACCCAGCCCACGCCCAGCCCTTCGGCGCGCGCGGCCAGCCACAGGTTCTGCACGGCACACACGCTGCTGTACAGGTCCATGGTCTTCATGTGGGTGCGCCCCACCACCACCGGGCCGGTGCGCTCGCGGTCGCAGGTGATGCAGATGCCGACAGGCGACTCCACGATGCCCTCGAGCTTGAGCTTCTGGTACACGGCGCGTTTCTCGTCCGCGAACATGTCGGCCGCTTCGGCGTGCGCCTTGGCAAAGGCATCGTGCACACGGCGCTTGGTCTCGGCCGAGCGCACCACCAGGAAGTTCCAGGGCTGCATGAAACCCACCGAGGGCGCATGGTGCGCGGCGGTGAGGATGCGGCTGAGCACCGCATCGGGCACGGGCGTGGGCAAAAACTGCCCGCGCACATCGCGGCGTGAAAAGATGGCTTGGTAGACGGCGTCGCGGGCCTCCTGCGTGAAGGCGTGGACGTTCTGCGCGGCGTGCGCCGGCATGGTATTCATGGCATTCCCCTGTGCGTGAATAGAAACAGCGCGGCCTGGCCTTGCCGCGCATGGAACTTTCAGGCCGGTCTTCTGGCTTGGATTCATCTGACCCGCCACGCCTTCCCGGCTTTGGCAGCCAGTGGCACTTCATGGGGGTCATCATCCTTACAGCGTTGGGCACGCGACGGATTCACACCGTCTTCCCGATTCTCCCGTTACCGTGTGGCAGCGGGCACCTGAAGCGGGCATGATAGCAGCCCGCGCCAACACCCCGGTTACGGTGCCCCGGCGCCAGGAGCAGGCGCAATGAGCGAGGCCAGCACACCAGCCTCGAAATGGTTTTCGATGTAGTCCGCCAGCCCGTCAAACACCGCATCCAGCGTGGGCGTGTGAGCGCCAAACAGGGCCTGCAGCACTGCCGGGTCTTCAAACAGGCCATGCAGGTACACCCCCAGCACGTTGCCCGCGCCATTGCACCAGCCCAGCCCATCAGGCAGCACCGCATGAGCCACATCACCCGCCTTGGCCATGGCCGGGTGCTGCGCGGTCTGCCCATGGTGAATTTCGTAGCCCGAAACCGACACCCCGGCAAGCGCCGCCCACGGCGTGGGCAATGCCGGGTCCGCGCCGGTGGGGCTTGGGCCGGGGGCCGATTTGTGCGCATTTGGCACCATGAGGCCCTCGGCCCAAGCCCCACCGGCGTGCGCACACCACTCCGGAACAAAACGCGTGCGCGTATGCCGCACCGTCTTCAGAGGATCAAACACGGTTACCAAGGGCAGCAGCCCCAAGCCCGGCGCATTGCCATCAATGCCATGGGTGTCGATCAGCGCCTCGCCCAGCATCTGCAGGCCGCCACAGATGCCCAGCACCGCCCCACCCTGCGCCGCATGCCGTGCAATGGCTGCATCCAGCCCTTGCGCGCGCAGCCAGGCCAAGTCGGAACTGGTGGCCTTGGAACCCGGCAGGATGACCCAGTCAAGGGCCGCACTCAAGCCCGCCAACTCCTTGGGGCTGCGCACCCACTGCAGGCGCACACCAGGAACGTTCTTCAGCGGCTGGAACTCGTCGAGGTTGCTGATGCGCGGGTAGGCAATGACTGCCACCGTGCGCGTCACCGCGCCGGCGCTCACCGAGCGGTCGTCAAACACACCGTCTTCTTCCGGCAAACCATGCTGCCACCACATGGGCAGCGTGGCCACGGTGGGCACGCCGGTCAAGTCCTGCAGCATCTGCGGCGCCGGGGCCAGCAGCGCGGCGTCGCCACGGAATTTGTTGAGCACAAAGCCCTTGATCAGCGCACGCTCCTCGGGCGGCAACAGCGCCCAGGTGCCGTACAGGTGCGCAAACGCGCCGCCGCGGTCGATGTCGGTCACCAGCAGGCACTGCGCGTTGCCGTGCAGGGCCACGCGCATGTTGACGATGTCGCTGGCGTGCAGGTTGATCTCGGCCGGCGAGCCGGCACCCTCGATCACCACCACGTCGTTCTCGGCACGCAGCGCGTCCAGCGCGGCCGCAATCTGCGGCCACACGCTGGCACTGCGGCCGCGCCATGGCATGGCCGAGAGGGCCTCGTTCACCTGCCCCATCAGCACCACCTGGCTGTGGGTGTCGCGCTCGGGCTTGAGCAGCAGCGGGTTCATGCGCACATCGGGCGTGGCGCGGGCGGCCAGCGCCTGGAAATACTGGGCCGAGCCGATCTCACCCTGCCCGTTGTCGCTGGCCACCACCCGGGCGTTGTTGCTCATGTTCTGCGCCTTGAACGGCGCCACCTTGAGGCCCTGGCGCGCGTAGTAGCGGCACAGGGCGGTGGTGAGCCAGCTTTTTCCCGCGCCGCTGGTGGTGCCCAGCACCATCACGCAGGAGGCCAGGCGGGAAGGAGAAGCAGGTGTCATGAAACGGTTTTCTAGGGCAAGGCCTTGATCCAGGCCAGCACCTGGGGCGCGGCAACGTCGGGCGTGCCCATGTGGTCGGCCTGCACCACCAGGTACTGACTGGATGGATGGGCCGGGGCGTGGCTGAAGACGGGTTCCGGGCCACCGGTATTGAGCGGGTCTTGTGTGCCCGCCACCCACAGCAGGGGCACCGGCTTCTTGAAACGGGCGGCCGAGGCAGGCATGTTGCCCAGACCCTGGGGGTCAAAGTAGCTCAGCAAAACCTGGGCGCTCATGCGCATGCTGCGCCGCTGCCCCATGTTCAGGTCTTCCATGGACAGCATCTCGTCGCCTTTGCCGGCAGCCACCAGCTCGCGGGCCTGGTCCACGGCATCCTTGCCGATACCCCGGCGGTAACTGCTCTCGGGTGCGTGCCCCGGCGCCAGGGCGATGACGCCGTCGACATCACCCACCTCGGCCATGTAGGCCAGCGCCGCATTGGCCCCCATGCTGTGGCCCGCCAGCAGCACGCGCCGGTAGCCCTGGGCCCGAAAGACCTTGACCTGCTGCGCAATGTCGCCCAGCGCCACCGCATACGGTTGGTCGTAGCCACGGCGCCGCGACCACGGCATCTCCATGGCCTGGGTGGCGCAGGTTGGCTCCAGCTGGCGCCCGAAGAAACCCAGCAACTGCGGGTTGCCCCACTTGCCGTGCAGCAGCAGCACCGCGCAGCCTTTGTCCTGTGCCAGTGCGGCCCCGGCCAGCGCGCCCAGCGCTGCCAGCAGCACCAGCCGTCGTGCCCAACGCATACCGATCAAATACATGGTCGTTCTCCAGTAAGTTGCGGACGTGCAGAGTGAAGGGAATACTGTGCCACACCCGCGGCCAGCGCGTCTTGCGACGCCGGCGACTGCACGCTCACGCGCACCAGGCCGGGCAGGCCGAACGAGGTGGCGTCGCGCAACTTGATGCCCTGGCCGCGCAGATGGGTCAGCAAGGCGCCCAGGTCGTCCGCGCCACGGGCCAGGGCCGGGCGGGCACAGAAAAAGTTGCTCTCGCTGGGCAGGCAGGCCCAGCCCAGACTGTCCAGCAGGTCAACCTGCCGTGTCTTCCAGGTCTGCAAGGTGCACAGGCTCTGCGCCAGCCAGTCCTGCACCGCGGGCTGCACCCAGGCCTGCAGCAGTGCCACGCCATGGGAACCCAGCGGCCATGAGGCGCACAGGCGGTTGAGTCCGGCCACGGCCGCCTGCGCCCCCAGCGGGGCAATCACATAGGCGGCGCGCACCCCTGTCAGGCCCAGTGCCTTGTTGGGCGTCCACATCTGCCAGACGGCGTCCCGTGCGGTGGCGTCCAGCGCCGGATGGCCACTCAGGCGCAGGGGCGCATAGGCGCAGTCCAGCACCCGCACGGGGGCCGGCGGTTGCAAGCTATCGGCGTCCAACGTCTGGCCCAGCGGGCTGGACGGATCGGCAAGCCACTGCAGGCCCGCGGGGCCCGCCGTGACCACCGACAAGCCCCAGGCGCGCGCGGCCTGGGCGTAGTCGCCATAGGCATGCGCGGGCACTTGCACCGCCTGCCCGCCCTGCTGCGCCGTCCAGGCGGTGACGCGGAAGATGAACTCGCTGGCGCTGCCCGCCAGCAGCAGGCGCGACGCTGCCACACCGTGAAAGTCCGCCAGCTGCGCGCGCAAGGCGGTGTACGTGGGGTCGGGGTAATGGCCGGGATCACAGGCCTGCAACGCCGCCACCGCCTGCGGACACGGGCCGCAGGCGTTGCTGTTGGTGGAAAAATCGTGCTGCGGAACGCCCAGTGCGTCAGGGCCGCCGTGCCCCCCCGCGGGCGCCGTCACCGATGTGGCCAATGGCAGGCTGCGGTTCATGCGCTACCCCCGAGATAACGCAAGAGTGCTACTGAAAATATAGCTGTCAACGCAATGGATACGAGCGCTACAAGCCCATTTGTTGCCAAAAGCAGGGCCCGCTCCGTGTCGGCCGTTTGCGGCGCGCGCCCGGCCCGGTTGAGTGCATAGACGCCGGGTTTGTGCAGGCACACCCCCAGGGCCAGTGCCATGGCCGCCATGGGCCAGCCGCTGTTGGGTGACGGGGTGTGGCCGGCTTCCCGCGCCAGGGCGCGGGGCGGCACGCCTCCGCCCACCAGCGCCAGGGCAGCCGCCGTCAGGCGCGCAGGCAGCCAGCTCAGCCCGTCGTCCACGCGCGCGGCCCACTTGCCGGCCCACTCCCAGCGGCGGCCCTGGTAGACACCGCGGTAGCCCCACATGGCATCAGCCGTGTTGGCCAGGCGGTACAGCGCCGCGCCGGGCAGGCCCAGGAGCACAAACCAGAACAGGGGCGCCACCACGGAGTCGTTGAGGTTTTCGGCCAGGGATTCGATGGCGCTTTCGCGCACCTGGCTTGCCGTGAGCTGCGACACGTCGCGGCTGACCAGCCAGCCCAGGCGCTCGCGGCCCTGCTCCAGCGAATCCTGCAAGGCGGCCTCCACCGCCAGCACCTCGGTGCGCAACATGCGCCAGGCCAGCAGGGGCTTGAGCGCCAGACCCAACAGCACGGCCGCCAGCAGGTCGGGCAGCCGCAGCAGCGCGCCTTGCACCACCCCGGCCACGGCCACCACCAGCACGGCCAGCGCCAGCCACGCCACGGCGCCGCGGCCAAAGGCTTTCCAGTCACGCATGTCTGCCGGCTGCGCCGCAGAGGACGGCAGCACCCAGGGCGCACAGCGCTCCAGGGCGTTGCCCATCCACACCACCGGGTGCCAGCGCACCGGCGGCTCGCCCCACCAGCGGTCCACCGCCAGGGCTACCAGCAACGCGCCCACCGCAACGAACACACCCGGCATCAGGCGGCGCCTCCGGCCGGCAGAATCATGGCCAAGGCTTCCAAGGCCATTCAGTCCCGCGGCACGGGCTGGCCGGTCTTGAGGCCCAGACGGTCCAGCAGCTCCATGTCGCTGTTGCCGCAGGGGTTGGGCGTGGTCAGCAGCTTGTCGCCGTAGAAGATGGAATTGGCGCCGGCCACAAAGCACAGGGCCTGCACGGCGTCACTCATGCTCTGGCGCCCGGCCGACAGGCGCACGCGCGCCTTGGGCATGGTGATGCGGGCCACGGCGATGGTGCGCACAAATTCCAGCGGGTCCAGATCGGCCTGGTTGGCCATCGGGGTGCCCTCCACCTTGACCAGGTGGTTGATGGGCACCGACTCGGGGTACGGCGCCAGGTTGGCCAACTCGGCAATGAGGCCGGCGCGCTGCAGGCGCGACTCGCCCATGCCCACGATGCCGCCGCAGCACACCGAAACGCCGGCATTGCGCACGCGCACCAGCGTGTCCAGGCGGTCCTGGAAGTCGCGGGTGGTGATGACGTCGCCATAGAAATCGGGCGCGCTGTCGAGGTTGTGGTTGTAGTAGTCCAGCCCGGCATCGCGCAGGGTTTCGGCGTGGCCTTCGTCGAGCATGCCCAGGGTGGCGCAGGCTTCCAGGCCGGTATCCTTCACCGCTTTCACCAGCTCGGCCACGGCCTCCACGTCGCGGTCCTTGGGCGCGCGCCAGGCGGCACCCATGCAGAAACGGGTGGCACCCGCAGCCTTGGCGGCCAGCGCGGCGTCGCGCACGGCCTCCACGCCCATGAGCTTGCCGGCCTCGACCCCGGTGTCAAAGTGCACCGACTGCGGGCAGTAGCCGCAGTCTTCGGGGCATCCGCCGGTCTTGACGGACAGCAGCGTGGCCAGCTCGACCAGGTTGGCGTCAAAGTGGGCGCGGTGCACGGTCTGGGCCTGGAACATCAGGTCGTTGAACGGCAATTCCAGCAAGGCGGCGATTTCGGCCACGCTCCAGACGCGCTGCGCCACGGTGGCGCGGGCAGCGGGAGATTTGTGCGGCGCGTGGAAATGCAGGGGCTGCTCAGTGGGCGCAGCATTCACGGTTGTGGACATGTTCTGGGTCTCCGGGTATCGGTTCAAGTAAGGCGCCGTGGGTTACGGCTAAGCCGCGCATTCTCATGCGCGCACGGGATTTTGCGCCAACCGCCAGGGCCACCTGGGCGCCAACGGGGCACAAACGGCATGATTTGCTACGTCTTTGGCGGGGCTCCCTCAATCTTCAATGCCGCGCTGGGCGGGTATGCCGGCCTTGAACGCGTGCTTGACCATGGTCATCTCGGTCACGGTATCGGCCAGCGCAATGATCTCGGGCGGGCAGCGCCGCCCGGTCAGCACCACGTGCACATGGCCGGGGCGGGTCTTCAGGGTTTCCAGCACGTCGTCCAAAGGGAGCCAGCCATAGATCAGCGGGTAGGTGATTTCGTCCAGCGTGACCATGAAGTAGTCGCCGCTGAGGATGGCGGCCTTGGCCTTGGCCCAGCCGTCGCGCGCCAGCTGGGCGCTGTGCTCCAGGTCCTGGCTCTTCCAGCTGAAGCCGTCGCCCAGCCCTTCGATGGGAATACCGATCTGCTCGAACATGCGGTGTTCGCCAAAGCGGGCACTGGGCACTTTCATGAACTGAAAGATCTTGACGGCCTTGCCGCGGCCATGCGCGCGCAGGGCCAAGCCGAAGGCGGCGGTGCTTTTGCCCTTGCCGTCGCCGGTGTTGACGATGACGATGCCGCGGCGCTCGCCCTCGGCTTTTTCGTAGGGTTTTTCTTTGGGGGGTGTTTCGATCTGCATGGGAATGCCCGGTCAGGATGGAGAAGCCGAATGGGCGGCCACGCGTGGCAGGGCCACCCACTGGCCGTCGATGGAATGGATGCTGATGCGTTGGTCAAACACCGCCACCAGCGCCTGGTGGCTGCGGGTGTCGGCCGTGGCGCCATGGTGGGTGACACGGCCCTGAGCCATGACCACCATCTGGTCGGCGTGCAGGGCCATGCTGATCTCGTGCAGCACGCTCACCACGGTGGTGCCCTGCGCCACCAGCGCCTGCACCACGGCCAGCCAGTCGGCCTGGTGCGGCGGGTCCAGATTGGCCAGCGGCTCGTCCATGAGCAGCACCTGGGCCTGCACCGCCAGGGCGCGGGCCAGCAGCACGCGCTGGCGCTCGCCGCCGCTGAGTTGCCCCAGCGCGCGGCAGCGCCAGTCCCAGGCCTGGGTAGCACGCAGGGCCTGCTCCACGGCCGCGCGGTCGGCCGCGCTGGGTGTGGCGAGCCAAGGCTGGTGCGGCAGGCGGCCCAGCATGGCCACGTCCCACACCGTGAGGTCATCGGCCGAGGTTTCGTTCTGCCCCAGCCAGGCGAGCTGGCGCGCGCGCTCGCGGCCGGGCACGCTGTGCAGGTCGCGCCCGAACAGGCGCACCGTGCCGCTGTGGGGCAGCACCCCGGCCAGCACCTTGAGCAGCGTGGACTTGCCCGCGCCGTTGGGCCCGACGATGCTGGTCCACTGCCCTGCGGCAATGTCCAGCGACACACCGTGCAGCACGGCCGTCTTTGCAGGGCCATTTCCGAGGCTGGCCCGCACGGAATCTGCGGACAGCGCTATCTTTTCAGGAGTAACCGGGGTCTGTACCATCACGCCCTCCCGCTTGCGTGGGACTGCCCACGGTGCATCAGCCACAGCAGGTAGCCGCCGCCCAACACCGCGGTGAGCACACCCACGGGCAGTTCCTGCGGCGCAATCAGGCCGCGCGCCAGGGTGTCGGCGGCCATCAGCAGCACGCCCCCCATCAGGCTGGAGAGCAACATCAGGTGGCCGTGCGTGGTCTTGACCACCGAGCGCACCAGATGCGGCGCAGCCAGGCCCACAAACGCAATCAGCCCGGTCTGCGCCACGGCGCTGCCCGTGGCCAGCGCCAGCACGGCCACCAGCGCGGCGCGCATGGGCGCCACCGGCAGGCCCAGACTCACGGCGGTGGCGTCGCCCAGGCTCAGGCCATCGAGCACCCGTGCCAGCAGCCAGGCCACCAGCACGCACACACACCACACACCCAGCATCAGCAGCGCCGCGGTCCAACCCACAAAGGCGGTGGAGCCCAGCATGAAGGCCTGCATGGCCTGCAGCGAATCGGGCGTGAACAGCAGCACCAGATGCGTCATGGCTCCCAGCACCACACCCACCACCACACCGGCCAGCAGCAGACGCAGCGTGTGGCCCACACCGCGCGAGAGCACCAGCGTGAGCAGCACCGCCAGCACCGCGCCGCAGAACGCCGCACCGGTCAGGCCCAGGCGCACCCACACGCTGCTGGAAAACACGCTGACCGGCACGCTGCCGTTCATCATGCTGGCGCCGCCCAGCATGCCAGCACCCCCACCCAGGGCGGCCAGCGCCAGCGCCACGCCCAGCGAGGCACCGGAGGCACTGCCCAGCAGGTACGGATCGGCCAGCGGGTTGCGAAACAGGCCCTGCGCCACGGCCCCGGCCAGCCCCAGCAGAGCGCCGGCAGCCCAGGCGCCAAGCGTGCGCGGCAGGCGGATTTCCCACACGATCTGCTGCGCCATGGCGGCGCGTCCGGGGTCCAGCTCCGGATGCAGCAGCGGCTGCAGCAGGTTCTCGAAACCGGCACTGCCCACACTGATGCCCACCGCAGTCAGCGCCAGTGCACCCAGCACACCGGCCCACAGCAGCCACCAGGCGCGCGGCTGCATCATGGTTTGGCTCCTGGCGCCTTGCTCTCCAGGCAACGGGCCATCAGGCGCGCGGCCTCGGCCATGCGCGGTCCGGGGCGCACCAGCACGTCAGCCTGGTCGGCGGGAAAGTCACACACCCGCCGCTCCCGCAGCGCACGGATGCTCTGCCAGCCCGGGCGGGTCTGCAGGGCATCGACGCTGCGCTGACCGATCATGATCAGATCCGGATTGGCACGCACCACGAATTCCGGGTTCAGCTTGGGAAACGGCCCGAGCGCGCCCGGCACCACATTCTTGACGCCCAGGCGGGTCAGCGTCTCGCCAATGAACGAGGACTCACTGGCGGCATACGGCCCCTGGTTCACCTCGAAGTACACCCGCACACCCCGCGCATAGGCCGGCAGCGACTGGGCGGCGGCCGACACCCCGGCATCGATGGCGCGCCAGATGCGCTGGGCGTCGGGCACTTCCAGCAGTTGCCCGATCTTCAGGGTGACGCGCCGCACGTCGGCATGGGTCTTGGGTTCCAGCGCCACCACCTTGAGGCCCAGCGCCTCCAGCCGGGCGCCGGCACGCGAGGATTTGGACATCAGCACCACATCGGGCCGCAGCGCCACGATGGCCTCGATGTTCGGGTCCAGCCCACCGCCCACCTGGGGCAGCTTGCGCAGGCTTTCCGGGTAGACCGAATAGCGGTCCACGCCCACCAGGCGCTGGCACTGGTCCAGCGCACACACTGTCTCGGCCAGTGAGGGCAGCAGACTGACGATGCGCTGGGGCGGGGCCGGCAACGTGATGGTCACGCCCCGGTCGTCCACGATTTGCAGGGCGTGTGCCGCGCCTGCGAAGGCGAACGCAACAAACAACGCCGCCAGCAGGCGGAGTGCCAGGGTGTTTTGCGCAGGTAAAGGAGGAGCCCGCAACGCGGGCGGGGGACACGGAGCAAAATGCCCTGGCACTGCGCCTACCAGCAGAAGCACAAGCCTGCGGAGGAGTCCGCTGAAGGTTGGGTGGTTCACGTTGCTTCTTTCAAGGTCAAGGGCAATCCGGCGGCCATCAGCGTCACGCGCTGGCAGGCGCCGGCCACGTCCTGGTTCAGCCGCCCCAGCGCATCGACAAAGGCGCGCACCTCGCGCCCCAGGGGGATGACGCCCAGGCCAATCTCGTTGCCCACCAACACCACCGGACCGGGCGCCTGCGCGATTGCTATCAAAAGCGTAGCTATCTGCGCAGGTTCCACGGAGGCTGGCGGCTGATTGTGTTCGCAATTTGCTGGCATCAGACAATTGGTGAGCCACAGCGTCAGGCAATCCACCACCACCAGCGTCTGGGCGTTGCTGTGGCGCGCAATGGCCTCGGCCAGCGCCAACGGCTCTTCCACCGTCTGCATACCGGGCACGCGCTGGGCGCGGTCGGCCTGGTGGCGGGCGATGCGCTGGCGCATTTCGTCGTCCCAGGGCTGGGCGGTGGCAATCAGCACGGCGCGGTGCTCGCTGGATGCGTCCAGCCACTGGCGGGCCAGCAGCTCGGCGCGGCGTGATTTGCCGCTTTTCTGGCCACCCAGGATCAGTTCGCTGCGGGCGACGGTGCGGATCGTCATGCGAAAGCTCCTTGCTGGTCCGCATCCATCCAGCGGGTGACGATGGCATGCAGCTGCGCCACACCGTCAGTCAGCGCCGCCGGGCCGGGCTGCAGGATGTCGCAGGACTTGATTTCGAACAGCTGGCCGTGGCGCACCGCATTCACCGCCTGCCAGCCGTCGCGTGCGGCCACGGCATCCGGGCGGAACTTCTTGCCGCACCAGGAACCGATGACGATGTCGGGGTTGCGGCGCACTGTTTCTCCGCTGTCGGCAATGATGCGCTGCTTGCCCGCACGCTCTTGCGCCAGTTCGGGAAAACAGTCGTCGCCACCCGCAATACCCAGCAATTCCGACACCCAGCGGATGGCACTGATGGGGGGAACGTCCCATTCTTCGAAGTACACCTTGGGGCGCCGAGCGCCGGCGGCCACACGCTGGGCCACGGCTGCTTCGATGGCACCCAGCTGAGCCTGCATGGCGGCGATGCGCTCCAGCCCCTGCGGCCCCTGCCCCACCATGGCCGCCACTTGGTAGAGCATGGAAAAAATCTCGGCCACACTGCGCTGGTTGAAGATGGTGACCTGCACGCCGCGGCGCACCAGGTCCGCCGCGATGTCGGCCTGCATGTCGGAAAAGCCCAGCACGCAGTCGGGCTGCAGCTCCAGAATCTTGTCGATCTTGGCGCTGGTAAAGGCGCTCACCCGCGGCTTCTCGTCGCGCGCCCGGCGCGGCCGCACGGTGTAACCCGAGATGCCGACGATGCGCGCCTCCTGCCCCAGCAAGTACAGCCACTCGGTGGTTTCCTCGGTCATGCAGACCATGCGCTGCGGCCCGAGGGGGAAATCCAGCAGGTTCTGCTTCATGCCACGCCGTCCTGTGGTGCCGTAAACAGTTCCACCACGGCCTCGGGGCACGATGGGAACCAGGCGTGGAAATAACTGGCGCGCACCGCGCCCTGCTGCCAGACCGCCTCGCCGTCGTCGGGCAGCGGGTCGCTGTCCGGGCGGGCGGTGCGCACACTGGCCTGCAACGGGGTGGCCGTGGTCGAATAGTGGAAGGTGTGGCCGCGCAGCGTGCCGCGGGACAGGCGCAGCTGCTGCGGTCCCAGCGCGGCCAGGCGCTTGTGCATGGTGACCTCACCGGGCAACAGCCCCCACTGCGCATGGCGCGCACCGTCCACCGTCACCAGCGTATCAAACAGCGCCATCATGCCGCCGCACTCGGCCCACACCGGCTTGCCGGCGGCGATGTGCGCGGCCAGACTGGCGCGCAGCGCGGTGTTGGCGGCGATGGTCTGGGCATGCAGCTCGGGGTAGCCCCCCGGAATCCACAGCGCGTCGCACGGCGGCAATGCGGCATCCGCCAGGGGCGAGAAGAACACCAGCTCGGCACCCAGCGCTCGCAGGGTGTCGAGGTTGGCAGCGTAGATGAAGCAGAAGGCGGCATCGCGTGCCACGGCAATGGTTTTGCCGTGCAATGCAGGAAGGTTCGGTGGCAGAGTGTTCTGCGCAGGTAAAGGAGGAGCCCGCAACGCGGGCGAGGGACACGGAGCAGAACACTCTGCCGCCGAGCCTTCCGACCCCACCACAGGAGCCGCAAAGTCCACAGCCCAGCGCTGCAGATCGTCCAGCGTCATCTGCCCCAGCGGCGTGGCGGCCAGTGCGTCGGCTGCCGCATCCAGCCGTTCCATGGCATCCGAAACCTCGCTGGCCACGGTCAGACCCAGGTGCCGCTCGGGCAGGGTCATGGCCGCGTTGCGCATCACGGCACCCATGTAATGCGCCGGGTCGCGCACGCTGCGCGCCAGCATGTCGGCATGGCGCGCACTGGCCACGCGGTTGGCCAGCACCCCGGCCCAGGGCATGTTGGGGCTGTAGTGCTGCAGGCCAAAGGCCAGGGCGCCAAAGGTGCCCGCCATGCTGGAGGCGTCCACCACCGCCAGCACCGGCAGGCCAAAGCGCTGCGCCAGGTCCGCCGCACTGGGTTCGCCATCGAACAGGCCCATGACGCCTTCCACGATGATGAGGTCCGCCTCCTGCGCGGCCGCATGCAGGCGGGCACGGCAATCAGCCTCACCCGTCATCCACAGGTCCATCTGGTACACCGGCGCACCGCTGGCCAGGGTGTGCCAGTAGGGGTCCAGAAAGTCCGGCCCGCACTTGAACACCCGCACCCGGCGCCCCTGGCGCGTGTGCAGGCGCGCCAGCGCCGAGGTGATGGTGGTCTTGCCTTGGCCGGAGGCCGGGGCAGCGATCAGGATGGCGGGGCAGGAAACGGTAGAGGTCATGGCAATCCGGGTGCGGGGCTCAGGGCGCCCACTTCAGGTTCACATACAGGCTGCGGCCCGGAGTGACATAGGTGTTGGCGAGTTGGTACACCGCATCGTTGGCATTGTCCACGCGCAGCAGCAAGGTCCAGTCGTGGGCCAGACGTTTCTGCGCCGAGAGGTTGAGAATGGCATAGGCCGGCAAAACCGTGGTGTTGGCCGCGTCGTCATAGCGCAAAGCCGACAACTCCATATCCGCACCGACCGTCCAGTTGCCGAGGCGGGTGTCCACGCCAACCACCGCATGGTGGGTGGCGCGGCGGGCCAGCAGCTTGCCGGTGATGCTATCACGGGGGTCCTGCAGGTCCAGTGAGCCGTGCCACTGGTACGCCCCCAGCGTGTGCTCGGCCGCAAAGGTCACGCCCCGGTACTGGGCCTCGGCCGTATTGGCATAGCAGCCCCGGGACAGCAGTGGCACCGAAGCCTGGCCGTTGGCACAGCTGCCGTTGCCCGACACGTAGGTGATCAGATTGCTCACCCGGTTGAGGTAGGTGGTGACGGAAAACAGGCTGTTTCCCTGGGCGTAGCGCACGCCAAGCTCCACGTTGCGGCTGCTCTCGGGTTGCAGATCCGGCGTGCCGTAGGTGCTGAAGCGCTGGAACAGGGTCGGTGCGCGGAATGCCGTTCCGACCGAAGCCGTGGCCCGCCACTGGGGCGTCAGGGCCAGCCCCCAGGCCGCACTGCCGGTGTTTTGCGCGCCGAACTCGCTGTCCTGGTCTTGCCGCACATTGAGTTGCACCGTGTGCAGGGAGCCGCGCCAGCCATATCCCAGGGCCAGCGCATTCTGGGAGCGGCTGGTATCCCGGGGTGCCGTGCTGGCATTGTTCAGGTTGTCCTCGCGCCGCTCCAGTGCGCCCGTGAGCAGGTGATTGCCCTGGCGGTATTCGTTCTGGAACAGGTAGCCCCGCAGCCGGGTGGTGGACAGGTAGACGCTGGGCGTTGTCTGGTAGCGGTCCAGCGTATCCGTCACGCTCACGGTGGTGCTGTAGGCATCGCTCCAGCGCCCTTTCCAGTTCAAGCCCGTGGTTTGCAACAGATGCAGACTCAGGTCGTCCTTGGTGGGCGAGCTGTCGTACTGCGACGTCAGGTCGCTGTACAGCAGCGTACCCTCCAGATGGTGCTGGGGACTTACATTGAGCCCGACCCGCAGGTTGCCCGACTGGTTGCGGTAGCCGTCGTCATCGGGGTTGGCAGTTGCCGTCGAGCGCGAGTTGTACCCACGGCTGCTTTCGGCGGCAGCACCCAGTGCGTAGTCCCACTCGCTGGTGGCGCCACTGAACCCCATGTTCAGGGAGCTCGTGCCATAGGTGCCGGCCCCCACTGCCACAAAGGGCGAGAAAGCGCCTTCGCCCTTGCGGGTGAAGATCTGGATCACCCCGCCCAGCGAGTCCGAGCCATACACCGCTGCGGCGGGGCCGCGCAGTACTTCGATGCGGTCGATCTGCGCCAGCGGCAGGCCTTCCCAGCTGGCTCCGCCCGTCGATTGCGAATCCACTCGCACGCCATCGACGTACACCGCCGTGAACCGCGTTTCGGCACCGCGAAGGTAGATGCTGGTGGTGCCACCGATTCCGCCATTGCGGACCATCTCGACGCCCGGCAGGCGACGCAGCACATCCCCCACGCCGGACACGCCACTGCGCTCGATGGCATCACGGTCCACGATGGTGACATCGGCCACCAGGTCACTCAACGGCTGCGCGACCCGGGTCGCGGTAACCACCACCTCTTTCAGCATCACAGGAGATGCCACTTGCGCCTGCGCGGAAAACCACGCAGACAAAACTACGGTAACGGCGTATGAACGCACGCGGACTGGACACAATTTCATGGAAAAAAACCCGACTGGAAACTCTCCCTGGCTTCCCCGCCTGGGCATGAGCACTACAGCGGTGCGCACAGCGCACCTCCACCTCGTTGGCCGGTATCCGGGCTGGTGGAGCAACTCCCATCGCCTTCCCAAGCGCGTGTTCAAAACGCTCAGTGGCTGTGATGGGAGCGAAATCGCGGGGATTCGTCCACTTACCGTTGCGGGGGCAGCGCAGGTTAGGTTGGCTGGCGACAGCGTCTCCCTCCTGCTTCCCGTTGAACTGCGGTGTGTGAACCACACCGCGAGCACCAACCCGCGCATTTTACGCCGCTCTGGCTTGCGCAAACCCTACAATGCGCAATCTATGGCGAATCCGACCCACATCGACCAAATTGCCGAGCGCGTTGAGCGCCTGCTGGTGCGCTACGACGAACTGCAGCGCACCAACGCCCTGCTCACCCGCCAGGTGGAAGCCCTGACGCAGGAGCGTGACACCCTCAAATCGCGCCTGGGCGCGGCCCGTGCACGGGTCGACGCCTTGCTGGACAAACTGCCCGAAGCGGCCGCAACGCCCAAAGACACACCATGAAACAGCTTGAAGTTCAAATCATGGGACAGAGCTACCTGCTGGGCTGTCCCGAGGGCGGCGAAGCCCGCCTGCTCGAAGCCGTGGAACGCGTGGACACCGCCATGTGCAAGATTCGCGACGCCGGCAAGGTGCGCGCGCGCGACCGCATCGCGGTGCTGGCGGCGCTGAATCTGGCTTTCGACGTGGCCGACCA
Source organism: Rhodoferax sp. MLSD5-FHT05B10 (assembly GCF_058793415.1). Lineage (NCBI taxonomy): Bacteria > Pseudomonadati > Pseudomonadota > Betaproteobacteria > Burkholderiales > Comamonadaceae > Rhodoferax > Rhodoferax sp. MLSD5-FHT05B10. Next base: position 179,436 of record NZ_JBXAFT010000001.1, on the reverse strand, counting down.
GCCACCCGCACCGGCAGCACCCGCCGCCGAGGCCGCCCCCGCCAGCGTGCCGACCGGCGACGCCAACGGACAGCTGCTCTCCCTGATGGAGCGGCTGGACCTGGCCCTGGGCGAAGACGGCCGCCTGCTGTAACGCACACCGCGCACCCACACGCCGCGGGCCGTTGCGCCTACAATCGGCAGTGTCTGCGGTGCATGCCGGGCTTTATATTTCCTTGAACCAATGCTCATTGAGCCCGGGCTTGGAACATTGCCCTGCTAGCGTGATCATCTCGCGTCAGATGAACCCAAAGCTGGTGCTGACCTCGCCCACCTGAACCCCCGGTTCAGGATGCCGGTCCGGTGGCATTCGCAGACACCTTATTCCCCATGCCCACCCCCCTCCTGATCGTCGAATTGGCCGCACTCGGCCTGGTCACCGGTTTTCTGGCGGGCTTGCTGGGCGTTGGCGGCGGCATGCTGATTGGTCCATTCATGACCCTCATTCTGTCGGCGCAGGGCGTCTCAGCCGACCTGGCAGTCAAGATGGCCATTGCAACCTCCATGGCCACCATCATGTTCACCTCGGTTTCCAGCGTGCGCGCCCACCACCAGCGCGGCGCCGTGCGCTGGAACATCGTCAAGGGGCTTGCCCCGGGCATCGTACTGGGGGGCGCCATCGCCGGGGCGGGTGTTTTCGCGCTGCTCAAGGGCACCACGCTCGCCATCGTCTTCGCCCTCTTTGTCAGTTTCTCCGCCACCCAGATGTTCCTGGACCGCAAACCCAGGCCCGGGCGGCAGATGCCGGGCACGGCCGGGCAACTGGCAACGGGCAGCCTCATCGGTTTCCTGTCGGGCCTGGTGGGCGCGGGCGGCGGCTTCATCAGCGTGCCGTTCATGGTGGCGCACAACGTTGCCATCGTCAACGCGGTGGCGACCAGTGCGGCGCTGGGTTTTCCGATTGCGCTGGCCAACACCGTAGGTTATGTGGTCAGCGGCACGGCCGTTGCAGGCCTGCCTAGCGGCGCGCTGGGCTATGTCTGGCTGCCGGGCCTGGTCGTCATTGCCAGTTGCAGCGTGCTCACGGCGCCGCTGGGCGCCCGCACCGCGCACCGCCTGCCGGTGGCCCAGCTCAAGCGGGTGTTTGCCGTGCTGCTGTACAGCCTGGCCGCCTACATGCTGTGGAAGGGCCTGCGCGGCTAGTACGTGCTGTCCGGCACGAGGGCGCTGGAGAGCAGCGCCTCAAACTCCGGCGCCGGCAGACCCGGTGCGCACAGGAAGCCCTGGTACGAGTCGCAGGACAGACCCTGCAGGTAATCGTGCTGCGCGGCGGTTTCCACCCCTTCGGCCACCACTTTGAGCTTGAGGGCGCGCGCCATGGCCACAATGGCCTCCACAATGGCGCGGTCGCTCTCGTCCTGCGGCAGACCCATCACGAAGGTGCGGTCGATCTTGAGCTTGGAAATCGGGAAGCGCTTGAGGTACGCCAGGCTGGAGTAGCCCGTGCCGAAGTCGTCAATGGCCAGACTCACCCCCAGTGCCGCCAGGGCATGCAGGCGGGCCAGCGCCTCGTTGGCGTCCTTGAGCAGGATCGACTCCGTGAGTTCGAGTTCCAGCAGGGCCGGATTCAGGCCAGCGCTGCGAATGGCCAGGTCCACACCGGCGACAAAGTCGGTCTGCTGAAACTGCAGGGCCGACACGTTGACCGAAACCACCACCGGCTGCCCGGCCTGCTGCCAGCGGGCCGCCTGGCGCACCGCCTCGCCCATGACCCAGTTGCCAATGGGAATGATGAAACCCGACTCCTCTGCCAACGGAATGAAGACACCGGGCGGCACCTGGCCCAGCTCGGCATCGTTCCAGCGCAGCAGCGCCTCGGCACCCTGCAGCCGCCCATCGGACAGCGACACCTGGGGCTGGTAGTGCAGCCTGAACAGCCCCTGCTCCAGGCCCAGGCGCATGGCATGGTCCATCTTCATGCGCGAGAACAGGTCCACGTTCATCTGGGGCTGGTAGAACCGGAAATTGCCACGGCCGCGATCCTTCACGCGGTACATGGCGGTGTCGGCGCACTGGATGAGGTCGTCGGGCGTGTTGCCGTCTTCGGGGCCCATCGCCACCCCGATGCTGCACCCCAGCGAGAAGGTCATGGTCTCGATCTGGAACGGCTGGGCCATCGCCTGCAGAATGCGCCTTGCCACCACCTCGGCGCCCAGCGCATCGGCATCCGGCAGGTAGCCGACAAACTCGTCACCGCCCAGGCGGCACAGCGTGTCCACCTCCCGCAGGCTGGATTTGATGCGTTCGGCCACCTCCACCAGCACCCGGTCGCCAAAGGCATGGCCCAGCGAATCATTGATCTGCTTGAAACGGTCCAGGTCAATGAAGAGAACGGCAAATGTGCCACCGTTGCGCAACGCCATGCGCAGGGCGCAGGCCATCTGCTGGCCCAGCATCAGCCGGTTGGGCAGACCCGTGAGTGCGTCGGTGTAGGCCAGGGTTTCGATGCGTTTCTGTGCCTCCAAGCGCTCGGTGAGATCCTTGAAGAACGCCACCGTGTGCTGCACGTCGCCCAGCTCGTCGCGCAGGGCCACCCAGGACAGCTCCACGGCGCAGGGCCGCTCGTTCACCATGCGCCAGACCTCGCCCGACCACAGACCGTTGATGGCCAGCCCCAGCTCCACCTGGTTGAAGAAGTCGGGTTGCTGTGGGTCATGGAACAGCGTGCGGGCCGAGCTGCCCACCAGCTGTGCCTGCGGGCAACCCGTCAACCGTTCACAGTGCGGATTGACCTGCACGATCTCGAACGCCGCGTTGGTGATGAACACGGCGTCCGGGCTGAAATCAAACACCTTGGCGGCCAATCGCAAACGCGTCTGGTCTTCCACCTGCCGGGTGATGTCGCGGAAGGAGTACACCCGCCCCAGGGCGCGGCCCCGGCCATACTGCGGCAGGGTGACGCGCTCCAGCACGCGGCCAGACCGCAACTGCAGGACATCGGTGGCCTCCAGCAGCAGTTCCCCGTTGATCTGGTGCAGGCGCTTCTGGTACGCCACGGGATCCTGCACGCAGGCTGCCAGGTGCGCATGCAGCGCCCGGTGGTCACCGGACTCCAGAACGGCCGGCGGAATGTCCCACAACTGCGCGAAGTGCCGGTTGAAGTTGCGCACGGCACCCGTCAGGTCGGTCACCAGAATGCCGTCCCCCGTGGACTCCAGCGTGGCCCGCAACTCCGCCAGGCGCAGCTCCAGCTCGCTTTCGGTGCGCTGCTGGGGCCGCAGATCGCGCAAGCCCACCAGGAATACCGGCTCCTGCGGGTTCAGCCATACCCGGCTCACCCGGCGCTCCACGGGCACCGCAACCCCGTCGGCACATCGCAGCAGGGTATGGGACTGGATGAAATCCGTCAGCCCCGCCGCCACGTCTTCCCAGAAATACAAATCCTCGGGCGTAGCGGTCAACTCGATGGCGGGCTTGCCCACCAGATCGCTGCTGGCCATTCCCACCAGCGTGGAGGCCACCTGGTTGACCGCCAGGATACGCAAGCTTTGGGGGTCAACCACCCAGACGGCCTCCAGCATGCCGTCGAGCAGGTTGGTCCACCCAAAGGCGGTCATGCGTGGGTCTCTCGCATATGCGAGTCCACCGAGCGTTCAAAGAAGTAGGAAATGCGCTGGCGTGGCGCAAGGTACTCCAGCGCCGCGTTGGGCAGGCTCGTCGGCTTGACGCTGCGGCGGATGCTGACATGGGGGGTGCTCTCCATGTCCAGGATCAGCGCCTCGTGGCTGGGAACGGCCGGCTCGTGCACGATGACGCGGGGCTTGAGGGGCCGCGCCGAGTTGACCGATACCACCAGGGCATACCGGTCATCGAGCAGCTGCACCACCGACCCGGGGGGATAGACCCCCATCATGCGGATGAACGCACTCAGGGTGGCTGCGTCATAACGGGACTTGAGCTGCGCAAAGATGAGCGCCAGCGCCTCGTGCGGCGTCATGGCCACGCTGGGACGACTGGGGTTGCACAGGTTGTCGTAGCGGTTCACCAGCGCCAGGATACGGGCGCCCGCAGTCATGCCCGCGCCCTCAATCTGGCAGGGAAAGCCACTGCCGTCCACCAGCTCGTGGTGCTGCGCCATGGCCAGCAGGGCACCCCGGGCCAGGTCCATGGTTTCGCCCATCTGCACGCCCTGCTCCACATGCTCCTGGTAGCGCCTGTAGTCCGCCGCGGCGGGCGTTTCCCCCAGCCAGCGCACGTGTTCGGGCAAATGCACCTTGCCGATGTCATGCAGGAAGGCCGCCATGCCCAGGTCGACCAGATCGCTCTGGTGCATACCCATGGCGCGCCCCAACAGGAGCGAGAGGACGGTGACGTTGACCGAGTGCATGGACGATTTTTCGCCCGCAGCCTCGCTCAGCAGCCGGATGGCGGATTCGCCGTCGGCCAGCATTTCCTGAACGAAACCGCGCACCATGGCCTGGCACTGGTTGGCCGCCATCTTGGGGTAGGCCTGCACCTGCTTGAGGGTGTTGCGGTACTGGTGCATGGCCTCGCCAAAGCGGCGCTCGCACACGGCCAGGCTGCGCTGCTGGGCGCGCAGCAGCCGGGCACGCTGTTCACGCGCATCGAGTTCCCGCTGCCGTGCGGCCAATGCGGCCTCCACGTCGGCGGCGTCCTGGGGCGACTTGGTGTCCACGGGAATCAGCGAATCGGGGTCGCTTTTCCCCATGTAGTGCCGCACCTGCCCCAGGCCGAGTCCGGCAATGATGGCGAGCTGGCGCTCCGAGGTGATCCGGAAACTGCCGGTGGGAAAGGGATGCGCCATCCACCCCACGCCCAGGTCCACGAACATGCCGACCCGCAACTGGGCCACGTCAATCAACTCGAACGCTTCACTCTTCATATACCGCTTACCAACGAACCCAGACACCAGGCCACTCTGCGGTTGCCTTTGTTATTCAAACCCACCGTTTCCGCGCTAGATAGCATACCCGGACACAATCTGCTGGCATTGAACCTGCGCGACAAGCCGGTGCACGTCGTCCGCAGCGCACAGGCCGGTTCCCGAACTCATCAGCGCGGCGCTGGCGCAGGCCACACCGTAGCGAAACGCCTGCACCACATCCTGGCCGGCTGCCAGCGCCCAGACCATGCCGGCAACAAAGCTGTCCCCAGCCCCCACGGCACTGACCACGGTCACGGGCAGGGGCGGCGCAAACACGCATTCGCCGGCCGTGACGAGCAGGGCCCCCTGTTCGCCCAGCGAAACCACCACCACTTCGGCGCGGCCCGCCCGTATCCAGTCCTGCGCCGCATGCTGCAATTCACCCATGGTGCCCAGCGTGCGTCCGGTGAGGTCGCGGATTTCCCGCAGGCTGGGCTTGACCAGGAAAACCCCCTGCTCCAGCGCCTTGGCCAGCGCCGGACCGGATGTATCCACCACCAGCCGTGCGCCCGCGGCCCGCGCCCACTGGCCCAGGCGGGCATAAAAATCGTCCGGCACGCCAGGCGGCAGACTGCCGCTACCCACCACGAAGCCGGGTACAGGGTGCAGGGCCGCCACACGGTCCAGACAGGCCTGCCACTCGGGCGCCGACAGGGTAGGCCCTGGCAACACAAACCGGTACTCCTGCGCACTGCTGCTTTCCGCCACCGTGAAGCTCTCGCGGGTGTGCCCGGCAATGGGCACCGGCAGACCGGACACGCCCTCCTCGCCCAGCAGCGTCGCCAGCATCTGGCCGGTTGAGCCTCCCAGGGTGTAGAGCGCGGACACCCGGGCCCCCAGGCGATGCAGCACGCGTGCCACATTCACCCCACCGCCCCCCGGGTGCCGCTGCACCTGCTGGCAGCGCAGCTTGTGGGCCGGGCGCACCTGCGCGGTGCTGGCCGACACGTCCAGCGCCGGGTTGATGGTGACTGTCAGGATTTCAGCCATGGGGCAATGGGACGCAGTACCGGCCAGGTCCGTCAGCCCATGTGCAAGCCGCCGTTGACCGAGAAATCCGCGCCGGTGGAGTAACCCCCTTCGTTGGATGCCAGCCAGGCAATGATGGAAGCAATCTCGCTGGGCTCGCCCAGGCGCTTGACGGGCACGGTCGCCACGATCTTGGCCAGCACGTCTTCCCGGATGGCCTTGACCATGTCCGTGCCGATGTAGCCGGGGCTGACGGTGTTGACCGTCACGCCCTTGGAGGCCAGCTCCTGCGCCAGCGCCATGGTAAAGCCGTGCATGCCAGCCTTGGCCGCCGAATAGTTGGTTTGTCCGGCCTGGCCCTTTTCGCCGTTGACCGATGAAATGTTGATGATGCGGCCCCAGCCTTTTTCCACCATGTCCGCCACCACCTGCTTGGTGACGTTGAACATGCTGTTGAGGTTGGTCTCGATCACGGCGTCCCAGTCTTCGCGGGACATTTTCAGGAACATGCGGTCGCGGGTAATGCCGGCGTTGTTCACCAGCACGTCAATGGTCCCGTGCTCGGCCTTGGTCTTGGTGAACGCCTCGACGGTGGAATCCCAGTTGCCCACATTGCCCACCGAGGCGTAGAAGGTGTATCCCAATGCCGCCTGCTCGGCGATCCATTTGCCGTGGTCACGGGTCGGGCCGCAGCCAGCCACCACCTTGAATCCCTCCTTGAACAGGCGCTGGCAAATGGCGGTACCGATGCCACCCATGCCACCGGTCACGTAGGCTACTTTTTGACTCATGTTTGACTCCTCGTTGTTTTCTTGCTTGAAACCTCGCGGGGCGAACCGCCCTGCGGCACCGCCCCGCCCCTCCATGTTTGGCGCTCAGCGCTCGATCGTCAGGGCCACGCCCATGCCACCGCCGATGCACAGGCTGGCAATCCCCTTCTTCGCATCGCGACGCTGCATTTCGTGCAGCAGGGTGACCAGAATGCGGCAACCGGACGCGCCAATCGGGTGGCCAATGGCAATGGCGCCGCCATTGACGTTGACCTTGCTGGTGTCCCAGCCCATCGCGTTGTTCACGGCGCAGGCCTGGGCGGCAAAGGCCTCGTTGATTTCCAGCAGGTCCAGGTCCTGGGCCTTCCAGCCGGCACGGGCCAGCGCCTTTTGCGACGCCGGCACCGGGCCCATGCCCATCAGCGCCGGGTCCAGTCCGCTGGTGGCAAAGCTGGCAATGCGTCCCATGGGCGTCAGGCCCAGGGCGGCAGCCTTCTTGGCCGTCATCACCATCACGGCAGCCGCGCCGTCATTGATGCCGGAGGCGTTGCCCGCCGTCACCGCACCGGCCTTGTCAAACGCCGGGCGCAGGCCTGCCAGCGCCTCGGCTGTGGACTTGCGGTTGAGGTACTCGTCGGCCGCAAACACCAGCGGGTCGCCCTTCTTCTGCGCAATGCTGAACGGCACGATCTCGTCCTTGAACTTGCCGGCGTCCTGTGCGGCGGCCGCCTTCTGCTGGCTGGCCAGCGCCAGGGCATCCTGCATCTCGCGGGTGATGCCGTACTTCTTGGCCACGTTCTCGGCAGTGATGCCCATGTGGTACTGGTTGTAGACGTCCCACAGGCCATCGACAATCATGGAGTCAACCATCTTCCAGTCGCCCATGCGCTGGCCGTCGCGCGAGCCCAGCAGCACATGCGGGCTGGCGCTCATGTTTTCCTGACCGCCGGCAATCACGATCTCGCTGTCACCGTAGGCGACCGCCTGCGCGGCCAGCATGACGGATTTGAGACCGGAGCCGCACACGGCGTTGATGGTCAGCGCCGGCGTCTCCTGCGGCAGCCCGCTCTTGATCAGGGACTGGCGGGCCGGGTTCTGGCCCACGCCCGCGGCCAGCACCTGGCCCAGAATCACTTCACCCACCTGTTCGGGGGCCAGGCCGGTGCGTTCCAGCAGGCTCTTGATGACGGCAGCGCCCAGGTCAGTGGCCGGGGTCTTGGCCAGGGTGCCACCGAACTTGCCCACGGCGGTACGGGCGGCTGAAACGATAACGATGTCTTCCATGCTTCTCTCCAGGGATGCGATAACTAAAAGGGCTCAGGCGCGGACCTTGACATAGCTGCCAGGTGCCGGCTGCAAAGCCTTGTATTTTCCCTTACCGTAGGTCTTGGGTGCCGCGACCTGCTTGCCGGCATGGCTCTTGAGCCAATGTGCCCAATCCGTCCACCAGCTGCCGGGGTGCTCCACAGCCCCGTCCAGCCAGGCGGCATGGGTTTTGGGGAATTTGCCGTCGCTGCGAATCCAGTGGCTGCGCTTGTTCTTGGCCGGCGGGTTGATGACCCCGGCAATGTGGCCCGAGGCCCCCATGACAAAGCGTTTCTTGCCCGGCAGTACCTGGGTGGAGGCGTAGGCGCCGCCAATGGGCACGATGTGGTCTTCCCGCGAGCCGTAGATGTAGACGGGGATGTCCACCCGGCCCAGGTCGATCTTCTGCCCGCACACGGTGGCGGCGCCGGGCTTGACCAGGTTGTTTTCCAGGTAGGTGTTGCGCAGGTACCAGGCGTACCAGGGGCCGGGCAGGTTGGTGCTGTCGGAGTTCCAGTACAGCAGGTCAAACGGGGGGGGTGTTTCGCCCTTGAGGTAGTTGCCCACCACGTAGTTCCACACCAGGTCGTTGGGCCGCAGGAAGCTGAAGGTGGAAGCCAGGTCCTTGCCCTTCATGAGGCCTCCGTGGCCCATTTCCTTCTCGCGGTACTGCACGAAGGCTTCATCGATGAAGACATCCAGGACACCGGTGTCGGAAAAGTCCAGGAACGACGTCAGCAGGGTGGCGCTGGCCACCGGCTGCTCGCCCCGTGCCGCGAGCACGGCCAGTGCCGTGCCCAGCATGGTGCCGCCCACGCAGAAGCCCAGGGCATTGATGGCCGGGGCGCCGCTGATCTCGCGCACCACGGAAATAGCCTTGATGACCGCGTGCTCAATGTAGTCGTCCCAGGTGGCCTGCGCCAGCGAGGCATCCGGGTTGCGCCAGCTCACCACGAAGGTGCGGTGGCCCTGCTCCACGGCGTAGCGCACCAGCGAGTTCTCAGGCTGCAGGTCCAGGATGTAGAACTTGTTGATGCACGGCGGCACCAGCAGGAAGGGCTTCTCGTAGACCTTGGCAGTAAGCGGCTTGTATTCGATGAGCTGGAAGTACGGGTTTTCAAACACCACCGCCCCTTCGGTGGTGGCCACGTTGCGGCCTACCTCGAACAGGCTCTCGTCGGTCATGGAGACATGGCCCTGGCGCAGGTCGTGCACCAAGTTGTGCAGGCCCTTGGCAATGCTTTCGCCCTGGGTCTCCACGGCCAGCTTCTGTGCCTCGGCGTTGAAGGCCAGGAAGTTGCTGGGGGCGGCAGCCGCCATCCACTGCTCCACGGCAAAACGGATGCGGTTGCGGGTCTTGGGGTCGGTTTCCACGGCGTCGACCAGCCCCATCAGGGTGCGGGCGTTGAGCAGGTACACGGCCGCGGAAAAGGCTGCCAGGGGGTTGCTGTTCCAGGCCGCGTCGGCAAAGCGCCGGTCCGAACCCGGCACCGGTGCGGCAAACCCCTGGCTGAACAGGCCGAACGCGTCCTGCAGGTACTGCTGCTGCAGAGCCTGCAGCTTGTCCGGCGCAAAGCGGATCTCGGGAGGTTTGCAACCCGACGCCGCGGAGCCCGCGCCCCCCAGGTCTATGGCCTGAAACGACTGCAGGGCGTGGGCCCAGCTGTCCGTCATGGATTGCTGGAACTGATGGGCCGCCTGGGTCCAGAAATCGGAAGCGTTCTGCGTCACAACGTTACCCTTTAATAGAACACATCTTGCAACGTAGTATGTCAGGATAAGTCCTTCGATATCCTGACACACCTCAATCGGAAACCCTATGTACCTCATTCCCATCGGCTGGCTGTATGTGGCCCTCATGATGAGCGTGGCCGAGGCCACCAACAGCAACGGCACCGTGCTGGGCGCGGTTTTCACTTTCCTGCTGTACGGGCTGCTTCCGGTCGGGCTGCTGCTCTATTTCATGGGCACGCCGGCGCGCAAGCGCGCCATCCGGGCGCGGGAGGCCGCCGAACGACAGGCCTCACTCCAGCCAGATGCAGGCAGCCTGGCGGCCGCTGACACGGTCCCGCCGGTAGGAAAAGAACCGTGAGGGGTTGCCCACGGTGCACCAGGCAGGGCTGCTGTCGTTGCCATAAACCTGCGCAACCCCCGCGGCCTGCAGGCGCTGGCGGGCCAGGGCCGGCAAGTCCGCCAGCCATTTGCCCTCCGGCAGGGGCCTGAAACAGGCTGCGGCCTGCGGGGCCGCCGTGGTGAAGGCGTCGCGCACCTCGGAGCCCACTTCAAACGCCTGCGGACCGATGCACGGGCCCAGCCACGCTATCAATTCAATAGCTGTCTGCGCAGGTTCTGCGCCGCCTTGAGCCATGAATTGCTGGTAAATCGTCTCCACCACGCCCGCCCCGCCGCTACCGGCCAGCCCGCGCCAGCCGGCATGCACCGCCGCCACCATGGTGCCGCGGGTGTTGCACAGCAAAATGGGCAGGCAGTCGGCCACCATCATGGTGCAGGCCAGCCCGTGCGCGCGGGTGAAGGCGCCATCGGCCTCCAGCCCGTCGGGCGTCTGCGGCCCCAGCGCCTGCATATGCGCCCCGTGCACCTGGTTCAGGAACACCGGCCGGGCCCCCAGGGCCACCTGGAGCAGCGCCCGGTTGCGGGCCACGCAGGCGGCATCGTCCCCGACATGGGTACCCAGATTTAGCGTGTCATAGGGCGGGGCCGAAACCCCGCCAGCCCGGGTGGTGCACACCGCCCGCACGCCCGCCGGGGCGGGCCACTGCGGCACCAGCCAGTCGGACGCAAAGGGGGTGGAAGAATTCATGCGGACAAGGATAAACCAAGCCCGTTAATATGGGCGCCTTTGCCGCATAAACCAACCCTCTGCCGGAGCCTTCCATGATTCTCGAACTCGCTGACATCCGCATCCAACCCGGCCAGAACGCCGCCTTTGAAGAAGCCATCCAGCGCGGCCTGGGCACCGTCATCGGCGCGGCCAAGGGATTCCAGGGCTACAAGGTGAACAAGGGCATCGAAAGCCCGGAGCGCTACGTGCTGCAGGTCTTCTGGGACACGCTGGAAGACCACACCGTGGGCTTTCGCCAGTCCGAGGCCTTCACCCAGTGGCGCGCCATTGTGGGACCGTTCTTTGCCGCCCCCCCGGTGGTAGAGCACTTTGAGCTGCTGGCCAAGTCGGCCTGACCGGAGCCCCCTGCATGTCCTACGTCTTTACGCCCCCCGCCCCCGTGGGCGTGCCCGTGGTCGGCCAGACAGCGCTGTTTCCGGTGCACCGCATCTACTGCGTGGGCCGCAACTACGAAGAGCACGCCCGGGAAATGGGCCACAGCGGCCGCGAAGCGCCGTTTTTCTTCATGAAACCGGCCGATGCCGTGCTGGTAGACCCGGCCGGCAGCACCGCCGTCATGCCCTACCCCACGCTCACGACCAACCTGCACCATGAAGTGGAGCTGGTGGTGGCCATCGGCGTGGGCGGCTCCCACATCCGTGCCGCCGATGCCCTGCGCCACATCTACGGCTACGCCGTGGGCCTGGACATGACCCGCCGCGACCTGCAAAACGACATGAAGAAGCAAGGCCGCCCCTGGTGCATTGGCAAGGGTTTCGACCACTCGGCCCCCATAGGCCCCATTACCCCGGCCGCACAGGTGCCCGACATCGCCCGCGCCGGCATTTACCTGCAGGTCAACGGACAGGACCGCCAACGCAGCACCCTGGCCAAGCTGATCTGGAGCGTTGCCGAAACCATCGAGCAGCTGTCGGCAGCCTGGACGCTGCAGCCGGGTGACCTGATCTTCACCGGCACGCCCGAAGGCGTGGGCGCCGTGGTGCGCGGCGACACCCTGGTGGGTGGCGTGGACGGCCTGCCGCCCCTGTCGGTGCGCGTGGAATAGGGATTTACGGCGCCGCCGTGGCTTCGTCCACGGGCTGATCGCCCCCCGCCACCAGCGCGTCCACCTGCTCCAGCCACTGCAGCAGCGCCTCGGGGTACTGCTCGTCCTGCACCAGGCGCCAGCGCCGGCGCGCTTGCCGCGCCAGGGCGCGCAACTGCCACGCGGCTTCGGCCGCAATGAGCGTGAGTTCCTGCTGCAGCAGGCTGTCCAGCGGCTCGCTGCCCAGATGCGCGAGCTGGTCAGGTGTCACGCCCACGGTCGCCAGCGTGCGGCACAGTTGCGCCACCTGCCCGGCCAGCCGCTCCAGCCCCTCACGGCGGTTGGCCCCCAGACCGGCGCTGTGCTGCAGGTCGGCAGGCCAGCCCGTGATGAGACGGTCGATTTCCCGCAGGCGCCCCACCGGGTCCGGCAGCAGCACAACGCCGCCGCCCTGGGCATCGCATTCCGGCTTGATCAGCTGCATGACCTTGAGCACCAGGGTCTCGTCGTAGCGGTGCCAGTTCATGCGCAGGATCACGGACAGGCGCAGTTCAGGGGCCCGCCGCCCTGGCGCGAACATGGCGGTGATCACTTCAGTCAGCGACAGGATGCGCCCCAGCCCGCTGAGCGCGGCTCCGGCCAGGTTGCGCGGATAGCCCGATCCGTCAAGGTATTCATGGTGCTCCAGCACCGCGCGCACCACCTCCTTGGGGTACTCGTGGTGGCGTTCCACCAGTGCCTGCGACACCAGGGGATGGGAGTAGAGCTGACGCCGCTGCTCGCGGCTGAGATGCCCCCCGGGCTGCAGCAGTGACGGGTCCACGTGCAGCATGCCGATGTCGTGCAGCAGCCCCGCCGCCGCCGCCATGCTGAGGTCAAACCGCGAACCCAGGGGCACCTGAGCCAGCCAGGCCGCTGTCAGCGCAGCGCACAGAGCTTGCTGGTAGAGCGCGGGGCGCACCTCGCGCGCCAGGGTCAGCTGAAACGCCATGGGGTCGGGTAGCGGCACCTTGGCGACCGCATCGAGCAAGGTGCTGCGGGCCTTGGGCTCGCCAGCCATGCGCGTAAAAAATGGGGAGCTGTCCAGAATCTCCTCGGCTCCGCTGCGCAGCACCGCCCCCGTCACGGCCGGGGCGCTGGTCACGGAATCTTCGAGGGGTTCGGACAGCTGGTGCTGCATCAGGCGCTCGTAAAGGCCCAGGTTGATGCTGGCCCCCTTGTCGATGATCTTGGTGCCCTGGACATTGAAGATGGCACGGGAAGCGAGCACGGGGCGCGCCTCGCCCAGCTCGGTCACGGTCCTGGTGAAATATTGGCTGTCGGTCATGGGTAACGGTTACGGCTCACGCGCCATGCCGGCATCGTGGGCATGGCGGTGGTGGATGTCCGGAAAATGGGGATGCTTGTGGGTGATGGCCGTGTGTTCGTGCCAATGGGTGTGCGGCCTGCCCGCCTCCCAGGCAAAGTCGTGCGCATGCTGATGGTGCGCGTCGTGCACATGGCGGTGGCTGTGCGCCATGGGTTCATGGGTGTGCACATGCGTGTGCTGCTCGGTCAGGTGCAGGTAGACGCCCAGCCCCATCAGGGCAGCGGCCAACCCGAACGCGGGCGTGGGATGCTCCCCCAACAGCAGCAGGGCCAGGGCAGCACCCAGAAAGGGCGCGGTGGAAAAATAGGCTCCGGTGCGCGCGGTGCCCAGCCCCCGCAACGCCAGCACGAACAGCACCAGACTCACGCCATAGCCCAGCAGGCCCACCAGCATGGTGGTCAGCACGGTGGAGGTGCCGGGCAGCGCCGCCCCCAGCGCCAGCGCCAACACCGTGTTGAAGGCCCCGGCCATCAGGCCTTTGCTGCTGGCAATGAGCAGCGCATCCGATGCGGAAACCTTGCGCGTCAGGTTGTTGTCAATGGCCCAGCACACGCAGGCCGCGGCAACCGCCAGGGGCCCGGCCCAGTCGGACGCCCCGGTGGGGCCTTGCGGCCAGGACAGCACCACACTCCCGGCCACGATGGCCGCCATGCCCAGGACAATGCGCCGGTCCGCGTTCTCGCGAAAGACCAGCCAGGCGATGAGTGCGGTCAGAACCGCCTCGAGGTTGAGCAGCAGTGATGCTGTCGAACCGCTGGTGTGCGCCAGCCCCACCAGCAAAGCCACCGGCCCCATGACGCCACCGAAAAAAATGGCCCCCAGCAGCCAGGGCCACTCCCCGCGTGCCAGACCGGAGGACGTCCAGTCTCGGTCCCGCACCAACCGTGCCACGCCCAGCCCCAGTCCGCTGCCCAGATACAGCAGACCGCCCAGCAGAACGGGAGAAAGGTCACCGATCAGCAGCTTGGCAAACGGCGTGCTGGCACCGAACAGGGCGGCCGCCAGCAAGGCGTACAGGACGTTGCGGTTCATCTCCGGCAACAGGACTCAGGGGGTCATCAGGTCTTCAATGGCGTCCACCACCATCAGGGTTCCCACCGTCACCAGCAGCACGTCGTTGGCCACCCGGACATAGCGGTACCCGGCCGGCGGGACGCCGATCCGCACGCGCACCTCCCGCGGCAGCGGATAGAACACCACATCACGCGGCAGGGGCTGGCCCATCTGCCACTTCTTGGCCTGACCCGGAGGCAGGCAGCCGTTGTGTTTCTTTGCCAGGCCGGGCGGGCACTTACCGGCGGCGCGCTGGCGCCCGTAGTAGTCGGAAATCGCCGCGCGCTGGGGGTCCGCAAACCGGACTTCGGCGCGGGACTGCACCGCGTCGGCATCCCGGTGCTTGTTCTTGTTGCCATTGCCGTCGCCCGCCCATTCGGGCTTTCCAGCCAGGGCTGCGGTACTGACGCACGCCACCGCCAGCAGGCAGGAAAGCAAGCGGATGCGGCGCACGGCAGGGGTCTGTGGGAGGTTCATGGCATTTGCGTCCTGTGCCACGCCGTGGCCACTGGCGAATCCAGTGGCGCCGGAGTGGCTATGCCCCGATTATGGGCCGCGGCAACCGGCGGCGCCACCCGCTACGCGCAAGGCGCCCCTGCATCCGGTGCAGTACAGTTGCAGGCTGTATGGCTGCCAACCTATGACCCCACGACAAACCTGAACCGGACATGAGCATGTTCCATACCCCCATCAAGCACTGCAAGCAGTGCGGAACCCCCGTGGTCTACCGCCTGCCGGACGACGGCGACACCCGGGAGCGGGCCGTATGCCCGGCCTGCGCCACCATCCACTACGAGAACCCGCTCAACGTCGTGGGCACGGTGCCGCACTGGGGCGACCAGGTGCTGCTGTGCAAGCGCAATATCGAGCCGCGCTGGGGCAAGTGGACGCTGCCGGCCGGTTTTCTGGAGCTGGGCGAGACGACGGCCGAGGGTGCGGCACGTGAGACCGATGAGGAAGCCGGCGCCCAGTTCGAGATGCAGGGGCTGTTCTCGCTGCTCAATGTGGCGCGGGTGGGCCAGGTCCACCTGTTTTACCGGGCGCGGCTGCTGAGCGATCAGTTCAAGCCCGGCACCGAAACCATTGAGGCCCGGCTGTTCCACGAGCACGAAATTCCCTGGGACGAGATTGCATTTCGCACCGTCAAGGAAACGCTGGAGCGCTACTTTGCCGACCGCCACGCCGGGCACTACCAGGTCCACACGGTGGATATCGCCTAGGCCATGTCCCCCCGCCACCCGCTCCCCGCACCCGGCGGTGCCATTCTGGACCTGGTGTTGCATGTGCCGCCCAGCCAGGAGCCGCCCCAGGCCAACCCCGCGGCGCGCGCCCACAGCATTGCTCGCGCGGCCGCCCGCAAGGCCAGCCTGCTCTCGGGCTCCATGGCCCTGCCACCCGGCCTGCTGGGCTGGCTCACGGTGATGCCCGAGTTGCTGGGGGTGTGGAAGCTGCAGGCGCAGATGGTGTCCGATATTGCCGGGGTCTACGGCCAGAGCCGGACCCTGGGGCGCGAGCAGATGCTGTACTGCCTGTTCCGCCACGTGTCCGCCCAGCTGTTTCGCGACATGGTGGTGCGCGTGGGCGAACGGGTCATGGTCCGGCAGACCTCGCTCAACGTTCTGCAGGCGCTGGCGCAAAAAGTGGGCGGGCTGGTGATCAAGGCCGTGCTGCGCAAGGGCGCTGCGCGCTTCGTGCCGCTGCTGGGCGCCGTGGGCGTGGGCGCCTACGCCTACTACGACACCCTGCAGGTGGCCCGCACGGCGGTGGCGCTGTTCGAGCGCGACATCATCCTGGACGCCGACACCCTGACAGAGCCCCCAGCCGACACACCGGTCACGCCGGTCACCCCGAAAAAAAGAACAAAATAGGCCGCCAGGCGGCATGAACGCTGCGCAGACAGCTATGAATAACGGAGCAACGGCTTGAATTTCCTGCACGACCTGCAGTGGGTGCTCCCCCTGCGCACCCCGGCCCTGACGCAGCTGGCCCTGGCCCTGTCGTGGCTGGGCTATTCCACCTTCATCATGTTCTTCATGGCCATTGGCTACTGGACGTGGAGCAAGGCCGTCTTCTTTCGGCTGTTGGTTCTGGTGGTCATCAACGCCGTGCTCAACGCCTATGTGAAAGACTGGGTCCAGGACCCCCGCCCCCCGCTGGCCCTGCGGCTGGACGACCAGATCGGCGCCAGCTACGGCCTGCCCAGCGGCCACGCGCAGATGGCCGTGGTGATGTGGATGTGGCTGGCCTGGGAACTGCGCCGCGCCTGGGCCTGGGTGCTGGGCAGCGTGATTGTGCTGGGCGTCATCGCCAGCCGCCTGTACCTGGGCGTGCATGACCTGGAGGACGTGCTGGTGGGCGCAGCGCTGGGCGGCGCCAGCCTGCTGGTGTTTGAGCGGTTGCGCCACCGGCACTGGCGCTGGCAGACCCGGCTGGGCTGGAGCGTGGCGCTGATCGCCCTGGCAACCGCGCTGGTGCTGGCCAGCTGGCCGGGCAACGCCCCCGAGTACATCCCCACCCTGGCCGGCTGGCTGGCCGTGGCCCTCTGGAGCCTGCAGGTGGAGCAGCGCCACATCGACAGCGCGCCGCCCGCCACAGCTTGGCGCCGCGTGGCGGTGGGCCTGCTGGGGGCCGCGTGCTTTCTGGGCGAGCAGAAGCTGCTCAAGTTCACCGGCGCGCACCTAGTGCTGCCACCGCTGCTGTGGGCACTGGCCAAGGGCGTGGTCAGCGGCGCTTTCGTGTCACTGCTGATGCCCTGGGTCTTTGTCCGCCTGCGGCTGGTGCCGGCCTTGGCCCGGCGCCTGCCGCGGGGGGCTTAACCAACCACCAGATCGCGGATCTGCTGCAGCGCGGCGGGGTCTTCCATCGTCGTCAGATCGCCGGCATCGCGTCCCTCGCACACCGCCTGGATGGCGCGGCGCAACAGCTTGCCGCTGCGCGTCTTGGGCAGGACCGACACAAAGCGCACCCGGGCCGGACGGCCCACGGCACCAATGGTGTTGTCCACCACCTTCATCACCTCGGCCTCGAGCTTGGCGCGCGCAGCGTCGTCCACCAGCACGCTGGCGTCCTTGGCCACGGCAAAGGCCATGGCCACCTGGCCCTTGAGCGCGTCGGCCACGCCCACCACCGCCACTTCCGAAATATTGGGGTGACTGGAGATGCTCTCCTCAATCTCGCGGGTGCCCAGGCGGTGGCCGGCCACGTTGATCACGTCGTCGGTGCGGCCCAGGATGAAGAAGTAGCCGTCCTGGTCACGCACGCCCCAGTCAAAGGTGCTGTACACCAGCTTGCCGGGGATGCTGTTCCAGTAGGTCTTGACGAAACGCTCGTCGTCGCGCCAGATGGTCTGCATGCAGCCGGGGGGCAAGGGCCCCTCGATGGCGACCACGCCCTTCTGGTTGGCACCCGTGAGCTCTTCGCCGGTGTTTTCGTCGATCAGCTTCACGTTGTAGCCGTACATGGCCACGCCGGGGCTGCCGAACTTGCTGGGCGCCTTTTCCACGCCATTGGCCAGACCCAGGATCGGCCAGCCGGTTTCGGTCTGCCAGTAGTTGTCGATGATGGGCTTTTTCAGGCTGTCGCTGATCCACTGCGCCGTGGGCTCGTCCAGCGGTTCACCGGCCAGGAACAGTGCGCGCAGGCTGGAGAGATCGTACTTGGAGAGCAGCGCCGGGTCTTGTTTCTTCAGCACGCGCACGGCGGTGGGGGCGCTGAACATGACGGTGACCTTGTATTTCTCCACCAGGCTCCACCAGATGCCGCCGTCCGGGCGGGTGGGCAGGCCTTCGTACATGATGGTCGCCATGCCGGCAATCAGAGGGCCGTAGATGATGTAGCTGTGGCCCACCACCCAGCCGATATCGCTGGTGGAGAAGAAGGTTTCTCCTGGCTTGCCGCAGTAGATGTGCTCCATGCTGGCGGCCAGCGCCACGGCGTAGCCGCCGGTGTCGCGCTGCACGCCCTTGGGCTTGCCGGTGGTGCCGCTGGTGTACAGCGTGTAGCTGGGGTGGGTGGACTCCACCCACTCGCAGTGCACGGTGGTGTTGAGGTGCTTGTCCCGCAGGGCGCCCCACAGGTGGTCGCGCCCAGCCACCAGGTTCATGGCGTGGAGCTTGCGGTCCACCAGCAGCACGCCGTCGGGCTTGTGGCTGGACAGTGCAATGGCTTCGTCCAGCAAGGGCTTGTAGGGCACCACCTTGCCGCTGCGGGAGCCGGCGTCGGCGCTCACAATCAGGCGGGGCGACGCGTCTTCGATGCGCGAAGCCAGCGAACCCGAGGCAAAGCCGCCAAACACCACCGAGTGGATGGCGCCAATGCGCGCGCAGGCCAGCATGGCAAAGGCCGCCTCGGCAATCATGGGCATGTAGATCAAGACCCGGTCGCCCTTTTTCACGCCCAGCTCCAGCAGGCAGGCGGCCATGCGCTGCACTTCGGCGTGCAGCTGCGCAAAGCTGTAGACCTGCTCGGTATTGGTTTCGGTGGAAACCGCAATCAGCGCAGCCTGGTTGGCGCGGGTCTTGAGGTGGCGGTCGACCGCGTTGTGGCAGAGGTTGGTCGTGCCGCCGACAAACCAGCGCGCAAACGGCGGGTTGCTGTAATCACAGACCTGCTGCGGCGGCGTCTGCCAGTCCACACGCTGCGCCTCCTGCGCCCAAAAACCATCCCGGTCGTCAATGGAGCGGCGATAAAAATCTGCGTAGGCGGTCATGGTGTGTCTTCCTGCGGGTCGTTGAAACTGAATTCATAATTATGGATAGACAGCTTGCAAATAGCTGACTTGCGCCGCCGCCCCCTGCCGCGTCTCGCTCCGACCGGCGTGCCGGCCCCTGGCGCGGTTATTTGATGAGCGCCTGCGCCGCCTTGAAATCCGGGTGCTCGGCACTGCGAATCCACTCGAACGCCACCATTTCGGTCGTTACCAGCTCCGCACCGGCCCCCGCCAGGCGGTCGAAGGCGGCGTCGCGGTTGCGCTCGGTACGCGAACTGCAGGCGTCCGTGACCACCCACACGTCAAACTCGTCTTCCAGCAGGTCCAGAGCCGTCTGCAGCAGACAGACATGGGCCTCACAGCCGGCGAGCACCACCGTGCCGCGCTCGGGCCCCGCCGCGGCTTTCTGCAAATGCTTGGGCAGGCTGCGCGCATTGCCCTGCACCGGCTTGGCCGGCGGACGCAACCATTCGCCCAGCCCTTCTTCCACGGCGCTGAACTGCATCTTGGACAGCACCCGGGCCCCGGCCTGCTGCAGGGCGGCTTGCAGTTCGGGCACGCTGGCTCCCAGCTTGGAAGGGTTTTGCTCTGTCACGAAGGTCGGCACCCGCAACAAGGCGGCCAGCTGTGCCAGCCGTACGGCATTGGCCAGCACGGCAGGGGCCTCAAACAGGGCGGGCATCAACCGGGCCTGGTAATCCACCAGCACCAGCTGGGACTCTTCGACTTCTAGCAACATGGATAACTTTCGATAGTAGGAAAGGCAAGCATAACCAATCGCCGCGGTCTTGCCAAAGGCCTGCCTGCGGCGTCCTCTGACACAGTCGAAATGTCGAAAAATGTCATGAATTCAAAGTGTTACAAATGATTCTTCATTTTTCACCTTGACTTGACAGCGGCCCCAAACCCGGGTTAAGCTGGCCGCCATGCGAATCGTTTCCCTTATCGTCACCCTGCTGCTGGCCAATGTGGCGCACGCCAATCCGGCCGGCTCCGGCGACGACATGAACCGTTTCCTGGCCGAGCGCGGCCTGCTGGCACGCATCGGCGAAGTCCGCGACCAGGTCGAAGCCAAGGCCTCCGAGTTGGTGCTCCACTCCATGGCTTTCCTGGGCGTTCCCTACCGTCGCGGCGGCACCAATGCGGAAACCGGTTTTGACTGCAGCGGCTTTGTCCGCGCCATTTACGAACAAACCGCCGGTCTGGTCTTGCCACGCAAGGCCGAACAGCAAGCCGCCGCCACCCAGAAAATTGACCGCACCGACCTGCAGCCCGGTGACCTGGTGTTTTTCAACACCATGCGGCGCGCCTTCAGCCACGTGGGCATCTACGTCGGCGACGGCAAATTCATCCACTCGCCCAGGCCCGGCGCCGAGGTGCGTGTGGAAAGCATGGGCATAGCCTACTGGGCCAAGCGTTTTGACGGCGCCCGCCGGGTAGCCACCTCCAATGGCACCGCGGCCGAAACCCCAGCTGCCGCTGCGCTGCCTGCCGACGTACAGGCTTTGGCCGCACCCGCACCCCTGCGGTAACCGCCACCCCACCGGCCAGACCGCCGCAGCCGACTCAGTCAGGTGCCCGGTAAACCAGCACCTTGAGCGAACGGTCCGCCGACACATCGGCAAAGGCGGCCGGATTGGCCACCCGCTCGACCCACTCCAACTCGGGAGCCAGTTCCCGCATCTGGTCCTGCAGGAAGGCCGCGCCCAACTCGGGCGCATTCAGGCACAGCAACGCATGGCCCCCAGGCATCAGCAAATCCGGCAGTCGGCGCATCAAGCGTGCGTAGTCCTTGGTGGCGACGAAGCTGCCTTTCTGGTAGCTGGGCGGGTCCACAATGATCAGGTCATAAGGGCCGCTGCGGGTGATCTTGCCCCAGGTGGAAAAAATGTCGTGGGGCAGAAAACTCGCTCCGGCCACAAGGCCGTTGAGCCGGTGGTTCTGCTGCCCGATGGCGATGGCACCGTGGCTCATGTCCACATTGACGACCTGCCTGGCACCGGCCTGCAGGGCAACCACCGAAAAAGCGCAAGTGTAGGCAAACAGGTTGAGCACCCGAAACCGCGCGCGGCCGGCCACGTGCGCACGCACCCAGCGCCGGCCTTCGGCCATGTCCAGGAACAGCCCATGGTTCTGCCCTTTGAGCACATGCACCAGGAAACGGGCGCCCTGCTCTGTCACCACATGCGGCTCGGGCACGCTGCCGGCCATCAGCCGGGTTCCGGCGTGGCCCTCGGCGCGGCACTGGTACACCCAGTTCAACGGCTGTTCGGGGGCCAGCACCTGCCAGCGCTGCGCCAACGCGGCGCCAACCGCCGCCAGTTCCTCGTCCGTGGCAGGCTGAAAGCTGGTGAGCACAAAAACGGGGGGAAAGGCATCCAGCGCCCAGTGCTCGCAGCCCGGATACAGGCCGCCTCGGCCATGGAATACGCGCTGGGCATCAGTGGGAAGGGCCATCGTGGCGATGGCATGGAGTAAAGCTTGCATGGGAAAGGCGCTGTTAAGTTGCTAGCGATTCTAGTAAGGCCACCACCGGCGCCCTGGCCGAAACCGGGTGCGGTCACCCATGTGACGCATCCCCCCCTTTCAGGGCCGGTCCATCCCCATAATTGCTCCAAAGGAGCCACACCCCATGAAAACCCGTATCACTGAGCTTTTTGGCATCGAACACCCCATCATCCAGGGCGGCATGCATTTTGTCGGCTTTGCCGAACTGGCCGCAGCCGTGTCCAACGCCGGCGGTCTGGGCATGATCACCGGCCTGACCCAGCGTTCGGCCGCGGACTTGGCCAACGAAATCCGCCGCTGCCGCGAGATGACCGACAAGCCCTTTGGCGTGAACCTCACTTTCCTGCCCACCGTCAGCTCGCCCGACTACCCCGGCTACATCCAGGCCATCATCGACGGTGGCGTCAAAGCCGTGGAGACCGCCGGCAACAACCCGCAGAAGTACCTGCCCGCGCTGCACGAAGCCGGCATCAAGGTGATCCACAAATGCACCTCAGTGCGCCACGCGCTCAAGGCACAGTCCATCGGCTGCGACGCGGTGAGCGTGGACGGCTTCGAGTGCGGTGGCCACCCGGGCGAGGACGATGTGCCCAACTTCATCCTGCTGCCCCGTGCCGCCGACGAACTGGAGATTCCGTTCGTCGCCTCCGGCGGCATGGCCGATGGGCGTTCGCTGGTGGCGGCCCTGTCGCTGGGGGCCGAAGGCATCAACATGGGCACGCGCTTCATCGCCACCCAAGAAGCCCCCGTGCATGCCAACGTCAAGCAGGCCATCGTGGCGGCGTCCGAACTCGACACCCGCCTGGTGATGCGCCCCCTGCGCAACACCGAACGCGTGCTGCGCAACGCCGCCGTGGACCGCCTGCTGGAAAAGGAGCGCACCCTGGGCGCCGCCATCAAGTTCGAAGACATCATGGAGGAAGTGGCCGGCGTGTACCCGCGCATCATGAAGGACGGCACCATGGACGCCGGTGCCTGGTCCTGCGGCATGGTGGCCGGGCTCATCCACGACGTGCCCACCGTCAAGGAACTGATCGATCGCATCATGCGCGAAGCCGAAACCATCATTGCCCAGCGCCTGCGCGGCATGCTGGGCGCCTGAACTTCACACCCCTAGAACCCTGACAAGAGGAGACACCCCGTGTTGCAACCTGGCCTGATGATGGACCGTCCCCTGCTGCTCTCCAGCGTGATTGAACACGCCGCCGCGCAGTATGGCGACGCCGAAGTCGTATCCCGCGAGACCCATGGTCCGCTGTTTCGCTACACCTATTCCGAGTGCGCTGCCCGCGCACGCAAACTGGCCAATGCGCTGGCAGGCCTGGGCCTCCAGGGGGGCGATGCCGTGGGCTCCATTGCTTGGAACAACCACCGCCACCTGGAGGCGTACTACGCGGTGTCGGGCAGCGGCATGGTCATGCACACCTGCAACCCGCGCCTGCACCCGCAGCAGCTCATCTACATCATCAACCACGCCGAAGACCGCGTGGTACTGTTCGACGCCACGTTTGCGCCGCTGATTAAGGGCATTGCCGCGCATTGCCCGAACGTGCGGACCTGGGTGTGCCTGGCCGACGCGGCCAACACGCCCGCCATCGAAGGCGTGGCCAACGTGCTGGCCTACGAGGAACTGATCGCCCCCTGCAGCGACGTTTTCGCGTGGCCCGAATTCGATGAACACACCGGCGCAGCCCTGTGCTACACCTCGGGCACCACGGGCAACCCCAAGGGCGCCCTGTATTCGCACCGGGCCATTGTGCTCAATGCCATGTCGGGCTGCCTGCCCGGGGTCCTCTCGCTCTCGCCGGCGGAGACCATCCTGCCCGTGGTTCCCATGTTCCACATCAACGCCTGGTGCATTCCCTACGCGGCGCCCATTGCCGGCGCCAAGCTGGTGCTGCCCGGCCCCCGCCTGGACGGGCAGTCGCTGTACGAGCTGATGGAATCCGAAACCGTGACCGTCAGCGCCGGTGTACCCACCATCTGGCAGGCATTGTTGGGCCACGTGGAGCAGCATGGCTTGCGTTTCTCCACCATGCACAGAACGGCAGTCGGCGGCTCGGCCATGCCGCAGGCCCTCATTGCCAAGTTCATGGACACCTATGGCGTGGAAGTGCGCCACGGCTGGGGCATGACCGAAACCACAGCCGTTGGCACCATGGGTACCCTGATGCCCAAGGCCAAGAACTGGACCTCCGAACAGAAGCAGGCCTTGCTAGCCAAGCAGGGCAAGAGCACCTTTGGCGTCGAAATCAAGGTGATCGACGAACAGGGCAACACCCTGCCGCGTGATGGCACCTCCCAGGGCGAACTCATGGTGCGCGGCCACTGGATCATGGCCTCGTACTACAAGGGCGAGCGCTCGCCCCTGGTGGACGGCTGGTTCCCCACCGGCGACATTGCCACCATCGACGCCGAAGGCGTTATGCAGATCCGTGACCGCACCAAGGACGTGATCAAGACCGGCGGCGAATGGATCAGCTCCATCGACCTGGAAAGCGCGGCGGTGGCGCACCCCGCAGTGGCCATGGCCGCCGTCATCGGTATCAAGCACCCCAAGTGGGACGAGCGGCCCCTGCTCTTCGTCGTGCGCAAGCCCGGCCAGACGCTGAGCAAGGAAGAAATCCTCGCCTTCCTGGCCGAGCGCGTGGCCAAGTGGTGGGTTCCGGACGATGTGGTGTTCCTCGACGTGTTGCCCGTGGGCGGCACCGGCAAGGTGCAAAAGAGCGACCTGCGTAAACAATACGGCGGTGTGTTCAGCTAGGGCTATGATGATCAGTGATCGTGCGCGTAAAACACAACCAACTGATGTTTCGCGCATGAGACTGACTCAGGAGAGCCGCCATGAAATCTCTTGCAATTACCAGCGTTGTACTTGCCGGCCTATTGGCCGGTGGTGCGGTGTGGGCGGATACCGGGTGCAACGTGCCCCTGACCGGTTGGCAGCCGCGTGAAGTTTTACGCAAACAGCTGGAGCAGCAGGGTTTGCAGGTGCACCGCATCAAGGTGGATGACGGTTGCTATGAGGTGCGCGGTGTCGATGCGCAGGGAAAACGCTTCAAAGCCAAATATGCGCCCGATTCCCTGAAGGCTCTCAAAATGGAAACCAAAGAGGATGAGCGCGGTGAAAGGCGCCGCGAGCGTGGTCAAGACTCCAGATAGATATCTTCGCGTTAAGCTGGCCTTCATGTAGCGAGCCCAAAATACCCTCCATACGCATTTTCCGAGGACTGAACGATGAATAAGCTAACTTCTGCACTCTGCATGGCGGGTATCTTGGCACTGCCTGGCTTGGCGCAGGCCCGCCCCGTGACTTTGACGACCCAATTGCAAAGCTACTCTGGCAACGGTGCCTATCTGGCCATCTATGTCACTGATGCCGCTGGGCAATACAAAAAAACACTCTGGGTGGCCGGTAAAAAGACCAAGTACTACAAACATTTGCGTGACTGGGCGCGCGGCAGCGGAATGAAATCCAGCGAATTTGATGGCGTGAGCGGAGCCAGCGTGGGCAATGGCCGCAGCTTGAAGGTCACGGTGGAACTGGCCGATGCCTTGATTGACGCGGGCTACGAAATCCGCATCGACACGGCTGTTGAAGATCAGCGCGACAACCCTGCCGAGGTGCGCGTGCCATTGACCACCAAGGACAAGAGCAAGCCGGTAGCAGGACGCGGCTATATCAAATCCTTCACTTACGACCTGTAATCGGTTTGCGTAGGCTGCATTCTTTTTTGGGGTTGCTGGTCGCCTTGCTGGCGGTGGTTCTGGCCATCAGCGGCGCCATCCTGTCGCTCGATCCTGCGCTGGAAAGACTGGGCAGCGCCATCCCAGCCGACGGCCAGATTAGCGTTGCGACGCTGGCCGGTCGGGTAGCGCAGCATTACCCGGGAGTGGAGCAGATTCAACGGTCGCCGTCCGGTGCTGTCATCGTGTACTACAACCGGGATGGGCAAACCGGGGTGGACCGCATCGACCCGCAAACGGGACAGGGCATCGCACCGCACGTCGTTTCGCCGTTCTCGCGTTGGATGAAAGATTTGCACCGCTCCTGGCTACTCGACACCCCGGGGCGGGTAGTCTCGGGTTTGGTTGCGCTGACCATGCTGGTGCTGTCGGTGTCCGGTGCCGTGCTACTGGCGAAGCGCGTGGGAGGGTGGCGACATCTTGCCGATCCACTGCGTGGCAACCTGATTCAGCGTTGGCACACCCAGGTAGGGCGCGTAGTGGTTCTGGGGTTGCTGCTGTCGGCCCTCACAGGCATGTACATGTCGGCGGCCACCTTTACCTTGGTCCCCGATGGCATGCAGGACGAGCCGGATTTTCCGACTAACGTGGTGGGCGGGCCGCCCGCACCCATAACGGCTTTACCCGCACTTGTTGCGACCGACTTGAACAACCTGCGCGAACTGGTTTACCCCAGCCCCGGCGACCCCACCGGTGTGTATTCGCTGTCCAGAGACCTGGGCGAGGGCTATGTGGACCCCAGCAGCGGCGTACTGCTGTCGTACCGGCCCTATGGCGGTTTTCGCCAAACCTATGAGCTGATCTACAAGCTCCACACCGGTGAAGGACTGTGGTGGCTGGGTCTGCTGTTGGGTGTGTGCGCGCTCAGTGTGCCCCTACTGAGCGCCACAGGGGCTTTGACGTGGTGGCAGCGACGACAGTCGATGCCGCGCATTGTGGGCAACAGCGCAGCGCACTCGGCCGACACCGTCATTTTGGTCGGAAGCGAAAGCAACAGCACCTGGGGCTTTGCCAATACGCTGCATGAGGCCCTGCGCAAAGCCGGCCTGCGTGTGCATACAGCGGCGATGAACCAGCTGGCCACCGAATACCCCAAAGCCGAGCGCCTTTTCGTCCTCACGGCAACTTATGGCGACGGCGATGCCCCCAGCTCAGCCAACCAGTTTCTGGCACGGTTGGGCAAGGGCAAAACCCCTTCCAAAACCGGGTTTTCCGTACTGGGTTTTGGTGACCGGCAGTTTCCCCAGTTTTGCAAGTTTGCCTACGATGTAGAAGCGGCCCTGCTCGCGCAGGGGTGGAACCGATTGCTGGACATCGACACCATCGACCGACAATCGGGGCAAGCCTTCACGCGTTGGGGCAATGCTGTGGGGCAATTGATTGGCCAAGAATTGAACTTGGTGCACACGCCCAAGCGTCCGCGAACCGACGCCTTTGCGTTGATCGAGCGGGCCGATTATGGGGAGGCCGTGCAGGCTCCTACGAGCATCTTGCGGTTTACGGCCGTTCCGCCACAGGGCTTCAAAGGCCAGTTGATGCGGTTGTTCGGAGGCCATGGACTGCCACATTTTGAAGTGGGCGATTTGCTCGGGGTTGTGCCACCCGGCAGCGCTATTCCCAGGTTTTATTCGTTGGCCAGCAAGTCGAGCGATGGGTTCCTGGAGATTTGCGTACGCAAGTTGGAAGGTGGTCTGTGCTCGGAGTTTCTGCATGGACTGCAGCCGGGCGGGCGCATGGACGCCTTCATTCAACTGCATCCAGACTTTAGACCCGTTGCTGGCAACGCGCCCGTGATCCTGATCGGTTCGGGCACAGGAATAGGCCCATTGGCCGGCTTTATCCGCAACAACACGGGCAAGCATCCGATGTTCCTGTACTGGGGTGGGCGTGACCCGGCATCCGATTTTTTGTACAAACCGGAACTTGATACGTATCTGGCCGATGGTCGCCTGACGGGCCTACACGCCGCTTTTTCACGCGTCCAGAATGGCGCCTATGTGCAAGACCGCGTGCTGGCCGATGCCACGCAATTGCGCCAATTGCTGGAGCAAGGGGGGCAGGTTCTGGTGTGCGGCAACCGGGCCATGGCCAAGAGCATTGCACAGGCGCTTGATGATGTGCTGGCACCGTTGAACCTCAGCGTGGCAACTCTCAAAACGCAAGGGCGTTACCGTGAAGATGTCTTCTGAGCCGCCTAGCGCGAAAGTGATGGCACCTGCCTTGCAGCGCCACGCCTTGAACGGCGAAACCATGGGCACCCGTTACAGCGCCGTGTTTTTTGCACCGGCCAGCACCGACCTTGGTGCCGTCGGCGCGGCCCTGTTGGCCGCCGTCGACCAGGTGGACCGGCAGATGTCCACCTGGAAACCCGATTCTGACCTGAACCGCCTCAATGCGGCGCCATTACACCAGTGGCACACCGTACCGGCAGAGCTATTGGCTGTATTGGATGCTGCCGTGCGCGTTGGCATCGAATCCCGGGGTGCATTTGACATCGGCGTGGGGACGCTGGTTAACGCCTGGGGCTTTGGGCCGACCAGACATGAACCCGATGCGCAGCAGATCAGTGCCATGGGGCAGCGTGCGCACCGCGCCACAAGCGAGGTACTGGAAGTCGACCTGACCCAGCAACGCGTGCGCAAGAATGAAACCGTTGCACTGGATCTGTCGGGCATCGCCAAGGGCTATGGCGTGGATGCGCTGGCCCGGTGCCTCGACCGCTTCGGCATTACCCGTTACCTGGTTGGCATCGACGGAGAAATGCGCGCCAAGGGCAGCAAACCCGATGGCCAGGCCTGGGCCGTCGCTATCGAGAAACCCGTGCGCCATGTGCGTGAAGTGATGGGGGTGATGGAACTGGTCGATGCTGCCATCGCAACCTCAGGTGACTACCGCCATTGGGTCGAAGTGGCGGGCCAGCACTTTGCCCACACCATGGATCTGCGCAGCGGACGGCCCGTGGACAACCGCCTCGCATCGGTCACGGTGGTGATGCCGACTTGCATGCTCGCCGACGCTTGGGCCACCGCCTTGCTGGTTATGGGCGTGCCGGCGGCAACGGAGCTGGCACAGCAGCGGGGTATGACAGCCCTGCTGGTTTTGCGAGAGGGAGATGTGTTTGAAGAGATATCCATCTTGGATGGACAGCTTCAACCATAGAGCGGGCTGCGTTGGCTATTGAGATTCAGTCTTTCGTCCGCCGCAAACCGGACAGCGTCGCCTGCGCTGCGCACACCAAGGCCGCCAGATCGGTACACTTTTTTTCAAATGCAAATAAGAACTGTTATCATTTGAGTGCGAATTCACCCAGGACGGGTGAACGCTTGAATGGAAACGGAGCGGATAGTGGGCCAAGGAATGAATCGCCGGCACTGGCTGGCATCACTGGGGGCGGTGGGCATGCTGCCCAGGTTTGGGCTGGCGGCAGCCTTGGCGGATACGGCGGCACCGTCGGTCCTGATCGGCGCGAGCTGGCGCGGACCGAACGCGGACGATGCACATTTTGCCGGCGTGCTGGCGGCAAACTGGGAACAGAAAACCCTGCAGATCCGCCACGCCGTGCCCCTGCCCACCCGCCCTCACGGGCTGCTGGCCGAAGCCGATGGCAGTCTGCTGGTGACCGGTGTGCGCCCCGGCACCTGGCTGCTGCGCTGCGACAACCGCGGGCGGGTAACGCAACACACCACGCTCGCGAACGACGCTTCCAGCGTGCGCCTGAGTGGCCATGCCGATGGCCTGCGCGATGGCCAAGTGATCTACACCACCGAAACCGATTACAAAAGCGGGCGCGGCCGCATTGGCGTACGCGACCGCCAGAGCCTGCGCAAGCTCGACGAGTGGGATAGCCACGGCGTGGAGCCCCACCAACTGGTGCTTGACCAGGACGGCCACCTGCTGGTGGCCAATGGCGGCGTGCCACGCACCCTGGCGGACCAGAAATACGACCTGCACCGCATGGACGCCTCGCTGGTGCGGCTGGATGGCCAGAACGGCCGCCTGCTGCGCCAATGGGAGCTCGACGACCGCCGCCTGAGCCTGCGCCACCTGGCCTGGAGCCACTCGTTCACGCAGGACAAGACCTATCTGGGCGTGGCCATGCAGGCCGAGCACGACGACCCTGCCCAACGCGCCCAGGCGCCCGTTCTGGCGGTGCTCGATGGCGACCAGCTCCAGGTGCCCACCCCCAAGGGCGATGGATACGGCTACGCTGGCGACATCGCGGCTGCCTACAACGGCGGCTTTTTTCTCTCCAGCAACAAGGCGGGCGTGGCCCAGGTCTGGCTGCAGGACAGGCCCACGGAGCTGTCCCCCGTCGTCAAGCTGAAAGAGGCCTACGCGCTGGCCAGCTGGAACGGCCCCAACCCGGGCGGCGGTGTGCTGGTTGCCACGGCGGCCGGACTGGTACGCTGGCATCCGACGGCGCCACCGGTGGTATTGCCCTGGCCCCAGCCCATGGCGCTGGACAACCACTGGGTCCTGATGGGCGCAGCATGAACGTGACCCTTGCCGCCTTTCTAAATCACGTCATGGCCACTACGGCGTCACGCCGTACGGCCCACCAGGCCACCCGCGTCAACCAGCCCACGGCCAACAATGCCGCCGTGGTTACCAGCCACTGGCCCAGCCGGGCCTGATCGTCCGGCAGGTAGGCGTTGCACAGGCGCAGCGGGCTGTCGATGTACAGCTGCCCGACCACAGCGGTCATGGGCAGTATGTTGCCCAAAAAAAATCCCTGCACCACCAGCCCTGCAGGGCACCAGGACAGCCACAGCGCCGCACCGGCCAGCAGCAGTGCTGTGCATTTGGTCACTTCGAGAGACGACGACAGCAGCACCAGGTCGAGCACGCGCGGCACCATCAGCACGGCCAGCACCACACCAGCACCCACCAGCCCACTGATGCCATAGGCATTCCAGCGTGCCACGCGGACCCGTGCTGCTGGCGACAGGCCCGCTGCCAGCAAAGCACCCACCAACATCCACAGCGGATACTGCAGCACCATGTGCCGCCACATGCTGGCCGTGAGCCACTGGCGCAGCGCGGGCACCAGCAGCAAAGCCAGAAGGGCCAGCGCCAGCAGCACTGGGCGCTTGGGTGTGCGCCGGACCATCACCGCGGTGGCCGGCAGATGCGGCCCCTTCACAATCGCCCCCCGTTGGCCAGATGGCGTGCATAGTCCAAAGCGAGTTGCTGCTCGGCCACATCGAACACGCGCAGCAAGCGGCCCTGCGCATCCAGCACCAGAAAGGCGGCATTGTGTTCGTAGTCCCCACGCCCATTGGAAATCACCACCACGCCCAGGCGCTGCAGCAGCACTTGCTGCTGCGCCATATCAGGCACACGCACCCAGGTCCATAGCGTCGGATCAACCTGCAAGGTGCGCGCATAGGCCTGCAATACTGCCGGCAGATCGTGTGCGCCGTCGAAGCTGATGGACAGCAGCCGCACCCCTGAGCCGCCCCCCGCAGCACGATCCGCCTGCAGAACCGCTTGCAGCTGCTGAAAGCTGTTGCCCAGTGACAGGCACACGGTCTGACAACGGGTGTAGACGAAGTCGACCAGGGTGATGCCGCCGCCCCGCGCCAACAGCGTGGGCAGGCTCTGCGCGGCGATGCCCGGGCCTTCAACCGTGACCAGCGGCACGGACACCGGTTGCTGCGCGACCTCCATCCGGCGCGCACCTTCTGCGGTCCAGACCTGAAAATCGTGTGTCAACCATGCGGCGCTGGCATACCCGGCCAGCACCAGCACCAACGCCAGCAAAGCGGTGCGCAGCATGGCAGGCGGCTCCTGAACCAATGTCAGTCGGGCTTTGCCGCCAGCGCCTGGAGCGCTGCACCGCCTTCAAAGGGCGTGGTGCGCGTGCTGGCCTTGCGCTCTTGCTCAAACAGCGTGGCCGACAAGGCGGGCGCCTTGTTGGACCAGGTGCTGCGCACATGGCTGGCCACCGCAGCCAGTTCAGCATCGCCCAGCTGCTGGAACGACGGCATGGCACCGTTGTACTCGGCGCCCGCCACGCTGATCTTGCCGTTGATGCCGTGCAGCAGAATGTTGGCCACAGTGCGCGCATCCCCCTGCACCCACTCTGAGCCATCGAGCGGCGGGAACACGCCCGGCAGTCCTTTGCCGGTGGCCTGGTGGCAGGCGGCGCACTGTGCGGCAAACACGGCCTTGCCATCGACGGCAGTTCCCGCAGCGGCAGGCACCGGCCCCGACAGGTCAGCCACGGTGCGGCGGTCACCCAGACCGACATTGCCAAAAGGCTCGGATATGAAGATATAGACCACCCCAAACAGCACCATGGCCAGCGTGATGGCGGCAGCGGCCAGTGGCACAGGGCGGATGCGTTCCTCGGGCTCGGCGTTTTCGCGCTCCTGCGCCTGGTGGGAGGTGTCGGTTTCTGAAGTCATGAGAGCCTCGCGGGGTTCAGGAAGCAGGCGTTGCGGGAGCCTGGGTTGTCGGGGTGGCCTGCACGGCGGGCGGCAGCACCGGATAGGTGTGGTTCAGGCCTTGCAGGTACTTCACCAGGTCCAGCGCCTCGGGCCGTGCCACCACCACCTGCCCTGCCGGTCCCTGACCGGGCGGAAGCTTCACGACCTCATCGCCGGGCTCGGCGACGGCCTTGGTCTCGAACAGATAGGGATAGGACGGCATGATCGAACCCGGCACATAGGCGCGCGGCTGGTAGATGTGGCCCAGGTGCCAATCCTTGCTGGGCTGGCGTGCTCCGATATTGAACAGGTCGGGCCCCGTGCGCATGCTGCCCAGCAGGTGCGGCTTATCGTAGAAATAGTCGCCTGGCACCGAAGCCCGACCCCAACCCCGCTCAGCGTCAGGGCCGAAGTTGCGGTCGCGTGGCTGCTGGGAATGGCAATACACACACCCGTTGGCGATATACACCTGCCGCCCGCGCAGTTCGGCGCTGCTGTAGGGCTTGAGGCCCACGGGCGGCGTGACGTCACGCACCTGCATATAGGGCATGACCACCAGCGCAGCCGTGGCCACAGCCAGTGCGACCATGGCACCGGCGGCAAGCTTGACTTCATTCTCCATGTGCGAACTCCATTGCCTTGGCGGGTCGTGTGAACAGGGCTGCGCCCGTGCGCGTGGGGCCAAAGCGCAGCGCCATCGCCAGGAAATGCCCCACAAAGATGAGATGGCTGGCCACCATCAGCGAGCCACCCACACTGCGCCACTGCAGGTAGGGAATCGTCACGGCCACCGAATCCATGAAGGGCCGCGTGACATCCAGCATCGCAAGCCCCTGCAGCCAGCCACCGATGGACAGGCCGGTGAAGTAGATACCGATGCCGATCACCGCCAGCCAGAACTGCAAGGTGATGAGACGCGGGTACGGCCACTCCCAGTGCAGCACGCGCGGCATCATGAAATAAATGGCGCCAAACAGCACCATGGTGACAAAGGCATAGGCGCCCAGGTGGGCGTGCGCCACCGTGAAATGCGTGAAGTGCGTTACCTGGTTGATGCTGCGCAGCGCCTCCAGCGAACCCTGCACCGACGACAGCATGTACATGAAACCGCCAAACATCATGAAACGCAGCGTGGGTGAATAGCGCGCCAGGTGCATGCGCCCCCACATGGTGCCGGCCATGTTGATGGTGAAAGCCGCCACGGGAATGATCATCATCATGCTTTCCACGATGGACAGCGTGGTCAGCCAGCCGGGAATCGGCCCGCCGATGAGATGGTGGCCACCCACCTGGCCATAGAAGAAGGCCAATGTCCAGAAGCCGAGGATGGAGAGGTTGTACGAGCGCACAGGCCGCCCGATGATCTTGGGCAGAAAGTAGTAGATGGCCCCCACGCTGATGGGTGTGAACCACAGGCCCAACACGTTGTGACCGTACCACCAGTTGGTGGTGGCCTGCTGCACGCCGGTGTGAACACCCGGCATCTTGGCCACGATGAACAGCAGTGCAATCCACAGCAGCGCCGCCACCATGTACCAGACACTCACGTACAGCGACTCAACCTTGCGGTTCACCAGCGTGTAGAGCACCGGGCCGATGATGCAGACGAAACCGGCCACGATGAACAGACCGATTTGCCACGGAATTTCCAGGTATTCCATGCCGTCGGTCCAACCCGAGCCAATGGCGCCAATGGCACTGGCAATGCCGGTGTTGATGAGCGCGCCGCCCAGCATCACCCACATGGCCCCCACCAGGTGCGTGCGCAGCAGACGCGGCAGCAGCCAGATGATGACACCCAAAGCAGCATTGGTGATCCAGCCGTACAGCACCGCCGTGAGGTGGATGGTGCGGATGCGCCCGAAGGTCTGCCAGGCCTCACCCACCAGCAAGTCGGGCATGTGCAGCTTGAGAGACGCCGTGAGCCCCGCCACCGAACCCAGCAAAAGCCAGAAGCAGGCAAAGGCAATGAACATGAACACCGGAAACGCACTGGAGTGGTCGGCCTCGATGCGGTTGCGCAGCTCATCGGGGTCGTCCACATGCTCGTGTTCGCCCGGCCCTGCTGCAGCGCCCTGCAGACGCGCCTTGGCGTTGTCGTGCAGCACCGGGTCATCGACCTTGCCCAGCTCACCGGGCGCAAAAATGACCGACGCGGCCCGGGGGTTTTCGACCAGCAGGCCCTTGCGCATCGACCAGATGAAGACAAACAGTCCCATGATCGAGAGCAGAAAAGCCCCCAACAAACTCAATACTGCACTATCCATGGGGTGGGCTGCCTTTCTTATTGATGTAATGCAACATCCCACCTCAGAATCTCTGCTAGGGGGACGCGGGCAGGATTCTAAAAGCCATTTCAAGTATATATTTAGGCAAATCTATATATCCATGCCCCGTACAAGTGATACCCGACCGGGCGGAACACTCAGGCAACATTTGCCGTAGGAAAAGAATTGCCTCGCCCGTTACGGACTTGCCACCGGTTGCGTGGCCAGTCCGGCAGGCATGGTGACGCGGGTGAAACCACCGTTGTAGGGGTTGGTGTGCATCGCCAACTGCCACAAGGCCAGCGTGGTTGCGATGGAAAACACCACCAGCACCATGCGCCCGGCGGGTGGGCGATCCAGATGCACTGCGGCAATCATGAGGTGTGCAAAGAACGCCAGCCCCACCACCACCCACCACTGGTTGTCGTCGGTGTGGTCACTGCCAATGAACAGGCGCCGAAGCCGGGCGTCCTCCAGGTCATCCACCGCCTTGAACCACTGCGCCACCATCGCTGCGGGCACGCCATCGCGGCTCAGGCGCACGGCCTGCAGCCGCAGCTCACGCAGCGCCAGCGCCGCGCCAGGACTGGCCTGGTGGTTGAAATGCACGCCCCACTCTTCCGTGGACACGGCATTGCGGTAGGCCGCCAGCAATGGCGCGGCACGCGGAACATCCAAGGCTGCGGGTGCCATCAACTCACTGAGCCGCATGACTGCCGTGACCTCCTTGGATGCCGCATCAATCGCCA
Organism: Rhodoferax sp. MLSD5-FHT05B10; assembly: GCF_058793415.1. NCBI lineage: Bacteria > Pseudomonadati > Pseudomonadota > Betaproteobacteria > Burkholderiales > Comamonadaceae > Rhodoferax > Rhodoferax sp. MLSD5-FHT05B10. The sequence goes on along the minus strand of NZ_JBXAFT010000001.1, from coordinate 144,749 downwards.
TTCTCTGCTGCGTCCAGATGTCGACCGCCAGAAAGCTCAGGAACAACGCAAACACGGTAGCCACCGGTGTGAAGGCGGGGCCCACGGGCAGCAGCTTGGGCACGCTGGCAAAGCGCCGGTTCAGCCAGCCCAGCCACACAAAGCTGGTGGCCAGCATCAGCGCCGACAGCACGCCGAGCACCAGCAATTGCAGAAAAGCGGATAAATCAAAAAAAGCGTCAAGCATGGTCACTTCAAGTGCAGTTTGTGTGCACGTAATGTACCTAGTTGCGCGCAGACGGCACATCCGTGTCGCTGCCCTGCGCTGCCATGCCCGGGCTGTGCGCCTGCACCCGGTTGCGGCCTGCCTTCTTGGCCGCGTAGAGCGCAGCGTCAGCACGCGCAACCAGATCCTTGCCCGTGTCGCCCGCCACATAGCACGACACGCCCATGGTGGCGCTGACGTGCTGCAGGTGCGCGAATGGATGGGTGTCGATAGTGGCGCGCACACTCTCGGCCAGGGACAGCGCCCCTTCCAGCGTGGTGTTGGGGCAAATCACGATGCATTCCTCACCCCCCCAGCGCCCGGCCATGTCGGTTTCGCGGGTTCTCAGGCGCAACAGGTCCGCCAGCGCAACCAGTACCTGATCGCCAACCTGGTGGCCGAACACGTCGTTGACCTGCTTGAAGTGGTCCACATCCAGCATGATCACGCTCAAGGGCTGGCCCGTGCGCTGCGCACGCTGGATTTCGGCATCCAGGGTCTGATCGATCTTGAGCCGGTTGTACAGCCCGGTGAGCTGGTCGGTGACCGACAAGCGGGCCAGCTCCCGGTTCAAGCGGCTGAGCTTGCGGTTCCAGTAGAAGGCCATCAGCAACAGCACTGCGGCCGCAGCCACCACTTGCCAGAGCAAGCGGTAGTCAATGCCCTGCTGCACGTTGACCGCCACATGGCGGTTGGATATGGCTTCGCGCTCCTGCGGCGTGATGGTACGCACGCCCTTGTCCAGAATGGCGCGCAGCAGCGTCTCGTCCTTCAGCACGCCGATGCGCAGCTGGTTGGTGAACTGGGGCACCTGGCCCGCAATCTTCAGGTTGAACAAGCCTTCTTTCTTGATTGCATAGGCGGCCACGATCAGCGAGCGGATCGTCAAATCCGCCTTGCGCGCCGACACCAGCGCTACCGACTCATCCTCGCTACCGGTCAGGATCACGTTCAGGTTGGGAAATTCGCGCCGGATGCGTTCCTCCACCATGGTGCCGCGCGGCAGCGCCACGCTTTCGTTGGACAGCCCCCGCAGGTCACCCACATAGGGATGCTCTTCGCGCGTCACCAGGATGTTGGGATCGTAAAAAATGGGTTCGGTAAAGCGCAGCCACTCCTCGCGTTTGGGGGTCTGGTTCAGAAAACTCATGATCTGACAGCGCCCGGCCTTGGAGGCAGCCAGACTTTCGTCCCAGTTTTTTACCGGGTAGAGATCGATGCGCAAGCCCACCCGTTGCGCCACCAGCTGCACCAGGTCGGCGGCAATACCCTCGTGCCGTCCATCGAGCGTGATGCGCTCAAACGGGACCCAATCCGGGTCCACGCACATCTTGATGCCCGTCGACTGCCGGATGTAAGCCGCTTCATCGGGCGTGAACGCAATGGCCGCCGTTTGCGCCGACGCACCCGAGACCACCACCAGCAGCATGGCAAACAACATGGCCGGCAGCGGAAATGTCCGCCCCTTGCGCATCTGCGCCAGGAGGGGGACCGCCGACAGTGCCGTGGAGTGCTGATCTAGAGATAGGAAACGCAACCGCATGCGTCCAAGTATCCCACCACACAACAGTCCCAGATGGGCTAATCTACTGTTCCAGTGGGTCTTCCGTTTCTTCCTTCAGCTTCTCTTTTGATAGCACTTCCGCTGCGCGAACAAAGTCTCAAATGGGCGGATAAGCCCCCGTGCCACCGGGCCACGCGGTCAGCACCTCATACCCATCCTGTGTGACCGCCACCATGTGCTCCCATTGGGCCGAGAGGGATCGGTCTTTGGTGACGACAGTCCAGCCGTCGGCAAGCTGCTTGGTTTCGCGGCTGCCGGCGTTGAGCATGGGTTCAATCGTGAAGACCATACCCGGCTCCAGCGTGAGGCCGCGGCCGCGCTGGCCATAGTGCAGCACGTTCGGTTCATCGTGGTAGATCTGGCCGATGCCGTGGCCGCAGTATTCGCGCACCACGCTGAAACGCTCACGGTGGGCCACCGACTGAATGGCATGGCCCACATCACCCAGCGTGGCGCCGGGCTTGACCTGCCGGATGCCGGCGCACAGGGCCTCGTAGGTCACATCCACCAGACGGCGGGCCAGCACGCTGGGTTCCCCCACGCAGAACATGCGGCTGGTGTCGCCAAACCAGCCGTCCTTGATGACGGCCACATCGATGTTGACGATGTCGCCCTTTTTCAGAATCTTGTCCGCCGAGGGAATGCCGTGGCACACCACCTGGTTGACGGAGGTGAGGATGGTCTTGGGATAGCCCTGGTAACCCACGTTCGCAGGAATGGCGCCCTGCACGTTCACGATGTAGTCGTGGCACAGTGCGTCCAGCGCCTCGGTGCTCACGCCGGGCACCACGTGGGGCTCGATCATGGCCAACACCCCGGCGGCGAGCTGGGCGGCCCGTCGCGACAGAACCAGCTCTTCGGCGGACTTGATGGGAACGTCGTGCCCCATCAGTGTTTCTCGGCCACAGCCGCGCCAGCCTTGCCCAGCTGCCCTGCCACCGCCCCGGCGATGTCCAGCCCCCCGGTGAGTTCCGCCTGAATGAGCAGTTGGCAGATTTCCCGGTGGTTGAGCTCCGGGTGCATTTCAATGAGCATGCCAACGCGCATCCAGTGCTCGGCCTGCGCGTTGATCGACCGGCTGAGCGCACTGCCTGCCACGCGCAGGTTCTCGTGCATCTGGTCTGAAATTTTGACAATACCCATTGGGTGACTCCATACGAAACGTATACAAATTATATACGTATCATATATTTTGTCGATCACGCCAACACAAGAACCGACACCGCAATGCCGCCACTGCTCAATCAGATGCAAAAAAGCCGCGCAGCCCTCACGGAATCTGCGCGGCCAGCTACTGATTCAGTAGCAGCGTCGGGCGAGTGGCTTATTTACTTCCGTTACTTGCGTGCCGGCGGCACGTCCGTGCAGCTGCCATGCGCCACTTCCGCCGCCATGCCCAGGCTCTCGCCCAGCGTGGGGTGGGGGTGGATGGTCTTGCCAATGTCCACGGCGTCCGCGCCCATCTCGATGGCCAGCGCAATCTCGCCGATCATGTCGCCCGCATGGGTGCCAACGATGCCACCGCCCAGGATGCGGCCGTGACCGTGCGCCTCGGGGCTGTCATCGAACAGCAGCTTGGTGAAGCCTTCGTCGCGGCCGTTGGCAATGGCGCGGCCGGAAGCCGTCCAGGGGAACAAGCCCTTCTTCACCTGGATGCCCTGCGCCCTGGCCTGGTCTTCGGTCAGGCCCACCCAGGCCACTTCGGGGTCGGTGTAGGCCACGCTGGGGATGACGCGGGCGTTGAAGGCCGTGCTGGCCAGCTCCGCGTTGCCCTGCAGTTCGCCGGCAATCACCTCGGCCGCCACATGTGCTTCGTGCACCGCTTTGTGCGCCAGCATGGGCTGGCCCACGATGTCGCCAATGGCGAAGATGTGCGGCACATTGGTGCGCATCTGGATGTCGACGTTGATGAAGCCGCGCTCCGTCACCGCCACGCCGGCCTTCTCGGCGGCAATCTTCTTGCCATTGGGCGTGCGGCCCACGGCCTGCAGCACCAGGTCGTACACCTGCGGTGCGGGGGCAATGCCGCCCTCCTCGGCTGGCGCAAAGGTCACCTCAATGCCTTCGGGCGTGGCCTTGGCGCCCACCGTCTTGGTCTTGAGCATGATGTTGTCAAAACGCTTGGCGTTCATCTTCTGCCACACCTTGACCAAGTCGCGGTCGGCGCCCTGCATCAGGCCGTCCATCATCTCCACCACGTCCAGGCGCGCGCCCAGCGTGCTGTAGACCGTACCCATTTCCAGGCCGATAATGCCGCCGCCCAGGATGAGCATGCGCTTGGGCACATCCTTCAGGGCCAGCGCGCCGGTGGAGTCGACCACGCGCGGGTCATTGGGCATGAAGGGCAGGCGCACGGCCTGGCTGCCCGCCGCGATGATGGCCTTTTTGAAGGCGATGACTTTCTTGGCGCCGGTCTTGTCTTGCGAGGTGCCGGTGGTTTCTTCCACCTCCACGTGGTTCGCACCCACGAAGGCGCCGTAGCCGCGCACCACGGTGACCTTGCGCATCTTGGCCATGGCCGCCAGGCCGCCGGTGAGCTTGCCCACCACTTTTTCCTTGTGGCCGCGCAGCTTGTCGATATTGACCACGGGCTTGCCGAAGTCCACACCCAGGCCGGCCATGTGGCCCACTTCGTCCATGACCGCCGCCACGTGCAGCAGTGCCTTGCTGGGAATGCAACCCACATTCAGGCACACGCCGCCCAGGGCCGCGTAGCGTTCCACCAGCACCACCTTCAGCCCCAGGTCGGCGGCGCGGAAGGCCGCGCTGTAACCGCCAGGGCCGGCGCCCAGCACCAGCAGGTCGCAGTCCAGGTCCACCGCACCGGCGTAGCTGGCGCCGGCGGGCGCAACGGTCGCGTTGCTTGCTATGGATTCAGGAGCTGTCTGCGCAGGTTTTACGGGGGCCGCTGGCACATTTTGTGCTGAATTTGCGGCTGGCGCCGGGGCGGCGGCGCCGGCCACCTCCAGCATCAGTACCACCGATCCTTCCTTGACCTTGTCGCCCAGCTTGACCTTGAGTTCCTTGACCACACCGGCGTGGCTGGAGGGAATTTCCATGGAAGCCTTGTCGCTCTCCACGGTGATCAGGCTTTGCTCGGCGCGGATGGTGTCACCCACGGCGACCATCAGCTCGATGACGGAGACCTCGGCGAAGTCGCCAATGTCGGGAACCTTGATTTCTACGATTGCCATGGTGTCAGTTCCTTCGCGTCACAGCAGCACCCGACGGAAGTCCGCCAGGATCTGACCCAGGTACACGTTGAAGCGGGCTGCCGCCGCGCCGTCGATGACGCGGTGGTCCCAGCTCAGGGAAAGCGGCAGCATCAGGCGCGGCACGAAGGCCTTGCCGTCCCACACCGGTTCCATCTGGCTCTTGCAGACGCCCAAAATGGCGACTTCGGGCGCGTTGATGATGGGCGTGAAGTAACGCCCGCCAATGCCGCCCAGGCTGGAGATGGTGAAGCTGGCGCCCGTCATCTCGGCGGGGCTGAGCTTGCCTTCGCGGGCCTTCTTGGCCAGTTCGGCCATTTCCTGGCTGATCTGGAAGATGCCTTTCTTGTCGGCGTCCTTGATAACCGGCACCATCAGGCCGTTGGGCGTGTCGGCGGCAAAGCCGATGTGGAAGTACTGCTTGAGCACCAGCTGGTCACCGTCGAGCGAACTGTTGAACTCGGGGAACTTCTTGAGCGCGGCCACGCAGGCCTTGATCAGGAAGGCCAGCATGGTGACCTTGATGCCCGACTTCTCGTTCTCTTTGTTCGTGGCCACGCGGAAGGCTTCCAGGTCAGTGATGTCGGCGTCGTCGTGGTTGGTGACGTGGGGAATCATCACCCAGTTGCGGTGCAGGTTGGCCGCGCTGATCTTCTTGATGCGCGCAATGTCCTTGCGCTCGGTGGGACCGAACTTGGCGAAGTCCACCTTGGGCCAGGCAATGAGGCCCAGGCCGGCACCGTCGCCGCCGCTGGCCTTGGCCTGCGCCGCGCCAGCCTGCGTCTGCACCGCACCGCTCATGACGGAACGGGTGAAGCCCTGCACGTCAATCAGGGTCACACGCCCCTTGGGGCCGCTGCCCTTCACTTCATTCAGCGGCACACCCAGCTCGCGGGCGAACTTGCGCACCGATGGCGAGGCATGCGGCAGGTTGAGCGCCAAAGCCGTGGGTTCATGGGCCGGCAACGCGGCCGTGGCTGCGGGTGTCGGCGCGGCAGGCGCTACCAAAACAGGAGCTGTCTGCGCAGGAATTGCGGGCGTTGCAGCCACATTTGTCGCTGAAACCGGTGCAACAGCCGCCACAGCGGGAGTGGCCGCTGCCACCGGAGCTGGGCTTGCCGCGCTGGCGCTTTCCAGCGTCAGCACGAGCGACCCCTGCTTGACCTTGTCGCCCAGCTGGACCTTGACCTCCTTGACCACGCCAGCGTGGCTGGAGGGAATCTCCATGGAGGCCTTGTCGGACTCCACGGTAATGAGCGACTGCTCGGCCTTCACCGTGTCGCCGGGTTTGACCATCAGCTCGATGACGCTGACCTCGTCAAAGTCGCCAATATCCGGAACCAGAATATCTACCAATGCCATAGTGTTCTCCTAGCCGTCTCAGGCGGTGCGCGGGTTGACCTTGTCGGCATTGATGCCGTACTTGGCAATGGCCTCGGCCACCTTGCTGGCGGGCACCGTGCCCTCTTCGCTCAAGGCCTTGAGGGCCGCCACCACGATGAAATGGCGGTTGATCTCGAAGTGCTCGCGCAGCTTGTAGCGGAAATCGCTGCGGCCAAAGCCGTCAGTGCCCAGCACCTTGTAGGTGCGGCCCTTGGGAAGGAAGGGGCGGATCTGCTCGGCGTAGGCCTTCATGTAGTCGGTGGAAGCCACCACGGGGCCGGTGTGCTTGTCCAGCTGCTGCGTCACGAACGGCAGGCGCGGCGCCTGTTCCGGGTGCAGCAGGTTGTGGCGCTCGCAGTCCTGGCCTTCGCGCGCCAGTTCGTTGAAGCTGGGGCAGCTCCAGACGTTGGCGGCCACGCCCCAGTCTTTCTCCAGCAGCTCCTGAGCCGCCAGCGACTCGCGCAGGATGGAACCCGAGCCCAGCAACTGCACGCGCGGCGTCAGCTTGGGGCCTTCCTTGCACAGGTACATACCCTGGATGATCTGCGCCTCGGTGCCGGGCTGAAGGCCGGGCATAGGGTAGTTCTCGTTGAGCAGGGTGATGTAGTAGTACACGTCTTCCTGCTTCTCCACCATGCGCTTCAGACCATGCTGCATGATGACCGCGACTTCGTGCGCGAAGGTCGGGTCGTAGCTCACGCAGTTGGGAATGGTGCCGGCCAGGATGTGGCTGTGGCCGTCTTCGTGCTGCAGGCCCTCGCCGTTGAGCGTGGTGCGCCCCGAGGTGCCGCCCAGCAGGAAGCCGCGCGCACGCATGTCGCCGGCCGCCCAGGCCAGATCACCGATGCGCTGGAAGCCGAACATGGAGTAGTACACGTAGAACGGCACCATGATGCGGTTGTTGGTGCTGTAGCTGGTGGCAGCGGCCATCCAGCTGGCCATGCCGCCGGCTTCGTTGATGCCTTCCTGCAGGATCTGGCCGGCCTTGTCTTCCTTGTAGTACATCACCTGGTCGCGGTCGACCGGGGTGTAGAGCTGGCCCTTGGGGTTGTAGATGCCGATCTGGCGGAACAGCCCTTCCATGCCGAAGGTGCGCGCCTCATCCACCAGGATGGGCACCACGCGCGGGCCCAGGGCCTGGTCGCGCAGCAGCTGCGTGACAAAGCGCACGTAGGCCTGCGTGGTGCTGATCTCGCGGCCTTCGGCCGTGGGCTCCAGAATGCTCTTGAAGGTCACCAGCGCGGGCACGGTGAAGTGCTCGTCGGCCTTGGCGCGGCGGTGCGGCAGGTAGCCGCCCAGGGCCTGGCGGCGCTCGTGCAGGTAGCGCATCTCGGGCGTGTCGTCGGCCGGTTTGTAGTACGGCAGCTTGGGCAGCTCGCTGTCGGGAATGGGAATGTTGAAGCGGTCGCGGATGTACTTGATGTCCTCATCCGACAGCTTCTTGGTCTGGTGCACGGTGTTCTTGCCCTCGCCGGCCTTGCCCATGCCGTAGCCCTTGATGGTCTTGACCAGCAGCACAGTGGGCTGCCCCTTGTGCGCGTTGGCGGCGTGGAAGGCGGCGTAGACCTTGGCGGGCTCGTGGCCGCCGCGGCGCAGTTCGAACACCTCCTCGTCGCTCATGTGCTCGACCAGCTGCAGTGTCTCCGGGTAGCGGCCGAAGAAGTTCTTGCGCACAAAAGCGCCATCGTTGGCCTTGAAGGCCTGGTAGTCACCGTCCAGCGTTTCCATCATGAGCTGACGCAGCTTGCCGGTCTTGTCGCGCGCCAGCAGGGCGTCCCAGCCACTGCCCCACAGCAGCTTGATGACGTTCCAGCCGCTGCCGCGGAACTCGCCTTCGAGCTCCTGCACGATCTTGCCGTTGCCGCGCACCGGGCCGTCCAGGCGCTGCAGGTTGCAGTTGACGACGAAGATCAGGTTGTCGAGGTTCTCGCGCGCGGCCAGGCCGATGGCGCCCAGGGATTCGGGCTCGTCCATCTCGCCGTCGCCGCAGAACACCCAGACCTTGCGGTTCTCGGTGTTGGCAATGCCGCGGGCGTGCAGGTACTTCAGGAAACGGGCCTGGTAAATGGCCATCAGCGGGCCCAGGCCCATGGACACCGTGGGGAACTGCCAGAACTCGGGCATCAGCTTGGGGTGCGGGTAGCTGGAGAGCCCCTTGCCGTCCACCTCCTGGCGGAAGCTGTCGAGCTGCGCCTCGCTCAAGCGGCCTTCGAGGAAGGCGCGGGCATAGATGCCGGGGGCGCTGTGGCCCTGGATGTAGAGCAGGTCACCACCGTGGCCTTCGCTCTCGGCGTGCCAGAAATGGTTGAAGCCGGCACCGAACATGCTGGCCACCGAGGCAAAGGAACCGATGTGGCCGCCCAGGTCGCCGCCGTCAGCGGGGTTGAGGCGGTTGGCGCGCACAACCATGGCCATGGCGTTCCAGCGCATGTAGGCGCGCAGGCGCTTTTCAATCTGGATGTTGCCGGGGCAATGGGCTTCCTGCTCCGGCTCGATGGTGTTCACATAGCCCGTGTTGGCCGAGAACGGCATGTCGATGCTGCTCTGGCGGGCATGTTCCAGCAGCTGCTCCAGCAGGTAGTGGGCGCGCTGGGGGCCTTCGGCCTGGATGACGGCGGACAGGGCGTCCATCCATTCACGGGTTTCCTGGCTGTCAGAGTCCAAGGAAGGGTTCATCGGTGCGTTCTCGGGAACTGCGGACATCGGTGTCTCCTGGTTGCGTTTTACGTAATTTAGTGCCGTGGCTCTAGTCTCGCATAATTTATTTGAAATTTCAAATAATGCTTTTCTGATTCATATTATGAAATCATCAAACACCTTTGCCAGCCCCGGAAACACCGTCCCCTACACTTGGGCCCCATGCCTTTGCCGAACCTGACTTCCCTGCCCGGACAACTGGGCCTTCCCACCATGGGGCGCGCCCGCCAGTGGTGGCGGCGCCTGACCCCGCACCGCCAGGACAGGGTGGCCATGCTGGCCCCCTTGGCAGCCGTGCTGTTGTTTTTTGCCGCGGTGGCCGCCGCGCTGGGTTACCTGCGCGTGGAAGAAATCGACCGCGAACAGCAGGCGGTGCAGCGGGACGTGGAATACACGCAACAGCGCCTGCGCCTGCGCCTGCTGGAGCGCCAGGAGCAGCTGATGCGCACGGCGCGCGAAATCTCCAACCGCGAGATTGATCTGGCCGAGTTCCGCACACGCAGCGAAGCCATGCTCAACCAGTACCCCGAGTTGCAGGGCATTGCCTGGATCGACGAACGCCGGCGCGCCCGCGCCAGCCTGGGCACCGCAACCCTGGCGGCGAGCCAGTTGCACCAGAGCAGCGACGACAGCGTGCAGCGCACCGACAGCCTGAGCGGCTTCTTCCAGGCGCGCGAATCGGGCCAGCCGGTGTACGTACAGCGCGTGCGTTCGTCGGACACAGCGCCGCTGCTGCAAATGCACCTGCCCCTGAACGACCGGGGACGCTTCTCCGGGGTGCTGCTGGTGGAGTACTCCGTCGACGGCCTGTACCGCTACGGCGTGCCGGCCGAAGTGTCGGCCCGCTACGCCATCACCCTGCTGGACGCCGGCGGCGGCGTGCTGGCCGGAACCGCCATGCCGGTGCGCAAGATCAGCAGCCGTTTCCTGCCCTGGGCCAGCCCGCCCAACGAGTACGCCATGCCGGTGTCGCCGGTGGGCAGCGGGCTGGTCATCCGGGCGCAGGCCTACCGCGCCTCGCTGGGCGTGATCGGCAGCGGACTGTTCTGGCTGGTCAGCGCCCTGAGCGTCCTGACCGCCTGGATGCTGATTGCCAACTGGCGCCACACCCGCCGGCGTGTGCAGGCCCAGCAGGCGCTGCTGTCGGAGACCAATTTCCGCCGCGCCATGGAAAACTCCATGCTCACCGGCATGCGGGCCATGGACATGCAAGGGCGCATCACCTACGTCAACGCGGCGTTCTGCCAGATGACGGGTTGGACCGAGTCCGACCTGGTGGGCCGCACGGCTCCGTTTCCGTACTGGCCCGACAGCGAGCGGGAGTTCCTGGCCTCGCGGCTGGAGGAAGAGCTGACCGGCCGAACGCCCATTGGAGGCAACCAGGTGCGCATCAAGCGGCGCAACGGCGAACTCTTCGACGCCCGGCTCTACGTGTCGCCGCTGATCGACGCCAACGGCGAGCAGACCGGCTGGATGACGTCGATGACCGACATCACCGAGCCCAACCGCGTGCGCGAGCAGCTGTCGGCCGCACACCAGCGCTTCACCACGGTGCTGGAGGCGCTGGACGCGTCCATATCCGTGGCCCCGCTGGGCAGCGACGAGCTGCTGTTCGCCAACAAGCTCTACCGGCAGTGGTTCGGCGTGCAGACCGGGGGCCACCTGCAACTGGTGGCCGAAGCGGGCGTGCCACCCAGCCGCACCAACGACGAATCGCTCGACAGCGTGGACTCCTTCGCCGGCCTGCCCACCACCACCCTGCACGACAGCGAATCCGAAAGCGCCGAGATTTTCGTCGCCGAACTGGACAAATGGCTGGAGGTGCGCACCCGCTACCTGAGCTGGGTCGACGGCCGCCTGGCGCAGATGGTGATTGCCACCGACATCACCAGCCGCCGCCTGGCCGAAGAGCAATCGGCCACGCAGGCCGAGCGGGCACAGAACGCCAGCCGCCTGATCACCATGGGAGAAATGGCCTCCAGCGTGGCCCACGAACTCAACCAGCCGCTAACCGCCATCAACAACTACTGCAACGGCATGGTGTCGCGCATCAAGGAGCACCAGATTACCGAGGACGAGCTGCTGGGCGCGCTGGAGAAGACCGCCCGCCAGGCTCAGCGCGCCGGGCAGGTCATCCAGCGCATCCGCTCCTTCGTCAAGCGCAGCGAGCCCAACCGCACGCTGTCGGAGATCACCCTCATGGTGACCGAGGCGGTGGAACTGGCCGAAATCGAGCTGCGCCGCTTCAACGTGCGCCTGAACCCCTACGTGGCAGAGCGGCTGCCCCTGCTGATGGTGGACCCGATCCTGATCGAACAGGTGCTGGTCAACCTGCTGCGCAACGCCGCCGAGTCCATCGACATGGCCCTGCGTCCTACGGCCGAACGCATTGTCGAGTTGCGGGTGGTCCCGCGTACCCTGGAGGACAAGCGCGTCGTCGAGTTCTCGGTGCAGGACACCGGCAAGGGGCTGGCGCCCGAGGTCATGAGCCGCCTGTACGAAGCCTTCTACTCGACCAAAGCCGAAGGCATGGGCATCGGCCTCTCGCTGTGCCGCTCCATCGTGGAGTCCCACATGGGAAGAATGACAGCGGAGAACCTCTACAATGGTGAGGAGATATCGGGATGCCGGTTTTCGTTCTGGATACCCATCGCAGAAGCCGGCGCCGATTCCACCCCCTCTCTGCACAACAGCCAATAACACCCTGGATGCCTGAATGAGCTTGATTCCCAAAAAAGGTACTGTTTACGTTGTGGACGACGATGAAGCCGTGCGCGATTCGCTGCAATGGCTGCTCGAAGGCAAAGGCTACCGGGTGCGCTGCTTCGACTCCGCCGAATCCTTCCTGAGCCGCTACGACGCCCGCGAGGTGGCCTGCCTGATCGTCGACATCCGCATGGGCGGCATGACCGGGCTGGAGTTGCAAAGCCGGCTGATCGAAGCCAAGTCGCCGCTGCCCATCGTGTTCATCACCGGCCACGGCGACGTGCCCATGGCCGTGGACACCATGAAAAAAGGCGCCATGGACTTCATCCAGAAGCCCTTCAAGGAAGAGCAGCTGGTGAGCCTGGTAGAGCGCATGCTCGACCACGCCAAGGACTCCTTCGCCGACTTCCAGCTCGCCGCCAGCCGCGACGCGCTGCTGTCCAAGCTCACGCTGCGCGAAAGCCAGGTGCTGGAGCGCATCGTGGCCGGGCGCCTGAACAAGCAGATCGCCGACGATCTGGGCATCAGCATCAAGACGGTGGAGGCGCACCGTGCCAACATCATGGAAAAACTCAGCGCCAACACCGTGGCTGACCTGCTGAAAATTGCCCTGGGACAAAACGCCCCGAAAACCTGACGCTACACATTTCATAGCTCCCTACGCCCGCCCCGCAAGGACTGCGGGCGTTTTTAATTGGAAAATTCGACCATGACCACTCCCGCAAGCGCCCAGATCATCGACGGCAACGCCCTCTCCAAACAACTGCGCGAAGACGTCGCCCGGCGCACCGCAGCCCTCAAGGCTGGCGGCATCACGCCGGGTCTGGCCGTCGTGCTGGTGGGCGACAACCCGGCCAGCCAGGTCTACGTGCGTAACAAGGTCAAGGCCTGCCAGGACGCCGGCCTGCACTCGGTGCTCGAGAAGTACGACGCCTCCATGACCGAGGCCGAACTGCTGGCGCGCGTGGACGCGCTGAACAACGACCCCGCCATCCACGGCATCCTGGTGCAGCTGCCGCTGCCCAAGCACATCGACGACCACAAGGTCATCGAGGCCATCTCGCCGACCAAGGACGTGGACGGCTTCCACGTGGCCAGCGCCGGCGCGCTGATGGTGAATGAGCCCGGCTTCAAGGCCTGCACCCCCTACGGCTGCATGAAGATGCTCGAATCCATCGGCATGAAAGACCTGCGCGGCAAGCACGCCGTGGTCATCGGCCGCTCCAACATCGTGGGCAAGCCCATGGCCATGATGCTGCTGCAGGCCAATGCCACCGTCACCATCACCCACAGCGGCACCGCCGACCTGGGTGCCATGACGCGCCAGGCCGACATCGTGGTGGCCGCCGTGGGCAAGCGCAACGTGCTCACCGCCGACATGGTCAAGCCCGGCGCCGTGGTTATCGACGTGGGCATGAACCGGGATGACGCGGGCAAGCTGTGCGGCGACGTGGACTTTGACGGCGTGAAGGCCGTGGCCGGCTACATCACCCCGGTGCCCGGCGGCGTGGGCCCCATGACCATCACCATGCTGCTGGTCAACACCCTGGAAGCCGCCGAGCGCGAGGCGGCCGTCTTGAAACGCTGAGTCTTGCACCCACCTACTGCCCAGCACACCCGCACGTTTTTTCTACCGCACCATCCATGAACCCCCTGCTGAGCGCCGCCCCCCTGCCCCTGTTTGACCAGATTCGCCCGGAGCATGTGGCGCCCGCCGTGGACGCCCTGCTGGCGCAGGCCGATGCAGCGCTGGAGACGGTCACCGCGCCCGGCTTCCCGGCGCAATGGAATGCCATTGCGCGCGAGCTGGACGTCGCCACCGAAAAGCTGGGCCGGGCCTGGGGCGCCGTCAGCCACCTCAACAGCGTGGCCGACACCCCCGAACTGCGGGCCGCCTACAACGCGGCCCTGCCCAAGGTCACCGAGTTCTGGACCCGCCTGGGCGCCGACGAGCGCCTGTACGCCAAGTACAAGGCCATTGACCCCGCCACCCTGAACGCCGAGCAGCGTCAGGCCCACAAGAATGCCATGCGCAACTTTGTGCTGGGGGGCGCCGAACTGCAGGGCGCCCAGCGCGAGCGCTTTGCCGCCATCCAGGAGCAGCAGGCCAACCTGAGCCAGAAGTTCAGCGAAAACACGCTGGACGCGACCGACGCCTTCAGCTACTACGCCACCGCCGCCGAGATGGCCGGCGTGCCCGACGATGTGCTGCAGGCCACCCGCGCCGCCGCCCAGGCCGAAGGCAAGGACGGCTACAAGCTCAGCCTCAAGATGCCCTGCTACCTGCCGGTGATGCAGTTCGCGCACAGCAGCGCGCTGCGCGCCACGCTCTACCGCGCCTACGTGACCCGGGCTTCGGACCAGGCCGATGCCGCGGCGCAGAAGTTCGACAACTCGCAGGGCATCCGCGACATCCTGGCGCTGCGCCAGGAAGAGGCGCGGCTGCTGGGCTACCCCCACTTCGGCGCGCTGTCGCTGGTGCCCAAGATGGCCTCCTCGCCCGAGGCGGTCATCACCTTCCTGCGCGACCTGGCGCACAAGGCCCGCCCCTTCGCCGAGAAAGACCTGGCCGACCTGCGCACCTTCGCGCGCGAACAGCTCAACCTGGCCGACCCGCAGCCCTGGGACTGGCCGTATGTCAGCGAGAAACTCAAGGAAGCGCGCTACGCCTTCAGCGAGCAGGAGGTCAAGCAGTACTTCACGACCCCCAAGGTGCTGGCCGGCCTGTTCAAGATTGCCGAGACCCTGTTTGACGTGGCCATCCGCCCCGACACGGCGCCAGTCTGGAACCCCGGCGTGGCCTTCTACCGCATCGAGCGCACCGGCCCGGCGGGCACGCAGTTGGTGGGCCAGTTCTACCTGGACCCCACCGCCCGCGCCGGCAAGCGCGGCGGCGCCTGGATGGACGACGTGCGCGCACGCTGGCTGCGCCCCGACACCGCCGAACTGCAGACCCCGGTGGCCCACCTGGTGTGCAACTTCGCCGATGGCGTGGAAGTCAACGGCGTCAAGAAACCCGCCCTGCTCTCGCACGACGACGTCACCACCCTGTTCCACGAGTTCGGCCACGGCCTGCACCACATGCTCACGCAGGTCAACGAGCACGACGTGTCGGGCATCAGCGGCGTGGAGTGGGATGCCGTGGAGTTGCCCAGCCAGTTCATGGAGAACTTCTGCTGGGAGTGGAGCGTGCTGGAGCACATGACGGCCCATGCCGAAACCGGTGAACCCCTACCCCGCGCCCTGTTCGACAAGATGCTGGCGGCCAAGAATTTCCAGAGCGGCATGCAGACGCTGCGCCAGATCGAGTTCTCGCTCTTTGACATGCTGCTGCACACGGCGCACGACCCGCAGCAGGACTTCATGCCCCTGCTGCAGCAGGTGCGCCAGGAAGTGGCCGTGCTGCAGCCTCCCGAGTGGAGCCGCACCGCCCACACCTTCAGCCATATTTTTGCCGGCGGGTATGCGGCCGGCTACTACAGCTACAAATGGGCCGAAGTGCTCAGCGCCGACGCCTACGCGGCTTTTGAGGAAACCGCCGCCCCCGATGGAACCCCCAGCGTGGAAACCGGTAGAAAATACCGCCAGGCCATTCTGGAAGCCGGCGGCAGCCGCCCGGCCATGGAGTCGTTCAAGGCCTTTCGGGGCCGCGAACCGTCGCTGGACGCGCTCCTGCGCCACCAGAGCATGGCCGCGTAACCGATGGGACTGACCCGCAACACATGAGACACGCGATGGAAAACACGACCATGAAAAACCACACCTTCGCCTTGCTGCTGGCCAGTGCCGCGCTGGCCTGCGCCGCCGGGGCACAGGCCCAGATGATTTACCGCATCGTCGGCGCCGACGGCAAGGTCACGTTTTCCGACAAGCCCCCCGTGAGCGCCGAGCAGGGCAAGATTGCCGGCACCGGCGTGGGCGCCAGCGGTGCCGCCGCCAACGCGGCTCTGCCCTTCGAACTGCGCCAGATCGTGGCCAAGTACCCGGTCACCCTGTACACCGCGCCCAAATGCGCGCCCTGCGACAGCGGCCGCGCCCTGCTGTCCGGGCGTGGCGTGCCGTTCAGCGAGCGCACCGTGGTCACCCCCGAAGACAGCGACTACCTGCAGCGCCTGGTTGGCGACAACACCCTGCCCTACGTGAGCATCGGCGGCCAGCGCATCAAGGGCTTCTCCGACGGGGAGTGGACGCAGTACCTGGATGCCGCCGGCTACCCCAAGACCTCGCTCCTGCCGGCCACGTACAAGAATGCGGCCCCCACGCCGCTGGTCAACGTGCAGAAACCCGTGGCCCAAAAAGCCGAACCCAAACCCCAGGCACCGGCAGAAACCGCGCCCGCGCCCGGTCCCAACCCGAGCAACCCGGCCGGCATTACGTTCTAAGACCCCAGGCGCTAATGGCGGTCCGACGCACCGGACTGCCACTCCGGCAGCCGCCAGTTCCACTGCACGGCCAGCAGCCGCAGCACGGTAGCCACCGCAGCGGCCAGCACCAGGCTGCCCCACTGCGGCATGCCCCCAGCCTGCGCCACCACCATGACCCAGCCACCGGCAAACGCACACACGGCATACGGCTGGTGGTCGCGAAAGGCACGCGGAATCTCATTGCAGACAATGTCGCGCATCACGCCGCCAAACACGGCCGTCACCATGCCCATGAGCACGGCCGCGATGGCCGGCAGGGAGGCGTCCAGCGCAATCTGCGTGCCGCCGGCCGTGAACAGGCCCAGGCCCAGCGCATCGGGCCACAGCATGGCGCGCTCCGTGGGTTCGAAATGCCGGGCGCGCAGGAACGCCATGGCCGCCAGGCACAGAGCCAGCAGCACCCACAACCACGCCGCATGCTGCACCCAGAAGAAAGGGCGCCGGTCCAGCAGAATGTCGCGCAGCGTGCCGCCCCCAAAGGCCGCCAGCCACGCCACCACGCACACGCCCACCGCATCCAGCCGCTTGCGGGCCGCAGCCATGAGACCCGAGAGTGCAAACGCCACCGTGGCCGCCGCCTCGATGGCCGTCTGCGCGTTGGACAGCGTCAGGACTTCGGTGAGATGAACGGCCATGCCCTGCCCTTGTGCGCCGATGCGGAAATTCAGAAGGTCAGCGTCTTCACACCGCTGGCCGTGCCCAGCAGGCACACCTGGGCGCGCTGAAAGGCAAAGACGCCCACCGTCACCACGCCGGGCCACTGGCTCACCTCGGCTTCAAACGCCAGCGGATCGGTGATTTGCAGGCCGGTGACGTCCACGATGTACTGCCCGTTGTCGGTCACCAGGGGCTGGCCGTCTTTCTGGCGAATTGTGGCGCTGCCGCCCTTGGCCGCAAACTGGGCGATGACGCGCTGCGTGGCCATGGGGATCACTTCCACCGGCAGGGGAAACTTGCCCAGCGTCTGCACCAGCTTGGATTCGTCGGCAATGCAGACGAACTTGTCGGACTGCGCCGCCACGATCTTCTCGCGGGTCAGCGCGGCACCGCCGCCCTTGACCATGTTGCCGTGGCCGTCGATCTCGTCGGCGCCGTCGATGTAGACCGACAGGCGGGGCACCGCATTCGAGTCGAACACCGGAATGCCCAGGGCCTGCAGGCGCTCGGTGCTGGCGACCGAACTGGAGACGGCGCCCTTGATCTGGACCTTCATGGTGGCCAGCGCGTCGATGAACTTGTTGACGGTGGAGCCGGTGCCCACGCCCACGATGTCTCCCGGCACCACATACTGCAGGGCCGCCTGGCCGACCAGGGTCTTGAGTTCGTCTTGGGTAAGGGCTGGGGTGCTGGAGGGGGTGGTCATCGGGGACAATCCGGGTAGTTGAAGAATTACTGCAGGAATTATCCAATGTCTCTCGTTCCCTATGGCCTGGCCCGTCGCTTTTTGTTCAGTCTGGACCCCGAAGTGGCCCATGACCTCACCATGGCCGGCCTGGCAGCCACCCAGGGCAACCCGCTCAAGCTGGCCTATTGCGCCGACCGGGTGGACGACCCGATTGAACTGGCCGGCCTGCATTTTCCCAACCGGGTGGGCATGGCCGCCGGGCTGGACAAGAACGCCCGCTGCATTGACGGCCTGGGCGCCATGGGCTTTGGCTTTGTGGAGGTGGGCACGGTCACGCCCAAGGCGCAGCCCGGCAACCCCAAGCCGCGCATGTTCCGCCTGCCCCAGGCCCGCGCGCTGATCAACCGGCTGGGCTTCAACAACGACGGGCTGGACGCCTTTGTGGCCAATGTGCAGCAATCCGCCCTGCGCCGCCAGAAGAACCCGTCCCTGCTGCTGGGCCTGAACATCGGCAAGAACGCTGCCACGCCCATCGAAAACGCCACCGATGACTACCTGCTGTGCCTGGACGGCGTCTACCCGCACGCCGACTACGTCACGGTCAACATCTCCAGCCCCAACACCAAGAACCTGCGCGCCCTGCAAAGCGACGAGGCGCTGGACGCGCTGCTGGGCGCCATCGCCACGCGGCGCGAGGCCCTGCAACAGCAGCACGGCAAGCGCATTCCCATCTTCGTGAAGATCGCCCCCGATCTGGATGAAGCCCAGGTGGCGGTGATTGCCGCCACGCTGGTGCGCCACGGCATGGACGGCGTGGTGGCCACCAACACCACCCTGAGCCGCGAGGCGGTCAAAGGCATGGCGCACGCCGAAGAGACCGGCGGCCTGTCCGGTGCACCGGTACTGGAGGCCAGCAACAGGGTGATCACGCAACTGCGCGCGGCCCTGGGCCCCCGGTTTCCCATCATCGGTGTGGGCGGCATCCTGAGCGCGCAGGACGCGGTCTCCAAGATCCGGGCCGGCGCCGACGTGGTGCAGATCTACACCGGCCTGATTTACCAGGGGCCACAACTGGTAAAAGACGCAGCGCTGGCGATCAAGAATATGGCAAAAAAGGGCCGCTGATCGGCGTACGCACCGCGCAGACAGCTATTGTTTTGATAGCAAACTCACCACCCACTCGCCGATGGCCAGCGCGCTGGTGAGCCCCGGCGATTCGATGCCGAACAGGTTGACCAGCCCCCGCACGCCATGGTCCTGCGGGCCCTGGATGCAGAAGTCGCGTGCCGGCTCGTCAGGGCCGCTGATCTTGGGCCGCATGCCGGCGTAGGCCGGCTGCAGCGCCCCGTCGGGCAGGGCCGGCCAGTATTTGCGGATCTCGGCATAGAACGCGTCCCCGCGTTCAGGCTGCACGTGCAGGTCGTCCGGCCGGTCCACCCACTGCACATCCGGGCCAAAACGGGCCTGGCCCCCCAGGTCCAGCGTCAGGTGCACGCCCAGCCCGGCCGCCTCGGGCACGGGGTAGATCAGCCGGGCAAACGGCGCGCGCCCGGCCAGGGTGAAGTAGTTGCCCTTGGCGAAATACGCCTGCGGCACATGGCGCGCATCCAGCCCGGCAAAGCGGGCCGCCAGCGCCGGTGCCCCCACCCCCGCCGCGTTGACCACGGTTCGGGCGCTCAGGCAGGTGCCGTCAGCCGCTCTTAAATCAATAGCATCCTGCGCACATTCTGCGGTGTCCAACGGCGCATTCAATGCCACAACGCCACCGGCGCGCTCCAGGTCACCCTGCAGGGCCAGCATCAGCGCATGGCTGTCGACAATGCCGGTGGACGGCGAATGCAGCGCGGTCAGGCACTGCAGGGCGGGCTCCAGGGCCCGCGCCTGGGCGGCGTCCAGCAGCACCAGGTCCGTCACCCCGTTGGCCGCGGCCCGCTCGCGGATGGACTGCAGCTGCGCCACCTGGCCCGGCGTGGTCGCCACAATGAATTTGCCGCAGCGCCGGTGGGCCACGCCCCGCTGCGCGCAGTAGTCGTACAGCAAGGCCTTGCCGCGCACGCACAGCCGGGCCTTGAGGGAGCCGGCGGCGTAGTAGATGCCGGCGTGGATGACTTCGCTGTTGCGCGCACTGGTCTGCGTGCCGATGGCCTCGCAGGCCTCCAGTACCAGCACCTCGCGCCCGGCCAGCGCCAGCGCGCGCGCCACCGCCAGACCGACCACGCCGGCGCCGACGACAACGCAATCCACCGGCTCAGCCACTGTGGCCTGCGCGCCCGGGAATCACTTCAGTTCCAGGTAGGGCGTCTCGGCGCGCTCCACCAGTTGCCGATTGGGCGGCAACAGCAGGTGGGCCCGTGCCTCGGTCGGCGCCATGCCGAACACCAGGCTGGCGTCGCCCGAGCCGGTGGCACCCTGGCCATAGCCACGGGTCTCGCCCAGCAGGGTGACCAGCAGATCGGTCGTGACGCCGTCGTTGCAGCGCAGGTCGACGGTGCCGGTGGTGGTGGCGGTGTAGCGCATGCGCCCCATGCAACTCGCCACCACACCTTTGGCAGGCAGGGGAGCCGGAGCCAGACCCGGTGACGGCTCGGCCGCGGTGCTGTTCACGTCGGCACCGGAGCGCAGGGTCAGGACCCCGGTACGGTCCGGATACAGCTGCATATCCCCTTGCAACAGCTGGCCGTTGACGATGGCGATCGCGTGCACCGTGCTGGAAAAAACGGCCATGCCGGCATCGTTGATCCGGGCACAGGCCGACAGCCCCCAACCCACACAGGCCACCACGATCCACGCTGCCTTACGCTGTTCCATGTCCAACTCCTTGAATGGGGCCGCTGCGCGGCGTACCTCCCGTGTACCATCTTAGCCAGATTTCAACCGACCAAGACCTTATGGAACACCCTCTTTCCGGCACAAATCCTTCCTCTCCGACGCGTCGGCCATGGCGGCGCGTGGCGGTGGTTCTGGCGACCATCGTTGCACTGGTGGCAGCGATCTATCTGGCCGGCCCCCGCAATGCCCTAGGGCCCCAGGTTCCCACCCAGCGCCCTCTGCCGCCCCACGACATCACCGCGTTGGACGGGTGGCTGCAAGCCAGCGAGGCAACCCACGCCGACATCAAGCCCGGCACGGCCAAAGGCATTGTGTGGGCCACACCGGCCCATCAGCGCACGCCCTGGGCCGTGGTCTATCTCCACGGCTTCTCGGCAAGCCGGCTGGAGACGGCCCCGGTGGCCGACCAGGTTGCCAAGGCCCTGGGCGCCAACGCATTCCACACCCGCCTGACGGGCCATGGCCTGCCGGGACCGGCCATGGGTGACGCCAGCGCGCAGGACTGGATGGCCGATGCCGTGGAAGCCGTGCAAATTGGTCACACGCTGGGCGAGCGGGTGCTGTTGATCAGCTGTTCCACGGGTTCCACCCTGGCCACCTGGCTGGCGCTGAGTCCCGAAGGCCACACGGTAGCGGCGCATGCCTTCATCTCGCCCAACTTTGGCCCCAAGGACAAGCGTTCGGAAATCATCAACGGCCCCTGGGGTCAACGCATTGCATTGGCGCTTGAAGGGGAAACCCGGGGCTGGACACCCGAGGATGCCCGCGAAGCCAACGCCTGGACGCCCCGCTACCCGACCCGGGCCCTGTTTCCGATGATGGCCCTGGTCAAATCCGTGCGCGAGAGCGATCTGTCGCGCTTCCAGACCCCGGTGCTGATGCTGTACAGCGCGCAAGACGAGACCGTTGACCCGGCAGAAACCCAGGCAGCCTTCGCGCGCATGGGCTCACCCGCCAAGGCCATCGAAGTGGTCCGCTACAGCCACAGCAAGGGGCAGCATGTGCTGGCCGGTGACATCAAGGACCCCCAGGCGGTTGCCCCCATGGTGGACTCCATTGTGAAATGGGTCCGCGCGCTCCCGCAATAGGTCTGCTCAGGCGCCTGGACGGCGGAACCGCTGGGTGATGCCGGCGATCAGGACGTCCAGCAAGGCCTCGGCATTGGTCTGCGGCGCAATGAATGGCGCCCAGACATCGTCCTCCCCCATCACGATGCCCAGGGACACCATGCCGTGCAGGCCCTGCCAGAAGACCTGCGTCATCAGGTGCACGGTGGCGGCGTCCGCCTCGGACAGAGCCCCGTCCTGCAGCGCATACCCCAGCTCGTCCACCGCCACGGCCTGCAACAAACTGAAGGCGAAAGCATAGGGATCCTGGTCGACATTGCCATGCTCAACCTCGGCCGCTTCCACGGGCGCATGGGGACGCGGCTCCATGAATACCAGGGCGTACTCGTCCGGGCGCTCCATCCCGAACCGCATGTAGGCGTATCCCGCCAGCCGCAGACGCTGCAACGGCCCGGTGCCGCCGGCGGCGCCTTTTTTCATGGAGCCCACCAGTTCCAGCAAATCGGCGTCCATGGCGCGTGTTATCAGCGTAGCCTTGTCGTGAAACAGGGAATACACCACCGTTGTGGAGAAGCCCGCCTCCTGCGCCACCTTGCGGATGGTGACCTCGCGCGCCCCGCCCTTCTTGATGAGCGCCTTCACCACCGCAAAAATATGTTCACGCCGTGCTTCGGCCTCGCGCGCCTTGCGTTGTTGAATATTGCTCTGGGTTCGGGACATGCTGGGTGGTGGTGATCCGGAAGATCAGGCCGTCGCGGCCATGGGTTTCCAGAATTGGCTTATTTTGCCATCTTCGTACACCGCAATGTCACCAAACTGCTGCAATACCGCTTCACTTTGACGCGGACGGAAAAACACCATGTCGTCCACCTGCAACTGCTGCAAGCCCGACCCCACCAGTACCTGCTGGTTGGAAGAGGTGCCATACAAGCCGCTGCCGGCAAGGCCTGCGGGAGACACCGGCTCTGCCAGCCAGTTTCCGCCGTAGATGAAGTAGGCTTGCTCCTGGTTGCGGTCCCATATGCGGGCCGCGTCGCCCAGGACCTCCACACCATACGGCATGCGGAACTGGCCGGGCACCTTCAAGACCGGCGTGGCAATAAAGGTGGCCGCCTGCAGATCAGCCAACAGCGGGGTGTCAAAATCCAGCCCCTTGACCATGGCCGAGCCCACCGACAATTCGTTCTCGACGCCCGAACCGTCGTACAGCCGGTAGGTCGGGGACCCGCCGGCATTGAAGGTGGCCGACCCCACCGCGTTGCCAAGCGCCGCCTGCACCTGTTGTGCATAGGCGGCGTAAGTCTGTCGTGCATGGTCCATGGCCTTCTGGCGCAGGCCTGCCACATCGGGGATCTTGGCAACGTGGGCGTCGTACCCCATCAGGCCGGACCAGCGCAAGCGAGGCTCGGACTGCAGGATGGCGAGCATGTCCTGCAGGCTCTGGGCGCTGTCAATGCCCCCCCGGTGCAACCCGACATCGATCTCGAAATTGACCGCCAGGGAAAGTTGCTGCTGCCGGGCCAGATCCCGGTACTGCGCCAGGCGCTGCGGCGTGTCCACCAACCACTGCACCTTCTGGTCCGCCGGATTCCCCGGCACCTGCCGGTAGAACTGCGCCGCCGCGGCCACCGGCATGGGCTTGCCCAGCAGGGTGTCGGCCCTATCGGGTGCCAGCTGCAGCAACTGGGGCAGACTGAACACCATCAGGCGATCGGTCTTTGTCAGCGTCAGAACGTCATGAAGCAAGGCCATGCTGGGCAGCGACTTGGCCACCACGCGCAACTGCATGCGCCCTGCTATGTTGCGCAGGATCTGGTTCACGTTGGCATGCAGGCGTTGGCGATCGATCACCAGCGTGGGCGTTCCAATGCCCGCACGCTTGAGCGCCTGGGACAGGTTGCTGAAGTAGGTGTCATGCGGCGCCCCCGTGGGGCCTGGGCGGGCGCCCCAGGCCAGCAGCCCCAAACCGGCGCTGCCCAGAAGCGCTCTGCGTGTGATGTGTGCCATGCCAGTCTCCTCCTGTCCGGGTGAAAATATTCAGTGGGTCGCTGGCAGGCCAAACAGGCTGCGCAGGTGGGGGTTCAAAAAGCGCCCCGTCGGATCCAGTTGGGCCCGCACGGCCAAGAAATCCTTCCAGCGCGGATACAGACCGGGCAAATCCGCCGCCGTATGGCCATGCAACTTGCCCCAGTGCGGCCGCCCGTTGAACTTGCGAAACACCGGGGCAATGTCACGGACCAGGTAGTCGTAAGGCTCGCCGGCCGCGGCATGCACGGCAATGGAACAACTGTCGCGCTGGTAAAACGGGCTGAGCCAGGCGTCGTCGCCCTTGATGAAGCGGAACTCCATGGGGAAGAACACATCGTTGCGGCGTTCCAGTGTCCGGATGACTTCGCGCACACAGGCAATGCCCAACTCACGGGGGACATGGCACTCGGACTCGTTGAACTTGGTGGGCCGTTGGGTGGACAGCAGCTTCCACGAGCGGTCCTGCGCCAGTTCGGTCTGCGCCGGATCGATGAGCTTTTGGGCGACCCAGCGGCGCAAGTCCGGAAAACGCCCCACCCAATCGCGCAGACGGCGCAGATCGCGCAGCATGTCCTCGTCTGCGGCGTCTGGGCGCAGCACTTCGGTTCCCGTGTACAGGTCGTGGGTGATGGCCGCCGCATAGCCGGTAAAGGGCAGGTAGTAAAACTCGAAATGGCGATGCTGCTGCGCCAGTGCCGGGGCGGCTTCCAGCAATTCCTCCACCGGCTTCAACCACACCCGGCGCTGCAGGCGGTAAGCGGGCAGCACCGTGCTGGTGGCCTGGGTGATGACGCCCAGGCACCCCAGGGAGACTTTGGCCGCCGAAAACAGATCGGGCTGGCGGGTTTTGCTGCACTCCACCACGTCACCCTTGGCCGTTACCAGCTGCAGCACCTGCACGTCGGCGTGCAACGCGGGCAACTCGGCGCCCGTGCCGTGGGTCGCAGTGCTGATAGCTCCCGCAAAAGACTGGGCATCGATATCCGGCAGGTTGCGCAGCCCCAGGTCCAGCTTGTCCAGCTCGCGTGAGAGTTGCGCCAGCCGGGTGCCGGCCCAGAAGGTCGCCGTCATCGCGGTCTTGTCGTGCCCCGTCAGGCCCGCCAGGCGGTCCAGCGAAACAATGGTGCCCTCCGTGGGCACCAGCGGAGTAAACGAATGCCCGGCGCCCACACAGCGCACCGGTCCGGGCGTAGCACGCAGCAGCTGTTGCACACCCGCCGTGTCCGCTGGTGTCTGCAGCGCCTGCGCCTGCGCCTGGCTGCTGCCCGACCAGTTTTGCCACGCCACCGTGGGCGCACCGGCCGTACGGGCCCCGAGGGTGCCGGACGGCTCTGCTGCAACCGACACGGCGGCGTGTGCCCGCGGGGCCAGTACCGGCGCCACCACCGCGACGGTGCCCGCTTGCAAGACCTTGCGACGAGATAGATCACGCATAGCTACTCCTTGGCGCGTTGGGTTGACGACATGAAAACAATGAGAGCCTCCAAATCCTGGTCGGAACAATCATTGCAATACCCGCGTGGTGGCATTGCCTTGTATCCCTCCCGGGCATGGGTCACCAAGGTAGGCAAGCCCTGCTGCAAGCGCACCTGCCAATCCGGTACAAACCCGGTGAGCGGTGCAGTGCTGGCACGGCTGGAGTGGCAGGTCTGGCACGCCCGCGCGTACTTCTGCGCCAGCTGCGGCTCATCCGGCACCGCCAGCTCGGCGACACGCAGGTCCGCACTCCCCGGGGGTGAAGGCGCTTTCTGGCATGCGCTCACCGCCAAGCTGCACAGCAGCACGCAACACAATTTCGCAAACATTCGCATGGTCAGACGTTTTTCATTCCACAGATACCCCTTGGTCCCGCCGCTGCGGGGCCGGTCGCCCTATATTACAACGTTGTTTTATTAGAAAACAATGTTTTTTATTAGGACAAACCCACCCCTGATCCAGCGCAACGTTCAACAACCAAACGTGCCCTACAGTTCTGATAAATTGGCCTCCGTAGCCCCATAAAAATACAACATGCAACCCGAAGAAAACAGCCATTCCGTCGTTGAGAAACTCCCCCTGAAAGCCCTGAAACTGCGCACCGGCATGGCGCTGCAAACCCGCCGCCTCGTGGAGGGTGCCAGCAAGAAGGAAGCCCAATTCTTTGGCGCCATCGAAGGCAAGGGCGTGATGGTTGGCCCAACTGGACCTGATGGAGCCCAAACCGGACTGGGCGAAGGCGAAGTCTGCGTCGTGCGCGGCTTCACCGGCCAGCACGAATTTTCGTTCCTGAGCAAGGTGTTGCAGACGTTCGAGAAACCGTTTGCCTATGCCCTACTGGCCTACCCAGCCCAGGTGGATGCCCGACTGGTACGCCGGTCCATGCGCACCAAGATATCCTGGCCCACCACCGTACACGTCAACGGCAACGCTGCGGCGTCTCCGGCCACCGAGCCCCTGGACGTCACGCTGGTGGACCTGAGCACCGCCGGGGGCATGATCAAGGCGCCTACCGGGCTGGCCGCCATCGGCGAAACGATCACACTGCGCATGTCGGTGACAGTGGACAATGCGCCCGTGCAGCTAACCCTGGCCGGACGCATCTGCCACAACAACCAGGGCGGCACCGACCCGTCTTTCTACGTAGGACTGGCGTTTAAAGACCTCACCCAGCACGACAAGCTGGTGCTGCACTACGTCACACAGACAGCGTAGATCGGGGAACCTGCAGGAGTTCGTCCACGTCGGACGCGCCCATGGCCTTGGCAAAAAACCAGCCCTGGTAGACCTCGCAGCCATGGGCGCGCAAGAACGCCAGCTGCTCGGGGGTTTCAACCCCTTCCGCCACCAGCGTCATATCCAGGCTGTGCGCCAAGGCGATGATCGATCGGGAAATTTTCACGTCGTTGTGGCCATGGGGAATATCCTTGATGAACCCCCGGTCGATCTTGAGCACGGATACCGGCAAGGCCTTGAGGTAGGCCAGCGAGGAATAACCGGTTCCGAAATCATCCAGCGCCACTGAACACCCCAACGCAACCAGGGCATCAAGCTGTTCGCGTGCCAGCACCGGTTGCTCCATGGCAATTGATTCGGTGATTTCCACCTCCAGCCATTGCGCGTGGGCGCCCGCGCGAACCAAGGCTTCGCGCACCTTGTTCGCCACATTACCCTGGCGAAACTGGTGGGCCGAGAAATTGACGGCGACACGCAGGGGTGTGCCGTTGCGCTCCCATGCCGCAATCTGCTGACACGCGGTCTCCAACACCCAATCCGACAGCGGCAGGATCAAGCCGGTGGCTTCCGCCATCGGGATGAACCGTGACGGCGGCACATCACCCAAAACCGCATCGTGCCAGCGCAGCAGGGCCTCAACCCCCACGATGTCGCCACTGACCACGTCCACCTGGGGTTGGTAGAAGAGCTTCAACTGCCCCCGGTGGATGGACTCCTTCAGGCGCACATGCAGCTGCATGTTTTCATGGGCCTTCTGGTCAAGCTGCGTCGAGTAGCAGGCATAGCTGCCCCGTCCGGTGCGCTTGGCCTGGTACATCGCCATATCGGCGTAACGCAGCAGGTTTTCTCCGTCCTGTGTGTCATCCGGATAAAACGCCAGCCCGATGCTGCCACCGGCGTACACCTCCTGGTCCAGCAGGCGGTAGGGGGTGTCCATTGCCACCAACAGATTTTCGGCCACACCGATGGCTTCATCGGCGTTCTCCATGTCGGAGAGCAGGACGGCAAATTCGTCCCCGCCCAGACGCGCCAGCATGTCGTGCTCGCGCAATGCTCCGCGCAAACGCCGCCCCACCTGGGCCAGCAGTTCGTCACCCACCAGGTGACCAAAACCATCGTTCACGGTCTTGAAATCGTCCAGGTCCAGAAACAGCACCGCTACCGGGCGCTTGTTGCGCTTGGCCTGGGCCAGCGCCTGGTTCAACTGGACGTGGAACAGCCAGCGGTTGGGCAGCCCGGTGAGCTGGTCATGCATGGCGCGGTGGCGAAGCGACTCTTCAAACCCCTTGCGTTCGGTCAGATCGCGGACATACGCAATGGCATGCTGCTCGTTGTCCTCCTCCCAATGCCCGAGGGAAATATCCACCGACACCGCGCGCCCATCCTGGCGCAGCAGCTTGAGGTCCATGTTCCCCATGGCACGGGTCTGGGGCGCACTGAAGTAGCTCCGGATGTGTTGGGCGTGCTGGGTGCGCAGATGGGAAGGCAAAAAAATGTCCACGTTTTGCCCGACCAACTCCTGCGCCGGATAGCCACAGAGGGCTTCCATGGCCGGATTCACCATCAGGATTCGCCCCTCCTGGTTCACCCACAAGACCCCATCGGGAGCCGCATCCAGCACCTGCTTTTCGCGCAGATGCTGGATGTTGAGCCGCTCAAACGGACGGCGCAACGCCTCGTTGAAAGTCGCGTGAAACAAATACAGGTAGGCCGCAATCTTGTAGAAATGGCCAATCACATTGGCGCCATCCTTGTCGACCACCCCCAGCATGGTGAAAAACAGCTCCGATGTGGCCGACAGGGCCACACAGAAACTCAGTGCCATGACGCATTCGCGCTCCAACGCCCGGCGACGGAGCCAATAGACCGCCAGTGCCAACACGTTAAGCGCAATGATCAGCCATTCGATGGCAATCTTCAGGGGCGTCAACCCCTGTCCCTCGACAAACAGGGCCGGTACCTGGTCCGGCCAGACCAGACCCACGTACGCCACGACCCCTACCAGGCCCAGCATCAGCACCAGCGCCAATCGCTTGCGCAGGTTGCTGACGTCAGGAATGGCCGGCAGCCCGGCATAGATCAGCAACGCGACGGCAGCGAGCAGCCGCGCTGCGAGCCAGAAAAAAATGGACTTCTGCGACGAGTTGCCCGTGATGGCGTCGGGCATGCCAACATAACTCAAGGCGTGCAGGAAATCGAGCAGCCCCACCCCCAGAAACGCAATGCCCAGCAACACCACCGCCGCCTTGCGAACCGACAGGATCGCGCGGTAGCCGGTAACGAAAACAAGCAAGGACACTACCACCGCGAACAATTCCGACACGCTGTGCAGAAACACGAACAGGACCGGATCGACGGCCGCATGCCGTGCAGGGTGTGAAACCCACCACAGCAAGGGCAGTGCAAGAACCAGCAGAGTCCAGCCAATGGCGCTTTGGTACGGGTGGTGATGGGGTGTACGGTTAGGCATGGCGCTTCGGACGGAATACGGCGAACGGATCAAACTGCTTTGTTGTCTCGGCTGGGCTGCGGTAGGGTGTCAGGAACTGCCCGCGCTCAAAAGCTGGTCCACTCCTCGTCATCGCTCTTGCCATGTGCAACCTGTGCCACAACCGCCCGGGGTTGCTTGGGCGGTTGGGGAGCCTTCGCGGCTGACGGCACCCGGGGCAGCTTGGCGGGCACGTGCTGGACTGCGGGCGTGCGCGCCGGTGCGGCACTTGCGGCCGGCGGGCTCACGGGCGCATCGCCCGGACGCAGCTTGAACACGGCCACCGTGGCCACCAGGTCCTGGGCCTGGGAATTGAGGCTGGAAGCGGCCGACGCCATCTCTTCCACCAAGGCGGCATTCTGCTGGGTGACCTGGTCCATTTGCACAATGGCTTCGCCCACCTGGGATACGCCAGCCGATTGCTCGTTGCTGGCCGCGCTGATTTCGCCCATGAGATCGGTCACCCGCCGGATGGAACTCACCACTTCCGACATGGTGGTACCCGCCTGGTCCACCAGCGCCGTGCCGTGCTCCACGCGGTCCACGCTGGCCCCGATCAGGTTCTTGATTTCCTTGGCCGCCTCGGCCGAACGCCCTGCCAGGGAACGCACTTCACTGGCCACCACGGCAAAGCCGCGGCCTTGCTCACCGGCACGCGCAGCCTCCACCGCGGCGTTCAGGGCCAGGATGTTGGTCTGGAAGGCAATGCCGTCGATCACGCTGATGATGTCGGCAATCTTCTTGGACGAATCGTTGATGCCCTTCATGGTCTCGACCACCTGGGCCACCACCTCACCGCCTTTGACCGCAACGGTGCTGGCACTCATGGCCAGCTGGTTGGCCTGGCGGGCGCTGTCGGCGTTTTGCTTGACCGTGGCACTCAGTTCCTCCATGGAAGCCGCCGTTTCCTCCAGCGCGCTGGCCTGATTCTCGGTGCGGGCGGCCAGATCGTTGTTGCCGGACGCGATCTGCGAGCTGGCTGTGGCAACCCCTTCTGACCCTGAACGGACATGGGACACCACATTAATCAGGCTGGTCTGCATGGCGGCCAGCGCGTTGAGCAGCAGCCCCACCTCGTCCTTGCCCCCCAGCTGAATCGGCTGGCTCAGGTCGCCGGCGGCGACGGCATTGGAGGCATCCACCGCCTGGTTCATGGAGCGCGTGATACCCCGCACCAGCGAAGTACCAAACCAGATGGCAAAAATGAGTCCCGCAACGATCGATCCGATGGAAATATTGCGGATCAGGGCGTAACGTGCCATGGATGCGTCGTAATCCAGCTTGCCGTGGTCGAGCTGGTACTTCATCAGGGCTTCAATTCCGTTATTCACCGGAACATACAAAGGCCTGATCGACTCAACGACCACCCGATTGGCCTCCGGGATGTTGTTTGCGCGCAAGGCAACGCCGGCAGGAATAAGCCCCTGCTGTACAAATTTTTTCCGGTTTTCCAGGAAATCCTTGGCCAGCTTTTCTTCTTCGGGATCCAGGCCGGTTGCCATATAAGAGTCCCATATCTTGGTGATGGTCGCGATATTGGCGTCCATCTCGACCATGCTCGGCGTAATCGTTTCTGGTGTGGGCGTGATGATCGAAATTGCAATATTCAATCGGTTTCGCAACAGCAGGCGCTGGATTTCACTGATTTTGGCGACGACCACCAAACGGTCTTCGTAGACGGACTGCATCGCTTCATTGGATTTGCTGATGCCCAGCAGGCCAATTCCGCCAATGACAACCAAAAGCAGTGACATGGCTCCGATCAGGATGGCCAAACGGGTCGATATTTTGAACTGGTTCATGGTTTAGTCTCCTCGGGGGGTTCTCAGGCTGGGACACTGGCCTTTCTGCGGGCCAGTTCTACAAAATCATTCAACGGCATGGGGCGTCCCGCCAGGTAACCCTGGTAGGCGGGGCAGCCAAACTGCTCCAGCAGCACGCGCTGCTCCTCGGTTTCCACGCCTTCGGCAATCACATTCAGGTGCAGGTTGCGGGCCATGCCAATGATGGTCTGGACAATCACCGCGTCATTGCGGCTGCTGGCCATATGGGCAACAAAGCTGCGGTCAATCTTGAGCTGGGATATGGGCAACTGGTTCAGTTGCGACAGGGACGAGTGCCCCGTGCCGAAGTCATCCATGGCGAATTGGATGCCCCGCTGGTTGAGCAGCTTCATCTTGAGAACCGTATCGTCCACGTTGTCGAGCACCAGACTCTCGGTGAGCTCCAGCTTCAGGCGCCGTGTATTAATGCCGGTTTGCTCCAGCAGACGCCGCACCATCGGCACAAAATCGGCCTGCCGGAACTGGAGCGCACTCACGTTCACACTCAGTGTCCAGTGTTCGGTCAGCGGGTTGTTTTCCCAGCGTTTGAGCTGCTCACAGGCGCCGCGCAGAACCCACTCGCCAATGGGAACGATCAGGCCGGACTCCTCGGCAATGGGAATGAAATCGGCCGGCCCTACCATGCCGCGCGTCGGGTGGCGCCAGCGCAGCAGCACCTCAGCTCCCAACACGTCTCGCTCGCTGTCGACCTGTACCTGGTAATACAGTTCCAGCTGTCCTTGGGGCAAGGCATGGCGCAATTCGAGCTCCAGGCTCAGGCGGGCCTCGAGCGCGGCCTGGATACGGGGATCAAAGAACCGCTGGGTGTTGCGGCCATTGTTCTTGGCCTGGTACATGGCCAGATCGGCGCGCTTGAGCAGTTCGTCGATGGTGGCGCTCTGGTCCACGAACAGGGTAATGCCAATGCTGGCGGAACTCTGGTGCGACTGCTGGCCCAGCCGGCAGGGTTGCACGATGGTCTGCAGGATTTTCTCGCCGATCCCTTCGGCGTGGATGGCGGCCTGGTTGGCGTCCGGCCCCAGGTTCACCAGCATGACCACGAACTCGTCTCCCCCCAGGCGGGCCACCGTATCTGCCTGGCGCAGGCAACTCTTGAGGCGCTGTGCCATCTCGACCAGCAGGTCATCACCCACGCCATGCCCCTGGGTGTCGTTGATGATCTTGAAACCGTCCAGGTCAATCATCAAAATGGCGCCATACGTCTGGCTGCGGGCGCTGGCGCCCAGTGCCAGTTGCAGGCGGTCACGCAGCAAGCGGCGGTTGGGCAGGTTGGTCAACGGGTCGTAAAAGGCCAGCTGGTGAATGGCATTTTCGTGGGAGCCCAGCTTGGTTTGCATGGCCTGCAGCGCCTGCATGACCTTGCTGATTTCGTCGCTGCCTTCGATCGGGATCTGCGTGTCGTAATGACCCAACGAGATTTGCCGGAACGTATTGATCACCCGCTCCAGGGGGCGCACGATGGAACGAATCAGCATCCAGCCCAGCCCACTCATGGTCAGCATGGAGACAGCCAGCGCCACCAGAGCCCATAACCGGGTATTTCGGTAGCGTTCAACGCCCACCTGGTAACCGGCATCGGCCAGCGCGAACTGCAGGTCGATGAGATGCTCCAGTTGCGGTGCCAGCACCTCAAAATGTACCCGCCCTTGCTCGGCAGCGCGCAGGGTGAGCGGGTGGTTATTGGCACGCAACGCCACAACCGCAGGCACCAATGCGTCTTCCAGGTAGCGCTGGCGAACTTGCTCGAAACGCGCAGACTGTGCGGCCTCCTGCTGCGCCAGGGTCTTGCTGGCGTAGGCCTGCCACAGGTCATTGATGGCCTGGATATTGCGGTTGATCGACTCCGCCGCCAACTGGGCAGTGTTACGGTCCATGACCAGAACGGAGACACCCGACGGCCCCGCTTCGGTGTGCACCGCGCTGAGTGCCGACTGCAGAATCAGCCTGTTGGAAAGAAAGAGCGCGTGAATCCGGGAGAGCTCGCGCACGGGAACCATGCGGTCCTCGTACACCGAGCGCAGGCTTTCGTTGGATGCCGCCAGCCCCGCAATGCCCATGCCGGCCAGCAGCACCGACACGGCAGCCGCCAGACCCATCATGGCACCCAGACGCTTGCCAATGGGGAACTGCAGGTAGTGCAGCCGCACCCAGACACGCCAGGACCGGGCAAGGCTCAGCATGCGCACGCCCCCCGCAAGGCAGGTGCTGTCAGCAATTGAAAGGATCTGGCGAATCTGAACATGAACAGCCTCACCCGCGCCAGACGCGGGCGTTTCGTCAAAGTTTCCACGCCGCTACGCGGCATAGGGATAAATCAACGAGGCATGTTCAGGGCCTCAGGGAAAGTCAAGCATCGGGATCACGGATGTTGACCGTCGTGCGTACTTATACCAAAGAATAAAGTCAAAACAGGCGGGATAAACGCCTATCAAGTTCCATGAAGCGTCTCAATTGAGCGGATCAGGTCACTTGCCACCTCAGCCAGCTTGCGACGCTGGGAGCGCGCCGAATCCCGCAACAGCTTGAATGCGGCGTCCCGGCCGAGACGGTACTGCACCATGGTGATACCCACAGCCACACTGACCGCGCGTTCGGTATCCAGCGCATTTTGCAACTGGTTGCCCGTGGTTTTCAGGTTACGCAATTCACCGGCACGGACCAGCGCCGCTTCAATACTGGGTACCAGTTGGTGAACGTCCAGCGGCTTGACCAGGTAACCCAGGGCGCCCTGCGCGGTGGCCTTGTCCACGGTCGGTGCATCGCTGTAGGCACTGAGCATGATGAACGGGATCTGCTCAAGCTCGCGCAGCCGCTGCGCCAGCTGCAGTCCATCCCCGTCCGGCATGTGCACATCCAGTATGGCCAGATCCGGCCGAACACCGCCGGCAAGGAATGCCTCCGCATCTTCCTGCGAATCGGCAGTGGTCACCTGGTAGCCTGCCCGACGCAGGCCGCTGGCCAGGGACGACAAGATCAGCCGGTCGTCTTCGACGAGCAACAAATGCGGGGAGGCAAATTCGGAATGGGGTCTGTTCATGTTGATTCAACGCCCTCAAGGTACAAAACAGGTGGGCTTAGTTCCAGCGTGGTGCAAATGCAGTCACCGCGCACTTCGCGCAGCAGTTTAGCGCCATGACGGGGCATGAGGGTCTCCACCAGCTGCAGGCCGGCATGGGCCCCTTCCCCGCTGGGCTGCCACCGCCCACCATTGACGATGTCTATGCGGACGGTGCATGGTTCGTTCGTGTCCTGCATGCTGACTTTGACACCCCCCAGGGATGGGTCTCCGTGTTTCACGGCATTGAGAATCAGCTCGTTGAGGACCAGGGCTACCGGCACGGCCTCGTCCTGCGCCACCAGAATGGCGTTGCGGGGATCCGGAATGTCCACCGCAATGGCGGCACTCCACAGCGAATCAATACCCGACGCAACAGCCAGTGTCAGTTCGCACAGGCGCACCTGGCCGGACGATGTTCTGCCCTGCAAGCCGTGGATCACCGCCACGCTCTGCACCTGGCCCACCACCTGCGAAACCGGCTCTGCCGCCTCGGGGTGCTGGCGTCCGAACTCCCGCAGTATGCCAATGATGCCCTGCAGGTTGTTGTTGATGCGGTGATGCACCTCCCGCACCAGGGCATCGCGCTGGGCCATCTGGTCGATCCGCTGCTGCTGTTGCATGCGCCTGCGTTCAGTAATGTCGGTATGTGTGCCCACCATGCGCAATGGCCGCCCGCGCAGGGTGCGCTCCACCACCAGACCGCGTATCTCGATCCATTTGTAGCTGCCGTCCTTGCAGCGCATGCGGTACTCCTTCAGGAAAGTCGGAGCACGGCCATCGAGATGCTCACGGATGCTCGCCGATATGGCCGGCAAGTCCCGCGGATGGACGCGCGCGAACCATGCCTCCAACGCGGGAGGGAAATCACCCTCGGAGTACCCCAGCATCTCCATGCAGCGGGCAGAGTAGAAAATCGCCCCTGTGACCACGTTCCAGTCCCATACTCCGTCCCCCGCGCCTTCCAGCGCAAACCGCCAGCGCGTCTCGCTGTCACGCAGCGCCGCCTCCACCTGGGTACGGGCGTCGAGCATGTGGTTGAACTGCCGGGCAACGGCTTCCAGCTCGGTGGGACCGGCAAGGCGGGCACGCGCCGTGGTGTCCCCCTCGGCCACACGCACCGAGGTCTCCGCAAGCGCCCGCACCGGCCTGGAAATCACCGAAGCAATGCGCCAGGCCAGCATCAGCACCAGCAGCAGCAGCACCAGACCAATCGCCAGCCCCTGGTTGCGCAGTGCCCGGTAGGCCGCCATGGCCTCCACTTCCGGAACCCCCGCCACCACCCGCCAGCCGGTGCTGGGAACGGTCACGAATGCCACCATACGCTCCACCCCGTCCACGCCGACCAGGGTGGCAAACCCTTCGCGCCGCCCCTCGAACACTCTCTTGAAGGCAGCAGGCCCGGCCTTGCCCATCCATACT
Source organism: Rhodoferax sp. MLSD5-FHT05B10 (assembly GCF_058793415.1). Classification (NCBI taxonomy): domain Bacteria; kingdom Pseudomonadati; phylum Pseudomonadota; class Betaproteobacteria; order Burkholderiales; family Comamonadaceae; genus Rhodoferax; species Rhodoferax sp. MLSD5-FHT05B10. Next base: position 109,729 of record NZ_JBXAFT010000001.1, on the reverse strand, counting down.
CCCGGATCCGTCGATCGCCACATGAATTTCCCCTGCCGGTCGACAACCGCAAGCGCCGTGCTCTTGGGCACCGAGCCCAGCAGCCGTTCGCTCAGCCACAGCAAATCGATGGAAGCACTGACAAACCCGGAGCGCTCGCCGACCGCATTGCGGACGGGGTAGGTCAGCACGGTAATCCATTTGCCACTCAACGGCCCCCAGATCGCATCCCCCACGACAAACGCGTCACTGCGCGACGCCTCCCGTTGCCAGGGAAACAGGCGCTGCGCATCGGTCGCCGGGGGATACGGCAGATATGAATAGATCGTGTTGAGGTGCACGTCATGCACCGTGAGGTTGGTGAACTGCGGGTGCAGTTCCATGAACTGCTTCGGATGGAAATAACGGGAATGGGTGGGTGGGCTGCCGCGAAACTCCGTGGCAACGACGGCCAATGCCGCTTCCTGGTCGCGCAACAGCAGCTCGATTTGGCCAACGCTGGCGTCGGCCATAATTTTGATTTTCGCGTATGCCACTGCGCGCGAGTCCAGCTCTTCCCAAATCACCAGGTAGCGAAACAGTATGGCGCCCATCGGGAGCACGAACGCCAAAGCCAGCAGCAGCAGCCAAGTGCGAATGGACAGCCGAGGCAAAAGCGAAGTTGCGGTTGAGGGAACGGGGCGCGGCATAAGGGGCAAGCTTATCGTGTTTCACCCGGGGGCCTTTGGCGCGCACATGACAAAAAAAAAGGACTTGCGAGTCTTCGCAAGTCCTTTTTCATGACCAATAAATTGGTGGGCAGTACAAGTTTCGAACTTGTGACCCCTGCAGTGTGAATGCAGTGCTCTACCCCTGAGCTAACCGCCCTGAATATGTATTCAGAATAGCCTTGAATTATACAATAAGTTTCAGGTGATTTTGCGCCACAACGTTTTTCCGCTGCTGGATTTATCCATCTGGGCCATCACCTCTTCGTGCGCCGACAGTTCCTGGGCATTGGCCTCCAGCACCGGCAGCACCAATCCGCTCAGGTCCACCTCGACAGCAACCAGCCCGCCCGCATCCTCGGATGAGGCCACATCCATCAGGAGCGCGTCCTGCCCCCGCGTCAGGTTGATGTAGACGTCGGCCAGCAACTCCGCATCCAGCAAGGCACCATGCAGGGTGCGGCCCGAGTTGTCGACCTCCAGCCGGTCGCACAAGGCGTCCAGGCTGTTGCGCTTGCCAGGGAACATCTCCTTGGCCATGACGAGTGTGTCGATGACACCGGACACATGCTCCTTGAACCGGGGGCGCCCCAGCAGGGACAGCTCCTTATCCAGAAACCCCAGGTCAAACGGCGCGTTGTGGATGATGATCTCAGCATCCCGCACATAGGACAGCAGATCATCCACGACTGCAGAAAAAACGGGTTTGTCGCGCAGGAACTCGGTGGTCAGGCCGTGCACCCGCAACGCACCCTCATCGCTGTCGCGCCCCGGATTCAGGTACACGTGGAAGTTGTTGCCTGTCAGCTTGCGGTTGACCAGCTCCACGCAACCGATCTCCACCAGCCGGTCATCCTTGTCAAAGTAGAAGCCGGTGGTTTCCGTGTCCAAAATGATCTGGCGCATGGTCAGTGGTTCTCTTTAGCATGGTTGATGGTGTATTTGGGTATTTCCACCACCAGGTCCTTTTGCGCCAGGAACGCCTGGCAGCTCAAGCGGGAGTTGGGCTCCAGACCCCAGGCGCGGTCCAGCAGATCCTCCTCGTTTTCGTCCAGCGCATTGAGGGAAGAAAAGCCCTCGCGCACGATGACGTGACAGGTGGTGCAGGCGCAGCTCATGTCACAGGCATGCTCGATCGGAATCTGGTTTTCCAGCAGGGCTTCGCAAATGGACGTGCCCGCAGGCGCGGAAATCTCGGCTCCTTGCGGGCAGTATTCCGGATGCGGCAGGATTTTGATGGTGGGCATGGCTGTTCCTAAATCGATTCAATGTTCTTGCCGGCCAGCGCATGCGTGATGCCGCGGTTCATGCGCTGAGCCGCAAAGGCTTCGGTGGCCTGCGCCAGGGTCTTGCTCACAGATTCAATCAGCGCTGCGTCATCACCGCCGCGCGCATGCGCAAGCGCCTGCATGGCAGTGTCTATGTCCGCACGCTCCTGCGGGGCCAGCAAATCGCCATCGGCGTCGAGCGCACTCTGCGTGGCCAGCAGCAGCCGGTCGGCATCCACCTGGGCTTCCACCAGGGCGCGGGTCCGTATGTCCTGCTCGGCCGTGGAGAAGCTGTCCTGCAGCATTTGTGCAATCCGGGCATCGCTCAGACCATAGGAGGGTTTGACATCGATCTGGGACTGCACGCCACTGAGCTGCTCGTGGGCCGAAACATGAAGCAGGCCGTCGGCATCCACCGTAAAGGTCACGCGAATGCGGGCCGCCCCGGCCGCCATGGGTGGAATGCCGCGCAACTCAAAGCGGGCCAGGCTGCGGCAATCGGCCACCATATCTCGCTCGCCCTGCACCACGTGCAGTGCCAGGGCGGTCTGGCCGTCCTTGTAGGTGGTGAAGTCCTGCGCCATGGCAGTGGGAATGGTCTGGTTGCGCGGAACAATGCGCTCCACCAGCCCGCCCATGGTTTCCACGCCCAGCGACAGGGGAATCACGTCCAGCAGCAGCAAATCGCCCGTGGCATTGTTGCCTGCCAGCTGGTTGGCCTGAATGGCTGCACCCAGGGCCACCACTTCGTCGGGATTGAGGTTATTGAGAGGCGCGCGCCCAAAATACGCGGCCACCGCTGCCTGCACCTGCGGCATGCGGGTGGAACCGCCCACCATGACCACGCCCTGCACGTCTTCCACCCGCAAACGGGCATCCCGCAGGGCTTTGCGTGCTGCGGCAAGGGTCCTGTCAGTCAGGTGAGCGGTGGCAGCATGGAACTGTGCAGAATTCACATCAAAATGCACGCTGGAGCCCGCCAAATCTGCGTGGAAAGCTACATTTTCTGTAGCAGACAAGGCCTCCTTGCACGCCCTCGCCGCCACTTTCAGCGCTGCCTTGTCGGCCGCCGTGACCGCTTGCGCACCGGTCTGTGCCAGCACCCAGTCGGCCAGGGCGTGGTCGTAGTCGTCACCGCCCAGGGCCGAATCCCCGCCCGTCGCCACGACCTCAAACACACCCTGGGTCAGCCGCAAGATGGAAATGTCGAAAGTGCCGCCACCGAGGTCGTAGATGGCATAAATGCCCTCGCTGGCGTTGTCCAGCCCGTAGGCAATGGCCGCCGCCGTGGGTTCGTTGATCAGGCGCAGCACGTTGAGGCCCGCCAGCTTGGCCGCGTCCTTGGTGGCTTGGCGCTGTGCGTCGTCAAAATAGGCGGGCACCGTGATGACCGCACCATACAGATCGGCGTTGAAGGTGTCCTCCGCGCGGAAACGCAGGGTCGCAAGAATATCGGCGCTGACTTCCACAGGCGATTTCTCCCCGGCGACCGTCTGAATGCCCAGCATGCCCGTATGGGCTGCAAAGTGGTAGGGCAACTTCTCCACGCCCACCAGATCCGCCAGACTGCGGCCCATGAAACGCTTGACGGAGGCAATCGTGTTTTCCGGGTCCGCAGCCAGCGCCGCCTGAGCCTGAGCACCAATCTGCCGTCCGCCGTCAGCGAGGTAACGCACCACCGACGGCAAAATGACCTGCCCCGCAGCGTCGGGCAGGCACTCGGCCACGCCATTGCGCACGGATGCCACCAGGGAATGGGTCGTTCCCAAGTCAATACCCACCGCGATGCGCCGCTCGTGCGGGTTGGGCGTCTGGCCCGGTTCGGAAATTTGTAGGAGCGCCATTTTTCTTCGTTTAGCGACCGGGCCGGGCAACTACGGCCCAGCAGTCTGTCGTGTCAGGTTTCAGGATTCCAGTTTTTCAAAGCTGCGCTCCAGATCATGCGCAAATTTTTCAATGAACATGAGCGCCCGCACCGGCTGCACGGCTGCGCTGCAATCGTGCTGCACGTCAAGCAACTGGGCACACTGTTGCAGCAAATCGCGCTGGACGGCATCGACATTGTCGCGCAACGCTTCCAGCGCCTGGACGCTGCGGGCCTCTTCCAGCCATTCACGCCATTCCATTTGCTGCATCAGGAACGCCGCCGGCATGGCGGTGTTGCTATGGGCGTTAATGGGCGCACCGCCCAGTTCGCACAGATAAGCGGCGCGCTTGAGGGGATCCTTCAGGCGCTGGTAGGCTTCATTGATACGCACCGACCACTGCATGGCGACCCGCTGGGCCGCGGGGCCTTGCGCCGCGAACTTGTCCGGATGGGCCTCGCGCTGCAGGGCCTTCCAGCGGGCGTCGATGGCACTGCGGTCCTGGGCGAACTGCTGCGCGAGCCCGAACAGCTCAAAATCGTTGGACTGGAGATTCACACCCGGAACGACTCACCGCAGCCGCACTTGTCGCGCTCCCGGGGGTTGTTAAAACGAAAACCCTCGTTCAACCCCTCGCGTACAAAATCGAGCTCGGTACCGTCCAGGTACGCCAGGCTTTTCGGGTCCACCAGCACCTTGACGCCGTGGCCCTCGAACACCAGGTCTTCCGGCGCGAGTTCGTCCACGTATTCCAGCTGGTAGGCCAGTCCGGAGCAACCCGTGGTCTTGACGCCCAGGCGCACACCCACACCTTTGCCGCGCCGCGCCAGGTAACGGCTCACATGCCGTGCAGCGGCTTCCGTCAGAGTAACTGCCATGGGTGATCAGCTCAGATGCTTTTTCTTGTAATCGTCAACCGCCGCCTTGATGGCGTCTTCCGCCAGAATCGAGCAATGGATCTTGACCGGAGGCAGGGCCAGTTCTTCGGCGATCTGGCTGTTCTTCAGCGCTGCCGCCTCGTCCAGCGTCTTGCCCTTGACCCACTCGGTCACCAGGGAGCTGGAAGCAATGGCCGAGCCACAGCCATAGGTCTTGAAGCGCGCGTCCTCGATCACGCCGGTTTGCGGGTTGACCTTGATCTGCAACTTCATCACGTCGCCGCACGCGGGCGCGCCCACCATGCCAGTGCCAACCGTTTCATCGCCTTTTTCAAAGCTGCCAACGTTGCGGGGGTGTTCGTAATGGTCAACGACTTTTTCTGAATATGCCATGGTGCTACCTGTTCAATGGGGGTTAGTGGGCTGCCCACTGGATCGTGCTGATGTCGATGCCATCCTGGTACATCTCCCACAGGGGACTGAGTTCACGCAGTCGAGCCACGTTTTGCTTGATAGTGTCTATGGCGTAGTCGATTTCGGCTTCGGTCGTCCAGCGACCGATGGTCATGCGCAGGCTGCTATGGGCCAACTCATCGCTACGACCCAGTGCGCGCAACACATAGCTGGGCTCCAGGGAAGCCGAGGTACAAGCCGAACCACTGCTCACAGCCAGCCCCTTGATACCCATGATGAGCGACTCGCCCTCCACGTAGTTGAAGCTGATGTTGAGGTTGTGCGGAACGCGCTGTGTCTCGTGGCCATTGATGAACACCTGCTCGATGTCCTTGAGGCCGGCCAGCAAGCGGTCATGCAGGGCACGGATGCGCAGGTTCTCCGCCGCCATTTCTTCCTTGGCGATGCGGTAGGCCTCGCCCATGCCAGCGATCTGGTGCGTGGGCAGCGTGCCACTGCGCATGCCACGCTCGTGGCCGCCGCCGTGCATCTGCGCCTCCAGCCGCACACGCGGCTTGCGGCGCACAAACAATGCACCAATGCCTTTGGGACCGTAGGTCTTGTGGGCGGTCAGACTCATAAGGTCCACGGGCAACTGGCTCAGATCGAACGCCACACGGCCCGTGGCCTGTGCCGCGTCCACATGGAAAATGACCCCCTTTTCGCGGCACACGGCACCGATGGCGGCAATGTCCTGGATGACGCCGATTTCGTTGTTCACGAACATGACGCTGGCCAGAATGGTGTCGGGGCGGATGGCCGCCTTGAAGGCATCCAGGTTGAGCAGGCCATCGGGCTGCACATCCAGATAGGTCACATCAAACCCCTGGCGCTCCAGCTCACGGCAGGTATCCAGCACCGCCTTGTGCTCGGTCTTCACCGTGATGATGTGCTTGCCTTTGGACTGGTAGAAATGCGCGGCACCCTTGAGCGCCAGGTTGTTGGATTCGGTCGCGCCCGAAGTCCAGACGATTTCACGGGGATCAGCGCCAATCAGGTCAGCCACCTGACCGCGGGCTTTCTCCACTGCGGCCTCGGCTTCCCACCCCCAGGCGTGGCTGCGCGAGGCGGGATTGCCAAAATGGGCCCGCAACCACGGAACCATGGCATCCACTACCCGTTCGTCGCACGGGTTGGTGGCGCTGTAGTCCATGTAAATGGGGAAATGGGGAGTGGTGTCCATGGAGGTTTGCTGCTGGCTCATCAAAAAATAAAACGGTATGCGGTGCGGTTACGGCTTGGAAAACGCATTGCCCAGGGCAAACACCGAATTGGGCGCGTTGATGCGAATGGGTTTGGTCTGAGGCAGAGCCGAAATGGCGCGTTTGACGCTGGGCTTGTCTTCCACCTGCATGCCCTTGGCCAACTGGTCGTCCACCAGTTTCTGCAACGACACCGAGTCGAGAAACTCTACCATGCGCACATTGAGCGAGGTCCACAGATCGTGGGTCATGCAGCGCGCACCTTCGCCCAAGCAGTTTTCCTTCCCGCCACAATGGGTCGCATCGATCGGCTCATCCACAGACACAATGATGTCCGCCACCGTAATGTCGGAGGCCTTGCGCGCCAGGGTATATCCGCCACCCGGACCACGGGTAGACTCCACCAGTTCATGGCGGCGCAGTTTCCCAAACAACTGCTCCAGATACGAGAGCGAAATCTGCTGGCGCTGACTGATGGCAGCCAAGGTCACCGGTCCGCCACTTTGGCGCAAACCCAGATCAATCATCGCTGTGACCGCAAAGCGGCCTTTGGTGGTGAGACGCATAGCATGCTCCTTCAGTCGTACTTGGTTGACTATCGAAATCAAGTATACCAATAACCCAAGTATTTTGCTCGGGTACCCGGGTCCGCCAGCCTCCCTCGGCCCTACTTCCCACCAGATGAAATTGCGACCACGTTGTCGTGACCCGCGGCGCCAAAAGCCTGCTCTTTCAAGATGCCCAGCTGGTCCCGTATGCGCGCCGCCTTTTCGAACTCCAGGTTGCGGGCGTGCTCCATCATCAGCTTCTCCAGACGTTTGATTTCGCGGGAAATATCCTTCTCGCTCATGTCTTCCACCTGGGCACGCTGCAGGGCATCACGCTCCAGGCGCTCGGCTTCCTTGCCCGCCTTTTCGCTGTAGACGCCATCGATCAGGTCGCGCACCTTCTTGACGATGGCACGCGGGGTAATTCCGCGCTCCAGGTTGTGGGCGATCTGCTTCTTGCGGCGCCGCTCAGTTTCACCCAGGGCCCGCGCCATGGAGTCGGTCACTTTGTCCGCGTACAGGATGGCGCGGCCATGGAGGTTGCGCGCCGCGCGACCGATGGTCTGGATCAGCGACCGCTCGGAGCGCAGGAACCCTTCCTTGTCGGCATCCAGAATGGCCACCAGCGACACCTCGGGAATGTCAATGCCTTCGCGCAGCAGGTTGATCCCGACCAGCACGTCGAAGGCACCCAGGCGCAGGTCGCGCAGGATCTCGACCCGCTCCACCGTGTCCACGTCGCTGTGCAGGTAGCGCACTTTGACGCCGTTGTCGGTCAGGTAATCGGTCAGCTGCTCAGCCATGCGCTTGGTCAGGGTAGTGATCAGCACGCGCTCGTTCCTCTCGACGCGGATGCGGATTTCCTGCAGCACGTCGTCCACCTGGCTGCTGGCGGGGCGCACCTCCACCTCCGGGTCGACCAGCCCGGTGGGCCGTACCAGCTGCTCCACCACCCGCCCGGCATGCTCCTGCTCCCACTGCGCGGGTGTCGCCGAGACGAAAATGACTTGGCGCATCTTGGTCTCGAACTCCTCGAACTTGAGCGGCCGGTTATCCAGCGCGCTGGGCAGGCGAAAGCCGTACTCCACCAGCGTCGTCTTGCGCGAGCGGTCGCCGTTGTACATGCCACCGAACTGCCCGATGAGCACGTGCGACTCATCCAGGAACATCAGGGAGTCCTTGGGCAGGTAGTCGGTCAGGGTGGCCGGGGGTTCACCCGGCGCGGCACCGCTCAGGTGGCGGGAATAGTTCTCAATGCCCTTGCAGTGCCCCACTTCGCTGAGCATCTCCAGATCAAACCGGGTGCGTTGCTCCAGGCGCTGCGCCTCCACCAGCTTGCCCTGGCTGACAAACTCCTTAAGCCGGTCGGCCAATTCCACCTTGATGGACTCCACGGCCGCCAGCACCTGCTCACGTGGCGTCACATAATGGCTGCTGGGGTACACGGTAAAGCGCGGAATCTTCTGGCGGATGCGTCCGGTCAGCGGATCAAACAGCTGCAGGGACTCGATTTCGTCGTCAAACAGCTCCACCCGGATCGCCATTTCGGAGTGTTCGGCCGGGAAGATGTCGATGGTGTCGCCGCGCACCCGGAAGGTGCCGCGGCCAAAATCCATGTCGTTGCGCTGGTACTGCATGCGCACCAGCTGGGCAATCATGTCGCGCTGGCCCATCTTGTCGCCACTGCGCAGCGTCATCACCATCTGGTGGTAGGCCTCGGGCTGCCCGATACCGTAGATGGCCGACACGGTGGCCACGATCACCACATCGCGCCGCTCCAGGATGCTCTTGGTGCACGACAGGCGCATCTGCTCGATGTGCTCGTTGATGGCCGAGTCCTTCTCGATGAACAGGTCGCGCTGCGGCACGTAGGCCTCGGGCTGGTAGTAGTCGTAGTAGCTGACGAAATACTCCACCGCGTTCTTGGGAAAGAACTCGCGGAACTCGCTGTACAGCTGCGCTGCCAGGGTCTTGTTGGGCGCAAACACGATGGCCGGCCGGCCCAGCCGGGCAATCACGTTGGCCATGGTGAAGGTTTTGCCCGAACCGGTCACGCCCAGCAGGGTCTGGAACACCTCGCCGTCATTCACCCCCTCCACCAGCTGCGCAATGGCTTCGGGCTGGTCGCCCGCGGGCGGATACGGCTGGTACAGCTCGAAAGGCGAATCCGGAAAGCGCACGAAAACCCCTGTGGCAGGTGCGGTAGCGGGATCGGTAACGGCATCAGAAGCGGTTTGCATGGGTACTCAATTCTGGCCCGGTAAAATCACGGGCAACCTGAAAGAATACGGCATTGCGACACTTTGCGGAGTGCCCGCCCGCATCAACCGTTTTTTGCCCCTGTTTCTGATTCTTTTTTGACCACTCCAAAGGATTCTCCATGTCCATGTTTTCTGCCGTCGAAATGGCCCCCCGCGACCCCATTCTGGGCTTGAACGAACAATTCAATGCCGACACCAACCCCGCCAAAGTGAACCTGGGCGTGGGCGTGTACTACGACGACAACGGCAAGCTGCCCCTGCTGGCCTGTGTGCAGGCCGCCGAGAAGGCCATGATGGACAAGCCCACCGCCCGCGGCTACCTGCCCATCGACGGCATTGCCGCCTACGACGCAGGTGTGAAGGCCCTGGTGTTTGGTGCCGACAGCGAGCCCGTCAAGAGCAGCCGCGTGGCCACCGTGCAGGCCATCGGCGGCACCGGCGGCCTCAAGGTGGGCGCTGATTTCCTGAAAAAGCTCAGCCCTTCGGCCAAGGTACTGATTTCCGACCCCAGCTGGGAAAACCACCGCGCCCTGTTTGCCAACGCCGGCTTCACCGTGGAAACCTACCCCTACTACGATGCGGCCAAGCGCGGCGTCAACTTTGACGCCATGCTGGCCTGCCTGAATGCGGCCGCCGCGGAAACCATCGTGGTGCTGCACGCCTGCTGCCACAACCCCACCGGCTACGACATTACCCCGGCGCAGTGGGACCAGGTGATTGCAGCCTGCAAGGCCAAAAACCTGACCCCGTTCCTGGACATGGCCTACCAGGGTTTTGGTTACGGCATTGCCGAAGACGGCGCCGTCATCGGCAAGTTTGTGGCTGCCGGCCTGACCTTTTTCGTTTCCACCTCGTTCTCCAAGAGCTTCAGCCTGTATGGCGAACGTGTCGGCGCCCTCTCCGTGCTGTGCGAGAACAAGGAAGAAGCCGACCGCGTGCTCAGCCAACTCAAGATCGTGATCCGCACCAACTACTCCAACCCGCCCACCCACGGGGGCGCCGTGGTAGCCGCCGTTTTGGGCAACCCCGAGCTGCGCGCCCTGTGGGAAAAAGAGCTGGGTGAAATGCGCGTGCGTATCAAGGCCATGCGCCAGAAGCTGGTGGACGGTCTGAAGGCTGCTGGCGTGAAGCAAGACATGAGCTTCATCACCACACAGATCGGCATGTTCAGCTACTCCGGCCTGACCAAGGACCAGATGGTGCGCCTGCGCAGCGAGTTCGGCGTCTACGGCACCGACACCGGGCGCATGTGTGTGGCAGCCCTCAACAGCAAGAACATCGACTACGTGTGCGCCTCGATCGCCAAGGTCATGTAAACCTGGGCGCACAATAGCGGCCGGCCCGCAGCGGATGTCGCAGCGGGCATAGGAGTCTCCCGCATGAAATATTCCGCTTCCACGTTGACCGTGATGCTGGCTTTGGCGGCAACCCAGGCATTCGCCTGGGGCAACCATAGCCTGGCAAGCTACCGGGCATTTGAGCGCATGCCGGAAGTTGTCAATGCAGCGCCCGTCACGGTGGAGCCGCTGGAAACCTTCCTGAAAGCCGAGGAAAAGACGGTCGAGGCCTTGCTGGCCAGCCAGGAAGCGTGGGCACTGGTCCACCTGGAAAACTACCCGGTGCGCCCGGAAGCCCTTGCCTTTACCGCCAACGCCGCCCGCTCGGACGAAGCCCGCCGACAGGCGTTCCTGATGGCGCTCAGGGTGGCACCCAACAGCAAATGGGCGCTGTACATCCAGCCCGACCTGCAGGCTCCCCCCGCAACCGGCACACGGCTGCCCTTTGCGGCAGTCAACACCCTGCCTGAGCCTGCGCATTCCGGTTATGTCTTCGTCGCGCTCAAACCTGGCGACACAGTCGCCCCCCTGGCAGTGCTGGCTTCTGCAACGGATGAGCCCGACTACGGCCTGGACATCAATCTGTGGGAGGACAGCCCGTCCGAATGGGGCAAGCTGTACGGTTTTGGCCCGCTGCCGTTTGGCAATCCCGCGCTGAGTTACTCCACCCAGGCGCCCTTTCACATGGGCTTTTTCCATGAAGACCGTGTGCTCTACCTGGCAGCCCCCTTCATCAAGAAGACCTTCCCGCGTCTGCGCGCCTACCAGTTCGCCACGCTGGCCGCCCTGGCCTTCCGAACCGGGCACCCCTACTGGGGTTGGCGCTTCACGGGCCTGTCCCTGCACTACCTGCAGGACCTGACCCAGCCCTACCACGCCAGTCTGGCGCCGGGTGAATCCACGGCCAAACTCTTGGCCGTCAACGCCCTGGCCATGGTCGGCCTGCCCGGCGCGAAGAACAACATGGTGGTCCTGCTCTCCAACCGCCACCTGGCGCTGGAGAAATACCAGACCGAATTGCTGCAAAACGCCGCGCGCGACGGGCAGGAGACACCGGTCCAGAAAGCCCTGCACAACACCAGCAGCGACCCGACCTACCCGGAATGGAACGGCAACTACCTGCACGACGTGGTATCGACCCAGTCCGCAGCCTATGCCCCCCAGCTGGTTCAAACACTGCTGGCCACCCTGCCCGATGGCTATGTTTCCGATCCCTCCTTTGACTTTGGCGTGCACGAACCGGACATCAACCTGACCGAGGAACTGGCCAAACGTGACCCGAAAGACCGGAGCCGCCTGGAGAGTGCCATTGCGACCATGATGGGCCATTTTGGTGCACACAGCCGCAATGCCGTGCGCGGCATCCTGAGGGCAAACACCAACCCATAAAAATCGCATTACTGGTATATTGCACTGCAACATTTCTCACAAAGCGAGTTTTTATGCTGTACCAGTTCTACGAAACCCAGCGGTCTCTGATGGAGCCGTTTTCCGATCTGGCGCTGACGGCGGCCAAGCTCTATGGCAATCCCCTGTCCATCGCCGGCCAGAACCCCTTTGCCCAGCGCATATCGGCCGGCTACGACCTGATGCACCGCCTGGGCAAGGATTACGAAAAGCCGGAATTCGGCCTGCGTACCATCGACGTGGACGGCGTGGAGGTGGCCATCCACGAGCGGGTGGAACTCAAGAAGCCCTTTTGCGAATTGCGCCGCTTCAAGCGCTTCACCGACGACACGGCAACGCTGGAAAAGATCAAGAACCAGCCCGCCGTGCTGATCGTGGCGCCGCTGTCGGGTCACTATGCCACGCTCCTGCGCGACACGGTAAAAACCATGCTCAAGGACCACAAGGTCTACATCACTGACTGGAAGAATGCCCGCCTGGTCCCGCTGTCGGAAGGGGAATTCCACCTGGACGATTACATCAACTACGTGCAGGAGTTCATCCGCCACCTGCAAGGCAAGTATGGCAACTGCCACGTCATGAGCGTGTGCCAGCCCACCGTTCCCGTGCTGGCGGCCGTCTCCCTGATGGCCAGCCGCGGTGAAACCACGCCACTGTCCATGACCATGATGGGCGGCCCCATCGACGCCCGCAAGTCCCCCACGGCCGTCAACAATCTGGCCACCAACAAGAGTCACAGCTGGTTCGAGCACAACGTCATCTTCCGCGTGCCGTCCAATTTCCCCGGCGCAGGGCGACGGGTGTACCCCGGGTTCCTGCAACACTCCGGCTTTGTGGCCATGAACCCGGACCACCATGCCAAGAGCCACTACGATTACTTCAAGGACCTGATCAAGGGCGACGACGCCAGCACCGAGGCGCACCGCAAGTTCTACGACGAGTACAACGCCGTGCTGGACATGGATGCCGACTACTACCTGGAAACCATCCGCGTGGTGTTCCAAGACTTCAGCCTGGTCAACGGCACCTGGGACGTGCGCGGAGAAGACGGCCAGATTGAACGCGTGCACCCCGCCGACATCCAGACCACGGCCCTGATGTCGGTCGAAGGAGAACTGGACGACATTTCGGGCTCAGGCCAGACCCAGGCCGTGCACGACATCTGCAGCGGCGTGCCGCGTAGCCGGCAAAAGCATTTTGAAGCCAAGGGAGCCGGCCACTACGGCATTTTCTCGGGCCGGCGCTGGCGCGAACTCGTGTACCCGGAAGTCAAGTCCTTCATCCTGGCCAACCACCTTTCCCGCGGACAAAAATCCGCCAACCCCGTTGAAAAGACTGCGCCTGCAGCTATCAAAAAAGTAGCACCAAAACGCACCAGCAGCAAGTGAGTTCCGAAGCTCCCCAGTCCGGCACGCTCAGCGAGCGCCTGCTGGATGCGCTGCCCCAGACCCAGTGCACCCGGTGCGGTTTTCCGGACTGCGCGGCCTATGCCCAGGCCATTGCCGATGGCGCGGCCGACATCAACCAGTGCCCGCCAGGCGGGGCACAGGGCATAGAGCGCCTTGCCCAACTCACCGGCCAATCGGCCGTCCCCTTGAATCCGGCGTTCGGGACCGAGGGGCCGCGCAATGTCGTCTTCATTGACGAGAACTGGTGCATCGGCTGCACCCTGTGCATCGACGCCTGCCCCACCGATGCCATTCTGGGCAGCAACAAGCGGATGCACACGGTGATCGAAGCCTATTGCACCGGTTGCGAGTTGTGCCTGCCGGTCTGCCCCGTGGACTGCATGCTGCTGGAAAATGCGTCCGGCAACGCCACCGGCTGGGCCGCCTGGTCGGCACCGCAGGCTGATCAGGCGCGTAACCGCTATGCGTTCCATAACGAGCGCCGCAAGCGCGACCAGGACCGCGACGAACACAAGCGCCAGACCCTGGCACAGGCCAAGCTTGCCGACCTGGCGGCACATTCCCGCATCACGGATACCGGGGTGCTGGACCAGAAACGGGCCATCATTGAAGCCGCCCTGGCACGGGCCCGGGAAAAACGCGGTGCCGGCCCCGCAAAGGGCTGACGTTCAGCGCCCGCTCACACCAGGTTCTTGTACACGCCGCAGCCGACGTACAGGTCATCGACCAGCTGCACGTAGGACATCTTGGACTGCACCTTGCCCGTGGACGGGTTGGTGATGTCGTACTCGACCCAACCCGGCTCGCGGCTGGCCTGCTCGATGATGGACTGCAGCAGGCCGTTGCCATCGATCCCCGCAATGTCCTGCACATGCGTTCCCACCTTAGACCGGTTGCCGCCAAAGGACAGGTAGGTGCCATTGCGGTCGAGCACGAACACGTACATGTCGCGGTCGTAGAAAGCTCTTTCCGGGTCGGTGATGTCGCGCACAAACACGTCCTTGGACACGCGTTGGCGGTGCGCTACGGCGCACTCCACCAGGGCCACCGCCTCGTCTGCCGAGCCCTGCTGCAACTTGAACGTGGCCACGGACTCCACCAGGGTGCTGGCCCGCCCTTCCAGTGCGACCGCCTGCGTCACGGCCTGCTCCACCATCTGGGCGTTGCGCTGGGTGATCTCGTCGAGCTGGCGCACGGCCGACGTGATCTCGGTCAGCCCGGAGCTCTGCTCGGCGCTGGAAGTCGATATGTGCGACATGTTCGCCGCAACCCCCCGGATGCCCGACACGATCTGGGTGATGTTCGAACCGGCTGCCCGGATTTTCTGCACGCTCGACGCCACCTGGCTGGAGGAGGTGCCGATCAGCAGACGGATTTCCTTGGCCGATTCGGCCGAGCGCTGCGCCAGCGAACGCACCTCGCTGGCCACGACGGCAAACCCTCGGCCCGACTCGCCGGCACGTGCGGCTTCCACGGCGGCATTGAGGGCCAGGATGTTGGTCTGGAAGGCCAGCCCGTCAATGACACCCACGATTTCGTCCATGCGCTTGGCGCTGCCCTGGATGGCCTCGACCGATTCAATGGCCTCGGCCATGATGGCGGCGCCGCTGTCGGCCACATCGCGCACCTGCGCCGCTTGGGCATTGGCCTGGCTGGCGGTATTCGCGTTCTCCTGCACCGTGGAAGACAGTTGCTCCACGCTGGCGGCGGTCTGCTCCAGATTCGCCGCCTGCTGCTCGGTGCGATCCGACAACTCCCGGTTGCCCATGGCCATGCTTTTGCCGGAGTGCGCCACAAAGGCCGCGTTGCTGCGCACGTTGGCCACCATACCCGACACCGTGCGACCAAGTTGCCCGACCGCCACCGCCAGGCGACCCAGCTCGTCCCGGCTGTGGTCGACCAGGGTCAGACGCAGGTCACCGGCCACCATGCTGTCGGCAGCAAGAATCACCTGCCCCAGGTCCTGCGCCACGCTGTGGTGCAAGGCCAGCAGAAAGTACACCAGCACCAGCCACCCCACGCAGCACGCCAGGACCACGCCTTCCAGCGCGGTGACCGGGTTGTTACCCAGGAACAGGGCCCACAACGCCACCGCAACTGGCACCGCGCACAGCGCGGCCAGTACAGCCAGCTTGCCGGCGAGACCCATGCGGCGCAGGAGCCAGGCGCCGGGGTACAACAAGGATGCGAACGTCATGGATGCGTCTCCTGAACGACGGTTTGGGCTTTCATGTATACCCTGACAGGTATATGCCTCTATCCCGCAAATTCTAAGTAGGGAAACCCCCACGCAGACTTACAACCCTGTTACCTTCTCCCCCGGAGAAACCCCAAGTCCTTCCCTAGCCCGCGGCCAGCGCCGCGAACGCGCGCACCACCTCCGTGGGCGCCTGCACCAGCTCGATCAGCACGCCCTCGCCCGCGATCGGGAATTCGTCGTTCGCCTTGGGGTGCAGAAAGCAGATGTCAAAACCCGCGGCACCCTTGCGGATGCCGCCCGGAGCAAAGCGCACGCCCTGGGCGGTGAGCCACTCCACGGCCACCGGCAGGTCATCGATCCACAGGCCCACATGGTTCAGGGGCGTGGTGTGCACGGCCGGCTTCTTGTCCGGGTCCAGCGGCTGCATCAGGTCCACTTCCACCTTGAAGGGGCCCGTACCCATGGCGCAGATGTCTTCGTCCACGTTCTCGCGCTCGCTCCTGAAGGTGCCCGTCACCTCCAACCCCAGCATGTCCACCCACAGCTTCTGCAGGCGGGTCTTGTCGGGGCCGCCAATGGCGATCTGCTGGATGCCCAGCACCTTGAAAGGTCGTTGTGCCATCACCATGGTCCTCAGACGAACTCAACAATGGGCTGGTCCACCGTCAGGCTCTCGCCCTTGGCCGCCAACACCTTGCCCACCACGCCGTCGGCGGCGGCAAACAGCACGTTTTCCATCTTCATAGCCTCGATCACGGCCACACGCTCACCGGCCTGCACCTTCTGTCCGGGCACCACGGCCACGTCCACCAGCAGGCCCGGCATGGGCGACAGCACATAGCGGCTCATGTCCGGCGCTGCCTTGAACGGCATCAGGGCATGCAGTTCGGCCATGCGGGGCGAAATGACCAGTGCGTCAATGCGCGTGCCGTTGTGCTGCAGGCGCAACGCCAGCGGGTTCTTCAGCGTGCCGCGTTCCACCTGTGCGGTGAACGGCTGGCCGTTGATGGTGCCGTTGATGGCAATGTCGTTGATGCGCGAATTGCTACGGATTTCATAGCTGGCTGCGCCGATCTTGACTCGGGCCGAGCCGGTTTCACCTACGAATTCATCGACATGCACCGGGGTGTAGCTGTTCTGCCCGTCTGCGCCCAGGGTGACGACCACGTAGTCCTTGCCGGCGTTGACGGCATAGCCCGGCAACTGTCCGCTGATGCGGGTGGCGCGCTCGCGCGACTTGCGGCGCACAAAGGCCGCCAGCGCCAGCAGGAACTGCGGGTCCTCGTGCGGCACGTCTTCGGCCGAGAATCCCTTGCTGTACTGCTCGGCAATGAAGCCGGTGTTGAAGTCACCCGACACGAAGCGGGGGTGCGCCAGCAACGCGGCCTGGAACGGGATGTTGCTGCTGATGCCACGGATCACGAAGCCGTTGAGGGCTTCCCGCATCTTGGCAATCGCGTCGGTACGGTCCTTGCCGTGCACGATGAGCTTGGCGATCATCGAGTCGTAGTACATCGGGATTTCGCCGCCGTCCTGCACGCCAGTGTCCACGCGCACGCCGAACAGATCCGCCGTGTTGGACTGGAACATGGTCTGCGCGGGGGGCGCAAAACGCACCAGACGGCCGGTGGAGGGCAGGAAGTTGCGGAACGGGTCTTCGGCGTTGATGCGGCACTCGATGGCCCAGCCATTGCGCTTCACCTCGGCTTGGGTAAGCGGCAGCTTCTCGCCGGCGGCCACACGGATCATCAGCTCCACCAGGTCCAGGCCGGTGATGCACTCAGTCACCGGGTGCTCCACCTGCAGGCGGGTGTTCATCTCCAGGAAGTAGAAGTCCTGGTCCTTGCCGACCACAAACTCCACCGTGCCCGCGCTTTGGTACTTCACGGCCTTGGCCAACTGCACGGCCTGCTCGCCCATGGCCTTGCGCGTGGCGTCGCTGATGAAGGGGCTGGGCGCCTCCTCGATCACCTTCTGGTGGCGGCGCTGGATGGAGCACTCGCGCTCGTTCAGGTAGATCACGTTGCCGTGGCTGTCGCCCAGCACCTGGATCTCGATGTGGCGCGGCTCCTGCACGAATTTCTCGATGAAGATGCGGTCATCGCCAAAACTGTTGCGGGCCTCGTTCTGGCAGCTGGAAAAGCCCTCAAAGGCTTCCTTGTCATTGAACGCCACGCGCAGGCCCTTGCCGCCGCCGCCGGCACTGGCCTTGATCATCACGGGGTAGCCGATACCCTTGGCAATCTCCACCGCCTGCTCCGGGCCGGAAATGGCATCGTTGTAGCCGGGGATGGTGTTGACCTTGGCCTCGTTGGCCAGCTTCTTGGAGGCGATCTTGTCGCCCATGGCCGCAATCGAATGCGCCCGCGGGCCGATGAAGGCAATGCCCTCGTCCTCGCAACGCTTGGCAAAGGCCTCGTTCTCCGACAGGAAACCATAGCCCGGGTGCACGGCCTGCGCGCCGGTCTGCCTGCAGGCGGCAATGATCTTGTCGGCCAGCAGGTAGGACTCGCGGCTGGGCGCAGCGCCGATGTGCACGGCCTCGTCGGCCAGCAGCACGTGGCGGGCGTCCTTGTCGGCCTCGGAATAGACGGCAACGGTCTTGATGCCCATCTTGCGGGCGGTGGCGATGACGCGGCAGGCGATTTCACCGCGGTTGGCAATCAGAATTTTTGTAAACATGTTCTTGTTCTCCTAGGGGCTTAGAGTGGAATGTTGCCGTGCTTGCGCCACGGGTTTTCCAGCTTCTTGTCCTTGAGCATGACCAGACTGCGGCAGATGCGCTTGCGCGTCTCGTGCGGCAGGATGACGTCGTCGATGAAGCCGCGTGCGCCAGCCACAAAGGGGTTGGCAAAGCGGGCCTTGTACTCGGCTTCCTTGGCGGCCAACTTGGCCGGGTCGCCCTTGTCCTCGCGGAAGATGATTTCCACTGCACCCTTGGCACCCATCACCGCAATCTCGGCGTTGGGCCAGGCAAAGTTGACATCGCCGCGCAGGTGCTTGGAGGCCATCACGTCGTAGGCGCCGCCGTAGGCCTTGCGGGTAATGACGGTGATCTTGGGCACGGTGCACTCGGCATACGCGTAGAGCAGCTTGGCGCCATGCTTGATGATGCCGCCGTACTCCTGGCTGGTGCCGGGCATGAAGCCGGGCACGTCGACGAAGGTCACCACCGGGATGTTGAAGGCATCGCAGAAGCGCACGAAGCGCGCGGCCTTGATGGAGCTCTTGATGTCCAGGCAGCCGGCCAGCACCAGCGGCTGGTTGGCCACGATGCCCACGGTCTGGCCGTCCATGCGGGCAAAGCCGATCAGGATGTTCTTGGCGTACTCGGGCTGCAACTCAAAGAAGTCGCCATCGTCCACGGTCTTGACGATGAGCTCCTTCATGTCGTAGGGCTTGTTGGGGTTGTCGGGCACCAGGGTGTCGAGCGACAGGTCGGCGCGGTCGATTGGGTCGCCGCTCTTGCGCACCGGGGCCTTCTCGCGGTTGGAGAGGGGCAGGTAGTTGTAGAGGCGGCGCAGCATCAGCAGCGCTTCCACGTCGTTCTCAAACGCCAGGTCGGCCACGCCGCTCTTGGTGGTGTGGGTGACGGCGCCGCCCAGTTCCTCGGCGGTCACTTCCTCGTGCGTCACGGTCTTCACCACTTCGGGGCCGGTCACGAACATGTAGGAGCTGTCTTTCACCATGAAGATGAAGTCGGTCATGGCAGGCGAGTACACCGCGCCACCGGCCGATGGGCCCATGATCATGCTGATCTGCGGGATCACACCGCTGGCCATCACGTTGCGCTGGAACACGTCGGCGTAACCGCCCAAGCTGGCCACGCCTTCCTGGATGCGGGCACCACCCGAGTCGTTCAGGCCGATCACCGGGGCGCCGACCTTCATGGCCTGGTCCATTACCTTGCAGATTTTCTCGGCATGCGCTTCCGACAGCGCGCCGCCGAACACGGTGAAGTCCTGGCTGAACACGAACACCAGGCGGCCGTTGATCATGCCGTAGCCGGTGACCACGCCGTCGCCGGGGATCTTGTTGTCCTGCATGCCGAAGTCCACGCAGCGGTGTTCGACAAACATGTCCCACTCTTCAAACGTGCCTTCGTCGAGCAGCAGCTCCAGGCGCTCACGGGCCGTGAGCTTGCCCTTTTTGTGCTGCGCGGCGATGCGCTTTTCTCCACCGCCCAGGCGGGCGAGTTGGCGCTTGGCCTCCAGCTGTTCAAGGATGTCGTGCATGGTTTCCTTCTTTCCGGTCAGTAATAGGTTTATCTTCTTTTGCTATCGATTTAGTAGCTATCTACGCAGAATTATCAAAGGCTGCGAGTAGTTTTCGTGCTGCAGTGGAGGCTGCCACCTGTCCGCAGGCCACGGCGTCGGTCGTGGCCTGCAGGCTGGCCCGCACCGCCGGGTTGGCGCGAAAGGCCTGTTTCAAGCCGGCGTCAATGCGCTCCCACATCCAGGCCAGCGCCTGCTGCTGGCGGCGCACCGCCAGCCTGCCGTTGGCCTGCCCCAGGGTCTTGAATTCCTGCACGGACGCCCAGAAAGCGTCCACTCCGGTGCCGTGCAGGGCACTGATCTGGATCACCTGGGGGTGCCAGACCTTGGCCACATCGGCGTCATGGCCGGCGCTGCCGTGCATGCCCAGCAGCCGCAGGCTGGAGGTAATCTGGGCGCGGGCGCGGGTGGCGGCATCGGGGTCGATGTCGGCCTTGTTGATGACCACCAGATCGGCCAGCTCCATGACGCCCTTCTTGATGGCCTGCAGATCGTCGCCCGCGTTGGGTAGCTGCAGCAGCACGAACATGTCCGTCATGCCCTGCACCGCCGTCTCGCTCTGGCCCACGCCCACGGTTTCCACGATGACCACGTCATACCCGGCGGCTTCGCACACCAGCATGGCCTCGCGCGTCTTCTCGGCCACCCCACCGAGCGTGCCGCTGCTGGGGCTGGGCCGGATGTAGGCCTCCTCGCGCACGGACAGCTGCTCCATGCGGGTCTTGTCGCCCAGGATGGAGCCGCCCGAAACGGTGGAGGATGGGTCGATGGTGAGCACCGCCACGCGGTGCCCCTGGTCGATCAGGTACAGGCCCAGCGCCTCGATGAAGGTGGACTTGCCCACGCCCGGCACACCGCTTATCCCTAAGCGAAAGGCCTGGCCGGTGTGCGGCAGCAAACCGGTCAGCAACGCATCGGCCTGCGCCCGGTGGTCCGCGCGGGTGGATTCCAGCAGCGTGATCGCCTTGGCGATGGCGCGGCGCTGCCGGGGCCCCGCGCTGCCCGTGATCGCCGCCACAGACAGGGGCGCCTGAGCCCCTGGATGCTGTGCATGGTGTGTCGCTGTGGTCATCGTGGTCCTGAACGCCAGTCTGAAACCCGTGCCTCTCAGGCAATGGCCTTCTTGATCTGTTCGAGCACGTCCTTGGCGCTGGCGGGAATGGGCGTGCCCGGGCCGTAGATGCCTTTGACGCCAGCGGCGTACAGCATGTCGTAATCCTGGCGGGGAATAACGCCGCCCACGAAAACCACGATGTCGTCCGCGCCCTGCTTCTTCAGCTCGGCGATGATGGCCGGCACCAGGGTCTTGTGGCCGGCCGCCAGAGTGGAAACCCCCACGGCGTGCACGTCGTTCTCGATGGCCTGGCGGGCGCACTCCTCGGGGGTCTGGAACAGCGGGCCCATGTCGACGTCGAAGCCCAGATCGGCAAAGGCGGTGGCCACCACCTTGGCCCCGCGGTCGTGGCCGTCCTGGCCCAGCTTGCTGATCATCACGCGGGGACGGCGGCCCTCTTTTTCGGCAAAGTCGGCAATGTCCTTCTTCAGCGCGTTCCAGTATTCCATGGTGTCTCCCTGGGCCGTGTCGTAGGCTGCAGCGTACACGCCGCTGACTTTCTGGGTATCCGCACGGTGGCGGCCAAAGGCCTTTTCCATGGCGTCGCTCACCTCACCCACCGTGGCACGCAGGCGAATGGCCTTGATGGACAGGTCCAGCAGGTTGCCCGTGCCCGATTCTGCTGCAGAAGTGATAGCAGCCAACGCAGCATTTACGCCGGCCGCATCGCGTTTTGCCTTGATATTTTGCAGGCGGGCGATTTGCGACTCGCGCACCGCCATATTGTCGATGTCGCGCGCTTCGATGGCATCTTCGGTCTTGAGCTTGTACTTGTTCACGCCCACGATCACGTCCTGGCCACTGTCGATGCGGGCTTGCTTCTCGGCCGCGGCGGCCTCGATCTTGAGCTTGGCCCAGCCGGAATCGACCGCCTTGGTCATGCCGCCCATGGCTTCCACTTCCTCGATGATCTTCCAGGCGGCATCGGCCATGTCCTGGGTCAGCTTCTCCATCATGTAGCTGCCGGCCCAGGGGTCGATCACGTTGGTGATGTGGGTCTCTTCCTGGATGATGAGCTGGGTGTTGCGGGCAATGCGGGCGCTGAATTCGGTGGGCAGCGCGATGGCCTCATCGAAGGAATTGGTGTGCAGGCTTTGCGTGCCGCCGAACACGGCCGCCATGGCCTCGATGGTGGTGCGCACCACGTTGTTGTAGGGGTCCTGCTCGGTCAGGCTCCAGCCGCTGGTCTGGCAGTGGGTGCGCAGCATCAGGCTCTTGGGGTTCTGGGCGTTGAAGCCCTTCATGATGCGGCACCACAAGAGGCGCGCAGCGCGCATCTTGGCCACTTCCAGGTAGAAGTTCATGCCGATGGCCCAGAAGAAGCTCAGGCGTCCGGCGAACTCATCCACATCCAGACCCGAAGCAATGGCGGTCTTCACGTATTCCTTGCCGTCGGCCAGCGTGAAAGCCAGTTCCAGCGCCTGGTTGGCGCCGGCTTCCTGCATGTGGTAGCCCGAGATCGAGATCGAGTTGAACTTGGGCATGTTCTTGGCCGTGTAGCCAATGATGTCGCCGATGATGCGCATGCTCGGCTCGGGCGGGTAAATGTAGGTGTTGCGCACCATGAACTCTTTCAGAATGTCGTTCTGAATGGTTCCGCTGAGCTTGTCCTGCGACACGCCCTGCTCTTCGGCCGCCACCACGTAACCGGCCAGCACCGGCAGCACGGCGCCATTCATGGTCATGGAGACGCTCACCTTGTCCAGCGGAATCTGGTCGAACAAGATCTTCATGTCCTCCACCGAGTCGATGGCCACGCCGGCCTTGCCCACGTCGCCCGTCACACGGGGGTGGTCGGAATCGTAGCCCCGGTGGGTGGCCAGGTCGAACGCCACCGACACGCCCTGGCCGCCAGCTGCCAGCGCCTTGCGGTAGAAGGCATTGCTTTCCTCGGCGGTGGAAAAACCGGCGTACTGCCGGATGGTCCAGGGGCGCACCGCGTACATGGTGGCCTGCGGGCCGCGCAGATAGGGCTCAAACCCCGGCAAGGTGTCGGCATGGGCCAGGCTGGCGGTATCAGCCGCGGTGTACAGCGGCTTGACTGTGATGCCGTCCGGGGTCACCCAGTTCAGGGCATCCACATTGCCACCGGGGGCAGATTTGGCCGCAGCCTTGGCCCAGGCGTCCAGTGTGGCGGATTTGAATTCGGGGTTCTTTTCGGTCATGACAAGGTCCAATATGCCGTATAGGTGTGGCGCCTGCGCACAGGCGTTTGGGTTTTAGCCAGCTTTTAGTTTACATTATTCATAATTATTGATTCAAAATATTCATTTTTGCTTACAAGGCGCCCCATGGCAGCTCTTCCGTCCGAAATCCGCCCCGGCCTGTCCCTCTCGCCCCGCGCGCTCTATGTTGAGGTGGCGGAACGCCTGCGTCAACGCATTTTCAGGCGCGAGCTGGAACCCGGCAGCTGGATTGACGAGCTGAGAATTGCCGAGGAATACGGCATCAGCCGCACCCCTTTGCGCGAAGCGCTCAAGGTGCTGGCCGCCGAAGGGCTGGTGACCATGAAGGTGCGCCGCGGCGCCTACGTCACCGAAGTGTCCACCCGTGACCTGACGGACGTGTACCACCTGCTGAGCCTGCTGGAGAGCGACGCCGCCGGCGTGGTGGCCTCCCGGGCCACGGACGGGCAGCTGCGCGAATTGCAGGCCCTGCACGCGGAGCTGGAAGCCGCTGCCCAGCCGGGGCAGCAGGACCGCGAGCGGTTTTTCGAGATCAACGAGCGCTTTCACATGCGCCTGCTGGAAATTGCCGACAACCGCTGGCGCGACCAGATGGTGGCCGATCTGCGCAAGGTCATGAAGCTCAACCGCCACAACTCCCTGTTCAAGTCGGGTCGCATCGAGGAATCGCTGCAGGAGCACCGCGCCATCATGGCCGCCCTCGCCGCCCGCCAGCCCGATGCAGCGGCTTTGCGGATGCGAGAACACTTCTCCAGCGGGCTGGAAGCCGCTGCATAGGTCCTGCACCGGCCGTAAGCGTGGCATGGGGTACAGCGCCTAGAATTCGCCCAACGACCAGACGCGAACCTGGCAAGCCCTTCGGAGAAACGGGGCGGATGCGGAGAACACCAGTATTGAAGCGCCATGACAGACCCTAGCCCTCTGCTGCCGGACCAGACACCTGCCAACGCGCAGCAGACATTGCTCGAATACCGGGCGATTCTGGAGAATGCCTCCATCGGCATCCTGTTCACGCGTGACCGGCGGGTCTTGCATTGCAGCCCCAAACTGCTGGAAATCTGCGGCAGGTCCCAAAGCGAACTGGTGGGCCAGTCCGCGTCCGTGTTCTACCAATCCATTGAAGACTATGCGGAAATGGGGCGCATAGCCGCCCCGATTCTCTCCAGCGGTGGTCTGCTGGACTGTGAATGGCCCATGCGCCACAAGGACGGCCACACGGTGCACTGCCACGTCCGCGCCAAGGCCATCAACCCGAACAGCACGGCCGAAGGAACCATCTGGATCATTGAGGACATCAGCCAACGCCGGCGCGCGCAGGCCGAGACGCAGGAGCTGATGCTGCGCCAGCAGGCCATCCTGGAAAATGCCTCTGTCGGCATCGTCTTCACCCGCGACGGCGTGATAGCGCACTGCAACCCCGGTGCCGACGCCATCTACGGCTGGCCGTCGGGAACGCTGCAGGGCAACCGCGCCCGCGTCTTCTTTCAGGACGAGCAGGAATACGCACAGTTCGGCAACGTGGTCGGCCCCAGGCTCGCTGCAGGCGAGTTGGTTGACATTGAATGGCTGAACTCCCGCAAGGACGGCACGCGGTTCTGGTGCCGCAACTTGGCCAAGGCCCTGCCGGCGAAAGACGGCAGCCGCAGCACCCTCTGGATCACGGAGGACATCAGCGAGCGCAAGGCAACCCAGGAAGCGCTGGCCCGGGCACACCAGGAGCTGGAGCAGCGGGTGCAGGAGCGCACCGCAGAACTGGCGAAAGCGCACCGGGAGCTGGAAACCATCATCCAGAGCTCCCCTCTGGCAACCTATGCCAGAGACCTTGACAGCCGGGTCACAAGCTGGAATCCGGCCGCCGAACGCATGTTTGGCTGGAAGGCCAGCGAGATCATGGGCCAGACATTGGCCACCACTCCGCAGGACAAGCTGGCCGAGGTGGAGAACTTGCGCCGCCGGGTGCTGAACGGAGAAACCCTGGTGCAACTGGAACTGGTGCGCCTGCGACGCGACGGCACGCCCATCGACGTCAGTGTCACGCTGGCCCCCTTGCGGGACCCTGCGGGGCAGATGTACGGCTACCTGACCATCGTCGCCGACATCACGGCCCGCAAAATGGCGGAGCAGCGGATCGAATTGCTGGCCTACCACGACCCTCTGACCGGCCTGCCCAACCGGCTGCTGGTGCGGGACCGTTTTCAGCAAGCCGTGGCCCACGCAGACCGCGTGGGAAGCAAGGTTGCCCTGCTGTTTCTGGATCTGGACAACTTCAAGAACATCAACGACTCACTGGGCCATGCCGCCGGCGACGCCATGCTCGTGGAAGTCGCCACCCGGCTGGAGCACTGCATCCGCGAGACCGACACCATCAGCCGCCAGGGCGGCGACGAATTCCTGATCGTGCTGAGCGACCTGCCCGATACCGACACCGTGCTACCCATCCTGGGCAAACTGCTGGACCGGCTGCAGGAGCCATTTCATGCCGATCGCCAGGAACTGGCCACGTCGGTCTCCATCGGCGTCACGCTCTTCCCGGAAGACGGGCGCGACTTCGACAGCCTGCTGAAGAAAGCCGACATGGCCATGTACCGGGCCAAGGACGCCGGGCGCAACACCTACCGGTTTTTTGACGAGTCCATGAACACCGAGGCCATGGAGCGGCTGGCGATGCAAAGCGGTTTGCGCCGTGCGCTGGAGCGCAAGGAGTTCGTGCTGCACTACCAGCCCAAAATCGAGCTGGCCACCGGCGCGGTCATCGGTGCCGAAGCACTGCTGCGCTGGAACCATCCGGACCAGGGCATGGTTCCACCCGGGCGCTTCATACCGGCGGCCGAGGAAAGCGGCCTGATTGTTGCCATTGGTGAATGGGTACTCCACGAGGCCTGCCAGCAGGCCATGGCCTGGCAGCGCGCCGGCTTGCCCCCGCTGTCGATTGCGGTCAATCTCTCGGCGGCCCAGTTCAAGCGGGGCGACGTTGGCCGGGTCGTGACCCGTGCACTGGAGGCGTCCGGGCTGGAGCCGGCCCTTCTGGAGCTGGAAATGACCGAGTCCATCCTGATCCAGAACGTCGAAAGCGTGCTCACCACCGTCCAGGGCCTGAAGCGGCTGGGGGTCAAGCTGTCCATTGACGATTTCGGCACCGGTTATTCCAGCCTGTCCTACCTCAAGCGGTTTGACATCGACAAACTCAAGATCGACCAGTCGTTCATTCGCGACCTGGCGAGCGATGCGGACGACGCGGCCATCGTGAATGCCATCATCCACATGGCCCACAGCCTCAACCTGAAAACCGTTGCCGAGGGCGTGGAAACGGTGGCTGCACTGGAAAAACTGCGAGCCCTCCAGTGTGACGAGGCGCAGGGCTACCACTTCGCCCGCCCCCTGCCGGCCGACGCGTTCGCGCGCTACCTGGTCGGCTAGACCTCGCCAGCCGCGGCGGGACGGTGGGCCAGCTCCATCACCGCCTGGGGGTGCATGGCTTTGAGGCGGTGGTCGCTCCAGACCTGGCGCCAGCGCCGCGCACCCGGCAAACCATGGCGCAGGCCCAGCATATGGCGGGCAATGTTGCTCCAAGGCGTGCCATGCTCGCTGGCCTGGCGAACCATGTAATCCACCATCTGCCGCTCCACCGTTTCACGGCTCAGGGTGGAAGGCGCAGCCCCGTAAAACTGCGCATCCCAGCCGCTGAGCCACCACGGGTTGTGGTAGGCCTCGCGTCCGAGCATCGCGCCGTCAACCCGCTGCAGCTGCTCGGCAATCTGCGCACTGGTGGTGATGCCGCCATTGACCGCAATCGTGAGCTGCGGGAAATCCGTTTTCAGCCGGTGCGCCAGTTCGTAGCGCAGCGGCGGCACCTCGCGGTTCTCCTTCGGGCTCAGGCCCTTGAGCCAGGCGTTGCGGGCGTGGACGATGAAAACCCGGCAACCGGCCTCGCTGACCGTACCCACGAAATCCCGCACAAAGTCGTAACTTTCCACCTTGTCGATACCGATGCGGTGTTTCACCGTCACCGGCACATCCACCGCGTCCACCATGGCCTTGACACAGTCGGCCACCAGCTGCGGCTCGGCCATCAGGCAGGCACCAAAGGCCCCGCGCTGCACCCGCTCGCTGGGGCAGCCGCAGTTGAGGTTAATCTCGTCGTAACCCCACTGCACGCCCAGGCGGGCACTGTGCGCCAAGTCTGCCGGGTCGCTGCCGCCCAGTTGCAGGGCCACTGGGTGCTCTTCGGCGTTGAATTGCAGATGCCGCGCCACGTCACCATGGACCAGGGCACCCGTGGTCACCATTTCGGTATACAGCAGGGCATGGCGGGTCAGCAGGCGGTGGAAATAGCGGCAGTGCCGATCCGTCCAGTCCAGCATGGGGGCAACAGAAAGTCTCCAGCGCTCTGAAGAAATGGGCTTGGGTTGTGACATAAACTGGATTATCCCCGCCACACCCGGCACAAACCTGGCGCATATCCATTGCGAGGGGTGCACGCCCATGACATAGTGGAGGTATGCACGCTTCCGGTCCCACCACCGCTTCCGCCCCTCCCCTGCCCGGCACACCGCCAGCCGACAGCGCAGGCCGTCCGGCCGTCTTTTTTGCCAGCGAGCTGAGCAAGACCTACCAGATGGGGGAAGTCGTCGTCAACGCACTGGTGGACGTGAACCTGACGATCTACCGCAGCGAATTCATTGTGCTGCTGGGGCCTTCCGGCAGCGGCAAGTCCACCCTGCTCAACATTTTGGGCGGGCTGGACCGCCCCAGCAGCGGAATAGCCCGGTTTGCCGAACACGACCTCTCCGCTGCCACCGACGAGCAACTCACGCGCTACCGCCGCGAGCATGTGGGATTTGTGTTTCAGTTCTACAACCTGATTCCCAGCCTGACAGTGCGCGAGAACGTGGAGCTGGTAACCGACATTGTTGACAACCCGATGCCGGCCGAGGAAGCGCTGGGCATGGTCGGCCTGGCCGACCGGCTGGACCACTTTCCTTCCCAGCTCTCGGGCGGCGAACAGCAACGCGTGGCCATTGCGCGGGCCATTGTGAAACGGCCGGAGGTGCTGCTGTGCGACGAGCCCACCGGCGCCCTGGACTATGTCACCGGCAAGCTGGTACTGGAGGTGATCCAGCGCATCAACCAGGAGCTGGGCACCACTGCCATTGTGATCACCCACAATGCCGCCATTGCCGGCATGGCAGACCGGGTGCTGTACCTCGGGGGCGGACGCATCCAGAAGGTCGAGCCCAACACCCACAAGCTCAAGCCTTCGGAGCTGTCCTGGTGAGGGCACTGGACCGCAAGCTGCTGCGCGACCTGCGCCTGATGTGGAGCCAGGCGTTGACCATCGCGCTGGTGGTGGCCAGCGGCGTGGCCGGCTTCATCACCTGCTTCAGCGCCTACGATGCCTTGTCCTGGTCGCGCGACCTGTATTACACCGACTCGCGTTTCGCCGACGTGTTTGCCACCCTGAAGCGTGCGCCCCTCTCACTGGAGCGCCAGCTCACACAAATACCGGGCGCAGCCCATGTCGAGACGTCCCTGACGCAGATTGTTCCGGTGGACATCCCCAACGTGGCAGACCCCATCATTGGCCGCCTGGTCGGAATCGACACCCGCACGCCGCAGCGCCTGAACACGGTCTATGTGCGCACGGGACGCATGATCGAGCGACAGCACAACGGCGCCATGGAGGCTGTGGTTTCCGAAGGTTTCGCCATCGCACGCAAACTCAAACCGGGCGACCGCATCAAGGCCCTGATCAACGGCAAACGGGAAGACTTGCTGATCGTGGGCATTGCGCTGTCGCCGGAATACATTTTTGCCGGCATGATGGGCTCACCAGACCAGCGCGGCTTTGGGGTGTTCTGGGTGGACCGGCAGGCACTCGCCGCCGCCTACAACATGGAAGGCGCCTTCAACCAGGTGGCGGTCCGGCTGGCGCCGCAAGCCAGCGAGGGGGTGGTGATCGACCAGCTGAACCGGCTGCTGGAGCCCTACGGAGGCATACGCGCCTACAACCGCGACGAGCAGATGTCGCACATGATCCTCAATTCGGAAATCAAGGAGCAGCGCGTGCTGGGCACGGTCTTGCCCAGCATCTTCCTGGCAGTGGCCGGCTTCCTCCTCAACGTGGTGCTCAGCCGCCAGATCGCCACGCAACGTGAACAGATTGCTGCACTCAAGGCACTGGGCTATTCCAACCGCGCCATCGGCGAGCACTACCTGAAATTCGTGCTGCTCATCGTGGCTGTCGGTACGGTGCTGGGGCTGGCCCTGGGCGCCGTCCTGGGGCACTGGTTCATTGGCATCTATGCCGATGTCTTCCGTTTTCCGGAGTTGCGCTACCGCGTCAAACCGGAGTTGATTCTGTCCGCGCTTGGTGTCTCCGTGGCAGCAGCCGTAGCCGCCACACTCCACGCCATCAGCGCCACGGTGCGGCTGGCACCCGCCGAGGCCATGCGTCCACCGTCGCCCGGCATCTACAAACCCATGCTGGTGGAAGCCCTGGGTTTGCGGCATTGGTTCTCCCCGGCCCTGCGCATGATTCTGCGCACCATGGAACGGCGCCTACTGCGCACCGCCCTGACCATTTTCGGCATTGCGGTGTCCATGGCCATCGTGATCACAGGCGCGTTCTGGCGCGACGCCATCGTGGTGCTCATGAACACCCAGTTCAACCAGGTTCTGCGCGGCGACGTTTCCATCAGTCTGGTGGAAGCAACCCCGGCGCGCATTGAATATGAAATCGCCCGCTTGCCACATGTGACGGCCGTGGAAAGTGCGCGCAGTGTTGCCGTGCGGCTGGTGCACGCCAACCACAGCTGGCGCGGCGCCATCCAGGGCAAACCGATGCAGCCGGAACTGCACCGCATCGTGGATACGGAAAACCATGTGTTCCCGCCGTCTCCAAGCGGTCTGCTGGTGACCGACCGGCTGGCCGAGCGGCTGCACATCCAACCCGGTGACACGGTCCGCGTGGAGTTACAGGAAGGGCGACGCGAGGTGCTGGAGCTCCCGGTGACCGGCACCGTGGGCGAAATGATGGGCATGAATGCCTATATCGAGCGGCACGCCCTGAACCGCTTGCTGCGCGAAGGTGACATCGTCAACCACGTCACGGTCGCGGTGGATCGTGGCCATGAGCCGGAATTGCTGGCCCGCCTGAAGGAACTGCCACGGGTGGCGGCGGCCGTCAGCAAATCCATCATGCAGCGCAATATCGAGGAAGTGACGGCACGTAACGTCCAGGTTTTCAGCGGCATCCTGTCCGTTTTTGCCACCATCATCGCTGTGGGGGTGGTTTATAACAATGCCCGTATCGCGCTGGCTGAGAGGGCCTGGGAACTGGCCAGCTTGCGGGTGCTGGGTTTTACCCGCACGGAGGTGTCGGCTTTCCTGCTGGGGGAGCTCGCCATCGAGATTGCGCTGGCCATTCCACTGGGCATGGTGCTGGGCTACGTGCTGGCATCTACCATCGTGGGCCTGATCAAGACCGACGAGTTTTTCTTCCCGATGGTGATCGCACCAGCCACCTACGCCTATGCCACGCTGTGCGTGGTCGGGGCTGGTGTGGTCAGCGGGCTGATCGTGCGGCGCCGCGTGGATACGCTCGATCTGGTCGGTGTACTGAAGACACGTGAATAACAAGCAGGGGAAAGCATGAAGAAAAAACTGGCGCTGGGCGTTGGCGGTGTGGCCGTCCTGTCACTGGTGGTGTGGGCTTTTATGCCGCGGGCGACCGAGGTTGAAATGGCAACCGTGAGCCAGGGCCGGTTCGAGCGCACGGTCCAGGAGGACGGCAAGACACGCCTGCGGGATCGCTATGTTGTCTCGACTCCGCTCGCCGGGCGGGTGGCACGCATCGCGCTCAAGCAAGGCGATCTGGTGGAACGCGACACGCCGGTGGCGACATTGTGGCCGCAGGCACCTGCGCTGCTGGACCAGCGCACTCGGGAGGAGCAAACCGCACGCATGGGCGCCATGGAAGCCTCGGTGGCTCGTGCCAAAGCCAATGTCGCGCGCGCCCGCGCCGCACTGGAGCAGGCTCGCGCCGAACTCAAACGCAGTGAAACGCTGGCCCAGCAAGGTTTCGTCTCCCCCAACCAGAATGAAACCGGCCGGCTCACGGTCCGCCTGCGCGAGAAGGAACTGGAGAGCGCGCAACAGGAAATGGAAGCCGCGCGCCACGAGCTGGAACAGTCGCGCATAGCCCTGCGGCAATACGCATCCGGATCGGAAACCGCCCAGCAAGGCCCCTGGCTGATCAAGGCGCCGGTTTCCGGCCGGGTACTCAAGGTTCAGCAACAAAGCGAAGGCATGGTGCCTGCTGGCACCCCCCTACTGGAACTGGGCGACCCCACACAGCTGGAAGTGGTGGTGGACATCCTGACCGAAGATGCCGCACAGATTGCACCGGGCACCCCGGTGCAACTGACCGGCTGGGGCGGAGCGGACACGCTGGAAGGCAGTGTCCGCTTGATCGAACCCGCCGCCTTCACCAAAGTCTCGGCGCTGGGCGTGGAGGAACAGCGCGTCAACGCCGTGATTGATATCCGCTCTGCGCCTGAAAAATGGCGCGCACTGGGTGACGGGTTCAAAATGGACGTGCGGGTACTGGTGCAGGTGGTGGAAAACGCCGTCAAGGTGCCCGTCAGCGCCCTGTTCCCCGTGGGGGCGCGTTCGGCCCTCTTTGTAGTGGAGGGCGGCAGGGCTCGCCAGCGCGAGGTCGAGGTTGCCGCACGCAATGGCACTGAGGCCTGGGTCAAGTCCGGGCTCACACCTGGCACGCCGGTCATTGTCTACCCACCCACGGCGCTTCAGGATGGCTCGCGGGTCACCGCCCGCTAACAGAAGCTGAAATGGGAAGTTGAAACAACCGCTGGGGCAGCCCGCAGGCGGCTTACCGTACGGCGCCTTCCTCCAGCGCCACCACGCAGTTGCGCCCTTGGTTCTTGGCCCGGTACAAGGCTTTGTCCGCCCGCTCGATCAAACTCGTGGGCGTATCGGTTGGCATCGCCATGGCAACCCCCACGCTCACCGTGAAACTGCGAAGTGAACTGGGCATTGCCGCAACGGCGGAACGAACCCGCTTGGCAACGGCCAGCACCTCTTCCAGTTTCGAATCCGGCAGCACCACCGCGAACTCTTCACCGCCATAGCGGACCACATGGTCGTAGCTGCGTGCCTGCGCCTGCAGAGCGTTTGCCAGCCGCTGCAAGGCCTCATCGCCTGCCACGTGGCCAAAATCGTCGTTGAACGGCTTGAAGTGGTCCACATCCACCATCAACAAACCCAGGGACGAATGGACGCGCTGCGCACGCGCCAGTTCGTCATGCAAGATGCGATCGAAAGCACGCCGGTTTTTCAACCCGGTCAGCGGGTCCCGCTGGGTTTGCTCCGACAGGTCGCGGTTTACCTCTTCCAGGCGCTTGTGGTAACTGTCCAGCTGTCGTTGCTGCTGGGCCTGCGCCTCGGTCAACACCCGCAGGTCCACCACCGCCCGGCGCAAATTCAGCAAAGCTGTCACTTGCCGGGACAGTGCCTTCAGTGCATCGGCCATGGCGGGTGTCAAGGCACGCGGCACCCGGTCAATGACACAAACCGTCCCCAGCGCCATACCCGACGCACCCACAAACGGTGCCCCGGCATAAAACCGGATACCGGGATCTTCCGTCACCAGCGGATTATCTGCAAAACGGGGATCCTGCGTCGCGTCCGGAACCTCCATGATCTGGTCCGGCTGGAGAATGGCATGTGCGCAAAAAGCCTGGCTGCGCGGCGTCTGCGCAACATCCAGTCCCACTTTGGCCTTGAACCATTGGCGGTCTTCGTCAATCAGGGAAATCAGGGCAATGGGAACGCCGCAGATATGGGCCGCCAGACTGACAATGTCGTCGTAAGCCTGCTCGGCCTGCGAATCCAGAATGGCGTAGCTCCTGAGTGCTTCGAGTCGCTGTAAGTCGTCAACATTCAACGCTTCCTGCATGCCACCGTACTCCGGTTAGTACTGCCAACAACCCCGCAACGCTAGGGCGTAACACACCAGGGCGCCGCATTGTGCACCAGCCCCATCCACAACGCCCACCCGGAGCTGGCGGCCAGTGCCGCGCCGGCCAGACGAACTCCCCATTGCCCGCTGCCCTGCCCGGCACCCTGCCCGCGCAGGCGCAGCCACAGCCAGGGGCCTGCCACCATGGTCACGCTGGTGCCAATGGCAAAAAGCCCCATCACCATCGCGCCTGCGGCGGCACTTCCGGCCATGGCCGCCACCAGCAAGGCCGAATACAGCAGACCGCACGGCAACAGCGCCCACATCACGCCCAGGACCAGCGGTACCCCCCGCCCCCGCGTGGCGGCCAGCGCGCGGGCACGGGCCCACACCTTGCGGCCCGTATCCTCCAGCCAGACCGGTTGACGCGCCTGCCACAGCAGCACCAGGCCCAGCAACAGGGCCGCCACATGGAACAGGGACCAGACCGGGCGCAAGGCGGCGGACTGGACGGTCAACCAGCCCAGCCCCTGCAGGGAAGCGGCCGCGAGGCCTCCCAGAAGGGAGTACCCCACCACGCGCCCCAGCTGGAAGGTCCACAAAGCAGAATTTTTATGCGCCCCGGCCGCTTGTCCGATGCCCGCACAGGCGGCACCGCACATGGCCACGCAGTGGGGCCCGCCGACCAGCCCCATCAAGAGCGCCGTCAGCGCCAGAGAAGATTGCATCTGCTGATGCTAAATGATCTTGGAAAACCGTGCCCGGCTGCGGTCAGACTGCAGGTGGCGGTCAAACACCATGGCCACCGCCCGCACAAAGAACCAGCCCTGGATCGTGACCTGGATGCTGGATTCGTCCACCGAGACCAGCCCCTGCTCCACCAGGTCCTGCAAGGCTTCCAGTTCCTTGGCGAAATAGGAACGGAAATCCATGAGGTACGCCAACTCGATAGATTCGAACTGGACCTCCCCCTGGCACATCAGGGCCATGATCACGGTGCGACGCACCAGGTCATCACGGGACAGGGCCAGTCCCCGCACCACAGGAATACGCCCCTGGTCGAGGAAATCGTAGTATTCCTCGAGCGTCTTGGCATTCTGGCTGTAGGTGGCACCGATACGGCCGATGGAGGACACCCCCAGTCCGATCAGGTCGCAGTCGGGTTCGGTACTGTAGCCTTGGAAGTTGCGGTGCAGGCGCCCCTGCCGCTTGGCGACCGCCAGCGCGTCTTCCGGGAGTGCGAAGTGGTCCATCCCCACATACACGTACCCGGCACCCATGAAAGCCGCCTGCGAGCGCGACAGCATGGACACCTTGGACGCCCCGCTGGGAAGCTCCACGGTGGCAATACGGCGCTGGGGCTTGAAGCGCTCCGGCAGGTGGGCATAGGCGTACAGGGCGATGCGGTCCGGTCGCAAGGCTTTCACTTGCGCCAGGGTTCGATCAAACGACTCCGGGCTTTGCCGGGGCAGGCCATAGATCAGATCCACGTTGATCGAAGCAAAACCACGGGCACGGGCCGCCTCCACCAGGGCAAACACTTGTTCGGCCGGCTGCACGCGGTGCACCGCCTTCTGGACCGACGGATCAAAATCCTGCACCCCAAAACTCAACCGGTTGAAGCCCAGCTCCGCCAGCGTGTCCAGGCGGGACGCATCAATGGTCCGGGGGTCCACCTCTATGGAGTACTCTCCGCCAGGCTCAAACGTGAAGTTGCGCCGCAGCATGCCCATCAATTCACGCAGTTCGTTGTCATCCAGGAATGTGGGGCTCCCTCCCCCAAGGTGCAACTGACTCACGATTTGGCCCACACCGATCTGGGCGGTATACAAATCCACCTCGCGACTCAGATAGCGCAGGTAAGGCGCTGCACGGTCATGGTGCTTGGTGATGATCTTGTTGCAGGCGCAGTAGTAACACAGGGATTCACAGAAGGGGATGTGCACATACAGCGACAAGGGCAGGGCCAACGCCGCCGCTCCGCCCCGCCGCTGTGAAAGCGCCTGGACATAATCGTCGGCCGTGAACGCCTCCACAAACCGGTCGGCGGTGGGGTACGAGGTGTAGCGCGGGCCGGATACATCAAATCGACGCAACAATTCATCGGATATGGCTTCGGCTGCAACGCTCATGAATACTCCAGGGAAAGCGGGTGCAACTTTGCAACAATTCCGCCCCGCCGCGCTTGATGTGCGTCAATGACATCGAAAGTGGGTAAACTGACGCCTAATCGACATCCGTGCGAACCCTATGTTTGACCCCGAATCCAAATCCATTTCCTGTGCCGAGGCACAGGCACCCACACCTGTCAAACCTAGCGTCAAGGTCGTCGCTGTGAATCCTCAAACCATCAAAGTTGCCTGTTCCAACTGCAATTTGCGCGAGTTGTGCATGCCGCTGGGCCTCACCCCGACCGAACTGGACCGGGTGGAGGACGTGGTCGCCAGCCGCCGCAAGATCAAACGCGGCAGCACCCTGTTTCGCAACGGCGAAAAGTTCACCAGCCTGTTCGCCATTCGGACCGGTTTTTTCAAGACCTGCGTGGCCTCCGAAGATGGCCGCGATCAGGTGACCGGCTTTCAGATGGCCGGGGAAGTGATCGGTCTGGACGGCATCGTGCACGACCACCACACCTGCGACGCCGTGGCACTGGAAGATGCCGAAGTGTGCATCATGCCCTTCGACCGCATTGAGGAGCTGTCCCGGGAAATCAACTCGCTGCAACGCCACGTGCACAAGATCATGAGCCGTGAAATCGTGCGTGAAAACGGCGTCATGCTGCTGCTGGGCAGCATGCGTGCCGAAGAGCGCTTGGCCGCTTTTTTGCTGAACCTGGTGCAACGCCTGCATGCGCGGGGTTTCTCGCAATCTGAACTGGTACTGCGCATGACACGGGAGGAAATCGGAAGCTATCTCGGGCTGAAGCTCGAAACGGTCAGCCGCACGTTCTCCCGGTTTGTAGAAGACGGAATCATTGAAGTCAAACAGCGCCATGTGCGCATCCTCAACACCGATGCCCTGCGCGACATCGTGAATTCCCGCATCTGCAACTGAGTGCCCCCCTTCGGGTTCAGCAGGAGCCCTGCTTGGGGCATCCGTCCGGCCGATCGGTGGCCGGCAGCGGACAACGGTTCACTTCAAAGGGGGACTGCGCCAGCAAAGTCGTCAAGGCGCTGGACACCACGGTGATACCCCAAAAGAGAAAAAACGCCACGGTATAGACGCTCTGGCGCGACCACTCCAGCGGCTGCCCCGCCCAGTGCAGGTCCTGGGGGTCGACCAGCGCAAACACCAGGATTTCCAGTACGCCGGCCATCAGGAATGCCGGCCAGACAATCCACATCAATCGTTGCTGCAACATGTTTTGCCTCGGTACTTGAAAAATGAATGTTTTAGGGCTGGCAAGGCACCCCCTCAGGGCTCTGCCGGGGTCAGACGCACCCCGGTGGCCGCATGGTTGCGCGCCAGGGTTGCGGGGGCCAGACTGGCCGGGTTGTCAGCCAGCGTCTTGTTGATTTCAACGCCCTTGCGGTAGTAGTCCTCATCCAGCACGGGGTCCTTGCCGACAGCGGCCAGATACAGCGTCACGAACGACGCCACGACCACGACGGCAGGGCCGGAAATCACCAGCCACACGTGGCCGAATTGCCACCAGCGGCGCTCGGGAGACGATTGGGATGCACTCATGAAAGATCCTTAACGGGGAATGATAAATACCGATTTCTCGGACGCGTGGCCCTTCATATCCTGCGCGGCAATTTCAAACCGGATGGGATGCGACCCGGCAGTCGCCGCGTCAAAGGGGGCCTGAACCCGCACCGCGACCCAGCGGGCCTGGGTGGATTCCACCACCACATCGTCTTCCGATGCCACTTCCAGACCGGGCAGGCCCTCCACACTGATGTGGAATCGCTGTGTCGACTCGGTAGCGTTCATGACCTGCAGACGGTACACATTTTCGATGCGTCCACCGGACACGATGCGCGCCAACGCCCCACGGTCGCGGACCACATCCACCTTGAAGGGCGTGCGGGTTGCCAGGCTCACCACCATGGCCAGCACCACCGTCCCCAGAATGGCGGTATAGACCAGTACCCGCGGGCGCAGCACATGGCGCAAGGTCTGCGAGCGTGTCCAATGCTGGCTGACCGCATTCTGCGTAGAGTACTTCACCAACCCGCGTGCGTAGCCCATCTTGTCCATGACGGTGTCGCACACGTCGGCGCAGGCACCGCAACCAATGCATTCGTACTGCAGGCCTTTGCGGATATCAATTCCGGTTGGGCACACCTGCACACACAGGCTGCAGTCCACACAGGCCCCCAGATTCAGGGCCGCCGGATCGGCTTTCCTGGAACGGGCCCCGCGCGGCTCGCCACGTTCCTCGTCGTACGTGACGATCAGCGTATCGCGGTCAAACATGGCGCTCTGGAAACGGGCGTAGGGGCACATGTGCTTGCATACCTGCTCGCGCATGAAGCCTGCGTTGCCGTAGGTAGCAAACCCGTAAAACAAGGTCCAGAACGTTTCCCAGGCGCTCATGTTCAGCTGGACAAATTCCAGCCCCAACTCGCGAATGGGTGTGAAATAGCCGACGAAGGTGAAACCGGTCCACAACGCGACGACCAGCCAGAGGAAATGCTTGCCCGCCTTGCGCAGGATCTTGTCAGCAGTCCAGGGGCCTGCATCGCGGCGCATGCGCGCCGAGCGGTCGCCTTCGGTCTTCTTCTCCAGCCAGAGGAAAATCTCGGTGTACACGGTCTGCGGACAGGCATAGCCACACCACAAACGCCCGGCAACGGCCGTGAACAAAAACAGGGACAGCGCAGAAATCACCAGAATACCGGTGAGATAGATGAAATCCTGCGGGTATAAAACCAGATTGAAAATGTAAAAGCGCCGCGCTCCCAAGTCAAAGAGCACAGCCTGTCTCTGTCCCCACTCCAGCCAAGGGATGCCGTAAAACACCAGTTGGGTCAGGAAAACCATCCCCCAGCGCCAGTTGGAAAAAAGTCCAGAAACG
Organism: Rhodoferax sp. MLSD5-FHT05B10; assembly: GCF_058793415.1. Classification (NCBI taxonomy): domain Bacteria; kingdom Pseudomonadati; phylum Pseudomonadota; class Betaproteobacteria; order Burkholderiales; family Comamonadaceae; genus Rhodoferax; species Rhodoferax sp. MLSD5-FHT05B10. The sequence continues at coordinate 71,639 of NZ_JBXAFT010000001.1, read as the reverse complement.
CTGCGGGGATAGATTTTCTTGTGTGCCTCGTACAGCGAAATCATTTCCGCATCGGCGCCCGCCGGAGGCTCTATCGGGCCTTTGTCGGGCGATTCAGCAATGGGAATGACTTTGCGTACGGGCTTGTCTTGTGGGTCCAAGAGACTGTGCTTTCTAGATGCTTCGCTTATTTGGCCTGGGCGTTGTTCGAGAGGCCCCACACATACGAAGTCAGGACATGAATCTGGCTCTCGGTCAGCTTGTCAGCCTGGGCTGGCATCTGGTTGACCTTGCCGTTGTTGATCATGGCAATGATCGCGTTTTCACCGTAACCATGCAGCCAGATGTCATCGGTCAGGTTGAGTGCACCCAGAGCCTGGTTGCCCTTACCGTCCATGCCGTGGCAGGCTGCGCAGGCTGCGAACTTCGGCTTGCCCAATGCGGCGCGCACCGAGTCATGGGGACTGTTGGAGAGACTCAGCACGTAGTTTGCCAGGTTCTTCACGTCATCCGAGGTGCCCACTGCAGCAGCCATGGGAGGCATGTTGCCGATGCGACCCTTGGTGATGGTTTCCTTGATTTTGTCAGGGGTACCACCGTGAATCCAGTCGCCATCCGTCAAGTTGGGAATGCCTTTGGAGCCGCGTGCGTCCGAGCCGTGGCACTGGGAGCAGTTGTTCATGAACAAACGCTCGCCAATGGCCTGGGCCTGGGGATCACGGGACACTTCTTCGGGCGTCATGGCCGCAAACTTGGCGTACAGGGGTGCAACCTCACGGTTGCCCTTTTCCACCTCGGCCTGGTACTGACCGATGGACGTCCAGCCGAGCTTGCCGGTCGAGTTGCCCAGACCCGGGTACATGGCCAGATAGGCCGCAGCGAAAACGATGGTGATGACGAACAGCCACACCCACCAACGGGGCAGCGGATTGTTCATTTCACGCAGGTCGCCGTCCCACACGTGCCCGGTGGTGTTGTCATTGGCAGTCATGGCCTTGGCCTTGCCGCTGAACCACAACAGGAGCGCACAGGCCGCAATGCTCACCACCGTAATGGCAGCAACGTAGACCGACCAGAAGTTGCTTGTAAAGTCACTCATTTTTATTCCTTATTCGGGGGATCAGTCCTGCTCGAACGGCAGGTTGGCAGCTTCCGAGAAGTCCGCAGAACGCTGCCGGGACCAGGCCCACCAAACAATACCGATGAAGGTCACGAAACTGGCCACCGTGGCCACGGACCGAAGGGTGTTGATATCCATGTGCTGATCCTTTTTGCGTTTACTTGAGCGCCAGGCCCAGAACCTGCAGGTAGGCGATCGTGGCATCCAGCTCGGTCTTGCCCTTGACTTCCTCAACCGACTTGGCGATCTGCTCATCGGTGTAAGGCACACCAACGGTACGCAGGGCGCGCATGTGGGCAGGCATCACGTCGGCATCCACCAGGGTCTTGGCCAACCAGGGGTACGCAGGCATGTTCGACTCGGGCACCACGTCACGCGGATTGGTAAGGTGGGTGCGATGCCATTCATCGCTGTACTTGGCTCCCACGCGGGCCAAGTCAGGACCGGTGCGCTTGCTGCCCCACTGGAACGGGTGGTCGTAAACCGACTCGCCAGCCACCGAGTAGTGGCCATAACGCAGAGTCTCTGCCCGGAAGGGGCGGATCATCTGCGAGTGGCAGTTGTAGCAGCCCTCACGGGTGTAGATGTCACGACCCGCCAGTTGCAGCGCCGTGTAGGGCTGAACACCCTTGAGCGGCTCCGTGGTGGACTTCTGGAAAAACAGTGGAACGATTTCCACCAGACCACCCACCAGCAGCACCAGCAGGATGAGAACGATCATCAGGAAGTTATTGGTTTCGATCTTTTCGTGAGAAAAGCTGGAATTTGCATTGTTGTTTGCCATGGTGTATTCCTTCTCAAGCGTGCGCAGTAACAGCGGGAACGTTGACGCTCACAGCACGTCCGGCGGTAGCCGTCTTCAGCGTGTTCCACAACATGATCAGCATGCCGGTCAGATACAGCAGACCACCGAGCAAACGCAGCACGTAGAACGGGAAGGTTGCTTTCACGGATTCCACAAAGGTGTAGGTCAAGGTGCCATCGGGGTTGATGGCGCGCCACATCAGGCCCTGCATCACACCGGCAATCCACATCGCAGCGATATAGATCACGATACCAATGGTCGCGGTCCAGAAGTGGACTTCGATGGCTTTCACGCTGTACATCTGTTTCTGACCGAACAGCTTCGGGATCAGGTAGTACATGGAACCCATGGTCACCAGACCCACCCAGCCCAGGGCGCCCGAGTGCACGTGGCCCACGGTCCAGTCGGTGTAGTGGCTCAAGGCGTTCACGGTCTTGATGGACATCATGGGACCTTCGAAGGTCGACATGCCGTAGAAAGACAGGGACACGATCAGGAAGCGCAGGATAGGATCGTCGCGCAGCTTGTGCCATGCACCCGACAGGGTCATGATGCCGTTGATCATGCCGCCCCAGCTGGGAGCCAGAAGAATCAGGGAGAAGACCATGCCGACAGACTGGGTCCAGTCAGGCAAGGCGGTGTAGTGCAGGTGGTGAGGACCCGCCCACATGTAAGTGAAGATCAGCGCCCAGAAGTGGACGATGGACAGACGGTAGCTGTACACCGGGCGACCAGCTTGCTTGGGGATGAAGTAGTACATCATGCCCAGGAAACCGGCGGTCAGGAAGAAGCCCACCGCATTGTGGCCGTACCACCATTGCACCATGGCATCCTGCACACCGGCGTAGGCCGAGTAGGACTTCATGAAGCCGGCGGGAATAGCAGCACTGTTGACCAGGTGCAGGATCGCCACGGCGAGAATGAACGCGCCGAAGAACCAGTTGGCCACGTAAATGTGCTTGACCTTGCGGGTTCCGACGGTACCGAAGAAGACAACCGCAAACGACACCCAAACCAGGGTAATCAGAATGTCGATGGGCCACTCCAGCTCAGCGTACTCCTTGCCCTGGGTGTAGCCCAGCGGCAGGGAGATGGCCGCAGCCAGAATCACCAGTTGCCAACCCCAAAAGGTAAAGGCCGCCAGTTTGTCTCCAAACAGGCGGACCTGGCAGGTACGCTGCACCACGTAATAGGCCGCTGCGAACAGGCCGCAACCGCCAAACGCAAAAATCACCGCATTGGTGTGCAACGGACGCAAGCGACCGTAACTCAGCCATGGAATGCCCAGATTGAGCTCGGGCCAGGTCAGCTGGGCGGCAATGATCACGCCCACCAGCATCCCAACCACCCCCCAAACCACCGTCATGATGGCGAACTGCCGTACAACGGTGTCGTTGTAAACAGTCGCTTGTTGATTTGCAAATGCCATTTTTACCTCTTCTACTATTAACCTGGGCGGGAGTTTCCTCCCCTGCACGCACCCCAGGGTTGACTCACATCAAATATCAACAGGAATTCTTAATATTTCTTAAGAATCTCTCAAGATACGCTCCCCCTCAGCCTCGATATCCTCGAACTGTCCCCGGTGGATGGCCCACCACAAACCGCCCAGGATAAAAAACACCAAAACCACCGACAGCGGAATCAGCAAATACAGAATGTCCATCAGTGTGACTCCAGAATAGGCACGTCCCGGGCAAGGCGCAAGGCGTTGACCACCACCACGAGTGAACTGGTTGCCATGCCCAAGCCCGCCAGCCAGGCTGGCAACAGGCCCACAATGGCCAACGGCACACAGGCTGCGTTGTACAGCAGCGCCCACCACAAATTTTGTCGAACCACAGCCAGCGTCCGCCGGGACAGGCGCAACGCCTGCACCACGCTCATCAACCGGTCACCCAGCACCACGAAGTCGGCCTGGGCCTGCGCCAGAGGCACCGCCTGGCCAAAGGCAAAAGACACGTTGGCGCCCGCCAATACCGGACCGTCATTCAGGCCGTCGCCCACCATAGCCACAGTATGCCCTGATACCTGTAGTTGACGTAAAAGTACAAGTTTATCGTCAGGCGAGCAACCGCCCCGGGCATGGTCAATGCCGGCCAGCGCGGCCACCCGTGCCACAGACTCCGGCTGGTCCCCCGACAGCATGTGCACGGTCACGCCCTCTTCGGCCAGCGCGGCCACCACCGCCATTGCCTCCGGACGCAGGTCTTCCTGCAACTCAAACGTTGCCAGCCAGCCCTGCACATCGCTCAGATACACCCGCAGGCCGGAGGCCACCCGGGGCGCCACGCCGCAGAATGCCGCGGAGCCCAGCCGCAGATCGTGGTTCTCAGCACCCGCATCGGGCGGTCCGCCACGGACGGTTCCCCGAACCCCCTGGCCGGCGGACTCGGTGGCGCCGTCGCAGGTCCACTGCCCGAGCGACGCCTCCTGGCCTGCGACCCGCGCGCGCGCTGCAGCGCACACGGCCCGGGAAACCGGATGCAAGGAGTGTTGGGCCAGCGCAGCGGCCATGGCCAAAGCCTGTTTCGCATCCAACCCAGCCCGCACATCCACCGCACCCAGCACCATGGCGTCACGGGTCAGGGTGCCGGTTTTGTCAAACACCAGGGTGTCCACCGCCGCCAGCACCTCCAGTGCCTGCAGGCGGCGCACCATCACGCCCCCCCGCGCCAGCGCGCCCGCGGCAGCGAGCATGGCTGCAGGCGTGGCCAGCGACAGGGCACACGGGCAAGTCACCACCAGCACCGCCACCGCCACCATCAGGGCGTGCCCCGGGTCGTAACGCCACCACCAGGCACAGGCACCCGCCGCGGCCACCAGCACAGCCAGCAGAAAAGGCTTGGCCAGCCGGTCGGCCAGTTGCGCTGCCTGGGGCTTGCTGGCCGAAGCGCTCTCCATCAGCGCCACGATCTGGGCAAAACGGGTGTCACTGCCCACGGACCGCACCCGCACTTGCACCGTGCTGTGGAGATTGTGGCTGCCCGACAGCACCTGGGCGCTCACTCCCCGCGCCAGCGGCCGGGATTCGCCGGTCAGCAGGGCTTCATCCACCAGGGTGTCGCCCTGCTCCACCACGCCGTCTGCGGCAAAAGTTTCACCCGGGTGCACCCGAACCACATCGCCCACCACCAGGCGACGCACCGCCACGCGTTCGAACGCGCCGTCGGCCCGCAAGCGCTCCACGCTATCGGGCAAGCGGTTCATCAGCGCTTCCAGGGCGCCTGCCGTGCGGTCGCGCAGGCGCAGCTCCAGCCAACGCCCGGTGAGCAGAAACGCGACGAACATGGTCAGCGAATCAAAATACACCTCGTGTCCGAAGGTTCCCTGGGGGTCGAAGGTGCCGGCCGTGCTCACGGCAAACGTGATCAGCATGCCCAGGGCCACCGGCAGGTCCATGCTGATGCGCGCCTGCGTCACATCACGCAGGGCGTTCCTGAAAAACGGACCGCAGGAAAACAGAATGACCGGCAGCGTGAGCACCCAGGACGCCCAGCGCAGCAGCTGTTCCATTTCGGTCGACAGGTCGCCGGGATGCGCGATGTAGGCCGGGTAGGCGTACATCATGACCTGCATCATGCACAGCACCGCCACCAGCCAGCGCCACAGGGCCTGGCGTGTTTCCAGCTTGCGCCGCTCGCTGGCAAACACGTCGTTGGCGGGTACGGCGCGGTAGCCGCTGTCCTGCACGGCCTGCATCCAGGCCGACGGGTGGACCTGGCTGGCCGACCACACGATCTTGGCCCGGTGGCTGGCAGCGCCGACCTGCGCGCTGATCACGCCCGGCACCCGGCTCAGCGCTTCTTCCACCGTCAGGGAACAGGCAGCGCAGTGCATGCCTTCAATCACCACGCTGGATTCCCAGCAATTCGCGTCGCGGGGAGACGGGCGGCTGAAGGCACTCCACTCCTGCGGATCATCCAGCAGCTGCAGTGCCTCGCTGCTGTGCGGAAGAACTACCTGCGGCGCCGCGACTGGCGATGAAACAGAAGGGACAGACGGGGAAACAACGCTGGCAGAATGCATAACTGGGGAGTGTGCGGGGCTAGGGGCCTCAACTGCTTGATGCAAATCAAGACTGAAACACCCACCAAGAGTAACCTGAGAGTTTATAACCTGCAAGGAGCATCCCATGTACCAACGTATTCTGGTCGCCACGGACGGATCCAGCCTGTCCAAAAAAGCCGTCAAGGGCGCCATTGAACTGGCAGCGCTGTGCGGCGCCGAACTGGTGGCACTGAAGGTGGTCCCCCGCTACCCGCAGAGCTACTTCGAAGGCGGCATCGCCCTGCAGCCCGAAGAGGTGAGCCGGGTGGAAAAGCAGTGGGCCGACGAAGGTCAGGCCGTCGTCGACGCGGTCAAGAAGCAGGCTCTGGGCAAAGGCGTGACCACCAAGGCCCTGACCGTCAAGTCGGACGTGGTGTCGGATGCCCTGCTGGCGGCCGCCAAAAAGCACCAGTGCGACCTGATCGTGATGGCGTCGCATGGCCGCAAAGGCATCAAGCGCCTGCTGCTGGGCAGCGAGACCCAGCACGTGCTGACCCACGCCACGATTCCGGTGCTGATCCTGAAATAAGGTTCCGCGCGGGCCGGGGCTTCTGGCGCTGCAGCGTCAGGAGCCTTGGTATTGGGCGCGCAGCAGGTTCTTCTGCACCTTGCCCATGGTGTTGCGGGGCAGTTCGGCCACCACATAGCAGCGCTTGGGAATCTTGAAATTGGCCAGCGTGGCCTTCAGCCGGGCCAGGATGTCCGCTGGCTGCACCGTCATCCCCGGCCGGGCGATCACCACAGCCACCCCCACCTCGCCAAAGTCGGCATCGGGCACCCCCACCACGGCGCTCTCTGCCACACCCGGCAGGGCATTGATGTAGCCCTCGATCTCGGCCGGGTAAACGTTGTAGCCGCCGCTGATGATCAGGTCCTTGCTGCGCCCTACGATGGTGACGTAACCCTGTGCGTCCACATAGCCAACATCGCCTGTCTTGAAAAAACCGTCGGCGGTAAATTCTTCTGCCGTTTTCTCCGGCATGTGCCAATAGCCCTGGAACACATTCGGCCCCTTGACCTGGATGCCACCAATGTCGCCGGCCGGCAGGTTCACTCCCGACTCGTCCTGCACGCGCAGCTGCACCCCGGGCAGCGGCCGGCCCACGGTGCCGCCACGGCGTTCGCCGTCCTGCGCCGCGCAGGGGTTGGAGGTGAGCATGGCCGTCTCGCTCATGCCATAGCGCTCCAGGATGGTGTGGCCGGTGCGCTGCTGCCACTGTGCAAAGGTATCCAGCAACAGCGGTGCCGAACCGGAAATGAACAGGCGCATGTTGCGCACCACGTCCCGGTTCAGGCCCGGCTCGGCCAGCAGGCGCACATACAGGGTGGGCACGCCCATGAATACCGTGGCCTGCGGCATCTTCTCCAGCACCACCCGGGGGTCGAACTTACCCAGCCAGATCATCTTGCTGCCGTTGATCAGCGCGCCGTGGATCGCGACGAACAGGCCGTGCACGTGGAAGATGGGCAGGGCATGGATGAGCACGTCGCCCCCCTGCTCCGGTGTGCGCCAGCCCCAGTAGGCCTGCAGCACCCGGGCATTGCTCAGCAGGTTGCCGTGCGACAGCATGGCTCCCTTGCTGCGCCCGGTGGTGCCACTGGTGTAGATGATGGCCGCCAGGTCATCGGAGCGCACCGCTGCCACGCGCTGGTGGCGGGGAAACTGCGCCGCCCGCCCCAGCAGGGAGCCGGTGCGGTCATCGTTCAGGGTAAACACATGGGCCGTACCGGCCAGGAACGCCAGCTTGCTGAGCCAGCCGAAGCTGCGGGTGCTGCACACCAGCACCGCCGGCTGGGCGTCTTCCAGGAAATACGCCATTTCAGCGCTCTGGTAGGCCGTGTTCAGCGGCAGGTACACCAGACCGGCGCGTAGCGTGGCCAGGTACAGCACCAGCGCCTCCACCGACTTTTCCACCTGCACGGCAATGCGTGCACCCGTGGGTAGCTGGAGCGACTCCAGCAGGTTGGCCACCATGGCGGTCGCCTCGTCCAGGTCGCGCCAGGAGTACTGCAGGCCGGTATCGGTCTCGATGGCGCAGGCTGTCAGGTCGGCCGGAAAGGCGCTGCGCAGTGCGCTGAACAGGTTGGTGCTCACAGAGGGCGCAGGAAGAGAAGACGGGGCGGCAGCAGACATGGTGGGTAGGAGGATTTCAGAACTGGGGCTTGCGTTTGGCCAGGAAGGCGGCAATGCCCTCGCGGTGCTCGGCACTGTCGGCGTAGGCATAGGGGTCGGCCGCGGCACCGGACGCGGCAATTGCTATGGTTTTGATAGCTGTCTGCGCATATTCCACGGTATCTTTCGGGCTATTCAATGCCCGAAACGTCTGCTTGTTCAGGCGCGCCGCCTGGGGTGCCAGCGCTGCAATGCGCTGCGCCATGGCCAGCGCGTGGTCGGCGACCTGCGCGTCCGCCAGCACCTGTGTCAGGAAACCACTGCCTTGCAGGGCTGGGGCATCAAACACCTCGGCCGCCAGCAACATGGCCCGGGCCACGGTGTTGCCCACGGCCTGCGCGACCAACGCCGCCTCACGTGGCGCCATGGGAAAACCCAGACGCGCAATGGGAGCGCCAAAACGGGCCGAGGCACCGGCCAGGCGCAAGTCGCAGCAACTGGCAATTTCCACGCCGGCGCCCATGCAATTGCCTTCAATCTGCGCCACGATGGGAACATCGCAATCGAGCATGGCCTGCAGACCGCCCCATACGTCGTCCTCGTGAAAGGCCCGCAGGCTGTGGGCATTGAAACGAAAGGCCGGGTACTCGGCAATGTCGCCTCCGGCGCAGAAATGCCCGCCTTCGCCGCGCACGATCACACAGCGCACCCGGGAGTCGTGCTGAAGCCCCTCAAACACGGCGCGCAACTGCTGCCACATGCTGCGGGACATGGCATTGAACTTGCCGGGGTGGCTCAGCGTGACGTAGGCCAGCGCCCCGTCGTGCTCCAGCCGTACATGACCGGCTTGCAGCCGTTCTTCCGCATCCATATTTGCTACCATTTCCATAGCTATCTGCGCAGGTTTTACGCTGCCTGCAGGCTTATTTCCCTTGTATTTCCTACCGCTTTCCGGCCCACAACCACAAGGCGGCGCCCCCCACAATCATGGGAACGCACAGCCACTGACCCATGCTCATGCCCAGTGACAACAGGCCCAGGAAGGCATCGGGTTCACGGAAAAACTCGGCAATGAAGCGGAACACGCCGTAGCCGAACAGGAACGCCGCGGCCACCTGCCCGGGCTTGCGCGGGGTGCTGGCGTACCACCAGAGCAGCACGAACAGCAGCAAGCCCTCCATCAGGAACTGGTACACCTGCGACGGATGGCGCGGCAAGTCCCCGGCCCCGCGAAACACCATGCCCCAGGGCAGCGACGGGTCGGCCAGACGGCCCCACAACTCGCCGTTGATGAAATTGCCCACCCGCCCGGCGGCCAGACCGGTCGGCACGCAGGGCGCCACAAAATCGGCCACCTGCCAGAACGGCTTGCGGCGCGACCAGGCAAACCACACCATAGCGGCGATCACACCCAGCATGCCGCCATGAAAACTCATGCCCCCCTGCCACACGGCAAACACCTCCAGCGGGTGCGTCAGGTAATACGCAGGCTTGTAGAACAGGCAGTAGCCCAGGCGCCCGCCCAGCACGACCCCCACCACGCCCATGAAAAGGATGTCCTCCACGTCGCGGTAGGCCCAACTGCCCTCACCCGTGATGGTCGAAAACGGTTGGTGCCTGAGCCGGCGGCTGCCCAGGAACATGAAAAGGGCAAAGGCCGCCAGGTAGGTCAGGCCGTACCAGTGCACGGCGACGGGGCCGAGTTGCAGGGCGATGGGATCGATTTGGGGATGAATCAGCATGGGCGCTATTGTGCCTCCCGCCGGGAACCGGGCACGGCAGGCCCGATGCCTTCAGCGCCGGCGTTTGCTGCTGAGGGTGCCCATGGCCTCGCGGTTGCGCTCAATGCGGTCCTTGCGCCGGGCGTCTTCCCGCTCCATGGCCTTGCGCTTGGTGTAGCCCGAAGCGTCGGCCCAGGCCCACCAGACCACGGCCAGGCCGAAGGGCGCCAGCACCACCAACCAGCTCCAGGCGGCAACGGGACCTATTTCCAGATATTTCATGGCCAGAAGAACCAGGCCCAAACCCAAAAAATACATGCGTGTCTCCTGTTCTGCGTACAAACGGCATTCGCCCCGCAAGGACTGTAACCCAAGCCCATGACAAAGGCCCGCTTGCGCGGGCCTTTGCATCACGCCGGGTGGCGCGGGTTCAGTAGGCCTGACCCAGTTGGTCCAGGATGGCGGGGTTTTCCAGTGTGGAGGTGTCCTGGGTAATGGACTCGCCCTTGGCCAGCGAGCGCAGCAGACGGCGCATGATCTTGCCGGAACGGGTCTTGGGCAGGTTCTCGCCAAAGCGGATGTCCTTGGGCTTGGCAATGGGGCCAATCTCCTTGGCCACCCAGTCGCGCAGCTCCTTGGCAATGGCCTTGGCCTCGTCGCCCGTGGGGCGTGCGCGCTTGAGCACCACGAAGGCGCAGATGGCCTCGCCCGTCAGGTCGTCGGGGCGTCCCACCACGGCGGCCTCGGCCACCAGGTCGGTCTTGGACACCAGGGCCGATTCGATTTCCATGGTGCCCATGCGGTGGCCCGAAACGTTGAGCACGTCATCGATGCGTCCGGTGATGCGGAAGTAGCCCCGGTCAGCGCTGCGCACCGCGCCGTCACCGGCCAGATACAGCTTGCCGCCCATTTCCTCGGGGAAATAGCTCTTCTTGAAACGCTCGGGGTCGTTCCAGATGGTGCGGATCATGGACGGCCAGGGGCGCTTGACCACCAGCATGCCGCCGGAGCCGTTGGGGATGTCGTTGCCCACCTCGTCCACGATGGCGGCCATGATGCCGGGCAGCGGCAGCGTGCAGCTACCGGGCACCAGGGGCGTGGCACCGGGCAGCGGCGTCATCATGTGGCCGCCGGTTTCGGTTTGCCAGAAAGTGTCGACGATCGGGCATTTCTCATGGCCGACGTTCTTGTAGTACCACATCCAGGCTTCGGGGTTGATGGGTTCGCCCACCGAACCCAGGATGCGCAGGCTGCTCAGGTCGGAGCGGTCGGGATGCACGGAAGCATCGCTTTCGGCAGCCTTGATGAGCGAACGGATGGCCGTGGGCGCGGTGTAGAAAATGGAGCACTTGTGGCGCTCGATCATCTGCCAGAAGCGGCCGGCATTGGGGAAGGTGGGAACGCCTTCAAAAATGATCTGGGTGGCGCCGGCGGCCAGGGGGCCGTAGGCCACGTAGGTGTGGCCGGTGATCCAGCCGATGTCGGCGGTGCACCAGAACACGTCTTCAGGTTTCAGGTCGAACGTCCAGTCCATCGTGACCTTGGACCACAGCAGGTAACCACCGGTGGAGTGCTGCACACCCTTGGGTTTGCCGGTGGAACCGGAGGTGTAAAGAATGAACAGGGGGTGCTCGGCGCCCACGGCCACCGGGGCGCACACGGTGCTCTGGCCGGCCAGGGCTTCGGTGAAGGTCTTGTCGCGCCCGGCCACCATGGCGCAGGCGGTCTGCGTGCGCTGGTACACGAACACGGTCTTGATGGTGTCGCAGCCGCCCATGGCCAGGCCTTCGTCCACGATGGCCTTGAGCGGCAGCTCCTTGCCACCGCGCATCTGGTAGTTGGCAGTGATGACAGCCACGGCGCCGGCGTCGATGATGCGTTCCTGCAAGGCCTTGGCCGAGAAGCCGCCAAACACCACGCTGTGGGTGGCACCAATGCGGGCGCAGGCCTGCATGGCAATCACGCCTTCGAGCGTCATGGGCATGTAGACCAGCACGCGGTCGCCCTTCTTGATGCCGTCAGCCTTGAGCGCGTTGGCGAACTGGCTCACGCGGGCCAGCAGCTCCTTGTACGTGGTCTTGGTGACCGTTCCGTCGTCGGCTTCAAAGATGACGGCGGTCTTGTTTTCGGTCGGGGTGCCCACCCACTTGTCCAGGCAGTTGGCCGAGGCGTTGAGTTCGCCATCGTCGAACCACTTGTAGAACGGGGCCTCGGACTCGTCCAGCGTGCGGGTGAAGGGCTTGCTCCACACCAGGTTCTCGCGCGCCAGCTTGGCCCAGAAACCTTCGAAATCGCTGTCGGCCTGCGCGCACAGGGCGTTGTAGCCGTCCATGCCCGAAATGCGGGCCGACTTGACCATGGCCTCGCTCGGTGGGAAAACCCGGTTTTCCACCAAAACGGATTCAATTGCGGACGATGGTGTGCTCATGGGGGGGTCTCCTACGTATGAATTGGAATTGGCGCGTATGGTTATGGACTGCACTTACGCATCACTGACTGAGGGTGCCAGCGGTTGCGGCCGGCTGGCCAGCCGTCAGCGACCCGAAGGCTGGTTTGGGTAAACTCGCCCCACCCCCCTGTTCTTGAAATACTTCCCATGACCACGACCATCCGCCAAGCCGACCTGATTGAGTCCGTCGCTGCTGCACTGCAGTACATCAGCTACTTCCATCCCGCAGACTACATTGCCCACCTGGCGCGCGCCTACGAGCGCGAGCAAAGCCCTGCCGCCAAGGATGCCATCGCGCAGATCCTGACCAACAGCAAGATGAGCGCCACCGGCCACCGGCCCATCTGCCAGGACACCGGCATCGTCAACGTGTTCCTCAAGGTCGGCATGGACGTGCGCTGGGAAGGCTTCACCGGCAGCCTGGACGACGCCATCAACGAAGGCGTGCGCCAGGGCTACAACCACCCCGACAACACGCTGCGCGCCAGCGTGGTGGCCGACCCCGAGTTCCTGCGCAAGAACACCAAGGACAACACCCCGGCCGTGATCTTCAGTGAGATCGTCCCCGGCAACACCGTGGAGGTGACCGTAGCCGCCAAGGGTGGCGGTAGCGAGAACAAGAGCAAGATGTACATGCTCAACCCCGGTGACTCGGTAGTGGACTGGGTCCTGAAGACCGTGCCCACCATGGGCGCCGGCTGGTGCCCGCCCGGCATGCTGGGCATCGGCATCGGTGGCACAGCCGAGAAGGCCGTCCTGATGGCCAAGGAAAGCCTGATGGACGACCTGGACATGTACGAACTGCAGGCCAAGGCCGCCAGCGGCGCCGAACTCGATAACGTCGAGAAACTGCGCCTGGAGCTGTTCGAGAAGGTCAACGCCCTGGGCATTGGCGCGCAGGGCCTGGGTGGCCTGACCACCGTGCTGGACGTCAAGATCAAGATGTACCCGACCCACGCCGCCAGCAAGCCCATTGCCATGATCCCCAACTGCGCGGCCACCCGCCACGCCCACTTTGTGATGGACGGCAGCGGCCCGGTCTACCTCACACCGCCGTCGCTGGACACCTGGCCCAAGGTGGACTGGACCCCCAACACCGAAACCAGCAAGCGCGTGGATCTGAATACCCTAACTCCCGCCGAAGTGGCCAGCTGGAAGCCCGGCCAGACCCTGCTGCTCAACGGCAAGATGCTCACCGGCCGCGACGCCGCGCACAAGCGCATCCAGGGCATGCTGGCCAAGGGCGAGAAGCTGCCCGTGGACTTCACCAACCGCGTCATCTACTACGTGGGTCCGGTCGATCCGGTCAAGGGCGAGGCCGTGGGCCCCGCCGGCCCCACCACCGCCACCCGCATGGACGGCTTTACCGAAATGATGCTGGCGCAAACCGGCCTGATCTCCATGGTGGGCAAGGCCGAGCGTGGCCCGGTCGCCATTGAGGCGATCAAGAAGCACAAGTCGGCCTATCTGATGGCCGTGGGCGGCGCCGCCTACCTGGTGTCCAAGGCCATCAAGGCCGCCAAGGTCGTCGGTTTTGCCGACCTGGGCATGGAAGCGATCTACGAATTTGACGTGGTCGACATGCCCGTCACCGTGGCCGTGGATTCGGGCGGTACCAGCGCCCACATTACCGGCCCGGCCGAGTGGCAGAAGAAAATTGCCACGGGCGAGTTCAAGAACATCGCGGTGACTTCCCGGTAAACACCCCGGCATGACGCCCGCCGACGCACTGCCCGCCAGCCGCGCACACGACTCCATCGGGGTTTTTGACAGCGGCGTGGGAGGGCTGAGCGTGCTGCGGGCGCTGCGCGAGGAGTTGCCGGCGGAGCGCTTTGTCTATGTGGCCGACAGCGGCCATGCACCCTACGGAGAGCGGGATGACGCACACGTCATCGCCCGCTCCCATGCCATCACCCGGTACCTGCTGGAGCGCCACCATATCAAGGCACTGGTGGTGGCCTGCAACACGGCCACGGCAGCGGCCATCAAACTGCTGCGCCAGGACTACCCCGACCTGCCCATCGTGGGCATCGAACCCGCCCTGAAACCCGCAGCAGCCCAGAGCCAGACCAAGCACGTTGGCGTCATGGCTACCCGGGGCACGCTCAACAGCGAGAAATTTCGCACCCTGCTGGAGTCGCTGCACGGGCAGGCCACCTTCGTGCTGCAACCCTGCGACGGCCTGGCCGATGCCATCGAACACGCAGATGCTACAAAAATAATAGCTGCGTGCGCAAAATACACGGGCGCCATGGGCCCATTTGGCACTGAAAACAACGCCATGGACACACTGGTGCTGGGCTGCACCCACTACCCGTTTGTGGCGGATGTATTGCGCCCCTTGGTCGGCGACCAGGTGGCGTTTCTGGAAGGCGGCGCTCCGGTGGCTCGGCAAACCCGGCGCCGGCTGGCCGAGCGCGGCTGGCTGGCCACCTCCGACGCTGCCCAGCGTCCTGCGGCTGCCGCACTGACCTTCGGCACCACCGGCCAGCGCGATGAGCTGGTCTCGGCGGTACAGCGGTGGCTGCACATGGCGGTCGAGGCGGACACGCTGGAAATTGAGTAACCGTGTCGCTGGAAGCATAACCGTGCCGCGATAGGAAGCATATCTGTGCCGCAGGTGATCCTCAGATTGATGAATCCCCTTAGAACGCTCAACTAGCCGCCCAGAACATACCCCGCATCCAGGATTCGCTGGCCTACAGAGTGGATGAGCTCGCGTTTGGTGAGGGCCAGGCTTGTTGGATTCTCAGCTTCAGGAATTCCATTGGAATAAAGATCAGCTTTCCACACGCCACCTACAAAACGTCCCTTGTCAGGACCAAAGCCAAACTCATTGCCAGCATAGAAGAGGCGGTAAGGTAGTTGCGGCAGATCAAACTGAAAAGTTGCACCATTCCAGAAGCGTTGGATCTCGGGCGGCAGGTGCATCTCCACACGCCATGCACCCACGTCGTAGTTATCGGGCCTGAAAACGGTGCAACGCAATCGTGTTGGCAACCGGGGAAGAATTGCCCGCGCAAGTGAAGCCTTCAAAGACCGGATGCAGTTCTTATCGTCTACTTGATGCTCTGGCGCATAGACGTAAAACCCCCCGTACCAATGGCCTCCAACCAGCTTCGCCGCAAGCGATACTTGCCCAGCACCAAAGCGGGTTTTTGGGTACCCGGCCAAGCAATGGCAAAACCTCCTGGCGCACAAAGTCGCTGCAGTCCTCACGCCGGTAGTCTGTGCGCTCTGCATAGAACTCACGCCCATCTTCTGCCACCAAGGCAAGGCTGATAAGGCCGTGTTTCGCGAAGTCAGTGAATTCGGTATCGAGGAAAACCAGCATTCTGAGGACCCTGGCTTATAGCTCCTGCCTTTTAAGGGCAGCTGCCCAACTGGCCTGCTGCTCAGCTGTACGGGGAGCAGCAAAAGTTACAAAGTGTGGCGATGGATAAATCGCTTCTTTCTCGGTCGGCGGAAATTCCGTAACGCAATGCATCTTGCATGATATCGCTGTACGATAAGTGCTCCAGATTCAAAGCCTCCGCCAAGACATCCAACTCCCTGTCAGTCTGACTCTGCAGGTTAGCAAGGTATCGTTGCTTATCGCGCAGAAGATCTGCGACTCGCTCCGGCCATCCTAGTTCCCAGCGGTTGGCAATGGACACAGCGACTGAGCCCTCTACCTTGATTTTCTCGGCCAACTTCGGCCCGTAGTTGAGCCGTACACGGCTTCGAATCGTCTGGAAAACCACGTGACATAGACGCCGATAGCCCAAACCATCATCCAAAAGGCAAAGCTAAATAGGGACTCAGGGATGAACCAGGTCGGCAGGCCGGGATAGAGCGATGCAAGTGTGACCTCAGGAGCCTTCACTTTCGCCATAGATTGCACTAAACCAATGGCCATCACACCCATACACAGGTAAAGCGCAATGATGATGATCGCCGCACTACTTCCACTTAAAATTTTCCCCAAAGCTTTTAACCTTGTTGGAGGATTCAGTAGAAATTGAATCGTTTCTTCAAACATTTAAATTTCTCAATGTAGGTTACGCAATGGCTCTATGGCGTACAGCCGTCAAACGCGGCCAAGGACAGGCAAGGACTTTCGCGTGGTGAAATCCAGTGCCAAATGAATCAAGTAAGCAGAGCCGGCCAGCAGACCAACTCCTCTCAATAACTTGTCAGATTCGGTCTCCGGTTCCCATCGGTGCAGCTTATGCAAGCCTGTAGCCAGCAAGCCGGCAAAGGCTACGCTGTGAAAGAACGCTCGGTGATTCGGGGAAGTCGCTGGCTCCAGAATGTCCGGCAAATTTGTGAAAAAAGCGGCGGCGACACCACTGGCAAACGGCTTGAGCGTAGGCGGCCCTGCCTTGGCCTCCTGATCGGCCAAATAGATCCCTACGGCGGCGCCTGCCACCAACCTGTGCGTTGGCCCGTTCATTTCTTGCTCTCCTTGCGTACACCCTTAAACGGCTCGCCATCCTTTTTTTGGTTCAGGAACTGGCCATTGCCAGTGTCACGTTTTGTCCAAACTTGATTGCCGGGGTTGAACACTTGCGAGCGGTCGCGAACTGCGCCACGGCGTGCGTTGTCACCAATGGGGGCATTCTTGGCCATATTCAGCTCCTTCCTATTTAGACGTCAATGGTGTGGGTCCAGCCAGGAACGCCACGATTGGACAGATAGTCCACCAAAGGAGGGCTGCCGAAGAACTGCACCCTGCCGCCAGACATGAAAGCCAACGCCGCTTGGTCAACACGTAGATTGGCTGCACGCGCCTTTGCGGCCAGTTGCGCAAGAAGTCGCGTGTTGTCTGCAGTTGTGCCTGACGACGAACGGGCGTCGAAGACGGCGAAATTGATCCACCCACCACTGCGGGCGGACTCTCGAAGGTGCGCAAGATTTACTTTCATGGTCACTCCATGCTCAGACCAACTCCGAGCTTTGGAAGTATTCTTGCGAGAGCACTCGCTCATATAGTGACCTACTGAGGTGATCCGGGTTGATTTTTCTTTGCTGCAGCGCACAATGCAACATGAAGCTTTTGGCGCAGCTCCGGTGGCTCAAGCACTTCCACTTCCGGGCTGTGCCTCAACAAATCCATCACCAGCTCTTGATCGCTCGCGTATGGAACCTCCAGTACGTAACTCTGATCATCAAGGTAATAGCTTTTCTGCTCATGATGCCAGCACTCCTTTTCCACCCACTGCGCTCGCTCGGGTGTGAACCTCAAGCGTGCGGTGTGCTTTGCAGGTCCTGCAAAGATGCCGTAACCGCTGCGGAAATGTTCCTGCATCACGTCTTGACTTACTTCGACAGCAGCTTCATCAAGCACGTGCACGCTCTCCATAGCGTCCAGCGCAAATATGCGCAATGCGTTGCGGGTATGGCACCAAGCGTCTAGCACCCAGTTTTCACGATAGTGGACCAGCTTTTGAGGTGAGATGACGCGATTGGTTTGCTCTTTCAGACTGCGATTCCAATACTGCAGATTCAGTCGCTTGCCTTCGAGCAGAGCGCCTGCGACCAACTGAAAGTGCTTGGGCTCAACCTTTCGGGGAGCGAAGTGAATTAGCTTTAACTTGTACTCGATTGACTTGGCAGACTTAGCGCCCTCAGCGAGCATGCCACGCAACCGGGCCCTAAGGGGACCGATATGCTCCTCTAGCAGGCCCGGCTGCACACCGTCCACCAGGTGCAGCATGGTCAATAAGGCGAAGACTTCAGAGGAATCGAACCAAATACCAGGCAACTCAAAGCGCCCTCCCTGGGCCAAATCATCCCGGATGACATATCCACGCAAGCTTCGATCCCACTCCATAGGGCATCCAAGTCGATCGCGAAGGAATTCGAGGTCTCTCTTAATGGATGCCTCCGATACTTCAAGCTCTTCTTTCAGAAAAGCCATCGAAACGGAGTTCTTCTTACGAATGAGACGCACGATTTTTGTCATGCGCTCGATGCTGATCTTGGACATTCCAGCCTCTCCCTAAGTATTCGCATTTAATCCACCAAGTGCGTATTCCGACTAAATAGACCACCCGTGCCGGTTAGGGTTGACCGTTCTACTGGCAATGACTGGCAGAGCTGGGCCAGAAGCAGCCAACGACGTCCGTCCGCTACCAAGTCTCTCACTGGTTAGGCTGAAAAGAGGAAATACCAAACACCTAGCATCGAGGTGCAATTGGTACGCCAAGCGAATACGCTACCAAATGGAACGCTAGAAAAATCCACTCCAAGTGGACCATTGCTCGAATTCAAGAGTGTCCGCATTGAGTCACATATATACAGATAAGAAAGACTAATCCAAATCAGTACCAGCACTCACCTCCGTGAGAATTGGCGCCCCAGCTATGACTTCCTGTTCAGGCCAGACTTTCGGCTGGTCACGCTCACCGTTGACAAGCAGCAACTTCCCCCAACTAGCTACATTCGGGGTGCAATATCCCGCCTCGATTGCCAACTTTAACCAATGCCCTTCAAAGCGGAGCGCCATTCTTTGCGTAGTCTTTTCCTGACTCAGCACGACCCAACGCACGTCGACACCTCTTTGCGCGGCCCACTTAAACAATCCAGAGGACGAACGACCCAACAGATGCCCTTGCACCTTGATATGCTCCTTTAGCCTTCTCGCCAGATTAATCGTTTGCCCAACATAGCAAGCCTTCTGCTGTTGGTCTTCGCTGTGGGCAAGCAGTGCATAGAACCAATAGTTACGCACCGTATTGCGTCGTAGTTCAGAGCGCATTGTGGCTTGCGACAATTCTGTTAGTACCGCAGGAGAGAACTGCGCGTTAGACAACCGTCCAAACTCAAACCGTAGGCGGAAGCGTGTCCCATCTCGATGCAGAACGCCTACATAGTTTTGCCCATTACGAGTTATCCGCCAGCCATTCTCTGAAATGCATGCAAGTAGCTGGGGTTTTGTCGTGATAGTTCCATCATCGATCGCCGCTTGCAAGATTTTTTTAGCTTCTCGACTTGAGTCAGCCAAATTTTCTCTCGGCATTTCACTTACCCCCTGCGTTTCGGCTGCTGATCGTATACGCTCTGTTCCCAATTCGGAATGTCTGCAATCGGGCACGAGTCCCAGGACGCCAATGCTTACTTTGGGTCGACTGCGGCTACGGCTCAGGGCCACAAGCAGTCATCCATGAACGACTGCAATAGGAGATGCAATTACTACGGGTACTTATCAAAACATTCAGTCGACCAACCGATAGCCAACTGCGGTTTCAGTCAGCAGGTGCTGGGGCTGACTGGGGTCGGCTTCGAGCTTCTGGCGCAGGTGCCCCATGTAGATGCGCAGGTAGTGGCTCTGGTCGGAATGTGACGGGCCCCAAACCTCGCGCAGCAACTGGCGGTGCGTCAGTACCCGGCCCACATTGGCCACCAGCACCAAGAGCAGCCGGTATTCCAGCGGGGTGAGGTGTACTTCCTCACCGCAGCGGCGCACCACACGTGACGCACGGTCAATTTCCACATCGCCAAAGCTGAACAAAGCCTCGTCCACTTTGCCATCGGCACCTGCCGCGCGCGGGCGGCGCAGGTTGGCGCGCACGCGCGCCAGCAATTCGCCAACCCCGAAGGGTTTGGTCAGGTAGTCGTCGGCCCCGGCGTCCAGGGCCGCAATCTTGTCGCCTTCGTCACTGCGGGCCGACAGCACTACGATGGGCACGGGTGACCAGCTGCGCACATCACGGATCACGTCCAGCCCATCACCATCGGGCAGGCCCAGGTCCAGCACCAGCAAGTCTGGCTTGCGCGTGGCGGCGTCGCGCACACCGTCGCGGGCGGTTTCGGCTTCAAACACCTGCCAGCCTTCGGCCTCCAGCGCCGCGCGCACGAAGCGCCGGATCTGGGGCTCGTCCTCGATCAAAACAGCTACGGGCGCAGGGGTGGACATCGTGACGGGATTCAGGTCGTTTCGCTGGGAGCCTGTGGCGGCTCCCGACGTGGAATGGTGATGGTGAATTCTGCACCACCACCGATGGCATCGGCCGCTGCAATCTGGCCGCGGTGCGCCTGCACCACGGCCTTGCAAATGGCCAGTCCCAATCCCACTCCGCGGGTGGCGGACTCATTCTTACCCCGGGTGAACTTCTCGAACAAGTCAACTTTGTGGCCTTGGGCGGCCGAAGGCAGACCCGGACCATGGTCGCGCACCCGCAGCTCCAGCATGGCGGGCGTGACCAGCGCAGAAACCTCCACGGCGGGAACCTGGGCCGGATGCGAAACGCCGTATTTGGCGGCGTTTTCCAACAAGTTCACCAGCACACGCTCCATCAGACTGGCGTCAAACTCCACCAGGGGCAAATCAGGGGGAATGTCGGTGTGCACAGACAATGGCCCCAGCGCATGGCGGGCAGCCCGGATGGCCCCACCCACCACTTCTTCAACCGATTGCCACTCCATGTGCAGCTCCACCTGGCCACTTTCCAGGCGTGCCATCTCCAGCAGGTTGCCCACCAAGGTGCTGAGCTCCCGTGCTTCCTGGCTGATGGCTTGGGCCGACACTCGTTGCGCCTCGGTCAATGGCGCGGAGGCTGCCAAGGATTCAGCCTGCCCCACCAAGGCGGTAAGCGGCGTGCGCACGTCGTGCGACATGGCGGCCAACAGGGTATTGCGCAGGCGCTCCGACTCCATTTGCACCACGGCACCCTGTGCCACCTCCACGTAGTGGACCCGTTCCAGGGCGATGGCAATTTGCCGTGCCAGGGTTTCCAGCTGCTGCACCTGTTCGGGTATCAGCAGCCAGCGCGCCACGGCCGGGCGCAATGCCAGCACGCCACGCGTGCGCATGGGGGCCTGCAGGGGAACATAGTGCCAGGGATTGGAAGGCAGGGTGCTGGTGGTCAGGCCAGCACGCTGCCCATTGTGGAATGTCCAGTCGACGATACTGGCGTCCATGCCTTCGGGCAAGGAGCCATCGAGTACCAACCGGTCGTCACTGTCAGGCAGCAGTATCTTGACCTGGCCGCCAAAGGTACGCTGCACCGCGGCTTCGCCCATTTCGGTCACCTGGTCGGTCTGCAACGCGGCAGAGAGTTCGCGGGTGAGCTCGAACAAGGCCTGGGCCCGGCGCTCCCGGCTGGACGACACCTTGGCCGAGAAACGCAGGTTGGCGGTCAGCTGGCCAATCAAGAGCCCCACCACCAGCATGACGGCAAAAGTCACCAGGTACTGCACGTCGCTGACGGCAAAGGAAAGCCGCGGTGGAACAAAGAAAAAGTCGAACGAGGCCACTGCCAGCACAGCAGCCAGGCTGGCTGGGCCGCGTCCGTATTTCATGGCCACCAACACCACGCACAGCAAGAACAGCATGACGATGTTGGCCAAGTCAAACCAATGGCGCATGGGCTGGGTCAGCACCGTGGTGGCCAGACAGGCCACTACCGCGGCGCCATAGCGTTGTACCTGGGTCGACAGCCCTAAGGACATACCGGACTCGTCGCTGTCCGCAGGCAAGCTCTGTCCCAGCTTGCGCACGCTCTCGGTAAACCCGACTTCGATGATGTCCACGGTGGGTGCCAGCGTCGCGAGTCGGCGCGTGAGGGTGGACTGAAATAGCCGCCGCAGCCAAGGCCAACGCTTGGCGGCTGGGCGCCCCAGCAGCAGGGTGGCGCAGTTCAGGGTCTGGGCCTGCTGCAACAGCTCGGCAGCGATGTCGTCGCCAGCCAGTACGGCGGTGTCCCCACCCAGTTCTTCGGCCAGCT
Organism: Rhodoferax sp. MLSD5-FHT05B10; assembly: GCF_058793415.1. NCBI lineage: Bacteria > Pseudomonadati > Pseudomonadota > Betaproteobacteria > Burkholderiales > Comamonadaceae > Rhodoferax > Rhodoferax sp. MLSD5-FHT05B10. Next base: position 49,692 of record NZ_JBXAFT010000001.1, on the reverse strand, counting down.
TGAGTACGGCCAGTGTGTGGTCGCGGTCTTGGGCATTGCGTCTTTGTAAGGCTGGCGTTTCGACATAGGCCGCATGCCAACGCACATTGAGCTGCCCGGCCAAACGGGCGGCCGTACGCACCGCGTGCTCAGCACCTGCATCGGGCCCTACACAGACCAGCAAGGCGCCCGATGTGTTCCAGGCCGCACTGGAGGCACCCGTGTCCTGGTGTGCCTTGTGCAACAGGTTCTGGCGGTAGCTGCGCACGTCGTCGCCCACATGCTCAGCGGTGCGGCGCAGGGCAATCTCGCGCAGGGCAATGAGATTACCTTTGCGAAAGAAGTTCTGGCTGGCCCGCTCGGCCTGCTGCGGGATGTAGACCTTGCCTGCTTTCAAGCGTGCCAGCAGTTCATCGGCAGTCACATCAACCAGCACGATTTCGTCGGCGCCGTCCAATACCGTATCGGGCACGGTTTCATTCACGCGCACGCCGGTAATGGCCCCCACCGTGCCATTGAGGCTTTCCAGGTGCTGGACATTGAGCGCGGTCCAGACATCGATGCCGGCGTCCAGCAGTTCCTGCACATCCTGCCAGCGTTTGGGGTGGCGCGAGCCAGGGGCATTGCTGTGGGCCAGTTCGTCGACCAGCAGGATTTCGGGCGCCTTTTCCAGCGCAGCGTCCAGGTCCAGCTCCAGCAGCACCTGACCCCGGTAAGGAACTTTGCGCAGGGGCAACAGCTTCAGGCCGGCTTGCAGCTCCATGGTTTCCTTGCGGCCATGGGTTTCGATCACGCCAACCAGGACGTCCTGTCCGGCACGCTGCGCCCTCTGGGCGGCACTGAGCATGGCGAAGGTCTTGCCCACCCCCGCATTGGCACCAAAGTAGATGCGCAACTTGCCGCGCACCCGCTCCAGATCGTCTTCCTTAATCTGGGCCAGCAGCGCGTCGGGATCGGGGCGGGTGTCAGGATAACTTGCCATGCTTTGTGTAAGCGGGGGTGTTGCCGCCATTCTCCTTGTGTTTGCGCCATTCTTTCCAACTGAGAATCACCCACGCAAGCGCCAGTGGCAGCACCAGAACGGCCAACACCAGCGTTGCAATCAGCCAATCCATGGCGGAGTCCTCAGCGCAGAGCGTCCAGCGCCAGATTGAGCTGCAACACATTGACCACAGGTTCTCCCAGAAGGCCCAGCATCGGACGCTGGGTGTTGTTTGCAACCAAGGTCTGCACCATCTCCGGGTTGAGCTTGCGAGCACGGGCGACGCGCTGCACCTGGTACTGGGCGGCGGCTGGGCTGATGTGGGGGTCCAGGCCACTAGCCGAGGCGCTGACCAGCTCCACGGGCACCGGAAGCGGGTTGCCGGGGTCGGCTGCAAGCAGAGCCTCCTTGCGGGACTTGGCAGCATCAACCAGCGCGGGGTTGAGTGGGCCCAGGTTGGAGCCACTGGAAGCCACCGCGTTGTTGCCCATGGGCCCGGTGGCCGAGGGGCGGCCCCAGAAGTGGCCGGGGTCGCTGAAGTTTTGTCCGATCAGCGCCGAGCCCACCGGTTTGCCATCGCGCAGGATCAGGCTGCCGCTGGCTTGGTGCAGGAACACGGACTGGCCGATTCCGGTGACGATGACAGGGTAGGCCACGCCGGTCAACGCCGTCAGGACCGCAAAAGAAACCAGCAGGGGACGAATCAGTTTGTTCATGGTGAATCCTTAAGCCAGGTGGAGAGCCACGAGCAAAATATCGATGGCCTTGATGCCCACAAACGGCACCAGCAGACCGCCCAGACCGTAGATGGTGAGATTGCGGCGCAGCAAGGCGGCGGCACCGACGGGGCGGTATTTAACGCCCTTGAGCGCCAGCGGAATCAGCGCCACGATGATCAAGGCATTGAAGATCACGGCCGAGAGGATGGCCGAGCTCGGACTGCCCAGGCGCATGACATTGAGCGCCGCCAGTTGCGGGTAGGTGCTCACAAAGATGGCCGGGATGATGGCGAAGTATTTCGCCACGTCGTTGGCGATGGAGAAAGTGGTCAGTGAACCCCGCGTCATCAGCAAGGCCTTGCCGGTTTCCACCACCTCCAGCAACTTGGTGGGGTTGGAGTCCAGGTCGACCATGTTGCCGGCTTCCTTGGCGGCCTGGGTGCCACTGTTCATGGCCACGGCCACATCGGCCTGGGCCAGCGCCGGGGCGTCGTTGGTGCCGTCACCGGTCATGGCCACCAGGCGGCCTTCGGCCTGGTAGCTGCGGATCAGCGTGAGCTTGTCTTCCGGGGTGGCTTCGGCCAGGAAGTCGTCGACGCCGGCTTCGGCCGCGATGGCCGCGGCCGTGAGCTTGTTGTCGCCGGTGATCATCACGGTCTTGATGCCCATGCGGCGCAGTTCACCGAAGCGTTCCTTGATGCCGGACTTGACGATGTCTTTCAACTCGACAATGCCCAGCACCTGATGGCCATCGACCACCGCCAGTGGCGTGCTGCCACGGCGGGCCACTTCATCGGCGGCGCGCAACACCTCAGACGGCATGGTGACGCCTTGGGCCTGCAGGTACTTGCGCACGGCGTCGACGGCACCCTTGCGCAGGTGGCGGGTGCTGCCGTTGGGGGGCGTCACGTCCATACCGCTCATGCGGGTTTGGGCCGTAAATGTCACTTCCTGGGTGATGCCCACCAGTGGCGGTACCTGCACCTGGCGCAGGGCCAGCGCCACGATGCTGCGGCCTTCCGGGGTTTCATCGGCCATGGAGGCCTGTGCGGCCACCTGTGCCAGTTGCTCCTGGCGCACGCCCGGCGCCGTGATGAACAGGGCCGCCTGGCGATTGCCATGGGTGATGGTGCCGGTCTTGTCCAGCAGCAGCACGTCCACGTCGCCCGCAGCTTCGACCGCGCGGCCCGAGGTGGCGATGACACTGGCCTGCATCATGCGGCTCATGCCGGCCACGCCCACGGCCGACAGCAGGCCACCGATGGTGGTCGGAATAAGGCACACCAGCAGGGCGATGAGTGCCGTGACGCTGACCACCGCGCCGCTGCCTGCGGCTTCGACGCTGAAGATGGAGTAAGGCAGCAAGGTAACGGTGACCACCAGGAACACGATGGTCAGGGCCACCAGCAAAATGGTGAGCGCCACTTCGTTGGGGGTCTTCTGGCGCTTGGCGCCTTCCACCATGCCGATCATGCGGTCCAGGAAGGACTCACCAGGGTTGACAGCGATGCGCACCACCAGCCAGTCGGAAAGCACGCGGGTGCCACCGGTGACGGAGGCAAAGTCGCCACCCGACTCGCGCACCACGGGGGCCGATTCCCCGGTGATGGCGCTTTCGTCCACGGTGGCCACGCCTTCGATCACTTCGCCATCCACGGGAATCATGTCCCCGGCATCGACCTGCACCACATCGCCCTTGCGCAAATTTTCAGCCTGCTCGGGAATCCAGGTGGTTCCATACTGCGGGGTTTGCAGCTTCTTGGCCCAGGTGCTCTTTTTCAGACTGCGCAGCGAAGCCGCCTGGGCCTTGCTGCGGCCTTCGGCCAGGGCTTCGGCAAAGTTGGCAAACAGCACGGTGAACCAGAGCCAGACCGCCACCAGCAGGACAAATCCATAGGGTTCTGCCACCTCACCACGCAGTGCCATCAGCCCCAGCAGGGTGGTGATGATGCTGCCGATGTAGACCACAAACATCACCGGGTTGCGCCATTGGATGCGTGGATCGAGTTTGGTGACCGCCGCCCACAAGGCGGGCTTGACCAGCACCGGGTCCAGCAAGGTCAGGGAGTTTTTGCTTTTCATAGGAATACCTCGCGAATTTGGCAAGTGGGCGATCAGGCCGCGGGCCAGAGCATCAGGTGCTCAACCACCGGGCCCAGCGCCAGCGCCGGCACATAGTTCAAGAGACCCACCAACAGCACGGTGCCAATCAACAGCACCACAAACAGCGGTCCGTGGGTGGGGAAGGTGCCGGCCGTTTCGGGCAGGCGCTTCTTGGTGGCCAACGATCCGGCAATAGCCAGCACCGGCACAATCACGCCGAAGCGGCCCAACCACATGGCAATGGCCAGCAGGTAGTTGTAGAACGGCGTATTGACCGAGAGGCCCGCGAAGGCGCTGCCGTTGTTGTTGGCGGCCGATGTCAGGGCGTACAGGATTTCCGAGAAGCCATGGGCGCCCGGATTGGCAATGCCAGCCTTGCCCGCTGTGGCCAGTACGGCGATGGCGGTGCCGGCCAGCACCAAAATGGGTGTCACCAGAATCGCAATCGAAGTGAGCTTCATTTCGTGCGACTCAATCTTCTTGCCCAGGTATTCGGGCGTACGGCCGATCATGAGGCCCGCAATGAAGACCGCCAGAATGGCGAAGACCAGCATGCCATACAGGCCGGTGCCCACACCACCAAACACCACTTCACCGAGCTGCATCATCACCATGGGCACGGCGCCACCGATGGGGGTGAGCGAGTCGTGCATGGTGTTGATGGCGCCGCAGGATGCGGCCGTGGTGATGACAGCAAACAGGCTGCTGGCGTTGATGCCAAATCGGCTTTCCTTACCTTCCATGTTGCCGCCCGCCTGTAGGTTGCTTGCGGCCTGATCCACGCCCAGGGCGGCAATCTGCGGATTGCCCAACTGTTCGGCCGAGGTGATAACCACTACCGCCAACACAAACATGACGGTCATGGCGGCCAGCACGGCCCAGCCCTGGCGCAGGTCACCGACTTCACGTCCGAAGGCAAAGCACAAGGCCGCCGGGATGAGGAAGATGGCCAGCATCTGCACCAAATTGCTCAGCGCGGTCGGGTTCTCATAGGGGTGGGCCGAGTTGGCGTTGAAGAAGCCGCCGCCATTGGTGCCCAGCATCTTGATGGCTTCCTGCGACGCCACCGGCCCCATGGGCAAGGTCTGTGTGGTAGTGCTGGCGTCTTCCAATACGGGTGCACCCTTGTCGTCCAAAACAGCTTGCCCATCAGCCCCCAGCTTGGGTTGCTGGTACTGCGTGGTCTCCAGGGTAGTGACGTCCTTGTAGGCGTCAAAGTTTTGGATCACGCCCTGGCTGACAAAGAACACTGCAATCACCAGCGACAGCGGCACCAGCAGCCAGGCCGTGATGCGCGTCATGTCGACCCAGAAGTTGCCAATGACGGCGCTGGAGCGCGCAGCAAAGCCGCGGAACAGGGCAAACACCACGGCTATACCGGTGGCGGCCGACAGAAAATTCTGAACCGCCAAACCCAGCATCTGTACTAGGTAGCCCATGGTGGATTCGCCCGAGTAGCCCTGCCAGTTGGTGTTGGTGACAAAGCTCACCGCGGTGTTGAAGGCCGAGTCCACCGAGACAGCGGCCATGCCCGCGGGATTGAGCGGCAGCACGGCCTGCCAGCGTTGCAGCAGGAATACCACCACTGCCCCCAGGGCGTTGAATGCCAGCAAGGCCACGGCGTATTGCTTCCAGCCCATGGCCTGGTCCGGCGACGTACCCATCAAGCGGTACAGCGGAGATTCCGCGCCTTGCATCCAGCTTGGGAAACGCCCGGTACTGATGCGATGGATCCAGATGCCCAGCGGCCAGGCCAGGACCAGCAAGGTGCCCAAGAAGAGAGCCAGCAGCCCCCATGCAGAACTGCTCATCAGAATTCCTCCGCGCGCACCAGCGCATAGACCAGGTACGCAAACAACAGGGCGGCGCAGGTAGCACCAGCCCCATAGACCACATGCAATGTGTTGACTGTTTCCATCGACTTCTTCCTCCAGATTCGATGAGAGAAGTGTGTGCAAAGTGCTGTAAAAACGGGATTCAGATTGGGCGGGAGGGTGTAAAAAAAGCGTAAATGCCAAACCCGTCGATGAGGCAACGCTATCTACTTTCGCGATCCATCAGCCTGGGATGCTTCGGGCCAATTGCAGGCCCTTATGTATGTCTGCTTTCGCGGGATGAATTCAATCGGCAGAATTCCGCTTTGGGTCGATTGCTGTCGGTGGTCGTTGACAGACGTGCTTAGCAGTCGAGTACCTCGGTGCGTTCGCGCGATTTCATACACCTCATCACCCTATCGCTCAAAGGGTTTGAATTGCGCCTTATAACTACCTATACAAGTTAGCAATTGGCCTTCACACTAGGCAAACGTGTGACAACAATACCCGCGCAAATTGACGCTAATCAAGCAATTGCAGAACGCGGAGAGGGAGGAACACCATGAGCACAGAGTTAAGTGAACTCGAAAAGAACGCGCACCGCTTTCAAATGCTTGCTGAGGCTACCTTTGAAGGTATCGCCGTTAGCAGAAAGGGCGTGCTGATTGATTGCAACGAACAATTTTCAAAGCTGTCGGGTTTCGGTAAAGATGAACTAATGGGACGCACCGTTAGCGACCTGATTTCCGTCGACAGGCGCGAGCACGTGGTGGTCAATGTCAAGATTGGGCTTGAAAGCTGTATTGAATATGGCTTGCGATGCAAAGACGGGAGCCACAAGGCCGTTGAAGCGCATGGCCGAACGATTGACCATAACGGGGAGGCTATCCATGTCACGGCCGTCCGTGACATAACGGAGCGCAAGGCAAGAGAGAGTGACCTTTTACTCAGAAGCGAGGCGAGGTTTCAGCTGCTTTTTGAACATACTTTGGATGGCATTTTTTTGGAGACTCCCGAAGGGAAAATTCTTCATGCCAACCGAAGCGCCCAGAGAATGTTTGGGTATACAGAAGAGGAATTCCAACGCTCAGGACGTTCCCTGGTCTTTGACTTGAGCGATGCCCGATTGGAGGATGCCTTGGTCACCGCAAAAACGACCGGGCGGTTTATGGGACAGGTCACGCTGGTTCGAAAGAACGGCGAGAAGTTTGAGGTAGAGATTTCCTATCAGGAATTCATGGATGCCAGCGGGCGAACTTTGGCCTCCACGATCCTGCGCGATATCACCCAGCGCGTGCTTGCGCAAAAAAAACTGGCGGAGAGCGAAACCCGGTTCAGGGCACTGGCTGAGCAATCTCTGGTTGGGATTTACATCATCAGCGCTGACGCCATGGTTTATGCCAATCCAACTGCAGCAGGCTATTTTGGCTATCGCCCCGATGAAGTTGTGCTGAAAAGGCCAATGGATCTGGTAGTCAAGAAAGATTGGAATCGTGTTGCTGACTACATCCAAAAATGCTTGTCTGGTGAACTTGCAGATGTTCATTTTGAATTCACTGGATGGCGTAAAGATCAAACGGAGGTGAATCTAGGGGTGCATGGCAGTTTGATTGAGTTCAATGGCGCCAAGGTGATCATGGGCGTCATGCAAGATGTCACGCAAAAGATGCGCGCAGACCAGACTATCAAGGAACACGTTGAGCGCATTGAGCGCATGGTTATGGGCACGATAAGTGCTATTTCAGGAATGGTGGACCTGCGTGACCCCTACACGGCCGGTCATGAGGAGCGTGTCGGAAAAATTGCTGCAGCGATTGCCAACGAAATGGGACTGGATGACAACGTCAAGTTGGGACTGACCATTGCCGGCGCTGTGCATGACGTCGGCAAGATTGCCGTTCCTGCAGAGATACTCACTCGTCCACGACGTCTGACCGAGGCTGAATTTGTGCTCGTCAAGGAGCATGCGGAACAGGGCTACCAGATTCTCAAGAGGATTGACTCGCCTTGGCCTCTTGCCGATGTTGCGAAGCAGCACCATGAGCGCATGGATGGCAGTGGCTACCCGGATGGACTAAAAGGCGATGAAATTTTGTTGGAGGCACGCATAATCGCCGTCGCTGACGTGATTGAATCCATGACCTCGCATCGACCTTATCGTGCGGGGCTTGGACTTGAGGCAGCGCAGAATGAAATTGAGCGCAACAGCGGCACACTTTACGATCCCAACGTAGTTAAAGCGTGCTTGCATCTCTTAAACGTCACGGGCTATCAGATACCAACTTCGGACTCGCAATAGGTCGTGCATCTAAGCACATCTGCGGATTGAACTGCTCGCATGAAGGTAGGCAAGCCAGATCTATCCTTTGTGCATAGGAGGCAGTGAGGCGGATAACCGAACGCAACTACTTCGTGCGGGAAGTCGACTTTGGGCCAGTAACCGACGTTCAAGAGTCCAGGCTCAATGACCGCTTTAGGCTGGACTGAGACATTCGACGCTTCGGTCTGAACTGACGCTCCCGCCCCAGAGACGACACTCGTCGACCCGATCTCGTCACAGTAAGGCTACCGGTATTGCGCGAAAGCAGCCACCTAAAGAAGGCCCCTCGGCGGTGAGACACGTCGATGGGCAGCCCTCAAATAGATTGAGTCGAGAAGTAGGGTTTTAGACCCTGCGGATTTACCTTTTCGGTGGCCCGCCGCGCCACCACTGGGCGGCGGCCCCAGCATTAGCGGGTAGGCGCGTCGCTCCGAATTTTCCTTAACCCTTGCCGTTTTACCTCAGCAGGTCGGGCAACTCGTATAGAAGCCTAATCGCATCGGTCCATCCGACGTCCGAGAATAGCTGGAGGATCTCCACGAGCTTCGCGCGTCTCTGAGGGTCCTCGAAGATGCTGCGATGGTCGGCTATGTAGCGTCTCAATACCTTCACGACCGCAGTGTTGCCGAGGCTTTCGAACTGGTAGCCCTCCTCGGCACCCGGACCGGTCAGGATCGCGTGGATCGCCGTGAAGACAGCCACGGGCTCACCGGGAATCAAGTGCTCGTAGAGTTCGATCAGGTGGTGAAGAGTCGCCGGTTCGCGCGATCGTCTCAGAAGCGTGAGGATAGCCACCGCTAACGAAGCGCAACGAGCCGAATTCGAAGCCAAACTGCACGACCTAGAGGAGAAGCTGAAGCAGGCTGAAGAAAAGAATCAACGCGCTCTGTCCATGGCCCAGCAGACGCGCACAGGCCATGTCTATGTGATTTCCAATATCGGCTCGTTCGGTGAAGAAGTGTTCAAGATCGGAATGACCCGTCGACTTGAACCCAAGGATCGAGTTCGTGAGCTGGGAGATGCCAGTGTTCCCTTCGAGTTCGATATCCACGCCATGATCTTCAGCGAGGACGCGCCAAGTCTCGAAAAATCATTGCATCGCCACTTCCTGCGTCAACAGCTGAACAAAGTTAATCCTCGCAAGGAGTTTTTTCGTATCGGATTGCCCGAAATTCGAACGGAGTTGGAAAAACTTGGCGTTGCGACACACTGGACAATGAAAGCTGAAGCTGAGGAGTACCGGGCCTCGCTCCAGATAGAGCAGCAAATTCGCGAGAACCCGAATATCGAAAAGGAATGGACTCGCCACCAGCTTGCGATTGAAGAACGAATTGAGGACGAGGAAGTTAGTTGAAGGAAACAGATCGTGCTTGCCGTTATAGCTTGGCGGGGGTGGCATTGAACTGGCCAGCGACGGTCTGCAACAGCTAGGAGCCGACAGCACTCGATCAAACGTTAGTTGGTCACCGAAAGCTGGCTAAGGTAGTCAGATTTCAGAAATTCTTGGGAGGCATATCCGTGCCGCAGAGAACCATAAGCGTGCCGGAAATGCAGAAAAATAATGTTATCGAAGATGCGCCAAGATTGCTCTCTGAACATCCAACGCATTAAATTCATTCAGGAATTTCTGGTCTGCAGTGATCGCGGCACGTCATAAGGGTCCGCAACCAAGGTGGAAGCATAAGTGTTCCGCCCCTCTTTGGAGGCATAAGCGTTCCTAGGCGGCACGGTTATGGTTCTAGTGACAAACCGTCCAGACTGGACATGGGGAATATGGCCTGTCCGGAGGGGATCGAACCCCCGACCCTCAGCTTAGAAGGCTGATGCTCTATCCAACTGAGCTACGGACAGAAGGCAAAGGGTTGTGTGAACCCTGAAACGAAGAGGCCAGAGTGCGTTACTCTGGCCAAAATTAATGGTCGGGGCGAAAGGATTCGAACCTTCGACCCTCTGGTCCCAAACCAGATGCGCTACCAGGCTGCGCTACGCCCCGACAGCTAGTATTCTAACCGCTGGAACCGTGCGCCCCACCCGGGCCGTAATATATTTGCAGACCACGCCGACACTCACTCCCCCATGCCCCGATCATCCCCTTCCCTGCCCTGGCTGGAACCCGGCAGCGCGTTTCCACCAGTGGCGTCCGCTTGGGGTGCGCAATCTGACGCACCCGGTCTGTTGGCCGCTGGTGGTGATCTCGAAGTCGACACCTTGCAACGCGCCTATGCCCACGGCATTTTCCCGTGGTTCAGTCAGGGGCAACCCATCCTATGGTGGAGTCCGGACCCGCGCATGGCCTTGCAGGTTGCCAACTTCCGCCTTCACCGCTCCCTGCGCAAGGTGTTGCTCCGCTTTCGGGCGGACACGGGTTGCGAGGTGCGTTTCAACACCGCCTTCCCGGCGGTCATTCAAGCCTGTGCCAGCACACCCCGGCAGGGCCAGCCCGGCACCTGGATCCTGCCCGCCATGGTGCAGGCCTACACCCGCCTGCACGCCGCGGGCCATGCACACAGCGTGGAGACCTGGATCAACGGCGAACTGGTTGGTGGGCTGTATTGCGTGGCACTGGGCCGTGCCGTCTTTGGCGAGTCGATGTTTGCGCGGGTGCCTGACGCGTCCAAGATTGCACTGGCTGCACTGGTGGGTTTCTGCCGCCACCATGCCATTGCCCTGATTGACTGCCAGCAAAATACCCGTCACCTGGCATCGCTGGGAGCCGCGGAGATGCCACGCGAGGCCTTTTTGGCACACATCCAGCAGGCGCAAAGGGAACCGGAAGTGAACTGGCGTTTCTCCCCCCTATACTGGGAGCACATATTGTCTGCCTGAGTAACCCACCGTGACAGACCTCAAGGACCTTCCGCTACAGACGCTGCAGTTTTACGCCACGGCGCCCTACGAGTGCAGTTACCTGCCGAACCGGCAGGCACGGTCGCAAGTGGCTACACCCAGCCACCTGATCAACAATTCCACCTATTCGGAACTGGTGACGCGGGGCTTTCGCCGCAGCGGAATGTTCACCTACCGGCCGTACTGCGAGGGTTGCCAGGCCTGCACGCCCCTGCGGGTGGTAGCGGCCCGTTTCCAGCCCAACCGGAGCCAGCGCCGGGCCTGGGTACGCCACCAGGCCTTGTCGGTACGTGTGCTCAAACTCGGCTTCGTGGCCGAGCACTACGCCCTGTACCGGCGCTACCAGAACAGCCGCCACGCTGGCGGCGGCATGGACGAAGACAGCATTGACCAGTACACCCAGTTCCTGCTGCAAAGCAGGGTCAACTCACGGCTGGTCGAATTCCGCGAGCCGACGACCGATGGCTCACCAGGCGCGCTCCGAATGGTGTCCATCCTGGATGTGCTGGATGACGGACTATCCGCGGTGTACACGTTTTACGAACCGAACGAGGCCGCCAGCTACGGAACGTTCAATGTGCTCTGGCAAATTCAGCAGGCCCGGCATCTGGGGCTGGCTTTTGTCTACCTGGGCTACTGGATTGAGGACAGCCCCAAGATGAACTACAAGGCCAGGTTTGCACCGATGCAGCTTTTGCTCAACGGCCAGTGGCACACCTGCAATGCCCGGGTGGCAGCGGATAAGATAAGGGCTACCAAAGCACCATGACCAAAAAAAATCCCGATCTTCCCGCCACACCGGCGGTTCAAGTCATTGAACGCATATTCACGCTGATTGATGTACTCGCCTCGCGCGAGGAGGCAATCACCCTGAAGGAAATCAGCGAAAAAGCCGGTCTCCATCCCTCCACCACCCACCGTATCCTGAACGACCTGGCCACCGGCCGTTTTGTGGACCGCACACAGCCCGGCAGCTACCGTCTGGGCATGCGCCTGCTGGAGTTGGGCAATCTGGTCAAGGGGCGCCTGAACGTGCGCGACGCGGCCGTGGTTCCCATGCGGGAATTGCACAAACTCACACAGCAGCCCGTGAGCCTGAGCGTGCGCCAGGGCGACGAAATTGTGTATGTCGAACGCGCCTACAGCGAACGCTCCGGCATGCAGGTGGTGCGAGCCATAGGTGGTCGCGCTCCGCTGCACCTGACTTCCGTAGGCAAATTGTTCCTGTCCGTGGATGACCCCCAGCGCATCCGCTCCTATGCGGCGCGTACGGGCCTGCAGGGGCATACGAAAAACAGCATCACACAGCTCGAGGACCTGGAGCGGGAACTCTCCAAGGTGCGGCAATACGGCCAGGCCAGCGACAACGAAGAACTGGAACTTGGGGTACGCTGCATGGCCGCAGGCATCTACGACGACCAGGACAAACTGGTGGCGGGGCTGTCCATATCGGCCCCCTCCGAACGCCTGGAAGACAGCTGGCTGCCCAAGCTGAAAGAAGCCGCGCGGCAGATCTCGGAGACGCTGGGGCACAAGCCCAGCACCTCCCGCTAATCCAGACTCTTAATTGGCGACCACCCGCTGGTCGAGCTCCGTGCGCGCCAGGGGTACGTTCCTGTTGGCGGGTACCGGGAAAGACTCGACCCAGCGCTTCACACGTTCCGCATCCGCAATACGGCTGAGTTTGCCAGCGGAGTCCAGAAACACCATGATGAGTTGGCGCCCTGCCACCTTGGCCTGCATGACCAGGCACTGCCCGGCTTCGGTGATGTAGCCCGTCTTTTGCAGACCGATGTCCCAGGCGGGGTTCTTCACCAACCGGTTGGTGTTGTTGTACTGCAAGGTCCGGCGGCCAACGGCAACCTGGTAACCCGTCGATGTGGACAGTTCCCGCAAAGTGGGGTCACCGGACGCAAAATTCACCAGCGTGGCCAGATCGCGGGCGCTGGACTGGTTCTTGCTCGACAACCCTGTCGGCTCGACATAGCTGGTATCCGTCATCCCCAACATCCGGGCACGGGCGTTCATCAGACCGACGAACACCGGAAGACCCCCAGGATAACTGCGCCCCAGGGCATGGGCCGCACGGTTTTCGCTGGACATCAATGCCAGGTGCAACAGCTCACCCCGGCTCAACTCCGTTCCCACGCTCAACCGGGACGAACTGCCCTTTTCCATGTCCACGTCTGCCTGGGTGATGGTGATCATCTCGTCCATGGGCAGCTTGGCTTCACTGATGAGCAAACCGGTCATCAACTTGGTAATGGAGGCAATGGGAAGCACTGCCATTTCATTTTTCCGGAAAAGCACTTCCTTGGTGTCCTGGTCGACCACCAAGGCCACGCTGGATTTCAGATCCAGCGCATCACGCCCGCCATGCAAACCGGCAAGCTGCCCGTACGAAGGGGTCTTGGGAACTGCCGCAACCCGGACCGTGGGGCGCTTGCGTGCGACCTGCATCTTGGCAGGAATACGCTTGACGACGCGTTGTTTGGCGGTGGCGGACTGCCGTTGGGTTGCCGTCGCCTGGGTGGACACCAAAGCCAGCGAAGACAAAACGGCCAGCAAACCGAACCGGAAAATATGTCGTTTCATGAGGTCTTCCAACAGTACAACAAGGCAAGCGAACAGAATGCGGCTGGGAACCTTGCAAACAGGTCAGAATTTAAACAAAAAAGTCGCGCAAGATCAAGCACTTGCGCGACAAACTTCAACAAATAGGTAGCTAATAGGTATTTACCCTAACCCTGTGCAGCCACCCGATCTGCCTTGCTCTGCAATTTGTTGAGTGCGCTCAGGTAGGCCTTGGCCGACGCGACCACGATGTCGGGGTCAGCACCCACGCCATTGACCACCCGCCCGCTGTTCTGCAGGCGCACGGTCACCTCACCCTGGCTTTCCGTCGAGCCGCTGATGGCATTGACGGAATACAGCACCATCTCGGCGCCACTCTTGACGTGCGCCTCAATCGCCTTCAGCGAGGCATCCACGGGCCCGTTGCCTTCCGATGTACCCTGGACCTCCTTGCCGTCCACGGTGAACACAATGGACGCCTGGGGGCGCTCCCCGGTTTCGCTGCGCTGCGACAAGGACACGAACCCGTATTGCTCCTTGTCGTGGGTGACGCTCTCGTCGCTCACCAGGGCCAGAATGTCTTCGTCGAAAATTTCGCTCTTGCGGTCTGCCAGTTCCTTGAAGCGCGCAAAGGCAGTGTTGATGTCACCTTCACTCTCCATCTGCACGCCCAATTCCTGCAAGCGCTGCTTGAACGCATTGCGGCCGCTGAGCTTGCCCAGAACAATTTTGTTGGCCGTCCAGCCCACGTCTTCAGCGCGCATGATCTCGTAGGTGTCTCGGGCCTTCAGGACGCCGTCCTGGTGGATACCGGATGCGTGGGCAAACGCATTGGCGCCCACGACTGCCTTGTTGGGCTGCACCACAAAACCGGTGGTCTGGCTGACCATACGGCTCGCCGCGAGGATGTGACGGGTATCAATGCCCACATCCAGGTTGAAGTAATCCCGGCGGGTCTTGACCGCCATGACGACTTCTTCCAGACTGCAGTTGCCAGCCCGCTCGCCCAGGCCGTTGATGGTGCACTCCACCTGGCGCGCGCCGCCAATCTTCACGCCCGCCAGGGAGTTGGCCACCGCCATGCCCAGGTCATTGTGACAATGTACCGACCAGACAGCCTTGTCCGAGTTGGGGATGCGTTCGCGCAGGGTCTTGATGAAGTTGCCGTACAACTCCGGAATGGCATAACCCACCGTATCGGGCACGTTGATGGTGGTGGCACCTTCCTGGATGACCGCTTCGATGACGCGGCACAAGAAATCCACGTCGCTGCGGTATCCGTCTTCCGGACTGAATTCGATGTCTTCCACCAGGTTGCGGGCAAAGCGCACCGACTGCCGGGCCTGCTCCCAGACCTGATCCGGTGTCATGCGCAGCTTCTTCTCCATGTGCAAGGGCGATGTGGCAATGAAGGTGTGGATGCGGGCGCGGTTGGCCCCCTTGAGCGCCTCCGCGGCGCGCGAAATGTCGCGGTCATTGGCGCGCGACAGGGAGCAGATCGTGGAGTCCTTGATGGTGTTGGCAATGAGCTGGACGGCTTCAAAATCCCCGTTGGAGCTGGCGGCAAAGCCGGCCTCGATCACGTCCACTTTCAACCGTTCCAGTTGCCGGGCAATGCGCAGTTTCTCGTCACGCGTCATGGACGCGCCGGGAGATTGCTCGCCATCGCGCAACGTGGTGTCAAAAATGATTAATTTGTCAGCCATCTCATACTCCTGTTGATCTTCAAAATCCGCAACCTGAAACAAAGCCACTGAACGCAAAAGGCCCGTTGCGGATGCTAACGGGCCTTTGTGGAACAGCGTGCGTGCGCTACTTCTTCCGCCCGTTATGGCGTAGGAGGGTTAGCGCTAGCACAGAGGTATTCATGGGTTCAATGTAACACAAGTCTACAGCCTCCCAGCGGCGACGGCCACCACCAGGTTACTTGTGCAAACCACGCTCGTCCGGCTCATCGGTTGAAGTACTGATGACACTGGTCTGAACACCCTTGGCTTTGCGCCAGCCATAGACTGCGTAACCACTCAGCCCGTACACAACGAACAGGCCGAACATGACGGTCGGCGGGTCGATGTTGATGACCGCAATGCCCAGCGCGATCAGCACGATGACCACGAACGGCACACTGCGCTTCATGCTGACATCCTTGAAACTGTAAAAAGGAACATTGGTCACCATGGTCAGCCCGGCGTACATCGCCAGCACGAACATGGGCCATGCAACAGCATCACCCTTCACGCCCAGATCGGTGCAGACCCAGATAAACCCTGCCACCAGGGCCGCCGCCGCGGGCGATGGCAGTCCCTGGAAATACCGCTTGTCCACCACGGCCGTGTTCACATTGAAACGCGCCAGGCGCAAGGCAGCACAGGCACAGTAAACGAAAGCGGCAAACCACCCCCAGCGGCCCAGGCCCTTGAGGGCCCACACGTAGGAAATCAACGCCGGCGCTGCCCCAAAGGAGACCATGTCCGACAAGGAATCCATCTGCTCGCCAAATGCGCTTTGCGTATTGGTCATGCGTGCCACACGCCCATCCAGGCTGTCCAGCACCATGGCACAGAAAACCCCGACCGCCGCCAGCTCAAAACGCCCGTTCACGGCCATGACAATCGCATAAAAGCCACCAAACAGCGCCGCCAGCGTAAACAGGTTCGGCAAGATGTAAATGCCTTTACGCCGCTTGCGCACCACCACGGGGCCGTTGTCGATCAGGTCCAAATCATTTCCATCATGCATAAATTCTCCTTGCCGGGCACATCCGGGTGAAACCGAATCCCTCACCGGGGGCCAACTGCCACGGCTACACGCCAAAGTGTAAGCCAGTCATCGGATATTTATCCGGAACAAACACCACTCCAAATAACAAAGGCCACCGAAGTGGCCTTTGTTCATCTGCCCGGGCGCATCAGTTGCGGGTCTGATCCACGAGCTTGTTCTTGGCAATCCAAGGCATCATGGCGCGCAGCTGGCCACCCACCTTCTCGATGGAGTGGTCGGCCGTGTTGCGACGGCGTGCGGTCATGCTGGGGTAGTTCAAGCGGCCTTCCTGGATGAACATCTTGGCGTAGTCGCCATTCTGGATGCGTTTCAGGGCATTGCGCATGGCGGCGCGGGACTGGTCATTGATGACTTCGGGGCCGGTCACGTACTCGCCAAACTCCGCATTGTTGGAGATGGAGTAGTTCATGTTGGCGATGCCGCCTTCGTAGATCAGGTCGACGATGAGCTTGAGCTCGTGCAGGCACTCGAAATAGGCCATTTCGGGGGCGTAGCCGGCTTCGACCAGGGTTTCGTAACCCATCTTGATCAGCTCGACAGCACCACCGCACAATACGGCCTGCTCGCCGAACAGGTCGGTCTCCGTTTCTTCCTTGAAGTTGGTCTCGATGATGCCGGCCTTGCCGCCGCCATTGGCCATGGCGTAGGACAGCGCCAGGTCACGAGCCTTGCCGGACTTGTCCTGGTGGATGGCGATCAGGTGGGGCACACCACCGCCCTGGGCGTAGGTGGACCGCACGGTGTGACCGGGTGCCTTGGGGGCAACCATCCACACGTCCAGATCGGCGCGGGGCACGACCTGGTTGTAGTGCACGTTGAAACCGTGGGCAAACACCAGGGAGGCACCCTGCTTGATGTTGGGCGCGACGTTGTTGGTGTACACCTCGGCAATCTGCTCGTCGGGCAACAGGATCATGACCACATCAGCGGCCTTGACAGCGTCGTTGACTTCCATCACGGTCAGGCCGGCCTTGCCAACCTTGTCCCAGGAAGCGCCACCCTTGCGCAGGCCGACAACCACTTTCACGCCGCTGTCATTCAGATTCTGAGCGTGTGCGTGACCCTGGCTGCCGTAACCGATGATGGCAACGGTCTTGCCCTTGATCAGGCTCAGGTCGCAATCCTTGTCGTAAAAAACCTTCATTTCATCTCTCCGTTGTAAAAACCAATAATTTTGCGGGACAGACCTTGGTCCTGCCCCAACTAACTAGACGCGCAGAATGCGTTCACCGCGGCCAATGCCGCTGGAGCCGGTGCGCACCGTTTCCAGAATGGCCGCGTGCTCCAATGCCTCCAGGAAGGCGTCGTTCTTGGACTGGTCACCCGTCAACTCGATCGTGTAGCTCTTGTCGGTCACGTCAATGATGCGGCCACGGAAGATGTCCGCCATGCGCTTCATTTCTTCACGTTCCTTGCCCACAGCGCGGACCTTGACCATCATCAGTTCGCGTTCGATGTATGCACCCTCGGTCAGGTCGACCACTTTAACCACTTCAATCAAACGGTTCAGATGCTTGGTGATTTGCTCAATCACGTCATCGGAACCCGACGTCTGGATCGTCATGCGCGACAGCGTGGCGTCCTCCGTGGGCGCCACCGTCAGGGACTCGATGTTGTAACCCCGGGCCGAAAACAGCCCAACCACGCGGGAGAGCGCACCGGGCTCGTTTTCCAGCAATACAGCAATGATGTGTTTCATATGAACAGATTCCTCTTTTCGTTGCCCTCCCCCGGCTGCGGTAACAGCCGGGCTTGGCAGACAATAGATTCGTCAAATAAAGTGTGTAAGGGAGGGCTTAAAGATCTTCCGATCCCAGCAGCATTTCGGTCAGTCCCTTGCCGGCCTGCACCATCGGGAACACGTTCTCCGTCGGGTCCGTGCGGAAGTCCATGAACACCGTACGGTCCTTGAGCTTGCGCGCTTCACGCAATGCCGGTTCCACATCCTGGGGACGCTCGATCAGCATACCCACATGCCCATAGGCCTCGGCCAATTTCACGAAATTGGGCAGGGCATCCATGTAGCTGTGGCTGTAGCGCCCTTCGTATTCCACCTCTTGCCACTGGCGCACCATGCCCAGGTAGCGGTTGTTCAGCGAAACAATCTTGATCGGGGTGTTGTACTGCAGGCACGTGGACAGTTCCTGGATGTTCATCTGTACCGAACCCTCGCCGGTAACGCAGAACACTTCGCTGTCAGGCTTGGCCAGTTTGATACCCATGGCATAGGGAATGCCCACGCCCATGGTGCCCAAGCCGCCCGAATTGATCCAGCGACGGGGTTCGTCGAACCGGTAGTACTGGGCGGCCCACATCTGGTGCTGGCCCACGTCGGACGTGATGTAGGTATCCACGTCCTTGGTCATGTTCCAGAGCGTTTCCACCACAAATTGGGGCTTGATGACGTCCTTGTTGCCACGGTCGTATTTCAGGCAGTCGCGTTTGCGCCAGCCATCAATCGTTTCCCACCACGCGCCCAGCGCGCTGGCGTCCGGCTTGACGGCGCCTTCCCGGATCATGGCAATCATCTCGGTGAGCACATCCTTGACATCGCCCACGATCGGGATATCAACCTTGACGCGCTTGGAAATGCTCGACGGATCAATATCAACGTGGATGATCTTGCGCTCGTTCTGGGCGAAATGTTTGGGGTTGCCAATCACACGGTCGTCAAAACGCGCACCGACGGCCAGCAGGACATCGCAGTTCTGCATGGCGTTGTTGGCTTCAACCGTGCCATGCATGCCCGGCATGCCCAGGTACTTCCGGTCGCTGGCCGGATAAGCACCCAGCCCCATCAACGTGTTGGTGCAGGGATAGCCCAGCATATCCACCAGCGTACGCAGCTCGGCCGACGCGTTGCTCAGCAGCACGCCACCACCCGTGTAGATGTAGGGGCGCTTGGCGGTCAGCAGCAGCTGCAGCGCCTTGCGGATCTGGCCGCCGTGGCCCTTGCGCACCGGGTTGTAGGAGCGCATTTCCACCGAGCTGGGGTACCCCGCATAGGGCACCTTCTTGAAGGAGACGTCCTTGGGAATGTCCACCACCACAGGGCCCGGACGGCCGCTGCGTGCAATGTGGAAGGCCTTTTTCAGGGTCTCGGCCAGATCGTGGGCGTCTTTGACCAGAAAGTTGTGCTTGACGATCGGACGGGTAATGCCCACCGTATCGCATTCCTGAAACGCATCCAGCCCGATGGCATTGGTAGGCACCTGCCCCGTGATGATGATCATGGGGATGCTGTCCATATAGGCTGTAGCAATACCCGTGATGGCGTTGGTCACGCCGGGTCCCGAGGTCACCAGCGCTACGCCCACGTCGCCCGTGGCCCGGGCATAGCCGTCCGCAGCATGCACCGCAGCCTGCTCATGGCGCACGAGAACGTGCTGAATGGAGTCTTGCTTGTAAAACGCGTCGTAAATATGCAGCACGGCCCCGCCGGGATAACCCCAGACGTACTTGACGCCCTCGGCCTGAAGTGCTTTGACCAGGACTTCGGCACCGCGAAGTTCCTGAGATGCAGCCCCATGGGGCTTGCCGGTAGTGGATGCAGTAGCGGCCGAAGTGATTTCGGCTTTTGAAATTTCCATGATGAACCTTTGTGAATTTCTCTAACGAAAAACCTTGGGTGCCCCTTCACAAACACTTGTGGCGTCGCGTCGGAACTTAAGGTTGAAGCCATAAGCGCAGGAATCGTGCGCCGGACCAAAACCCGTTTGCTTTTTGATGGCAAGCGCCATTATCGCACTGGACGGGCATACTTTCAAAATTCCGCCCCGAAATAGCGGCTGCCGGTGCCATAATTCCGGCGCAGCGACCCGTTGCGCGCACCACTTTTGGCTGCGGTGCACCGGCACTCCTTCTTTTCACCCTCTGGCTGGACTCTCTTGGCTACTGAACGCGAACTTGCCGAATTCCTGAAAAGCGTAGAGAAGCGCGCTTTTAAACGCTCGGTGTACCACGTTCGCAACGATGAGGCGGCTTTGGACATCGTGCAGGAGAGCATGATGAAGCTCGCCGAACACTACGGCCACAAGCCGGCCGACGAGCTCCCCATGCTGTTTCAGCGCATCCTGTCCAACTGCACGCTGGACTGGTTTCGGCGCCAAAAGACGCATAACGCGCTGTTTTCCAACATGGGGGACTTTGAATCCGCCAACGACGAAGGGGATTTTGACCTGTTGGAGACCCTGCATGCCTCCAGCAGCCCCGAGCAGAACGAAAGCACCGAGAGCCAGACAGACCGGGCACAAACCTTGCGAGCCATCGAATCGGAGATCCAGGAATTGCCCGCACGTCAACGGGAAGCCTTTTTGCTGCGTTATTGGGAGGAACTGGACGTCGCGGAAACCGCTGCGGCCATGGGCTGCTCGCAAGGCAGTGTCAAAACGCACTGCTCACGGGCTGTTCATGCCCTGGCGCAAGCCTTGAAGGCAAAGGGAATACAACTATGACTAACTCGCACGAGGTCCATTGGGACGATTACCAGGACAGCCTGGGGCGCAGCATCGCTGCACGCCTGAACGACACCACCGACAGCCTGCCCAACGATATTTCCGAGCGCCTGAAGGCAGCCCGCATGGTGGCCCTGTCCCAGCGCAAGGTCGTGAAGCTGCAGGTGGCATCCGGCGTGGCGTCCCATGGTGGTGCCGCCACCCTGCACATGGGTGGTGACGACCGCAGCTTCTGGAACCGCATTGCCTCCCTGGTACCGCTGCTGGCCCTGATCGCCGGGCTGCTGGCCATTGCCGTCGTGGAGGAACAGCGGCGCACCAATGAACTCGCTGAAGTGGATGCCGCACTCCTCACGGATGATCTCCCGCCCGCTGCCTATACCGACCCCGGTTTCGCGCAGTACCTGAACCTGAAACACCGTGACTGAGCATTTTCTGAAGCAGCCCCTACCGTTTTTCCACCCTTTGCGGCGTGCTCGCAGCGGTGCGCGCCAGCTGGCCGCACTGATGGCGCTGGGAGCAGGCTTCCTGCTGAGCCTCCACGCTCCGGCCTCGGCCCAAACCCCCGAGCCCCCCAAAATGACGGCGGCGCCGGCCGTGACACGTCCAGCGGCGTCCACACCCGGAGCAGCCGCTGCTGGCCCCCAGTGGAAAGAGCTTTCCCCGGCGCAGCAGCAAATTCTGCAGCCACTGGCCGCGAGTTGGAACACGTTGGGCGTGATCCAAAGGGGCAAATGGATCACCATTGCGAAAAACTACCCCGCCATGGCGCCCGCAGAGCAGGGCAAGCTGAACAGCCGCATGGCAGAGTGGGCCGCACTCAAACCGCGTGACCGTGAGCGGGCCCGTCTGAACTTTGCTGAAACCAAGAAAATGCCGCCTGCTGAACGGGCCGCCAATTGGGAAGCCTACCAGGCCCTGAGCCCGGAAGAAAAGGAAAAACTGGCCGCCCACGCGCCCAAGAAACCCGTTGGCACGGCGATCGCCGTGAAGCCCGTACCGCCCGAAAAGCTGGCCAAGGTACCGGTTACCCGCCGCACGCCGCCACAAGGCCCCGCTGCGACCAGCGGCAAGCCCCTGGTAGACCGCAACACCTTGCTGCCTCGAGCTCCCCGCCCGGCAGCCAGCGCTCCTGTACCCACCGCAGCCCCTGTGCCCGCCACAGTCCCTGCTGCAGCTCCGGCACTCGCCCCCGTTCTGGCGAACTGAGGCCGCAGGGGCCGGTTCGGCGGGAAGCCACTGCGCATCCCCCTACAATGCGCAGTCGCCTCTAACGGCATGTACCTTTTCCAATGCAAAACGAATTGAAAACCCCGGGCCTGTGGCGCCGCATGGCCTGCTGGCTGTACGAAGGCATGCTGATGTTTGGCGTGGTTTTCCTGGCGGGCTACCTCTTTGGCACCCTGAGCCAGACGCACAACGCCTTGGACAATCGCCACGCCCTGCAGGCGTTCCTGTTTGTGATTTTTGGCATTTACTTCGTATGGTTCTGGGCCAAAGGCCAGACCCTGGCCATGAAAACCTGGGATATCCGTGTCGTTGACCGCCAGGGCGCCGCCATTTCTCAGGCCCGCGCATTGGCGCGCTACTGCCTGAGCTGGCTGTGGTTCTTGCCCCCGCTGGCCGGCATCGCCCCCTTTCACCTCACCGGGGCCGAATCGGCCCTCATCATCTCCGGCTGGGTGGTTGTCTGGGCCTTGTTGAGCCGCCTGCACCCGCAAGGGCAATTCTGGCACGATGCCTTGGCAGGCACCCGCCTGGTCGTCTCGCCGCCCTTGAGCCGGTAATACCCCCGACACCCTTTCACACCGTGAATGCCCCTACACCCCCGGCCGCCGTCAACCCGCAAAAAGCCCGCAGGGGGCTGAGCCGCATGTGGCACGCCACCGGCTACTCCATGGCCGGCTTGCGCGCCGGCTGGAGCGAAACAGCATTTCGCCAGGAAGCGCTGGCGGCTATGGTCCTGCTGCCGCTCTCCCTGTGGCTTGGGCAGACCTGGGTGGAAACCGCCCTGTTGGCGGCCAGCGTGGTGTTCGTGATGGTGGTGGAGTTGCTGAACACGGCGGTGGAAACCGCCATTGACCGCATTGGCCCGGAGTGGAACGATCTGTCCAAGCGGGCCAAGGACATGGGAAGCGCGGCTGTCTTGCTCAGCCTGCTGCTGTGCGCTGGAATATGGGCTGCCGCCCTGTACCAGCGCCTTGCCTGACGGTCAGACGGCGGATTCGTCCTGCTCGCCGGTGCGGATGCGCACCACACGCTCAACGTTGGTGACAAAAATCTTGCCGTCCCCGATTTTTCCGGTATGTGCGGCCTTGACGATGGCATCCACGCAGCGGTCCACATCATCGGTCTTGACGACCACTTCCACCTTCACCTTGGGGAGGAAATCCACCACGTATTCGGCGCCGCGGTACAACTCGGTATGCCCCTTCTGGCGGCCAAAGCCCTTGACTTCGGTCACGGTCAGGCCCGTAACGCCGCATTCGGCCAGTGCTTCGCGCACCTCTTCGAGTTTGAACGGTTTGATAACGGCGGTAATTTGCTTCATGGAAATCTCTCTCATCAGTTGGGGTCAGAGCACATTTGCTGTGAAAGTGATCTGACCCACAAGGTTTCAGGCGCGAAAGCGGTTGGTAATAGGATAACGCCAATCCTTGCCAAAGCTGCGATGCGTCACCCGAATACCCACAGGGGCCTGCCGGCGCTTGTACTCGTTGATCTTGATGAGGCGGGTGACTTTCTCCACATCGGCCCGCGCGAAACCTGCGGCCACGATGATTTCGATGCTCTGGTCGTTTTCCATGTAGCGGTCCACAATGGCGTCCAGCACCTCGTAGGGCGGCAGGCTGTCCTGGTCGGTCTGGTCCGGGCGCAGCTCCGCGCTGGGCGGGCGGGTGATGATGCGTTCGGGTATCGGATTGCTGCCCGTGCCGTACGGGTCATGGGCGTTGCGCCAGGCCGCCATCTTGAACACCAGCGTCTTGGCCAGGTCCTTGATCACGGCAAAGCCGCCCGCCATGTCGCCGTACAACGTGCAATAGCCGGTGGCCATTTCCGACTTGTTACCGGTCGTGAGCACGATGCTGCCAAACTTGTTGGACAACGCCATCAGCAGGGTGCCGCGGATGCGGGCCTGGATATTTTCCTCGGTCGTGTCTTCCGCCAGGCCGGCAAACTCCCGTGCCAGGGACGCCTTGAAGGCCTCGAACTGCGGCACGATGGAGATTTCCTCGTAGCGCACCCCCATGCGGGCGGCCATGTCGCGGGCATCCAGCCAGCTGATGTCGGCGGTGTACGGCGAGGGCATCATGAAGGCCCGCACCTTGTCCGCACCCAACGCATCGACCGCGATGGCCAGCACCAACGCCGAGTCGATGCCGCCCGACAAGCCCAGAATGGCGCCGGGAAAGCCGTTCTTGCCGATGTAATCACGCACCCCCAGCACCAGCGCATCCCACAGGTCCTGCTCGGGGGAGCGGATGGGCTCCACCGTTGCTACGATATTCATAGCTGTCTGCGCAGGTTCCACAATGATTTCGAACAGTTTTTCCTGGAAACTGGGGGCTCGACCGGCCACCGAACCGTCGGCATTCAAGGCGAACGAATGGCCTTCGAAAACCACCTCATCCTGCCCGCCCACCAGGTGGGCATAGACTAGCGGCAAGCCGGTGGCACGGGCGCGCTCACGCATGGTGTCTTCCCGCTCATAGCCCTTGCCCACATGGAACGGCGACGCATTGATCACCGCCAGCATCTGCGCGCCGGCCTCCTGGGCCAGGCGGGCGGGTTCCTCAAACCAGGCGTCCTCACAGATGAGCAGCCCCACGCGGATGCGCTCGCCTGCGGCGCCTGCCTCGAACACGCACACGCCGGTGCCGGGCGTGAAGTAGCGGCGTTCATCAAACACCTGGTAGTTCGGCAGCTCGCGCTTGGCATAGGTGGCCACCACCTGCCCCTCGCACAGCACGCTGGCGGCATTGAAGCGGTTCTGCACCGCCACCGAGCGGGTACGGCTGTCGCCTCCCGTGGGGTGGCCGACCACCACCGTCATGTCCTTTAACCCGGCCAGCTCGCGGGCCACTGTTTTCACGGCATCATCGCAGGCGCGGATGAAGGCCGGGCGCAGGAACAGGTCTTCGGCCGCATAGCCGCAGATCGACAACTCCGGTGTCAGCAGCAGGCGCGCGCCACTGGCATGCGCCTGCCGGGCGGCATCGATGATTTTTTTTGCATTACCGTCCAGATCACCGACGATGAAATTGAGTTGTGCAATGCACAGTTTGAGAGTCATGAACCAACATCGTTTCGTTAATAGCGGCACTGCCGGCGCAGGGCCCGCGCACCAGGAGCCGCATGGCTGACAACGATTATGTCATTCGCGTCGTCACCTCACCGCTGGACGTGGACGCCCAGGCGTGGGACACCCTGCTGCACCTGCAAGCCGACGCCAGCCCCTTCATGCGCCATGCCTACCTCTGCGCGCTGCACACCAGCGGCTGCGCGACCCCGGAAACCGGTTGGGCGCCCCATTTCTTCACGCTGGAGTCGGGCGGCGTGCTGGTCGCAGCCTGCGCCCTGTACGCCAAAAGCCACTCTTATGGTGAATACGTGTTTGACTGGGCCTGGGCCAATGCCTACCAGCAGCACGGCCTGTCGTACTACCCCAAAGCCGTCGTGGCCGTGCCCTTTACCCCCGTTCCCGGCGCCCGCCTGCTGGCCCGCAGCGCGCACGCCCGCGCTGCGCTGGTGCAGGCACTGGTGCAATGGTGCCGGCAGTCGGGCTTGTCATCCTTGCACCTGCTGTTTGCCCAGGCGGCGGACGTGACGGCCTGCACCGAGGCGGGCCTGAAGCTGCGCCACACGGTGCAATTCCACTGGAACAACGCCACCCCCGCCTACCGCGACTTCGAGCACTTCCTGGCATCGCTCACGCAGGAGAAACGCAAGAAAATCCGCCAGGAGCGGCGCAAGGTGCAGGAGGCCGGCATCACCTTCCGCTGGGCTCAGGGCTCCGACATCACCCCAGCCGATTGGGATTTCTTCTACCACTGCTACGAGCGCACCTACCTGGAGCACGGCAACGCACCCTACCTGAACCGCGACTTCTTCCAGCGTATGGCCGACACCATGCCGCAGCACTGGCTGTTGTTCATCGCCGAGCGGGCTGGCCGCGCGGTTGCTAGCAGTTTGATAGCTGTTGACGCAGATGCTGCAACGTCTGGTGGCCCAAATGGGACACAAAATTCAGCCGGGGTTGCTTATGGTCGCTACTGGGGCGCACTGGAACGGGTGGATTGCCTGCACTTTGAGGCCTGCTATTACCAGCCGCTGCAGTGGTGCATAACCCATGGCTACCAGCGTTTTGAGGGAGGTGCCCAGGGCGAACACAAAATGGCACGCGCCCTGCTGCCCGTCAAAACCACCAGCGCCCATTGGCTGGCACACCCGGCGTTCGCCGACGCGGTGGCCCGGTTTCTGGAGCGCGAGGACCAGGGAATCGGTCAGTATCTGGAAGACCTGGCCGAACGCAGCCCCCTGCGGCACAACGGCCAGGGGCGTTAGGCACCCCGCGAGGTCAGAAGGTTTCCCAGTCGCCATCCCCCGCCGTGGCCGCCACTTTGACGGCGGCTGCCGGACTCGCCGGGGGTGTGCTGGCTACCGGGGCTGCGGCACGGGCCGCCGCTACCGGCGCTGCACCGGCGCCCTGTGGCTTGGATACCACCGCGGCCCGTGACAGCACGGTGCCCTGATCATGGATCCGGCGTTCAGGCCCAGCAAACGGCGTGCTGCGCGGCACACTGGAGCGCACCGCCACCCGCGACGGTGCCGCATTGGCGTCACTGGCGCTGAGCTTGAAGGCCGCAACCACCTGCACCAGATCGTGCGACTGGGTTTTCAGGCTGGAAGCCGCCGCCGCCATCTCCTCCACCAGCGCCGCGTTTTGCTGCGTGGCCTGGTCCATCTGCGTCACCGCCTCGCCCACCTGGGTGACACCCGAGGCCTGCTCATGGCTGGCGGCGCTGATCTCGCCCACGATATCGGTCACCCGTCTGATGGCACTCACCACTTCCGTCATGGTGACACCCGCCTGATCGACCAGCGCCGTGCCCTGCTCCACCCGCTCCACGCTGGCGCCAATGAGGTTCTTGATCTCCTTGGCGGCGTCGGCCGAGCGACCGGCCAGACTGCGCACTTCGCTGGCCACCACGGCAAAGCCGCGGCCCTGTTCGCCGGCGCGGGCCGCTTCCACGGCTGCGTTCAGGGCCAGGATGTTGGTCTGGAAGGCAATACCGTCAATAACGCTGATGATGTCGTTGATCTTTCGCGAAGACTCGTTGATGCCCTTCATGGTCTCCACGACCTGACCCACCACTTCACCGCCCCGCACGGCAACGGTTGACGCATTGGTCGCCAGCTGGCTGGCCTGGCGGGCGCTGTCGGCGTTTTGCTTGACGGTGGAGCTGAGTTCCTCCATGGACGCCGCGGTCTGCTCCAGGGCGCTGGCCTGCTGCTCGGTGCGGGCCGACAGGTCATGGTTGCCCTGGGCGATTTCGGCGCTGGCCGTGGCCACGCTTTCCGAGCCCTGGCGGACATTGGCCACCACCTTGGCCAGCCCCAGGCGCATGGCCTCCAGCGCGTGCAGGAGTTGCGCCGGTTCATCGGTTCCCTTGGCCTGCAACTCCGACGTCAGATTGCCATCGGCAAACTCCTTGGCGGCCTCCACTGCGGACTCGATGGGCCCGGTGATCTGGCGGGTGATCCAGATACCCATCACCACCGCGAGCGCCACCGCCAGCCCCAGCATCACGAGCACCCCCACCTGGGATGCCGTGTAGGTTTGCTGTGCGCCGCCATAGGCATCCTTGACGCCCTGGCCATTCAAGGCATACATCTCTTCCATTGCCTTGAACAGCGACCGGAAGGCCAGGCGGGATTCGCCCCGCAGGAAGTCAAAGCTGGCGGCGGCCTCGGCAGGGCCCAAGTCCGACATGGTCAGCAACTTGGTGTTGCTGGCGTAGTACGCGGCCAGGTTCTTGTTGTACGTATCCCAGGCCTGTTTTTCAGCCGGTGATTTCAGGTGCGTTTCGAACTTGCGGCCCACTTCCGCCAGCTTGGCCTTGTCGGCCGCAATGCGGTCGGCTTCGGGCTTCTTGTCTTCCGGAATGACCGCCATCACGTGCAGAAGCTCGCCCTGGCGCAGGTCCCCCAACAAGCCCTGCATCTCCCCCACATACCGGCTGCTGGGCAACCAGTTGGTGGCCATGTCATCGGTGTTGGCATTGATGCGCGCCAGCTGCGATACGGCAAACCCGCCAGTAACGGCTGTCAGCAGCGCCATGACGAAAAAGGCAGCACCCAGTTTGGTGCGGATTTTGAAGTCGGAGAAATTCATGAACCAGAAACCCAAAAATCAGAAATAAAACAAACCGGCATGCATCAGCTCAAGGCGGCAGAAACCATCCCCATTTCGGCATTGCTCAGCAAGGCGTCCATGTTCATGACGATCAGCATGCGCTCGCCGACATTGGCCAACCCCAGGATGAAACGCGCCTCGATCGACGATTCGAATTGCGGGGCCGGCTTGATGACCTTGGCATCGAGCGACACCACATCGGACACCGAATCCACCACCACCCCGACCATGACGCCGCGCACGTTCAAAATGATGACCACGGTGAATTCGTTGTACTCAACCTTGGAAATGTTGAGCTTCAGGCGCAGATCCACAATGGGAACAATGACGCCGCGCAAATTGATCACCCCCTTGATGAAGCTGGGGGAGTTGACCATTTTGGTGGGCTCTTCATACGAACGGATTTCCTGCACACGCAGAATATCGATGGCGTATTCCTCCCCGCCCAAACGCAGCGTCAGGTACTGCCCCGAGTCCGCCACCACCGGGCTCTCAGGTGTACCCTGACCGGGAGAAGAAGACGGGTTCTGCGCAGTTTGCATGGTTGTTTCCTTGACATCAATCAAAGGCTCCGCGCGCCGCAGAACCTTCAATTCATCATACACGGCGCTCCTGTGTAAAGCGGTCGGAAAAGGTGCGGGAATACCCTTCCAATCGGCACGCATTCCCTGCTTTGGAAACGCCATCGCACGCAGGCTGCCCCACGGTACGCGAGCGTAACCACGCGCCCCGGACCCCCAAAGCGAAACCAGTCACCTAGGTGACGAACCAGCGAATACCCGGCCCAAAAACGGGCACTTTATGGAAGCAACCCGCACCAAATGCTGCTAACGTTGGCCCCAGGTTCAGCAACTGACAAGGCCGCCCGGCCTTCCCTCCATGGCAAACGCGCACACACCCGCAACCGACGGCAACCACCCACCACCGCCTAACGCGCTCCTGGTCGCGCTGGAGTTGCGCGCACCCTGGGAGTTGTGGTCGGTGTTGCCGAGCTGGCCCGCGCTGATGCGCGCGCCGTGTGGAGACGGGCACCCCGTCATCGTGTTTCCCGGCCTGTCCGCCAGCGATGGCTCCACCTTGCCCTTGCGCGGCTATCTGCGGAACCTGGGTTACGACGTGTCGGGCTGGAACCAGGGCTACAACTTCGGCCCGCGTGCCGGCATTCTGGAAACGGCCAAGCGGCAGGTCATCGACACGTTTGAAGCCTCTGGCGAAAAGGCGAGCCTGATCGGCTGGAGCCTGGGCGGCATTTACGCCCGCGAGCTGGCCAAGGCGCTGCCCCACTGCGTGCGCAGCGTGATCACCCTGGGAACCCCTTTTTCCGGCTCGCACAAAAGCACCAATGCCTGGCGCCTGTACGAGCTGATCAGCGGGCGCAGCATCGTGCGCGAAACCGAGAACTTCGACCTGCCGGCTGCTCCACCGGTTCCCACCACGTCCATCTATTCCCGGACTGACGGTGTCGTGGCCTGGCCAACCAGCGTGCAGGCGCCCTGCGCGCGCAACCCGCACACCGAGAATGTGGAAGTCTTTGCCAGCCATATCGGCCTGGGGATGAACCCCAGCGCCTGGTGGGCCGTGGCCGACCGGCTGGCACAGCCCGCCGGGCAGTGGCGCCATTTTGAGCGCAGTTCCGGCATCAAGCGGCTGGTGTTCCCAAACCCCGGCCGATAAGACCGCTGTAGCTGCCGTTGGCTGGAGCAGACACGAAAAAGCGCCTGGCAGCCACGCTGCAGGCGCTCTGTTTTTGATAGCTGCTTGCGCAGTATCTGCGCGGCTCAGGGGCAAAAACGATGCGTTTTTTACTCCCTCTCACGCGCCAGGGTATCAGGCCTGTGTCTTCTTGTTGTAGTTGGCGATGCCGTCCATGATTTCCTTATGGGCCGACTCGGGGCCTTCCCAGCCCAGTACCTTGACCCACTTGCCTTCTTCCAGGTCCTTGTAGTGTTCAAAGAAGTGGGCAATGGTCTTCAGGCGCAAAGGTTGCAGGTCTTCCGGCTTTTCCCAACGGCTGTACAGCGACAGGATCTTGTTGGTAGGCACGGCCAACACCTTGCCGTCTTCACCGGCCTCGTCCGTCATTTTCAAAATGCCGATGGCACGGCAGGTCACCACCACACCCGGGATGAGGGGCACGGGAGTGATCACCAGCACGTCCACGGGGTCGCCGTCACCGGAAATGGTCTGGGGCACATAGCCGTAGTTGGTGGGGTAGTGCATGGCCGTGCTCATGAAACGGTCCACAAAAATGGCGCCGGATTCCTTGTCCACTTCGTACTTGACCGGATCGGCGTTCATCGGGATTTCGATGATGACGTTGAACGACTCGGGAATGTTTTTTCCAGGGGTGACGTTGTCCAGGGACATTGAATTTGCTCCGCTTTGAGGTTTGCAGGGGCCGCTGGATGCGGCGCCATGATCGGGATGGGCCAAGGCCTGTGCCTAGGATTAACCCTGATTTTACTGACACCCGCCTTGCTCGGCCCGGAAAACCGGTTTTTTCCGGGTACAGTGACCGGGTTGGCCAATCGTCTCCCCTCCCGGACGCACGAGGAAGCAACGCAGCGGGGCTCCGCTAGCGTGGCGCCCCTCCCTAGCGAAACAACATCAGGAGGTATCTCTATGACGGGCAACTCGGCGCTGATTCTGGCGCTTGTTTGCGGGTTCATTGCCGTGGCATACGGCTTCTGGGCACGCAGTTGGATTCTTTCCCAAGACGCCGGCAACGCGCGCATGCAGGAAATTGCAGCTGCCATCCAGACCGGCGCTGCCGCCTATCTGGCGCGGCAGTACAAGACCATCGCCATTGTCGGCGTGGTACTGGCCGTGCTGATTGGCGTATTTCTGGACCCCTTGAGTGCCGCCGGCTTTGTGGTCGGCGCCGTTCTGTCGGGCGCCTGCGGCTTCATCGGCATGAACGTCTCGGTCCGTGCCAACGTGCGCACGGCGCAGGCCGCCACCAAGGGCATTGGCCCGGCACTGGACGTGGCCTTCCGTGGCGGTGCCACGACCGGCATGCTGGTCGTCGGCCTGGGCCTGCTGGGCGTGACGGCGTTTTACTGGTTTCTGGTACCCGATGGCGCCGTCTCCGTCGCCAAGCTGAATCCGCTGGTCGGATTTGCCTTCGGTTCCTCGCTGATCTCCATCTTCGCGCGCCTCGGTGGCGGCATCTTCACCAAGGGGGCGGACGTTGGTGCCGACCTGGTGGGCAAGGTCGAAGCCGGCATTCCCGAAGACGATCCACGCAACCCGGCCGTGATTGCCGACAACGTGGGCGACAACGTGGGTGACTGCGCCGGCATGGCCGCCGACCTGTTCGAGACCTACGCCGTCACATTGATTGCAACCATGGTGCTGGGCACCCTGCTGGTTTCCGGTGGCGGCACCAGCACCGTGATCTATCCGCTGGCGCTGGGCGCGGTGTCCATCGTGGCATCCATCATCGGCTGCTTCTTCGTCAAAGCCTCTCCCGGCATGAAGAACGTGATGCCGGCGCTGTACAAGGGCCTGGCCGTCGCCGGCGTGCTGTCCCTGGTCGCGTTCTACTTCGTCACGCAGTCGCTCATCCCCGACAACGCGCTGGGCGGAACCGGTGCGCAGATGAAACTCTTTGGCGCCTGTACCGTCGGTCTGGTGCTGACAGCGGCACTGGTCTGGATCACCGAGTTCTACACCGGTACGCAGTACGGGCCGGTGCAGCACATCGCACAGGCATCCACTACCGGCCACGGCACCAACATCATTGCCGGCCTGGGGGTTTCCATGCGCTCCACCGCCTGGCCGGTGATTTTTGTCTGCGTGTCCATCTGGACCGCCTACTCGCTGGCCGGTCTGTACGGCATTGCCATTGCGGCCACTTCCATGCTCAGCATGGCGGGCATCGTGGTGGCGCTGGACGCCTACGGCCCCATCACCGACAACGCCGGCGGCATTGCCGAGATGTCGGAGATGCCCGCTGCCGTGCGCGACATTACCGATCCGCTGGACGCAGTGGGCAACACCACCAAAGCCGTGACCAAGGGTTATGCCATCGGGTCCGCCGGTCTGGCCGCGCTGGTGCTGTTTGCCGACTACACCCACAAGCTGGAGGCCTACGGCAAGGCCATTACCTTTGACCTGAGCAATCCGATGGTCATCATCGGCCTGTTCATTGGCGGCCTGATCCCCTACCTGTTTGGCGCCATGGCAATGGAGGCCGTCGGCCGCGCCGCCGGCTCGGTGGTGGTGGAAGTGCGCCGCCAGTTCCGCGACATCAAGGGCATCATGGACGGCACGGGCAAGCCTGAGTACGACACCGCCGTCGACATGCTCACCACCGCCGCCATCAAGGAAATGATGATCCCCAGCCTGTTGCCCGTAGTGGCGCCGATTCTGGTTGGTCTGGTCCTCGGCCCGGCGGCGCTGGGGGGCCTGCTGATGGGCACCATCGTGACCGGTCTGTTCGTGGCCATCTCCATGTGCACCGGTGGCGGCGCGTGGGATAACGCCAAGAAGTACATCGAAGACGGCCACCACGGCGGCAAGGGTTCCGAAACCCACAAGGCCGCGGTCACAGGTGATACCGTGGGCGATCCCTACAAAGATACGGCCGGCCCCGCCATCAATCCCTTGATCAAGATCATCAACATCGTGGCGCTGCTAATCGTTCCCGTCATGATGAAGATCCACAGCTGATCTCCACCGTGCCCCAAAGAAGCCCGCTTAGGCGGGCTTTCTTTTTTTGAACCGATCTTCACACCTTGGGTTACCATAGCTGCGTATCTCCGAATGCCGCTTTGTCACCGATCCAACCGTGAAAATTCTTGTTGTTGATGACCATGCCCTGGTACGCGAAGGGTTGCGCCAGGTGCTCAAGGGCCTGGACGAATCTGTAGAGGTCCTGCAGGCGGGCACCTGCGCCCAGGCATTCGCGACAACCCAATCCCACAACGACCTGGATCTGATCCTGCTGGATTACCGCCTGCCCGACATGACCGGGCTGGAGGCCCTGGCCATCTTTGGGCAACAGCATCCGGAACTTCCCATCGTGATGCTGTCCGGTTCGGCCAACGTCCAGATCATGCGCCAGGTTTTGCAGGCCGGCGCCGCGGGCTTTGTAACCAAATCCAGCCTCAGCGACGAACTGCTGGGCGCTGTGCGGCGGGTACTCGACGGTGACGTCTACCTGCCGCATGAACTGGAAACCGACACCCTGCCGGAACAGCCCGATCCGGCCTCCGAGCGGCCTGCGCTGACCCAGCGCCAGGAGCTGGTGCTGCGCGGTCTGCTTGATGGCCAGTCCAACCGGGAGATCAGCCAGGCACTCAACGTTTCCGAAGAAACCATCAAGACCCACGTCACCGCCATCCTGCGGCACTTCGCCGTACACAACCGCACCCAGGCGGTGGTTGCCGCAGCGCGCTGCGGTTACACCGCGTCCTGAACCCCATCACCCGGCGCCACTGTCCTCTGCCCTCCCGCGGCTGCGCTGGTCAAATGGCGCAACAGGCTGCGCAACTTGGCCGGGCGAACGGGCTTGTGCAGCAGCGTCAGACCGGCCGCCTTGGCCGCCTGCATCAGCGCACCATCGGTGTCTCCACTCATCAGGCAGGCCGGTATGTCTTGTCCGGCCAGATCGCGCAGACTGGCAATGGCCGACAAGCCGTTGCTGCCGTCGCCCAGACGGAAGTCGCTCACGATCACATCCGGAATGGCCCCGTTGCGCAGGAGCACCCGTGCCTGCTCCAGGGTCTGCGCCGCCTCCACATGGCAGCCCCAGGAAGCCAGCAGTTCGCGGATCGCCTCACGGGCAGAACCATCGTCTTCGATCACCAGCACCCGCACCCCATCGAGCCCCGCCACACTGGGCAGCACGCTGGCAACGACCACCGGCATGGCAGCCGGAGCCATTGCCCGTGGCGCGGTGATGGAAAAACGGGTACCGCAGCCCAGGTTGGAACGCAGGACCACGGTGTGACCCAGCAAGCGCGCGCTGCGCTCGACGATGTTGAGTCCCAGGCCCAGCCCCCGGGAACGTTCGCGCCCGGTATTGCCGACCTGGTAGAACTCCTTGAAAATTTCGGACTGGTGCTCGGGTGAAACGCCGATGCCGCTGTCCCACACCTCAATGCGCACGCCGTTGCCGTGATCGGCCGACCGGCACGCCAGCAGCACCGTGCCCCGCTCGGTGTAGCGAATGGCATTCTGAACCAGGTTCATCACCATGCGCTGCAGCAGCATCTCATCGGTCATGGCCCACAAGGCCGTGGAGCGTACCCGCAGGCGCAGCCCCTTGTCCGCCGCCACAGGCCCCAGCACGCTACGAACCGATTCCAACAGCGCGTCCATCGGTACCGCCCGCACGTGCACCGGCACCGCTCCGGCATCCAGTCGGGAAAGATCCAGCAAGCCATCGAGCAGGTCCTGCATGGCATGCACGGACGCCTCCAGGCTGCCCACCAGCTGCCGGGTCTGCGCATCCATCGGCAGCTGCCCTAGACGGGCAATGAACATGCCCAGTGCATGGGTGGGCTGGCGCAAGTCGTGGCTGGCCGCCGCCAGAAAGCGCGACTTGGCCAGCGTTGCGGCCTCTGCCTCCTCCTTTTTCAGGCGCAGTTCGTGCGTGACGGTGGCCACCCGCTGCTCCAGATCCTCTCGGCTCCAGGCCAGGCGCTCCGCCATCCGACCCAACCCCATCTGCAGCTCGTACAGGGGGTCCTTCGGGTCCGGATCGGCCCCCACCGCCAGGTCACCCCGCCCAATGCGCTCGATCATGCGCGACACCCGGGCCACAGGAAGCACAACCCCCTGCCCCAACCGGGTCGCCAGCCCACCGCCCACCATCCAACCCACAAACCCCACAAAAACCGCCACGAACAGGATGTCCCGCTGGTGGGAGCGCAGGCCGTCCGTTGACAGTTCCACCACGGCGTGACCCAGCACCATGGGGGGCACCGACTGCCCCCCCGGAGGCGGTGAGAACAGGTCGTCGAGCTGCACATCGCTGGTACTGATGACCTCCGTCAACACGTCAATGCCCCGCGCACGCTGTTGCTGCACATAGACGGGACTCGACAGGTCCGCGAGCGTCTGGTACCCGCCAGCACCCGCCCGGGCCAGCAACAAGCCACCGGCACCGAATACGGCAACCGATCGCACGTCGGGCTCACGCTGCATGCCGTTCACCACGCTCTGCAGGTTGGTCAGGTTGCCGGAAAACAGCCCGTATTCGCTGGCGATGGCGACCTGGTGCACCAGCAGCTTGGCCCGCTGCCGGTGGGCCGCGTCCAGGTCGCCCACCCGGGTGCTCCAGAAGACACCGACCAGGACCACAATGACCAGAGTCACGGGCAGCAGCGCGGCGGCCAGCATGCGGGTGCGGATGGTGGTGAATATCATGGCCGTTTGTCCATTCGTCGCAAGCTGTCGGTGAGCGTGGCAGCATCCAATGCCAAGCCCAGTGAGCGGGCCACATGCTCGTTCACTCCGATGGAGAACTCCGCGGGGTACTGGGCCGGCGGCAGTGCCCCTCCCTGCAGCAAGGTGCGTGCCATGGTTGCCGCCTGCAACCCGACCTGGGTCGGCGTGGTGTGCAGGGACAGCAAGGCACCCGCCTTCACATACGCGGGAGAAAAGGCCAGCACCGGCGTATGCGCGCGGTAGGTCGTCAACAAAATGCTGGAAATGGTGGCGCTGTTGAAAACCTGGGGGTCGGCAATGGCCAGCAACACGTCAGCATCATCCAGCACGGTCTTGAGTCCGCCAAACAGCGAACCGCTCAGCGCCACGGAACCACTGACCAGGCTCAAGCCCCGCGCGCTGAGCGCCGGCAGCAGCAAGGACTGCTGTTGCACGGACTCCGTACCCCACAAGACCCCAATCCGTTTGGCCGCGGGCAACGCCAGCCGCAACAGGTCCAGCTGGCGTCCAAACGGTTGGTCCAGGTACAGCGCCGTCACCGCGGCGGTCTTGTTGCCCGATTCCTTGCGCACCCGTTCGACGCTGCTGCGGGGAATGAGTGCGGCCAGCACCGGCACCCGCACATCGCGCAGGAGCATCTGCTTCAGCGCATCGGCACCCAGGGTCACGAACAGGCGGGGTGCCGCCTCCCCCGCCACCGCCACACCTGCGGACTCCGGGACCGAAAGGAGGGCGATGTCCGACCGGGGCACCCCGCTGCGTTCCAGTTCGCCCACCAGCGCGCCGGCAGCATCGGTATAGCCGGCGCTGCGTTCGCTGGTGACAACCACCACGCTCGCCGCCTGCACCGCCCCCACCCAGCACAGCGTCCACCACAGGCACGCAAGGAATTTGAGCAGGGGGACGGGCACCGGGCAGGCCTTACTGTTCGAACCGCAGGGACACCAGGGCCCGGCGGTCAAAGAAGAACTTGGTATCGCCGTCGCGATAAGGCATATCCAGATTCTGGATCGTCAGCGCCAGCTCGGCCCGGGTCTTGCCCGCACGGAACGGCTTGGCAATGCGGACGTCGGTGCGGCCCATGGACCACAACGGATTGGCCACGCCTCCCGAGTCATTCGACATCAAGGCGACTTCCTCGGTCCGCTGGTGCATCAGGGACAGCGCAATGCCCGATGCCAGCGTGTGCATCACCGTCAACGACCCCGCAAACTTGGGGGCTCCGTGCAGGGTCCGGAAGTCCGTCGCATCCGCAATATTGGTCCAGGTCTGGTTGAAGAAGACCTGGGTGTCCACACCCGGCTTCCAGGTGATCTGGTACTCGGCGCCCGTAATGGCGTAGTCTTCCTTGTTGACGCAGTTCTGTGGAATGACCAGCAGGCACACAATGCCGTCCGAAATGCGCTCATCGAACAGGCGCAAGTCCCCGCTCAAGCCGGCGGCCGGCAGATTCATGTAGTAACCCAACTCCCGAGTCTCCACGCGCTCGGACTTCACCTGACCGTTGCTGGCGACAAAGGTGAGCGGGTTGGCACCGTTGATGTCGTAGTACTTGACGTCCCCGTATTTCTCAAAGGCGCTGGGGGGACGGAATGCCCGTGAAACACCGGCACGCAGGGTATGCCCGTCGACGACATGCCAGTTCAGCATGACACGCGGCGATGCGGAATCCCCCCCGATATCGCTATGCTCCCCCATCAGGCCGGCGTTGAGGATCAGGGCCGGCGACAAGCGCCACTCGGCATTGCCAAACACGCGGTGGAAATCCGTGCTGACCTGTCGCCGCACATCGAAACTGGAGCGCGAAACCAGCTGCTCCCGTCGCAATTCGGCACCCCATACGGTGCGCAGCGCAGAGGAAAACCGCACGGTGTGCTGCAGGGTCAGCGCGTCATTGAACTCGCGCCCACTGAAGTCAATCAGCGTTCCGTAATACAGGGCCCCAAAATTGTTGCTCAGGTAGGGGAAATTATCCCGGTACGTGTTTTCCGTGTGCGAGAGCGTGACCGCCACGTCCTGGTCGTCCGCCACGGTTTTACGCCAGTCCAGCTGCACAAACTGGGAGCCCTGGTAACGCATGCGTGCGGCATTGCCGGCGTCTCCAGGCGTTCCACGGCCGGCGTTAATGTCCAGCATGCCGACGCGCACATCCAGTTCATTCCCGCCCCCGGGTGACAGGTGTGTGGAGAAATTCGCCCGGCCAACCTGGTTCTTGCCAAACGCTCCGCGCAGGCCATTGTCTTCACGGGTATCGGCGCTGATGCGGTACATCGCCGATTCATCCCCCCAGCCCAGGCGGGCGGCCACGTCCGCCACGCCGTTCTCCCCGGCAGTCAGACTACCGGCTGCTCCGGCCGTTTCCCGGACGTCCCGCGAAACGATATTGATGACCCCCAAAAAGGCACGCGCTCCGTAGGCCGCAGAATTGGAGCCGCGCAGCACTTCGATGCGCTCAATGTCATCCAGTCCCAGGGTTTGCAGGCCCATGCCAATTGAACCCTGCAAATAGCCGGAATACACCGACCGACCGTCCACCAGAACCTGGATGCGGTTGGCCCAATCGTTGCTGCGACCATGGTAGGTGGCCATGGGCGCATCGGTTTCAAAGGCTGTGGTGGTCTGGAACCCCGGCACCAGCCGCAGCAGGTCAGCCACGTCCCGGGCGCCGGACATGCGGATGAACTGCCGGTCCAGAATGGTTACGGCACCGGGAGTCTCGTCCAACGGCTGCGCCAGACGCGACACCGACAGGACAATGGGCACATCCCCCAGGAAATCGCGCTCGGACACGGCCGCTGACGCAACACCGGTTTGGGCCTGCGCCAGCGAAAGCTGGCAATAGCAGAAAGAAAAAAATGTATTTTTTGTGCATGAAAGGGTCTCCAACGACGGCGCGTTCTCTCGCTCTTGTTTGGTATTCACAATTTTGCACTGTATTGCGTCGCAAATTTGCCACAGACAAGGGACAATAGCGGGTATGTCCGAACGTTCCACTCCCCGTGTCATTCCACTGGTTGTCCAAGCCGGAAAAGTCAGCCCACCACCGTCGATTCCTCTGGCGCCGGGGGAGCACATCGCGGCGCAAGGCCTGTTGACCGATACCCTGGGGCGCGATCTGCGCGATCTGCGCATCAGCGTCACCGACCGCTGCAATTTCCGGTGCAACTACTGCATGCCCAAGGAGATTTTTGACAAGGACCACCCGTACCTGCCACACGCCGCCTTGCTGTCGTTCGAGGAAATCACCCGCATTGCCCAGCAGTTTGTGGCCCACGGCGTGCAGAAGATCCGCCTGACCGGTGGAGAGCCGCTGCTGCGCAAGAACATTGAAGTACTGATTGAAAAGCTGGCGACGTTGCGCACGACGGAAGGCAAGCCCCTGGACCTGACACTCACCACCAACGGGTCGCTGCTGGCGCGCAAAGCCAGAGATCTGAAGGCAGCGGGCCTGCAGCGGGTCACCGTGAGCCTGGACGGGCTCGATGACGCCACATTCCGCCGCATGAACGACGTGGACTTTCCGGTCGCCGATGTGCTCGACGGCATCCACGCTGCACGCGAGGCAGGCCTGGGCCCCATCAAGGTCAACATGGTCGTGAAACGGGGAACCAACGACCAGGAAATCATTCCCATGCTGCGCCATTTCAAGGGCAGCGGCATCGTGCTGCGTTTCATCGAATACATGGACGTGGGCGCCACCAACGGCTGGCGCATGAACGACGTGCTGCCTTCGGCTGAAGTCATCCAGCGCATCCAGGCTGAAATGCCCCTGGTGGCGCTGGAACCTGCCGCACCGGGAGAGACCGCTCAACGCTGGGGCTTTGCCGACGCCGCAGGTGCCCATGACGTGCAGGCCGGGGAAATCGGCGTCATCAGCAGCGTGACGCAGGCTTTTTGCGGCGACTGCAACCGCGCCCGCCTCTCCACCGAAGGCCAGCTGTACCTGTGCCTGTTCGCCAACCAGGGCTACGACCTGCGCAGTCTGGTGCGGGGCACGGCCAGCGACGCGGACCTGGCCTCGGCCATCGGCCATATCTGGGGTGCGCGCGCGGACCGCTATTCAGAATTGCGCGGTGCCATGACGGCCGACACCGGAACCGGCGGCCGCCGGGTCGAGATGAGTTACATCGGCGGCTAGGATGCCGCGGCTGTCGACTCCGGCGTGGTCACCGGCCCCTTGCCGCTGAAGCGATCCAGCGCCAGATAGATCACCGGGGTGATATAGAGCGTCACGGCCTGGGAAAATACCAGCCCCCCCACCACCGCCAGCCCCAGAGGCTGGCGCAACTCGGCACCGGCCCCCAGACCCAGGGCAATCGGCACGGCTCCCATCAAGGCGGCCAGCGTTGTCATCATGATGGGCCTGAAACGCAGGATGCAGGCCTCGCGGATCGCCTCGGACGGCGTCATGCCGTGGTGTCGCTGTGCATCCAACGCAAAGTCGATCATCATGATCGCATTCTTCTTCACGATGCCGATCAGCAGCAGAATGCCGATGGTGGCAATGATCGTGAGATCCTGTCCAAACAGCATCAAGGTGCCCAGCGCACCGACCGCGGCCGACGGCAGACCGGCCAGGATGGTAATGGGGTGGATGTAGCTTTCATACAGCACCCCCAGCAAGATGTAGATCACCAGCAGCGCCGCAATGATCAGCACGATCTGGCTTCCCTGGGAACTCTTGAAGACAGCCGCGTCTCCGCCATAGCTGGTAATGATCGATGTTGGCAGCCTGATGGCCGCGCGCGCCTCATCGATGCGGGTTGTTGCATCACCCAGCGCGGCTCCGGGCGCCAGGTTGAATGACACCGTCACCGCCTGCAACTGGCCCACATGGTTGATGGAAGTCGGCCCCACCGTTCTCTGCACGGTCGTGAACGCCGAAAGCGGCACCAGCGAACCCGTGGCAGATCGCACATAGATGGCGCTAATGGCACGCTCATCGAGCTTGGCTTGCGGAGCAGCCTCCAGGATCACCTGGTAGCTGTCCGTCGGGAGATAGATGGTGGAAACCTGGCGCTCGCCGAAGGCGCTGAACAGGGTGGAGCGGATCTGGTCAATGGAAACGCCCAGGGAATTGGCACGATCGCGGTCTATCTGCAACTGGGCCTGAAGTCCGCGCAGCTGGGCGTCACTGGTCACATCGCGAAACAGCGGATCGGCCCGCAATCGTTCCTGCAGCTTCGAGGCCCAGTCGTTGAGCTCATCGGCGCGAACGCTCTGCAGAATGTACTGGTACTGGGCCTTGCTCGGGCGTCCGCCGAGCTGCAGGTTTTGAATCGGCCGCATGAAAACGGCAATCCCCGTCACGTCCCGCAGCTTGCGTCGCAGGCCTTCAATCACCTGCTTCATCGGCTGGCGCTGACCACGGGGCTTGAGCGTAACGAACATGCGTCCGGCATTCTGGGCCCCGCTGCCGCCGTTGAAGGAGCTGACCGCGCCCACATTGGCATCCGCCCGGATAATGGCCGCCGCGCTCTCCTGCAGACGAACCATCTCGGTGAACGACGTGTCCTCTGCCGCCTCGGTCGAGACCGTGATCTGGCCAATGTCTTCTTCCGGGAAAAACCCCTTGGGAATGACATTGAACAGCCAGGCAGTTGCCAGGAACGTGAGCAGCGCTACCAGCAGGACGGTCTTGCGGTGCCCCAATGCCATGTCCAGCGTGCGCGTGTAGGCGCGCAGGGTTGCATCGAACCCGGCTTCCACCACACGTTCCAGCTTGCCCGGCGTCTTTTCGTGTGGCTCATTCTTCAGGAACCGGCTGGCCAGCATAGGAACCAGGGTCAGAGACACAAAGGCCGACACCACAATGGACAAGCCCACCACCACGGCGAACTCATGAAACAGCAGGCCGATCACGCCTGGCATGAAAAAGATGGGAATGAACACGGCAATCAGCGAGGTCGAGATCGACACAATGGTGAACCCCACCTCGCGCGAACCACGCAGTGCCGCGCTGAACGGCGCCTCTCCGTTTTCCACGTGCCGCATGATGTTTTCCAGCATCACGATGGCGTCGTCCACCACCAGCCCCACGGCCAGTGTCAGCCCCAGCAGCGAGACATTGTCCAGGCTGTACTTCATCCCCCACAGCAACGCCACCGCGCCAATCAGCGAAACGGGCAAGGACAATGTGGGAATGGCCGTGGCCACGAAACGGCGCAGGAACAGGAAAATCACCAGCACCACCAGCGCGATGGTTCCCACCAGCGTCAGCGAGACGTCGTGCAACGCGTCGCGCACCGAAACCGACCGGTCGTTCACCGCCGTCATCCGGACCGACTGCGGCATCTGCGCCTGCAAGGTGGGCAAAGCGGCCCGCACCGCGTCCACCACCCGCACCGTGTTCGCCCCCGGTTGGCGCAGGATGGCCAGCGTAATCGACGGCTCGCCGTTCAAGTTGGCAAACGTCTTTGCCGTTTCCACACTGTCTTCCACGCTGGCAATATCCTTCAGCCGCACCGGTGCGCCATTGCGCGTGGCGATAATCAGGTCCGCAAACTCGGCCGCGTTGCGCAATTGCCGGTTGGCCTGCAGCGTGAGCATCTGGCGCTTACCGTCCAGCGTCCCGACGGGGGTGTTCACGTTCGCTGCGCGCAGGGCGGCAGAGAGTTCATCCAGCCCGATGTTGCGCGCGGCAATCGCCTCCGGCAGCACGCGCACGCGCACGGCAAAGCGCTTGGAACCAAAGATGTTGACCTGGGCCACGCCACTGATCGTGGACAGCGTAGGGGAAATCAGATGTTCCGCGTAGTCCTGCAGGTCCGACGGGGCCAGGGACGGCGAAGTCAGGGCCACCAGCAGCACCGGTGCGTCAGCCGGATTGACCTTGCGGTAGGCCGGCAACTGCGTCATGTCCTGGGGCAGCGAGCGCTGCGCCCGCAGCAGCGCCGCCTGCACGTCCAGTGCCGCACCGTCAATGTCGCGCCCCTCCTCGAACTCAAGTGTCAGCGACGTGTTGCCCAGGGTACTGGTCGAGCTGATGAGCGCCAGGCCCGGAATGGTCTGGAACTGCTTCTCCAGGGGCAAGGCCACCGAGGTCGCCATGGTCTCCGGATTGGCACCGGGCAGCGATGCAAACACGTTGATCACCGGCGTGTCATAGCTCGGCAAGGCCGCCACCGGAATGCTGCGGTAGCCGATCACTCCGGCCAGCACAATGGCCAGATTCAGCAGCACCGTCATCACCGGACGGCGAATGAACAGTTCAGAGAGGTTCATGGCTTCGCCGACCCGGCTGCGCGCTCCACTACGGCCGAGTCCGGCCGCAGGTTCTGCCGCCCTTCCAGCACCACACGGTCGCCACCCTGCACACCGGTCACGGCTGCCTCATCGGCCTGCGATGCCAGAACCTGGACCTTGCGGACCACTGCCTTCCCGTCCTGAACCACGTACACGATGGGCCCGCGCGTGCTTTGGATGATGGATGCCAGCGGAATAACCACGGCATCTTTCAGCGTGCCGGCGGTCAGCTCTACGTTGACAAAGGCGCCTGGCCACAGCTGGGCCTCGCGGTTGTCAAAACGGGCCTTGGCCTTGACCGTTCCGGTTGCTGCATCCACCGCACTGTCCACAAACTGCAGACGCCCCTGCACAGCACCTTTGTTTTCCGGCAGTTTCGCGGTCACCCGGATGCCCCCACCCTTCAGGCCGGCCAGCGCGGTTTCCAAATTGCTCTGGGGCAGGTTGAATGCCACGGACACCGGGTCGAGCTGGGTGATGGTCACCAGCGTGGTCTGATTGGCCTGGACGGCGGTTCCGGCGTACACATTGACCGTACCCAGCCGCCCGGCGCCCGGCGCCTTGACCCGCGTGTACGACAGCGACAGCTCCGCCGCATTGAGGGCCGCGCGATCCGCCGCCACCGTTGCCAGCTGGGACTCCACCTGCGCCTGGTTGGTGTCCAACGCCCCCTGCGAGATGAAATTCTTGGCAATCAGGTCCCGGCTCCGTGCCAGCTGGCGCTGGGCGTCGGCCAGCGCGGCCTCGTCCTTGGCCATTTGGGCCCGCGCCTTGGCCACGTTGGCCTCGTCCGCGCGTGCATCCAGTGAAAACAGCAGATCACCGGCCCGCACGAACTGCCCCTCCTGAACATGCACCCGCGTGAGCACACTGGTGGTCTGGGGTTTCACGTCCACGCTCGACACGGCTGCCACGGTGCCGATCGCCTGCAGGTTCACATCGAAATCCCGCTGCCGGGCGAGTGATGTGGTCACGGCAATCGGCGCCGCGGTCCCTGCCCGGCTGGCACCGGCACTGGCTGCAGGTGCGGGCCCTGAATCCGTCTTGCTACCGCAGGCCGCCACCAGACTGGCACCGGCCAGGGCTGCGACCAGCGGAAACGACAGCGTCCATTTTTTCCGGTTCACCACTTCAGCGCAAAAACGAACGAAAAACATCTTTGGAATCTCATCAAGGCGCGCCTGGAAAAGCGACACGCAGCAGACCCTCAATGTACCAGTTCGAGCCGCGCCAATCGGCGTCGGGAACCCAGGCGCCAGCCGACGGCGCCACAACTTTGCACAGCTTTACACGGGCCGCGCAATCCGGCCCGCGCGTTCAGTGCCGGCCCAGGGCCTTCTCCACACCCCGGTTGGCCAGCGCATCCGCGCGCTCGTTGCCCGGGTCGCCGTTGTGTCCACGAACCCACTGCCAGTCAATGGAGTGCCCCATGTGAGTCACCTGGTGGTCCAGCTGCTGCCACAGGTCCACATTCTTGACCGGTTGCTTGGCTGCCGTCTTCCAGCCCTTGGCCTTCCAGCCCGCGAGCCATTCGGTCATGCCCTTGAGGACGTACTGGCTGTCCACGTTCAGCGTCACCGCGCACGGGCGCTTGAGCACGGCAAGCGCCTGGATCACGGCCGTCATTTCCATGCGGTTGTTGGTGGTTTCCAGCTCGCCGCCGAACAGCTCCTTTTCGGTCCCATCGGACGAGCGCAGCAAGGCGCCCCAGCCACCGGGGCCCGGATTGCCCTTGCAGGCACCGTCCGTGTAAATCACTACATGGCTCAACGTTTCTTTCTTGGTCACTATCCTGATTCCTGCATCCATTAACGGTCGTTCGCCCGGTTGGCGACCGACACCGACTTGCGCACACGCGCCGGCGCGGTTTTCCACTGCGGCTCCAGCAGGCGCATGCCCCGCACGCGCTTGACTGCCACCAAAAAATACGCGGCACCAAAAATGGGCCACCAACGCGCCCCGGCACGGTCCATCCATTCAAAGCGCTGCAACCACTTGTCATTGCCCACACCGGGACGGTAGCAGCCAAACTCCCCCACCTCGACCTCGAAGCCCAGCAGACGCAGCCAGTCCCGCAGCCGCCAGTAGCCAATGAACTCGCCACCGTCCGGCAGGAACAGGCGCCCCACGCCCAGTTTGCGGTACAGATGGGCACGGCGCTGGCGCAAACCCCACAGACTGGTGGGATTGAGCCCGCAAATGACCACCCGGCCTTCCGGCACCAGCACGCGCTCCACCTCGCGCAGGGTCACATGGGGGTCGGCACT
The DNA here is from genome assembly GCF_058793415.1 of Rhodoferax sp. MLSD5-FHT05B10. Classification (NCBI taxonomy): domain Bacteria; kingdom Pseudomonadati; phylum Pseudomonadota; class Betaproteobacteria; order Burkholderiales; family Comamonadaceae; genus Rhodoferax; species Rhodoferax sp. MLSD5-FHT05B10. The sequence continues at coordinate 4,792 of NZ_JBXAFT010000001.1, read as the reverse complement.
GAATTCCAGCGTATGGGGCAGCACCACCAGGTCCAGGCTGGCGGCGGGAAACGGCAAGGCGGTAAAGTCGTTCACCAGCACCACCTCGCGCACAGGCGGATGTCCGGCCTGCGGCAGGTCATCCGTGGCCAGCCAGCGGTGGGGCATGCGGTTAGCCTGCAGGCCATCGAGTTCCGGCACACCCAACTGCAGCGCATGGTAACCAAATATGTCGGCCACCGCTGCGTCCACCTGGGTGCGCTCCCATTCCAGCAGGTATTGGCCTGCAGGCGTGTGGAACCAGTCTTGCAAACCTATAATTTGAGTGCTCATGAAGTTAATACCGCTGCCTGCTTATGTCGACAACTACATCTGGATGCTGCACGACGGGCAACAGGCTCTGGTAGTGGACCCCGGCGATGCCGAGCCGGTGATCCAGGCCCTGCAGCGCGAGGGCGTGCATCTGCAGGGCATTTTAGTCACGCACCACCACGCCGATCACACCGCGGGCGTCGACCGCCTGCGCCAAGTGACCGGTGCGCCGGTCTTCGGCCCTGCACACGAACCCATGCCCGAGCCGCTGCAACGGCTGGTCGGTGGCGAGGTGGTGCGCCTCCTCGGGCTGGATTTCCAGGTGCTGGAGGTGCCGGGCCACACGGCCGGGCATATCGCTTTCTACTGCCCGGCCATGGACGCCAGCCCCCTGCTGTTCTGCGGCGACACCCTGTTCAGCGCCGGCTGTGGGCGCCTGTTCGAAGGCACACCGGAGCAAATGCTGGCATCGCTGGACCAGCTGGCGGCCCTGCCCGATGCCACCCGTGTCTGCTGCACCCACGAATACACCCTGAGCAACCTGAAATTTGCGCTGGAAATCGAACCCGACAATGCCCAGCTCGTTGCCTACAATGCCCACTGCCAGGCCCTGCGCGCCCAGGGGCAACCTACCTTGCCGTCCACCCTTGCGCTGGAACGCCAGATCAACCCTTTTTTGCGCAGCCGCCAACCCACCGTCGTAGCCGCCGCCCGCCGATTTGATGCGCGGGGCGTGGACCAGGCAGGCACCTTTGCCACGCTGCGCGAATGGAAGAACCAATACCGATGAACTTTTTCAAGCTCTCCTGCCTCGCGGGCCTGCTGTGGCTGACCGGGTGCGCAAGCACCCTCTCCACCGACGCCACCCCGCCGGACGGGCTCACGCTGCACTCCAGCAACGTGCTGGGGCGCTCCGCAGCCCCTGCCGCCAGAACTGCAACCGGCCGCCCTGCGCTCACGCCCATCACCGCGCAGCAAATGCCCACGCGAACCGTCATGTCGCTGGCGCCGCCGGTCGATCTGTGGGACCGCATCCGCCGCGGCTATGCCATGCCGGACCTGGACAACGACCTGGTCCATGACCGCGAGCAGTGGTATGCCTCGCGCCCCGACTACATCCTGCGCATGACGGAGCGGTCCAAGAAATACCTCTTCCACATCGTGGAAGAGCTGGAAGTGCGCAACATGCCCACCGAACTGGCCTTGCTGCCCTTCATTGAAAGCGCCTTCAATCCGCAGGCCGTCTCCGGGGCCAAGGCCGCGGGCATGTGGCAGTTCATGCCTGCCACGGGCAAGTCTTTCGAACTCAAGCAGAACGCATTTCGGGACGACCGACGCGACGTGCTGGCCTCCACCCGCGCGGCACTGGACTACCTACAAAAGCTGTACGGCATGTTTGGCGACTGGCATCTGGCGCTGGCGGCCTACAACTGGGGCGAAGGCAGCGTAGGGCGCGCCATTGCCAAGAACCGACGTGCCGGCCTGCCCACCGGCTACCCGGACCTGAACATGCCGATGGAGACCCGGTTCTACGTGCCCAAGCTGCAGGCCATCAAGAACATCGTGTCGCAACCCGAGGCCTTCAACTCCGCCCTGCCGCTCATTGAAAACCACCCGTACTTCCAGTCCGTCACCATCCGGCGCGACATTGATGTTTCGCTCGCCGCCCGGCTGGCTGAAGTGCCGCTGAACGACTTCAAGGCCCTGAACCCGTCCATCAATCGGCCCGTCATCATGGCCGCCGGCACCCCGCAGATCCTGCTGCCCTGGGACAACGCCGAAATTTTCCAAAGCAATCTGGAAGCCTATGGCGGCGGCCGGCTGGCGAGCTGGACCGTCTGGATTGCCCCCAGCACCATGCGTCCCGCCGATGCTGCCAAGCGCGTCGGCATGACCGAGGCCGATTTGCGCAGCGTCAACGCCATTCCCCCCCGGGTGGTGATCCGGGCCGGCTCCTCCCTGCTGGTTCCCCGCGCCAACCACATCAACCAGGACGTGACCGAGAAAGTGGCGGACAACGGCCAGCTCTCGCTGGCCCCCGAAGTAGTGCTCAAGCGCAGCGTGCTGCGGGCCGGCAAGAACGACAGCGTGGCCAGCGTGGCCCGCAAATACCGGGTCAGCGCGGACCAAGTGGCGCAGTGGAACAAGGTCAATGCATCGGCCCGCTTCAAGCCGGGCCAGCAGGTGGTGGTGTTTTTGCCCGCCACGTCGCGCGGCGGCAAGTCGCATGCCGGCTCACGGGCCACGGCATCCAAAAAAGGTGGAACCCGCACGGCTTCCGCCGGCAAGGCCGCCGGTGGCAAGCACGGCAAGAAATCGAAAGCGTCCAGCACCCGGGTGGCCAAGCGCTGACCGCGCCGCGCCAGGGCGCTGCCGCGCCGGTCTAGCGGTAGCCTACGAACAGAATGGCAATGTTCACCAGCAGCCCGGCCGTCCATGCCAGGCTGCGCGCCTTGGCCATGCCCGAAACGTACATCATGATGTACAGCAGGCGGATCACCACGAACAGGAAGGCCAGCACGTCCAGCCGGCCCTGATGGGCGCCGAGCAGGTGGGCGATGATGACCGCACCCACAAAAAACGGCAGCGCCTCAAAACTGTTGGCCTGCGCGGCGTTGGCGCGGGCGCGCCAGTCGGTCTGGCGTGCCAACCAGGCACGGGGGTTCTCGTTGTCGTACCCGCCTTCGCGTCGCGGCTTGCCAAACATGCCGGCCTTGGCCAGACTGGAACAACCTAGAGGCAACAGCGCGGCAATCAGCACGCACCAGTAGGCGATGGTGAAGTGGGCGTAAGGCATGAAAAAAACTTTCGGATAAAAAAACTGGGGTTCAGGGGGCGTCAGCGCCGGTCCACCAGGGCATGGGCAATGGTGCCCAGATCAACGTACTCCAGCTCGCTGCCTGCGGGCACACCACGCGCCAGGCGGGTGAGCCGCAGGCCGCGGGCCTTGAGTGCCTCGCTGATGACGTGCGCCGTGGCCTCCCCTTCGGCCGTGAAATTGGTCGCCAGGATCACCTCCTGCACCACGCCGTCACAGGCGCGTTCAAACAGCTTCTTCAGGCCCAGGTCGTTCGGGCCCACGCCGTCCAGCGGGCTGAGCTTGCCCATCAGCACGAAATACAGTCCGCGGTAGGCGCCGGTGCGCTCCAGGGCCGACTGATCCGCCGGGGTTTCCACCACGCACAGCTTGCTGTGGTCGCGCTGCGGGTCCAGGCAGGTGGCGCAAATCTGCGCTTCGGTGAACGTGTGGCAGCGCTCGCAGTGGCGCACGTCGCTGGCAGCCGCCTGCAACGCACGCGCCAGGGTCAACGCGCCCTCGCGGTCGTGCTGCAACAGGTGGAAGGCCATGCGCTGGGCCGACTTCACCCCCACGCCGGGCAGGCGTTTGAGCGACTGGATCAGCATCTCCAGGGAATGGGCGTCGGCCACCGGCAGCGTCCTGCGCTTGTACTCAGAACGGGAACTTCATGCCACCGGGCAGACCGGGCATGCCGGCGGTGATCTTGCCCATTTTCTCGGCCGAAGTTTCCTCGGCCTTGCGCACCGCCGCATTGAAGGCGGCGGCCACCAGGTCTTCCAGCATGTCCTTGTCGTCGGCCAGCAGGCTGGGGTCGATGGTGACGCGCTTGACGTCGTGCTTGCAGGTCATGGTGACCTTGACCAGGCCCGCGCCCGACTCACCCGTTACTTCGATATTGCCCAGCTCGTCCTGGGCCTTCTTCATGTTGTCCTGCATGGCCTGGGCTTGCTTCATCAAGCCGGCGAGTTGTCCTTTGTTGAACATGGGTTTCCTTTGAAAGGTTGCAATGAATTAACTGAGCGGCTTGATGGAACCGGGCACGATTTTCGCGCCAAAGTCCCGCATCATGGCCTGCACAAACGGTGCGTCAAAAATAATCTTCTCGGCGGCGAGCTGCTTCTCGGCCGACGCCGCCTGGTTGCGCCGCCCCGGGGTGTCGGTCACGCGACCAATCTCCACCACCAGCTTGACGTCAAACCCGGCCGCCTGCAGCGCGGCGGTCAGGCGGTCGCGGGTGCCGGCCTGGTTGAGCGACTCGCGCTCCAGGCGCAAGATCCACTGGTCGGTATCGCGCGCCACCAGTTGCGATTGCAGCGCCAGTTCCCGCACCATGGCGGTGATGGCCTCAGCCTGGATGAGTTGCTGCACCGTGGCGTGCCAGAAGTCGCCCTCTTCGGTGGGAACCAGCACCGGCGCGGCCTGGGCAGCGACGGCGTCGGCGCGGGACTCGGCCTGCATGCGCACCGGAACTGCTACAACTTTAGTAGCTTCCCGCGCAGGTTCCACGGGGGCTGCAGACCAATTGGGTTCCGAATTGAAGGCCGGATCGGTCTCATACCCGTCTTCATCGTCTGGCGCATCGGGTGCGGTGGGCGGCGCACTGTTGCGCACGGGCAGCACCTGGCCCGGTGGCACCACCGCAGCCGCCTTGGGCGGTGCGTCCTCGGCCTCTTCCCACGGCTGCACCGCCCGGGGTCGGGC